>JARGOP010000150.1 GCA_029233965.1 Verrucomicrobiales bacterium | reverse complement strand
TGTGGCCTCGAAGCCCTCACCGGACGTCACGTTCCCGATGAATTGCAGGGAACCCTTGCAGCCCCCGACTTCCGCGGACACCGGATCAATTTGTTTCAGCTGACCGACAACGGAAGCGCCTACACCTCTTCGCAGATCGCAGACCTCGTGTCTTCGAAGCACCGGGCGTTTCGTCCCATCGATATCAAAATGGGACCCGATGGAGCTCTCTACATCGCGGATTGGTACAATCCGATCATCCAGCACGGAGAGGTCGACTTCCGCGATCCCCGCCGGGACAAAAAGCACGGTCGGATCTGGCGGATCACCTTTGATGACCGGGATCTCGTCGAAAAACCGAATCTCGCTGAGGCAGGCAATGAGGAAGTCGTTGCCGCGCTTCATTCACCCGAAGGATGGACCCGCCAGCTCGCCACCGTCGAGATGAGAAACCGGGATCGCAACGAAATGGCGGAGGCTCTCTCCAAAGTCGAAGCTCCCGAAGGAGCTGATTCCGACCTCGCAGCGCTTCGGAACCTCTGGGCCGGCCAGGCTCTGAATCGACTCGATGAAAAGGCGGTTACCGACTTGTTCGAATCAAAGAACCACAAAGCCCGTGCTGCCGCTCTCCGCGCGATTTACTACCGGGCGGAAGACAGCGGGAACGCGCTTGCCCTGGCGACCAGGGCCGCCTCAGACCCTCATCCCCAGGTTCGGCTCTGGGGGGTCAGTGTTCTTGCCCAGCTCAACTCGCCGGACACCGTCAAGACTGCACTGCAGGCTCTGGAGGGAGTGGAAGTCGATGAATTCCTCGACTTCGTGATCTGGTCTATCTGCCGCGAACACGCCGATCGATGGACCGGCCTTACCGACCAGGGCAATCCTTTCACCAATGTCAGGCAGCTTCTCTTTGCGGTCCGTGCCCTGAACCAGCCAATCGCGGTTCCGATCATTCTTACGGCGCTTCGGAACGGAGAGCTGAAATCGGATCAGGAGATCGCCGACGTCGCCGACTGGATTTCCAAAGTGGGAACGCCCGCTCACTTGAATGAAGTGTTTCAGTTCGCTTTGGCGGAGAATGTTTCCGCTGCTCACAAGAGAATTGTGCTGGAAGCGCTTCGCAATGCGGGACGACTCCGCAAGCTTCAACCGGCAGGCGACAAAACCCGTCTAACGCGTTTTCTCCAATCCGATGATCCTGCCGTTTTTGCCAGCGCCGCAGGCCTCGCCGGGTTGTGGAAACTGGAATCGGCCCGTGCCGGATTGAAAGAGGCCTTCCTCAACGCTCCTGAGAATGAAGGCCGCGCCCGGGCTGCCCTGGAAGGACTCGTAGCCCTGGGAGGACCGCCCAGTGCGGCTCTTTTCGACTCCATCGCAAAGAGCAATACCACTGATTTCCTGACCCGCTCCCTTGCGGTGATCGGGCGGACCAGAATGAATCCTGTTCCGGGAGCGCAACTGGCGCTTGAACTGCTTCCCGACGCTCCCGACGGCAAAGATCCCCACGGTATTTTCGCCGCCTTTCTTGCCACCAAGCAGGGCCCGGGCGCTTTGGCGGCTGCGCTGAAAGACAAAACCTTGCCCTCCCTCATCGCCCTGACGGGAATGCAGCAGGCCAGCAGTGCCGCCACCAAACCGCAGAGACTGGTCAATGCGTTGCAAAAGGCCGGTGATCTCAAGCCGATGAAAACGGCCCTGACCGATGTCGAAATGGAAGCGATGATGAATCGCATCGCGAACGAAGGCGACCCTCACAAAGGGGAATCCATCTATCGCCGCGCGTCCCTGCAATGCATCGTCTGTCATGCGATCGGAGGTGCCGGTGGCATCATCGGTCCGGACATGGTCAGCATCGGTTCCAGCGCTCCCGTCGACTACCTCATCAATTCGCTTCTGCAGCCCAGCGTGAAAATAAAGGAAGGCTATCACACCACCCTCGTCACCCTGAAAGATGGAAGCGCTTTCGCGGGCGCGATTGCCCGGGAAGACGACAACGAAATCGTGATCCGCGATGCGGTCGGAAATGAGAACCGCATTCCCA
>JARGOP010000149.1 GCA_029233965.1 Verrucomicrobiales bacterium | reverse complement strand
TTGGCATCTTCCGCTACGGGAGGTAGACCGGCTTTTTCCAGATCGGGACCGTTTTTTTGATCCGGCGGAGGTATTCGCGGCTGATCTCGAATCCTTCAGCGCTGTGAGCCGTCTGGACCCGTATGATGATTGAGGCTTCTCCGGCGGCGACAAAGCCGACTTTGTGATGAATGAAGGCCATGTGCTCCGGAAACTCTTTCATCATCGCTTCCCCGATCCGGTTCAGCTCTTGCAGCGCCATTCCTTCGTAGAAGGAGTATTCGATCCCGCTGATTTGACGGCCGTCTTCAGAATCGCGAACCGCTCCGTGAAATCGAATATCGGCTCCGTGTTTGACCGAGGGTTCAAAGCGGTTTTCCACCTCAGAGATGGATTCGTTGGAGATCGAAGCGGAAAAACGCAGGGGAGTCATCAAAATTGCGGTGGGGAGGAAACGAAATGAGCGCTTGCGATTGCTCCACCGTGAGTAGGATGGGAGCCACAAACGAGTAACAAACAAAGGACACTTTAGATGAGCAAGAGCGATTTTGGATTGATTGGCCTCGCCGTGATGGGGCAGAACCTGGTGTTGAACGTCGAAAGCCGCGGTTTCCGCGTTTCCGTTTACAACCGAACCACGGAAACGATGAAGGAATTCATCGCCGGGAATCCGGACAAGAATCTCTACGGAGCGGAAACACTCGAAGATTTTATCGACAGTCTCGAGCGACCCCGCAAGGTCATGATTCTCGTGAAATCGAGTGCCGGTGGCGATCCCAATGATCGCGATGCGGTCGACAAGGTCATCGACAGCCTCGTGCCTCTTCTCGACGACGGTGATCTCATCATTGATGGCGGAAACACCTATTTCATCCACACAGAGCGCCGCTCCAAAGACCTCGCGGAAAAGGGTCTGCTTTTCATCGGTTCCGGTGTTTCCGGCGGGGAAGAGGGCGCTCGCAAGGGGCCTTCGATCATGCCCGGTGGACCGACGAGCTCCTGGGAGATCATCAAGCCGGTTTTCGAAGCGATTTCCGCCAAGGTCGACGGCGTTCCCTGCGTCACCCACATCGGAAAAGGCGGTGCCGGTCACTTTGTGAAAATGGTTCACAACGGGATCGAGTACGGCGACATGCAGCTCATCTGTGAAGCCTACGAAATCTTCAAGCGTGCCGGCATTTCGAATGACGAGATGGCGGAGATTTTCACGAAGTGGAATGAAGGGCCGCTCGAGTCTTTCCTCATTCAAATCACGAGTAAGATTTTCGAAGAGAAGGATCCGGAGACCGGCAAGCACCTCGTTGATCTCATCGTCGACAAGGCAGGTCAAAAAGGAACCGGTCGCTGGACGGTGATGAACGCAGCCGCCAATGCGGTCGTCATTTCGACGATCAATGCCGCGGTGGAGGCCCGCATTCTTTCTTCGAAGAAGGACGAGCGTCTCGCGGCGGCTCCGATCCTTCAGGGGCCGGAAGCAGCGGTGACGATGGACAAAGAGGAGCTCGTTCAGAAGGTGCACGACGCCCTCTATGCTTCGAAGATCATTTCCTACGCCCAGGGCCTCGACCTCATTCAGGAAGTCAGCAAGGTGCACGACTGGGGTGTGGATCTCGGCTCCTGTGCGCGGATCTGGCGCGGGGGTTGCATTATCCGGGCGCGTTTTCTCAATCGCATCACGGAGGCCTATGAGCGTGATTCGGGCCTTACGAACCTCATGCTCGATGATTTTTTCACCGAGATTCTCAACTCCAACCAGGGTGCCTGGCGTGAGATTGTCGCCCTCGGAGTGATGAACGGGATTCCGATGCCGGCTTTCAGCGCTTCGTTGAGTTACTACGATGCCTATCGTTCCCCGGTTCTTCCGGCGAACCTTCTCCAGGCGCAGCGGGATTTCTTTGGAGCGCACACCTACGAGCGGATCGACAAGCCTGCCGGTGAGTGGTTTCACACGCAGTGGCCTGAGTTGATCGAAGACTGAACTGAGTCTTCATTCATCGATCTTTGAAAAAGGGAGGCCGCAAGGTCTCCCTTTTTTCGTCCCGGAACGGGCCACCGT
>JARGOP010000093.1 GCA_029233965.1 Verrucomicrobiales bacterium | reverse complement strand
TGCGCCCGATTTCCGTATTCGCTCCTGTGGTGACGACAACGCCCCGTCCCGTCCCGCTGGTGACGAGCGTGCCGCTGAACGCCATGCAGCTGCGATCTCCCAGGGGCGCGTCAGCCCCGACCGTCTCCACCTCTTTTTCCACCGGGACCGATTCTCCTGTCAGAATCGCCTCCTCGATCCGGAGGCCGTGCGCTTGAATAAGTCGGAGGTCAGCAGGAATTTTATCACCCGCCTCCAGCAGCACGATGTCCCCGGGAACGAGGTTTTCGCCTTCAATACTTTGACGAGTGCCGTCCCGCAGGACCGAAGCCCGGAGAGCCAGCATGCGCCGGATCGCGCCCATCGCCTTCTCGGCTTTGCCCTCCTGGACGAAACCGATCACCGCATTGGCGATGACCACCGCGAGGATCACCAGCGTGTCGGTAAGGTGCCCCAACGCAGCCGTGATCGCCGCCGATCCGAGGAGCACGTAGATCAGGATATTGTGGAAATGCAGAACCAGGCGCAAGAGCGCCCCCCGCTTTTTCGGTTCGGGAAGACGATTCGGGCCACAGGTCAGCAGGCGCGCGGCCGCCTCTTCCTGAGAGAGGCCCTCCGTCGAGGAGGTCAACTCCCCGAGAACGACCTCGGGGGATTCATGATGCCAATGGTGACCCATCGATCTACGGCGTGATGGCAATTTTGAGGACCCCGTCTCTCTGGTTGGCAAAGAGTTCGTAGGCGTCTTCGATCTGCTCGAGTCCAAAGCGGTGGGTGATGAGCGGCCCGAAATCGATGCGCTCCGAGGCAATCACATTCATCAACCGGCGCATCCGCTCCTTGCCGCCCGGGCACAGCGAAGTGACGATCCTGTTGTCTCCCAGTCCGGCGTGAAAGGCAGCCAGGGGAATGGTGAGATCTTCCGAGTAGACGCCGAGACTCGACAGAGTTCCGCCCGGTTTCAGGACGCGGAGGCAGCTCTCGAAGGTCGATTGCAGCCCGAGGGCTTCGATGGCCACGTCGACGCCGCGACCGTTCGTCACCTTCATGATTTCATCGACCGGATCGCACTTGCTGAAATCGATCACGAGATCAGCCCCGAAACGCCTCGCCATCTCGATCCGCTCGGGGACGGTCTCGACCGCGATGATCGTCGTCGCGCCGCGCAGCCTCGCCCCGGCAGTCGCGCAAAGGCCGATCGGACCCTGGGCGAAGACGACCACGGCATCTCCGATTTTGATGTTCCCCGATTCCGCCCCGGCAAATCCGGTCGACATGATGTCAGGGCACATAAGGACCTGTTCATCCGTCAGGGCATCAGGGACCGGCGCAAGGTTGGCCATGGCATCGGGCACGAGAAGGTACTCCGCCTGCGAGCCGTCAATGGTATTGCCAAAGCGCCAGCCGCCCAGAGGTTTGAGACCGTGCGCGGCGCTCTGACCGTCCTGGGAGTGGAGCCCTTCGAGACAGGCGCTGGAATACCCACTCGGGCAAATCGCCCCGGCGATGACGCGTTGCCCTTCCTCGTAGCCCTGCACATTGCGACCAAGCTTTTCGATGATTCCCACCGGTTCGTGTCCGACCGTTAGTCCCTTCGCGACGGGATACTCCCCCTTGAGAATGTGGACATCCGTTCCGCAGATTGTGGTTGTCGTGATGCGAATGAGCGCATCGCCCGCCCCCACCTCCGGCTTGGGTTTTTCTTCAAGAACGATTCGACCGGGTTCGACGAAGACAGCTGCTTTCATGGGGTTTTACGGTGGGATTGAAATAACCACTACAGGCGATGCCTCCGGACAGCATCGCAGATCTTGTTCCGTGCTTTGCGTGACTTGGCGGATCCCGCCCTCTTACCCCTTCCGCTTGCCTTCACGGAGCCCTGAACCTGCCGGGTCGGACAAGCGCCGGGAACGTTCCCGTTTCAGGGTAGGCGTCACTGCCAGGGCCCCGAATCCACTCTGGACGGGATGTTCGGCAGACAGGAGATTACTTTTGATAGTCCCGCTCCATGAGACTGTTCATGACGCTTTCCTGCCAGTCGCGCAGTTGCCCGGATAACTGATCCACAATCTCAGGATGCGAATCGGCGAGGTTGTTTGTCTCGCCGATGTCCTTCTTCAGATCAAACAGCTCAACGCCGGTGCCCCTGTCGCCGTCGATGACTAATTTGTAGTCATCTGTCAGGATCGCCCGCTCTCCGCGAAAGTCGTCCTCTGTAATCCCCGGATGATGATCGTTCCGAAAATTTCGAGTGAAGAGACCACCCGATTGTTTCGCCAGGGGAGTGGTGCCTTTCTGCAATTCCGGATCAAGATAGGGCTTCTCGCTTCCGCTGCTTTTCCTCACGGGGAAATTCCAAAACTCAATCGCTTCGCCGCGTTCCTTCATCCTGCCATTCAAAAGTGGCACCAGGTCGATCCCATCCAATGGAACCTCAGGCGTACTCGCACCAGCGAGGGCACACAAGGTTGGTAACATATCCGAGGTGACGGCATTCACGGTCGAAACACGCGGCGTCCGTATTCCTGCCGGCCACTCAATGACTCCGGGAACGCGAATCCCATTCTCATACACCTTGCCTTTGAGTCCGCGGAATCGGGATTCCCGCAGGCCACTCGGCGGAATCCCATTGTCTCCGCAATACCAGAGCAAGGTATTGTCCCTGAGATCGAGCGTCTTCAGCGCGTTGCGCAGTTTGCCAATGGAGCGATCCATTGCCGTGATCTCGGCATAGCGCTCGATCAAGACGTCGCGCAACGGCCGTTTCACTCGCAGTCCGGTTTCATTGGAAGTCAGACTTACCGTGACGTCAGCATATTTTCCGGGCAAATCCCGATAGAGGGCGAGGTCGGTTTCGATCCCGCTGTAGGGCTCGTGAGGAGATCCGAACCAGATCACGGTGAAGAACGGTTCTCTCGCCTGTTTTCTTTTCTCCAGGTAGTTGATCGCTTCGTCGATGAGAATCTCTGAACTCTCACCGTGGAATTTTTCGGGCGGCCCGCCGTTTCGCGAAAGAACAGGATCCAATTCAAAGAAGTTGTCGTGAGAAAGCCATTCCTCAAACCCCATCGCTCCCGGGTTTGTGGGCGAGGTTTCCTTGACCGGACCGACATGCCACTTTCCAAAATGAGACGTCGCATACCCTGCCTTCTTCAACAGATGCGCAACGGTCACTTCCTCAGGTCGAATCGAATAACCCGGGCGGAAAATCCCGTAGCGATTGGGATGACGACCCGTCAGGATGCTGCCCCGTGTCGGGGAGCAACTCGGCTGCGCATAGAAATGATCGAGGCGCAATCCGGACGCAGCCATTTCATCGAGGCAGGGCGTTTTGACATACGGGTGGCCATGGTAACCGACTTCTTCCCAACCATGGTCATCGCCCATGAGCAGGATAATATTCGGCCGGGGTGGAACCTCTTCCGCTTCCTTCGCCTTAACCGGACTCACGAGGAGAAATAAAAAGGCGAGGGTGAACGGAAGGCGTCTCATATGATAACGATGGTCTGAGCTTGGAATTTCTATGATCCAGCGACCGCTATCAACTGACAATCCACTTTTATTTCGGAAGCAAATGACTCGCAGCGCCCCCTCTCACCCCGTCCATACCCCCGATGATTCCGGTCTAAACCGGCGACATGAGTAACAGATGGACCGGGGACATGGGTAACGGAAAAAGGGCAGATGCCGTGGGCCGACCTATCCCCGAATCCGCAGGTTTCTTCTGCGGCTTGCGCCCCTGATGAAGGCCTTGTCCAGAGGGACTCTTTCTGCAACGCTCTTTCGCTATGTCTTCTCGTTTTCGAAATCAAACGTCTCTCGCGATCCTCGCTCTCACTTTTTCTGCGACTACGCCCGTCTTTTCAGAGACCCCGGCACCTGCGGCCAAAAAATCATCCGGCGAATATATCGGCAACCGGCTGAAGTCACTCCAACCCGACGAGACGGTGGTCTACAAAAAAGTGCATGGTCGCGAGCTTGAGTTGCGAGTCTTCCTTCCGGAAGGCTGGAAAGCAACGGATAAGCGGGCCTGCTTTCACATCATTCACGGAGGCGGATGGCAGGGCATGGACCCGAGCCGGATGTACCCTTTCGCTGCCGACATGGCGAAGCGTTACGGCATGGTCGGCATCGCTCCGGAATACCGGCTCTATAAACCGGACAAATCAGTGACCGTATTTGACTGTGTCAAAGACGCCCGTTCATCGGTTCGCTACGTCCGCTCGCACGCGGAGGAATTCGGAATCGATCCCGACAGGATTACCGTCAGCGGAGGATCAGCGGGAGGTCATCTCGCGGCAGCGACAGCGCTCTTTAATGAGGTCAATGAAGAGGGCGAAGACACCGGCGTTTCCTGCATGCCGAACGCACTCGTTCTTCTCTTTCCTGTGATCGACACGTCAAAAGAAGGATACGGTCAGGCCAAAATCGGCGAACGCTGGATGGAATTGTCTCCCGTCGATCACGTCCGCGCCGGTCTGCCACCGACAATCACATTTCACGGAACGGCCGATATGACGACCCCGTTTGCCGGAGCAAAGGAATTCCATGAGAACATGCTCGCCGCCGGGAACAGGAGCGAACTCGTAATCAACGAAGGGGGCGCCCATGGATACCTGATGAGAAAGGAAGACGTCTACGAAGAGACGATTCAAAAAATCTCCGGGTTTCTCGATTCGCTCGGCCTCCTGAAACCCTGACATACCTTTATTCTTAAATTCATTCAAGAGGGTCAGGTCACAGATTCCACCCTGTTTCCGTTTCCGGATTCAGGCAACACTTTTTAAACACATCCCTCCCCAAACTCGCTTCAGCAGATCCCGTTCCGACTCCCGGGCAACCCGGCGGGGCAGCAATCGTGACTCGATACTTCCTCCTTTCAGCGTGAAGTTCCCGCGGGCCGCCCGGCGTTGTTTTCTCTCGTAAAACCGCGAAAACTCTTCTTCACTGCCACGACCCGCCGGGCGTCTGACTGGATCTGGGCGGGTCGATGCGTTACCTAAGTCACCGGTTCATACCGGGGCGAAGAGAACAGCGAAACGGACCACTTACAGGAGTATCGGCGGAACAGTGAGCGGTTCATGGATTCTATGCAGTTGTGCGCAGGAAGAGATTTTCCATTGATGAAAGCAGTCACCGCGTTCCGTTTTTCATCCATTGGCCGGCCGGAAGGCGCCTGTTTCACGGAAGTGGAGTTGCTGGACGAAAGCCGCTAGCGTTCCTCGAGCAGGTAGGCCAGCAGGTCCCGGATCTCCCCGGGCTGGAGAGGAGAGAGCAGGCCGGGTGGCATCAGGGAGATATCCAACTCGGTGCTGCTGACAATTTCTGTTTTCTCGATGGAGAATTCTTTTCCGTCGATTCCGAGGTAAGTCTCACGCTTGCCTCCCTTGCGAAGCACGAATCCCATGGAGGCAGTACCGTCGGTTCTGGTGACCTGCCAGGGGAGATACTGCGGGGCGATGATTTCGTTGGGATTTAGAATGTGGGTTAAAAGCCACTCGCGGCTGACGCCGGCCTGTTGATGAATGGTGGTCAGGTCAGGACCGACCTGGACGCCTCTTCCAACCATCTGGTGGCAGCTGGCGCAGGTGGCGAGGCGGGGGTGGAAATAGATGCGGCGGCCGGCTTCGGTGTCCGGTTTTCCAGGCAGCGAATCGAGCATGGTGGTCCACTCGCCGGCATCGAAGGAGTTCGGTTTTTCGGCAAGCTCCCGTGCCTGCAACCCGGCAGCGGCGAGGGCGCGTTGGGCTTCAAAAGCGACAGCGGGGTCGCTGTCGGAGCTTAAATCGGTGAGAAGCGGGCCGTGGTCCTCGGCAATGTGAGCCAGACCGAGAACGGCTTCCGCCCGGATCTGAGAAGGTTGTTCCTGGTCGAGCGCCAGAGTGGTGAGCACTCCGACCCGCTCAGGAGACTGAGATGCCTGGAGGTTGCGGATGGCTTCGAGTTGCAGCATGCGGGGGCCACCGGAGGCTAACTGCGCGAGGCGTTCCGTGGAGAAGCCGTCTGGCGGAGACATGCTGAGTGCAAGCGCCCGGACCTGGGGATCACGTGATTTATCGTTGAAGATGGTACTTAATTGCCCGGGAGTGGGGTGATCGGAGGGCTTGGCCCCGTCGAGAATCTGCTCGGAAGCGAGAATGGCAAAGAGCAGCGGCTGAGTCAGGTAGCGCCGATGAGTTTGCTCGAGAAGTTGGGTTCGGAATTCCGACAGTTTTTCGTCCGCTATCCATTTAACAGCGACGAAACAAACTTCTTCGGCAGGATCCTGAAGCAGTGAAGGAATGTGACTGCGTGCCGATTCGAGACCGGAGCGTTGCAGGGCGACAGCAAAGTGGGCTCTCGCCACGGGATCTTCGATAGACCTCCAGTCCCGGCTGGGATTTTTTGATACGATGCGAACGGCCTCGGTGCGGACATAAGGATCCGGATTTCCGAGAGCGCTGAACGCTTCCTCAGGATCCATTTCAATGGCTGGTTGTGGCTCAGTCAGGGTAAGGTTGACGGGCTTTTTGAACTTGACCCGCCAGACAGCGCCTTTGCCGTGGACGGGGTAGTTGCGCTGAACCCAGTCGGTAAGGTAAAGCTCGCTGCCATCTGCGTTGTAGCTGAAATGGACGGGGCGGAACTCGTTCGAGCCTGAAATGAAGAGATGGCGCGAGGCGGTGAAGCTGCGGCCCTTCGGCTTCAGGACATGACGATAGACCCGGTTGTCGGCCCACGACGCAACGAGTAGCTCACCGGGGGCAATGGGAATGACGCCACAGGCACCTTCCCCGATCGATGAAACCATGCCCAGTGTGCCCGGGAATTCCCCGGTCCAGGTCTGGAGCGGGTGGCGCCCGGAGCGGCCGTAGCGCATTTCGAAACCGTAGTGACCGCCGTTGACGATGTGAAGCAGGCGGTTGGGTGGGCTGTTACCGGGATCGTTGTCAGTCGCGAAGAGGTTGCCGGCGAGGTCGAAAGTCATTCCGAACAGGTTCCAGTGTCCGATCGAGAGTTGCTCGAGACCGGAACCGTCGAGCCGGCACCGGTAGGAGGAGCCGCCTTCGCCGCCTCCCGTGATTCGTGTTCCATCGGAGCCGACGAAGGTAAAGTCGTGATTGAGGTTCTCGCCGAAACCGAAGTAGAGCCACCCGGGGGAGTGAGGATTTATGGCGAGGCCGGAGACGCCGTCATGGGGATAGTCGCACTCGGTATCGCAGTGAACAATGAGTTCGGGTTCACCTTCGGCGACCTCGAGGCTGGCGGCATTGGGAAAACGAAAGACGTCCCGGCGTGTCGTCGCGTAGAGATGACCATCTTTGTCAAAAAGCAGGTCGGTGCTGGTCTCGAGTCCTTCGTGAAAGATGGTGCGTTTGTCGTGGACCCCGTCGCCGTCAGTATCTTCGAAAATGTAGATGCGATCCTTCTCCGGGCCAACGTAGTCTTCCGGGCGATGATGGGTGTGATTTTCCTGAACGAAGACCCGGCCGTCCGGAGCCACGGCAATGCCGGTTGGAGTGACAATGTCAGGTGATCCGGCAAACCGAGTGACATCGGCGATGTTGGGATGGTGGATCGAGAGTTCTTCTGCGCCTGCAGGCAGGTAAAACGAGGAAGCAAGCACGGAAAGAACCGGGAATAAAAAGCGCGGGATCATATTGAACTGGAGTCCGGAAAATAGGACGTGGACGATGTGACGGGAAGTCCGCGAATCAGTCCTCCCATGAGTTCATTCCTTTTTAGCTTCGCCCCATTGATCATCGCGCGCGATCAATTTCCTTCGTCCTGCCGCCGTATCCCGCTCTCCGAAGAGATCCAGCAGCTCTCCGATCATGAGCCAGCCGGGACGTTTCGCGGGCGCATGCGCATGCGCGAGACTGATCCGGGGGTAATCGTTCACGCTGGTTTCTTTCCCGTCCACCAGACCTGCTCTCGCGGGGTTGAGATGGACATAGTCGATCACGGTCCTGAGATAATCGCGCCAAACACGACTCCCCTGCCCGGAGTTCTCCACGAGGATCGAGCGGTAGCGCCCTCAAACAAGTGCCCCCGGCCCCGGTCCTTCGATGGAATAGCTGCCGGGGGAATGGAAAAGGTAATTCGCAGCAACTTCGGCTGCTTATTTCCTCCGCTTCTTTTGATATTAATTTTATCTTAACTCGTTAAACATTATTTAGTTAAAAGATTGAAAAAAGAAAGATATCATGGTAAATTGCATTCTTTGCCGGCCAAAATGTGATGGCTGCTAGAATGCCCGGTTGATCAATCGCCCCAAATTTAGTACAACCCCAGTCTCGTGACATGAGGGAATTCCTGCTGCTTACAACTTTTGCCTTCGCGATTTCTGCTGGCAGCATCGCCAAGGCGGAAATTATCATCTCGCTCGACCAAACCGGGGCGAATCTCGGCCTGAATATCAACGAACCTCGGATCTGGAATTTCTCTGTCTCGCAAAACATCACAGTGGACCTGGCCCGGTTTGCTATGAAAAATGGAGGTAGTACTGTAGAGGCGGCTGTCTTCGAGCTTTACAACAACCTGGGTGGCACGGGGACCGTGATCGCCACTTCTACCCTGGGACCGGCCAACTTCTCAAAGAGCAGTTATGTACCCGAAGACTTCTCATTTACGTCGACACTCCTGACGCCGGGGGACTACTCTGCCACGCTATCCTCCAACGCGCCAGCGAGTCCGAATAATCAGACCTACTTCATGAAGGCCGGGCGCATCGTGCTCTTTCAAGCCGATGGTGTCACAGAGCTAGGCTCTGACTTCTACACGCCCGATACCAACACGGATGGCACGGCTTCCACAGCCCCCATCGTCGCCGCAGACACCTCTGCGGTTCCGGAACCCTCCACGGCCTTCGGCCTTTCGATTCTGTTGTTCGTAACAGCCTTCCGCCGGAAGAAACGATCCCTCGGGTAATCTGCCCCTCGTTCGCACTCCGGCACACTCTCCCGGAACCTCCATCAGGTTGCTCCAATATTCCGGGCTCGAGGCGTTCGGAAGCCACCAAAGTTCACCCGTCGGCCTTGTCGACCGGTCTGAATCGACCACCTCTACCTCGGCTTGCGAGGACATCGTGCCGATCAGGATTCCTCTGCTTTCTCACTCTCTTCCTCGGGCTCTGGAAGGTGTTCTCTGAAAAACTTGCGTTCGGGCGGCGAGAGCTTGGACCAATCTATCGACAGGCGGATCTTTTCCCAGGGTGACCGAAATCCGTTCGCACGCAACACGAGAGCCAGGGTTGCCCTCCTCACCTGGGAAAACTGGTGCCATCCCATTTCACCGAGTTCATAATCATGGTAGAAAGCGAGAGCATCCTCTCCGCGTCCCGCGAGGGCATGGAGCAAGGCGGCCGTGTTGCGGATCTGCGGGTAGGATGGGTTCTCTTCCGCAAGACGTGCTGCACGCGAGAGTATCTCCTCGCTGATCCCTTCTCCATTCCCCGTCACCACCCCGATGTAAAAAGCATTATTGATGAGGACCGGGCTGCTGTCGAATCTCATCAGCCGCTTCGTGACAGTGAGCAAATCGTTGAATCTTCCCCGCTCCACGAGGACCGGCACCACCCATTCAATCTCCACGGCCTCCGGCATGACTCCCAGCGGATGTTTACTCGCCCCTACGATGGCTTCCAGGGCGACGTTCTCCTCACCCGCATCGAGGGCGACGCGGGAAAGCCAGAGGAAGTTATTTCGAGTGAAGTCGAGTTCGGCAAGCTGCATGGCCTGCTGCCACGCGGAAACCGCTTCCGAATCGCGCTCCTCCGCGGAAAAGGCTAATGCCCTGAAAACCTCAAGGGAGAGCCTACTGACGTCGCGAGGCGGAAACTTCGCCAGCCAATGAAACTCCTCGTATCGCTCTACGAGAATCAAGGCTTCCATGACGGCAAGATAAAATTCCGAGGACCGTATGCTTTCCGCCTGCTCCCAGAGATCCAGAACTTTCAGGGCTTCACGATGCCTCAGAAGCCAAGCAGCGAGCTGAGATTCCTTACCTTGGGAACGACGTTCCTCGACAATCTCGTGGAGAGTCATTTCCCTTGCCAGGTGCGTGGCACGCTGCCCGAAGACGGCTTCCAAAGCCACTCCCTCCGAGCCGGAATTCTCCGGAATCAAAGGGGGCAAGCCCTCCTCGTTAGGTTTGAATTTGAAAGTGCGGACTTTACCCTCGGTCGTCGTGGTCATTTCCATCGGGAGCCGATCCCGCCCTCCAGACTCGGGAAAGGGTAGGAGAGGAAGCCCTGCCTCACTGCCAGCCAGTCGCAGGGTATCATCCAAGCTATCGGCGGCCTTCCCGTCTACCCCTTCAGGAAGTCGACGCAGCCGGTCACGCAGGGACAATGCCACCTCGGGCTTCCATCGCCGGGGATCGGATGAATCGAGCAGGAAGATCAGTTTGCTGATGATAGAAGTCGGTTCGCCGCCGGGACGAGCCGACAAGACCCGGTCCAAGAGCAAGAGCGCCAGGGTATCGGCCTTGTCTCCATCGCTTTCAATACCCGTGGCGAGACGGGCTTCAATCTCGAGAAGATCGGCCTGGTACGCGGTATCCGATCCATCGACGATTTGTGCCCTTATTTCCCCGAGCTGCGTGAAGAATTGGGGCAGCTGTCCAGACTTTGCGAGAAACTCAAGTTGCAGGAGTTGGAATGGCTCCAGGTCGCGCTCTTGCTGCCCGGTCCACTTCTCCCAAGCTTCCGAAAACAATCTCGCACCGCCGAAATCGAGGAATGTTCGAAGAACCTCTGCCTTCATTTCCGGGGAGGCACGCGGACGCGAGATGAGCGCATCACCGAAATGGAGGACCTGCTGATCAAGCGTCTTGACGCCCGCAAGGTGTCTCAATCGCAGGGCGTCAAGAAGGCCTGGCTCGATGGCAAGCGCGGAACCGGCCCGATTGAGAGCGACACCAAATTCTCCGGCATCCCAAGCCAACTGGCCCCGGGCAAGATGGTTTTGAGCAGACCACTCGTTGACGTGTTGTCTCAGGAAGCGATTTGCCAAAAAGCCGGAAAATACTGTGGAAAAGGAAAGAACTCCAAGCAGAAGGACTACGCGCCAGAGCTGCGGCCCTCTTCGGTGGAAATACACCCAGCCCGATTCGGACTCGGATGTCTCGATCCGAATCCCAAGCATTCGGGAGAACCAACCCGGCTGTGCCGGGGGACTGACGGGAATTCGCTTTTTCAAGGAGTTGTTACCAGTGCGGCGGTCCTGGCGGGATTAAAGGGGGGCAGGAGGAGAAAAGGTGGAATCGTGTCTTCGTGTAAAGATCAGGCCATGAAAACAAGGTGGAGTCAAGGCTGGGGGCGAATTGCCTCAAAATAAATGACACCGGCGCGGGTCTGTGAAGAG
>JARGOP010000016.1 GCA_029233965.1 Verrucomicrobiales bacterium | reverse complement strand
TGCACGCCCTGTCAGTTGGCTCAAACCATGAGACGGACACGGAAATGCATTGCGGCGAAAGTTGATGCCTGCATACTGAGTCCTTCATGAATATTCTCATCACCGGAGGTGCCGGATACATCGGATCCATGTTGACGCCGGCCCTATTGGCGAAGGGGTATCAAGTGACGGTGTTGGACAATTTCATGTTCCGGCAGAACAGTCTGCTGGAATGCTGTCACTATAAATCGTTTCGAGTCGTACGGGGGGATTGTCGTGAGGAATCTACCGTAAAGCCCTTGCTGGAAAAGGCAGATCTTATCATTCCACTGGCGGCTTTGGTCGGTGTCCCGCTTTGCAATACGGATCGTCTCGCCACTGAAAGCACCAATCAGGGAGCAGTCGAGATGCTTTGTCGTTTGGCTGGTGATGGGCAGAGAATCATTCTTCCGGTCACGAACAGTGGATACGGAATTGGACAGCCTGACACGCCCTGCTCAGAAGATTCGCCCTTGCGACCACTCAGCACCTATGGTGTGACCAAAGTTAAGGCAGAGGAAGCGGCCTTGAGTCGGAGTGAGAGCTTGAGCTTCCGATTTGCCACCGTGTTTGGTTTATCGCCCCGGATGCGTCTGGACCTGTTGGTGAATGATTTTGTCTACCGGGCATTGAATGATCGATCTCTGGTGATTTTCGAGGGACACTTCAAGCGGAATTACATTCACATCCGTGATGTGGTGCGGGTGTTTCTTCATGCGATCGAGAATTTCGATGAGATGAAAGGGCGTCCCTACAACGTGGGGCTGGATGATGCGAACCTTTCCAAGCTGGAACTCTGTGAATTGATCCAAAAGCACCTCCCGAAGTTCATGTATTTTGAGGCCGAGATCGGGGAAGACCCGGACAAGCGCGACTACATCGTTTCCAATCAGAGGATCGGGTCGACTGGGTTTCACCCTCAGTGGGGGCTGGATCGGGGAGTTCAGGAACTGATCAAAGGCTACACGATTCTGCGTGATTCGGTTTACTCTAATATTTGATTCTCGACTTGTGACTTCTCGCCGCGAAAACCTCGTCGTCGTCATCCTTGCGGGGGGCTATGGAACCCGTCTGGCGGGAACCCTTGAGAATCTTCCGAAGCCGATGGCTCCGGCGAATGGGCGGCCATTTATCGAGTGGATCGTCCGCTATCTTGTCGCTCAGGGATTCCGGAGATTTGTGGTTTCTACCGGGTATCGTTGCGAGGTGATCGAGGCGCATTTTCAGTCTTCCCCAGTGCCCGAGGTGGAGGTGAGTTGTGTGCGGGAAAATTCCCCCATGGGAACTGCGGGTGGATTTCTTCATGCGGTTCGCCATAGCGGGACATCACCCGATGGTTGGCTGGTCGTGAATGGCGACTCTCTGGCACTGGCATCCCTTTCTGAGTTGGTTGATGGGTTGGAGCGAACCGATCTTGATGGCAGCATGCTGGGTGTCGAAATGGATGACTCATCGCGATATGGGACAGTCGAGTTTAACGAAGCAGGCAGGCTGCAGTCCTTTCGCGAGAAGAAGCCCGGACGCGGTGTGATCAATGCAGGCGTCTATTTGTTTCGTGCGTCCTCACTTCGCCTGTTCCCTGATCGAACGCCTCTGAGTTTCGAATTGGACGTGTTCCCTGAGTTGATCGATCAAGGTGCGAAATTGGAAGTGAGTGTGACTCAGGTACCCTTCCTCGACATAGGCACTCCTGAGTCACTGGCGCAAGCCGAAGCTTTTGTGATGGACAATTCGGGTGCGTTTGAGGATAGGGAAGGCACAGCATGATTATCACCCGGACTCCCTATCGCATTTCTTTCTTCGGAGGGGGAACGGACTATCCAGCCTGGTATCTTGAGAACGGTGGAGCCGTTCTATCAACCAGCATCAACAAATACTGCTACGTCACGTGCCGGTTTTTGCCGCCTTTCTTTGAGCATCGACTTCGAGTGGTTTGGTCCAGAATCGAATTGGTTAATCGCTCCAGTGAAATTGTTCATCCATCGGTGAGGGAAACGCTCCGGTTCCTTGGAATTGAAGAAGGGGTCGAGATTCACCACGATGGAGATTTGCCAGGGCAAAGTGGAATGGGATCGAGTTCGGCGTTCACAGTAGGGCTTCTCCATGCTTTGCGTGAATTGCAGGGAGAGAGAACGGATCAGGAGGCGCTTGCAAAGGACAGTATTGAAATCGAGCGGCATCACATTGGCGAGACTGTTGGATCGCAGGATCAGGTGAGTGTCGCGCACGGTGGATTGAACCGGATCGATTTCATGCGATCCGGCGAGTTTTCAGTTAATCCGGTGAATCTTCCGTATTCGAGAGTAGTGGAATTGTCGTCACACCTGATGCTTTTCTATACCGGAATGAAACGGATTTCCTCAGATGTCGCATCCAGCTATGCCCGTGATTTCTCTTCACAGGAGACGCTTCTTCGAACGATTAGAGAGCATGTAGATCAAGGTGTCGCCATCATCGCCAGCGGAAGCGATATTTCGAATTTCGGGGAGTTGCTGCATGAGGCCTGGAGAAAGAAGCGGGAATTGAGCGACATGGTTTCCAGTCCAGATATCGATTCGATTTATGAGAAAGTTCGCTCTGCCGGGGCGATTGGAGGAAAGTTGCTGGGCGCTGGTGGGGGGGGCTTTTTTCTTGTCTTCGCTCCTCCTTCTACACATCAACGAATTCGCAAGGAATTGCGGGGCTTCGTCAGCGTTCCGTTCGAGATGGAGAAAACGGGAAGCCAGATAATTTTTTCCAATCGGGAATAGGATTGTTGCACTCAGTTGGTAAGGCATGTTCAATCACCTGAGGCATTGTGAAGAACGAACACCGAGATGACTTGTGAAGAATTGATCCAATTTGAATCTCAGATCGCAGATTTGTTCAACGAAGCGCAGATTCTTGCCCCGATTCACCTCTATTCGGGGAATGAAGAAGAGATGATTCGTGTCTTCGAAGAGGTCCAAACGGACGACTGGGTCATGTGCTCGTGGCGCAGCCACTATCAGTGTCTCCTGAAGGGGGTTCCCAAAGAAGAGGTCAAAGCGAAGATTCTTGACGGGTATTCGATTTCCCTCTGCTTTCCTGAGCATCGAGTGGTTTCGTCGGCCATCGTGGGGGGAATCATACCCATCGCGGTCGGGGTTGCGATGGACTTGAAGCGCAAAGGCGAGCCGGGACGGGTACATTGCTTTCTGGGAGAGATGACTTCGGAAACGGGGATCGCTCATGAAGCCATCAAGTATTCGCGGAATCATGAACTACCCATCCGCTTTATTGTGGAAGACAATGGCATGTCAGTTTGTACCAGCACCCGGGAGGCGTGGAATCAGGAGAAACTGACCTACGAGGGAAGCTCCGATCCGATGGTGGTTCACTATCATTACCAATCAAAATACCCTCACGCAGGGGCCGGTGTGAGAGTCCAGTTCTGAGATGAAGTATTTTGATGAACTGAGTCGCGCCATGGAACTACTGGCGGCAGATGAGCGCACCATCTTTCTCGGCCAGGCCGTTGCCTGCCCTGGTACTGCCATGACGAACACGCTAAAGGAGATACCGCGAGAAAAGCTGATTGAGTTACCCGTTATTGAAGAGCTTCAGTTAGGCATGTCCACAGGCATGGCACTGAACGGTTCGATTCCGGTATCGGTGTTCCCCCGATGGAACTTTCTCCTCCTTGCCGTCAATCAATTGGTCAACCATCTGGATAAGATGAAGTTGATTTCAGCTGGAGGGTTTCAGCCGAAGGTCATCATTCGAACCGGAATCGGTTCGGAGCGTCCACTTTATCCTCAGCACCAGCACGTCGGCGATTTTACGGAAGCGTTTCAATCGATGTGCACCAACATCGAAGTAATTCGGCTGGAAGAGCCCGGGGATATTGTTTCGTCCTACAGCAAAGCGCTGCATCGCGAGGATGGGATGAGCACGATCCTGGTAGAATACGGAGACTTTTATAATGAGAAGTGATTCCCTCGATTGGCCGCTCATGGCGAGCAATATTAACCGGGAAGATCTCGATGCTGCGATCGTTCTTTTGAAAGAAGAGGATCCGATCCTGACACAGTCCTCCCAGGTGCGTGGTTTCGAGCAGGAATGGAGCGACTGGTTGGGGGTTGGCCACAGTGTTTTTGTGAACTCGGGGTCTTCCGCCAACTTACTGTCCATGTCGGCTCTTCGAATACTCAAGGGCGAAGGGGAGGTCATTACCCCCCCTCTGACCTGGGTCTCCGACGTTGCTTCGGTGTTGCAAAATGGTCATACCCCCGTGTTCGCCGATATCAATCCGCGCACGCTGGCGATGAATACCGATGCTATTCTTTCGAAAATCTCTCCCCGGACCAAGGCGGTCTTTATCACCCATGTGCTTGGATACAACGGGCTCACTCAGCGCTTGCTCGACGAATTGCGGGCCCGCGAGATTCCGCTGGTAGAGGATGTGTGCGAGTCACACGGGGCGACTTTTGATGGACAGAAGCTGGGGAGTTTCGGGTGGATGTCGAACTTCTCATTTTACTATGCGCATCACTTGAGCACGATCGAGGGCGGCATGATCTGTACGGATGATGAGGAGCTTTACGACATTCTGCGCATGCTTCGTTCTCACGGAATGGTGAGGGAATCCGGATCGAAAGAAGTGCGCGACGGCTTTGCTGAACGTCATCCTGACTTAAATCCCGATTTTATATTCAGCCATGCTGCCTACAACGTCCGAAGCACTGAGGTCAATGCGGTGATCGGGAGGAGTCAGCTGAAGAGGCTCGATGCGAATAACGAGATTCGAAGGCGAAACTTACGATTGTTTCTAGAAGGGCTCGATCAGAAAAAGTTCTTCACGGAATTCAACCTCGATGGCAGTTGCAACTACGCTTTCACGCTTCTTCTGAGAGATGCCGACGATGCGCTGCGGAGCCGTGTCGAGGGTGCCCTGCGAGGTGCCGGGGTGGAGTTTCGGCGGGGCATGTCGGGCGGTGGAAACCAGATGCGACAACCGTATCTGCGACCGCTTTTATCTCCTGACGAGTGCGAGAATTTCCCGAATGTGAACCACGTGCACTTTTACGGATATTACATCGGTAACTACCCGTCGTTGGATCCCGGGAAGATCGGGCGGCTCTGCGAAATCCTCAACGCTCTCTAATTTTTTGTGAACCGTCCACTCGATGTCCTGTTTGTAAGCGCGGATTCTTCGGCAGATGCCTATCAGGATCTAAGCAAGAATTTTTCAGCGATCGAGCCCCCGACGTGGGCATTGTTGTTGGCTCAGAGCTGTCGGTCGAAGGGGTTCGGGGTGTCCATCCTTGATTGCGCTGCCGAGCGTCTCAGAGACGAGTTGGCGGTGGCACGGATCGCCGGGCACAAGGCACGACTCATCTGTTTCGTGGTCTATGGCCAGAATCCTAATTCTGGAACGACTAATATGATCGGGGCTACTCGATTGGCGCGTTCGCTCAAGGAGGAACACCCTGATGCTCGCACTTGTTTCGTGGGGTCGCACACTAGCGCTCTCCCGAGCGAAGTTCTGGCGTTGTCCGAAGTGGACTTCGTGCTCCTGAATGAAGGGGTCTACGCATTGCACGACCTGTTGAAGACTGACTTGGAGGCGCGGATAGAGCAGGTGAAAGGAATTGGATACAAAGTTGATGGCAATCCAGTCCTGAATCCTCCGGAACGTGTCGTTCCGTCTGATCGCATGGACGAAGATCTCCCGGGAATGGCGTGGGATCTCCTGCCATACCGGGAAAAGCCGCTGGATCTATACCGGGCTCACTTCTGGCACGCCGAATTTAATCACGATCTCCGCACTCCGTTTGCTTCGATGTATACCTCGCTGGGCTGCAGGTTTAAGTGCGATTTCTGCATGATCAATATTGTGAATCGCACAAGCGATGCGCCCAGCGCCACGGCGGCTGACTCGACGGGGATGCGTTTCTGGTCTCCGGAGTTTATGCTGGGAGAGTTTGAGCGGCTGGCGGATTTGGGGGTGGAGACGATCAGGATTGCGGATGAAATGTTCTTCCTCGATAAGCGGTATTTCGGCCCTCTCATCGATGGGCTTGCGGAGAGGAATATGGGGCTTCGCATGTGGGCTTATTCCCGGGTCGATACGGTTCGTGAGCGCTATCTTGAGCAATTTCAAAAAGCAGGGATCGACTGGCTGGCTCTTGGCGTGGAAGCGGGAAGTCAGGAGATTCGGAGAGAGGTCTCCAAAGGGAGCTACGAGGATGTGAACATCCGGAAGATCGTCTCGTCGGTGCGAGCAGAAGGGATGAACGTGATTTCAAATTACATCTTCGGTTTTCCTGATGACACAGTGGAGAGTATGCAGGAGACGCTTGATCTTGCGATGGAGTTGAACACCGAAATGGCAAATATGTATCCCTGTCAGGCTCTTCCGGGAAGCCCACTTTACTACAAGGCAAAAGCCAACGGATGGAAGCTGCCTGATTCCTATTCGGGTTACGGATTTCTCTCCTATGACAGTGAACCGCTCCCAACGCGGCATCTGTCCGCAGCGGAGGTTCTGAAATTCAGGGATGAGGCATGGAATACCTACTTCACCAATCAGCCATACTTGGACTTGGTCGAACAAACTTTTGGGAAGCCTCAGAGGGAGAATGTCGAATCAATGACCCGCATTCGTTTGAAGCGAAAACTTCTGGGAGATTAAACGGCTCCGTGCAGTTTTTTTTCACCGATTTCCCCCAGCCCGAAGAGAGCGGGCGAAGCTTCGTGGTAGGTTCCGCGGATGGGGAACTGCTGCTTCTTCCAGTCACCTTTTTCTTCGTCAAAGAGCAAGATGGGTCCTGAGGGGAATACGCCTGCCCCTACCAGTAAATCGTGGGCCTTCTCCGGCAATCGGGGCGAGAGATCTGAGTCCTCCGGCTCCGTAGGTGAATGGCCGTAGCGATTGAGAACAGAGAGGGAGGATTCATGATAAGTGGCTTCATTCCCGTGTCCCCGCTGGTTCTCTTCAAGGCGCCAACCTGCCAGAGGGCTCGCGACTCCCCAGAGTTTTGCATGTTTGAAGAAACGCGCCCAGAGATCGAAATCGGAAGCGTGCTGCGACGTGTCGAGCTGGCCGCCCGCTTTCTCCCAAAGAGATCGTCGCCAAAAGGTGGATTCGGCCTGAATCCAACCTCGGGGACGCCATTGGCCTCCAACGCTGAGGTATTCTCCCCGGAAAAACCCTTTCGGGTAATAAGGAGGCAATTCATGCAGCCCAGTGATCCGGCTGCTCTCGTCCAATTGCAGAGGAAAGAGAGTGGTTAGCCACTGGACCTTAGGGAAGCGCTCAAACAGCGAGGCAACAAGAGAGAACGTCCAGGGTAAGTACATGTCGCTTGCCCCGATCCAAGCCATGATCTCTCCAGAAGTTCGAGAGAACCCCTTGTTGATGGCCTCTTCCGGTCCGCTATCTTCTTCGCTAACCCACCAGTGAAGGCGATCTGAAGATTGCTGAAGGATCTCGTTGCTTCTATCGGTTGAGCTCCCGTCAACCACGACATACTCAAGCTTGGGGTAATTTTGTTCCACAACCGAAGAGATCGTCGATCCAAGAAAGTCTGCCTGATTGAAGGACGGGGTAACGATCGATAGCGTCGGTGTGGTATCGGAAACTGGTGCCGTTGTTAGTTGAGCAAGGAAATCCTCAGTCGATGACGGGGAATTACAATATCTGTTTTTGTCAGGCGGGAGGGGCATTCGGCAGAACGGAAGCGTAGCAGTGTAACTGAGATCTCAAGATACGATGGCTTTAGTAAATGGTCTGCGATTTTTGGAGAAATTTACAGAATCGCCGAGGCCGTGAACCTGGGGTTCCGGGGTCAGTAGCATCAAATAAGATCAAACCAAAAAAGTGATCTTTTTCTTGTGAGTAAAAAGGGCGCATCAAGGCAGCGCCGAGGGACCTTACGACTCGATAATGTTTTGTTAGTATCTCCAATTGAGCCATGCGTCCTTCACTTCGCGGTGGGATTCGAAGCGGAATCCCCGGCGAAAACCACTCTTAACTCAATCCAACCCCACAATCAAACTAACCAAAAGCGTACTGGTTTTAATCCGACGCCCGTAGCGGAATTACTCCGGTGTTCACAATATTCTCCTCTTCAAATTCGACGGCGAGCGCCCTTTCGTAGGGCTTCTCCCGCAGGCCCGGGCCAAGTGCCGTGTGCACCCGCATTGCGCAGCCGATGATCCGGTAGGTCAAGTCGCTGTCTTGGATGATTGGATTTGTGTGATTTCATGGATGGGAAGGATTAGCGGTCGCGCTCGGAGAATCTTGTAAAGCTGCTGAATCCACACTCTCCCCCGCCTCACCAAACAACAGCTCCTCGAACGGATCGCTCCAGGGCAGTCTCTCCGCAGGCGGCCAGAATTTCCGTCCCCGGACCGCTTCGATCACCCCCTCGGCACAACTCTTCGCGGACGCCAACAGCTCCGCATCGAGTCCCTTCCACAGATCCAAGACGATTTCGGCCCGGGTCGGTCCTAGTGCGATGTGTCCGGCAACCATCTCGCGATCGGGAAAGCGCTTCGCCAACGCGATGAGATAAATCGGGATCTGGAGATCGACCCAGCGCGCCGCTTTTCCGTCCTCGTTCTCGACTAATGACCACTCGGGAAAGCTCTCCGCCTCCTCGGTGCGCTTGATCGGGGCGATGTGATATTCGCTCACGGTTTTGTTGCGATACTTGCCGGCGTCGTAGACGGCGTGGGTCTTGAAATCGAAGACGCGCAAGCGGCCGTCCTTGTGTTCCTCAATGCGGTCTATCCGTCCTGAGATTGGAAGGCCGGCGAGGGAAAAGGGGGGATCCCCGGTCGAGATGCTGGTCTCGGGTTCGAGGATGCGCCATCCGTCGGCGCGTTCCTGCGCTTCGATTTCCGCCCACCAGGCGAGGCGGCGGCGGGCGGCTTCGCGCTGGATGAGGACGGGGGTCGACAGTTGCGACCCGTAGCGCTGGAAGAGGATCGCATCGACTTCGTTTTCGAGGGAGGCGCGGATCACGTTTTCTTCGGGGGAGACACTGGCCTCGGGATCGCGGGCGAAGCGATCGAGCGCTTTGTGGATGAGGTTACCGAAGTCCCGGGCATCCATCTCCGATTTTTCGGGATCGATTTCCTTCATCCGGAGGCCGTGCTGGAGGTAGAAACGGAAGGGGCAGGCGAGGTAGCTGCTGAACTGGGTCACGCTGAGGCGCTGGAAAATTTTGGCGTCGTCGGGGAGGGCTTTGGGTTCGAGCTTCCACGGGAGGGTCCAGGGAAGCGGCTGACTCGCGGGCGCTTCGCCGCCGAAGAACTGCAGGGTGCGCTCGGGGAGTTCTTCATCGGAGCACTGGAAGAGAAGGCGCGAGGGGCGGAGGGGATCGCCGCTTTCGCTCTGGCGTCCGAAGAGGAGATCGAGGCGACCGCCGGAGTGTCGCCGCGTTTCGATGAGTGAGGTGAGGAGGTAGGCGTCGCGAGCGAAGCGGGCCTCGTTGTCGGGAATCCCGAGGGCCTGGCGGGCGGAGTCGGGGAGAAAGGCGTGACCGATGATCGCTTCGGGGACGACATGGTCATTCATCCCGGTGACGACGAGGTGGGGCGCGTCTTCCCAGAGCAGCTCGAGCCAGCCTTCGAGGTCGATGTTTTCCGGCTCCCGTTCGTCGTAGAGGTGGCGCTGGCGGATCAATTCGAGGAGGAGGTGAAAGCGGTCGGAGGGCTGGAGGCGCTGACCGAAGGCCTCGCGGGTCGCTTCAAACGCAGCCTCGGCTTCGAGGATTGCGGTGGCGACTTCGGAAAAGGCGCCGTGGGCGGTTTCCTGCGGGCTGAAAGTCCGGTCTGCGAAGATCTCGGAGAGGTAGTCGATGAGGACAGTCCCGAAGGCTTCTTTGCGAAAGCGCTGCATCCAGCCAGCGACCCACCGGAGTCCGCGTTCGAGGGCTGGGTGCCCCGAGAATTTCCCTTTCGCGCCGGAGATGGCGTCCTCGAGTTGATCGGGGAGGCAGCACTCGCGGAGGTCGTCGATGAGGACGAGAAAGGCGGTGGCACTGATCCTGTGTTCCTCATCTTCCGCAGGGAGCTTCGCGACGAGCGCTTTCGTGAAATCAGGACAGCGGAAGAGTCGAGTCGCGGACTCAAAGGACCGCGTCGCGAGGAGGGCCGCTGTCTGGTCGAGGAGGTAGTAGATGCCGTGGTTGGAAACGGGCTGTCCGGCGGGATCGTAGGTCGACCAGTCACGCCGGGCCGCGGACTGCTCGAGGCAGGCGATCGTTTCCGGATCGGGGACGCCGATCGCGGCGAAGGCAGCGGGATTTTTCAAATCGCCGATCAGTTCGCAGGCGAGTTCTGCCTGGAGGGCCGGCGAGGCGGCGTCGCGGATGGATCGCGCGGCGTCGGGGATGTGGATTTCCGCCTCGAGCCAGTGCTTCGCGAGGGGGCGGCCCCAGTCGTCGAAGCGGTGGGCTTCGCTTTCGGGCGCGTGGACCATGACCTCGACGGGGATCCTGCCGGAGGCGCGCTCGAGGGCGGCGACGGCGAGCGGATGGAGGGCGGGCGTTCCCGCGACAAGGATCTTTTCGATCTCGGGAGGAAGGCCGCCGGACTGGACCGCATCGATTTGGGAGAGGGTTTCATCGCGCAGGCCGAGATCCTGCGTGCGACGGATCGCGAGGGTTTCGAGGCTCGCGAGCTCCTTCCATCGGAGCGGTTCCATATCGCGGTCGCTCAGGGGATCGGAGGCGGTCGCGAAGGTGAGGCCGGACTCGGTGAGGAGATGGCGGACGTCGAGCAGTTCGTCAGCAGTTTTCATTGCCCAGGTCAGATCGCGCTCGATCGGATCGACGGGGAAGACGCAGCGAAAGCGCCCGAGTTCGATCTCGAGGAGAAGGGCTGCCCAGATCAGTCGCGTCGCTTCGCGATCCGCGACGGGCGCTCCCTCCGGAACGCGCTCGGGATCGGAAAAGAATTCCTGAGTGACGACGAGTGGAGGAAAGACGGCGGCCTCGCGCTCAGCGGCTTTGAGGGCGAGAGTCTCCCGCAGGCGTCGCCCCGCATGGCGGGTCGGAACGACGATGAGGAGTGAAGCCAAATCGAGAACACGGTCTCCGCTCGCGGTCGCGAGGATGTGGTCGGCGACGGTCGCGAGAATGGGGCGTTCCCAGCCGGGGAAAAGGCGTTGCCTTCCCGGACCTGAGGCAGCCGATGACGAAGCAGGGGCAGGGCCTTCGGCAGGCTCCGGATCCGGGCGGTCAAAGAGCGGCAATTCAGGCTGCTCGTCAGAGGAGGGGGATCGGCGGGCGGGCATCGGGTGAAGGAGAGGGAACCGTAGGAAAATAAGGAAGAGGGTGGATCCGGAAAAGCGAATGGAATTTTTAAAGGCAAATATTTACCGCTTAAATGGAAAAATAGGATTTAATGAGTAAATAAGTAATCGCTGTCATATATTATTGAATTTGAAAAGCCCTTGCTGAAATGGCATTTTAACGAGTAAAAAAATAACCAAAAAATTGAAAATAAGAATTTTTTGGGCTAAAGTTTACGCATAAAGATCCAATCACAACTTAGCGATACCGCCATCCTGGAAGAAATCGGGGAGCGGCTCAAGCGTGAAAGACTCAATCGCAACGTGAGTCAGGCCGCTTTGGCACGCGAGGCCGGGGTTGCCCGCAAGACCGTCACTAATCTCGAAGCAGGCGAGGGCTGCTCGATGGGGACCTTGCTCGCCGTGCTGCGTGCGCTCGGGCGGCTCGGGAATTTGGACGCCTTTCTGCCGGATCCGGGAATCAGTCCGATGCAACTCGCGAAGTTGAAAGGGAAAGAGCGTCAGCGGGCGAGCCGATACGGAGAGGGCAGTGCCGCCTCAGTGAAAGTGGCGGAAGAGGGGGAAAAGAAGGGCTGGACCTGGGGTGATGAGGAATAGTCGGTCACTGACGGGGACATGAAGCGAGTCGATATTGCAGAAGTCCGGCTCTGGGATCGACAGATCGGAGCGGTTGCGTGGGATGCGGACCGGCGTCTCGCCACCTATGAGCATGCGGAGGATTTCCTCGAAAGCGGGATCGAGCCGGCCCCGTTGACGATGCCTTTGAGGCAAAGGATCTATGCTTTTACCGGGTTGAATCCGACCACGTTTCACGGATTGCCGGGGATGCTGAGCGATTCGTTGCCGGACAAATTTGGAAACCTTTTGATCAACCAATGGCTCGCGGGGCAGGGCAGGGCAGCGGATGATTTCAGCCCGGTGGAGCGGCTTTGCTACATCGGCGAACGCGGGATGGGTGCGCTGGAGTTTCATCCTTTGATAAAAGACAAACCGCGTGGCTCGGAGCCGCTCGAGGTTCAGAATCTGGTCCGGCTCGCGAACGAAGCACTCGCGGGAAAGGAGCGGTTGCGGGTGGCGCTGGACACCGGGGGCGATCCTTCTGAAAAAGCGGAGGCCCTGCGGGACATCATTCAGGTGGGCACCTCGGCGGGTGGGGCGCGGGCCAAAGCGGTCATCGCCTGGCATCCGGAAACGGGAGAGATCCGCTCGGGACAGGTGTCTGACCTCGCGGGCTTTGAGCCCTGGCTCATCAAGTTCGACGGTGTCGCGGAGAATCGTGACAAAGAGCTCGCCGATCCGATGGGTTACGGCGAAATCGAATACGCCTATCATCTCATGGCGCGGGAGGCCGGGATCGAGATGAGTGACTGCCGGCTCCTTCGGGAAAACGGGCGTGCCCATTTCATGACGCGGCGTTTTGACCGGACTGCGGAAGGGAAAAAGATCCATCTCCAGAGTCTCTGTGCGATGGGGCATTTCGACTTCAATCTCGCCGGGGCGACAAGCTACGAGCAGTGTATCCAGACGATGCGCCGGATTGATCTGTCACGTGTCGATATCGAGGAGCAGTTTCGGCGGACGGTGTTTAATCTCGTGGTGCGAAACCAGGATGACCACACCAAGAACATTGCTTTTCTGATGGATAAACGCGGAGCCTGGCGTTTGTCGCCGGCCTACGATGTGACGTACGCTCACAACCCGGCGGGCGAGTGGACGGGGAGTCATCAGATGAGTGTAAATGGCCGCCGCGACGGGTTTGTCCTTGATGACCTCCTCGCCTTTGCCGAATACTGCTCGATTCGAACGCGGCAGGCGAAAGCTATCATTCGTGAAGTGGAGGAAGCGGTGGAGCGCTGGCCGGAGTTTGCGGCGGAGGCGGGTCTCAGAGAGGAGAGGTTTGAAGTAGTCGGGGCGAGCTTCCGAAGGTTTCTTTCGGCATGAAGGGGGCGGTCGATGCGCGGAGTTTTCGCTCACGCTTAGACTGCCTGCCAAAACTCTGTTTGCAAACAAGAAGAGTTTTCCGGGTGGAGAGGAAATGCCCGCTCCGCTCGAAACGCCGGGTGAGTTGGCCGGAAATCCCCGTGGCGGTGTTCCGTCTACGGTCACGAAGCTGGCTTCGCTCTCTCCGGCGCGCCTACCCACATGAATTTCTGACGCAACTTTTTCACGAACACCCTTTTGGCAAACAGTCTACAGGAAGCAGATTTCAGCTCTCGCGGCTGGACCAGAACTCCTCCTCAATGAGTTCGTGGCGTTTGATGATGCGGCGGTAGAAACTGAGGGTCAGCTCCCGGATCTCCGCTTCGCTCAGGTTCCAGTCAACCTCCGACTGTCGAAGTCGCGCGACGAGCTGGGAGAGGGAAACGGCGACAGTAACAGAGATATTGTAGCTCTGCGTGAATCCATACATGGGAAGCCTCATCGTGGCGTCGGCAGCTGCAAGGGCTTCATCGGTGAGGCCATGCTCTTCGGTGCCGAATAAAAGGGCGACCGGTTTGTCGAGGGGAAGGGTGGTGAGATCATAACCGTCTTCGTTTGGTGTCGTCGCGACGACGCGATAGCCCTTGTTTTTCAAGGTCTCGAGTGCCGATATTGTTCTCCGGTAACGATGCATCGTGAGCCACTTTGAACTGCCCATGGCAACATCGTTATTCGGCCGGTATTCGTTTTTCGTTTCGACGATGTGGACATCCTGCACCCCGAGGCATTCACAGCTGCGAAGGCAGGCAGAGGCGTTGTGAGGCTGGAAGATATCTTCGAGCATCACGGTGAGATGTCGCGTCCGGTCCGCAAGAACCTCCGCAATCTTGTTGCGCTTGTTCTCCGTGACGAAGTCAGCGAGGTAGTCGGTCAATTCCTCGTTTGCTGTCATGTCAGGATTGAATCAGTGTTCCCAGCGGGGACGTTTCACGCCGACGTAGGCGATGAATAATCCAACGGCGACGTGGGCAAGAAGGACGAGCATGCAGAGCCACATCGGCCCGAGCCAGGTGTCGGTCACTTCTTTGATCCAGCGCAGGTAGTTTTTCTCCATCCCGTCCATGCTGCCCGCCCAACTCCAGTAAGCGGAGATGAAGGGGCGCGTGAGCCAGCCGGCCCATTCCGGGAGTGCAAGGACCGCTCCCGAAAGGGGCAACTGAAAGCCGACGAGATAAATACTGAGAAGAGAAGCCTGGTCCGCGGTTTTCGCCATGGAAGAGATTCCGAGGCAGATCGACGTCATGGCCCCGTTGACTAACAGGAGCATAATGATATGCGGAAAAAAGGATTCCAGGGGCAGCTTGCAAATGCTTTGCACAAAGATCGCCATCCAGACGGATTGGATAATCACGAGGACAGAAAGGAAGGCGAGTTTGCTTCCAAGGTAAACGAGGGGGCGGACACCTCCGAGTTTTTCCTTTTCAAATATCTGGCGCTCTCCTGCGATTTCACGGGAGGAGTTATTCGAGCCCATGAGGGTCAGAAGAATCACCTGAAACATGACGAGGCCGGAGACGACGCCACCGAGATTCAGGTTGAAGGTGATGGCCTTCTGCTCAGCCATCATGGCCTCTTTGGTCCCCGGAGCGGCATCGGCAAGGCGCATCGTCTGCTCGACTCCTTCGAGTTCGAAAACGACGACCAGAAAAGGAAAGCCCAGAAGAATTGAGGCCTGCAGCATGAGACCGCCCCAGTCGCGGAAGAAGATTTTCCAGCGTCGGAAAAAGAGTGCGAAGAATTGTGCGGCGGCACCGGGCGTGATTGCCGATACGGATATGTCAGGATCTCCTTTCGCCCGGTTGGGTAAATTTTCGTAGTAGGCTTCGCGATGTTTCGCCCAGCTGTGGGCCCATGCGTTTTTATCCCGCTTCGCAAGCTGTGGGTAAACATCTTCGGCCTTACTGACGCTGAAGTAGTGTTCGAGAGCACGCGGCGGGCCGTGATAGACGACGCGCCCCGCGTCGAGGACGAGCACGGAGTCGTAAAGCTCGAGGTTGGCGAGGCTGTGAGTGACGTTGACGACAATGCGGTGCTCGTTCCTGCTCAGCTCGTGCATGAGGGCGACGATCTCCTGCTCGCTTTTCGGATCGAGTCCGCTCGTCACTTCGTCGCAGAGAAGAAGGACGGGATCGGTTGCGAGTTCGAGGGCAAGGGAGAGGCGTCGTTTCTGCCCGCCGGAGAGAACTCTCACGGGGCGCTCGCGGAGCGGATCGAGACCGGTGGAGTTAAGGATCCCGTCGACAAGGGCTTCGAACTCTTTGCGGTTCTCTGTCTTCGCCCGGAGTCGAACGGTCGATTCGATATTCTCCTCCACCGTCAGTTCATCGTAGGCGATACTGAACTGCGGAACGTAGCCGATTTCCGAGCATTCGAGGTCGCCTTCCTCGGAGAGGTTCCGGCCGTTCCAGTGAATGCTGCCGTCGCTCTCCTGATTGATGCCGGCGATCAATTTCAGCAGGGTCGACTTGCCGCAGCCGGAAGGGCCGACAATCGCCATGAAGTGTCCTGTCGGCACCCGGAGATCGACTTTCTCCAGAAGATGGATGTCTTCCTTACCCTTCTGGATTGTGAAATGGATGTTTTTTAGCTCAAGCACGCGACACTTCTAGGATGTTTCGGGAAAATCCGCAATGCTTGAGAATACGGAATCACTGGCGTGATAAGGATGTCCGGTAGCGTCAGTTTCCCTGCTGCTGTCGTGCCGAAGGTCACAAGCCTCCCTTGCGGGACGATCCCTCCACGAAAGACTTGCCATGGAGCCGCGTAACGGAATACTTACCGTATCTTCCGACATGCCTCGAAAACCGAAACGCCAGTCCCGGGGATTTCATCCGCTCAAAGCGGTGCTGATCACCTGCCTCAGTCTCCTCCTCATCATGGTGGTGGTCCTCTTGATCGCCAAGTCGAGTGTTGATTCCTGGCTCCGGGGGGACGGGTTTCGCAATTTGATCGTGAACAAAGCCTCGGCAGCAATGACGTCGCGGATCCTGCTTTCCGAAATGAAGTGGCAGGGCTCGGAGGTCTACGTGGACCAGTTTCAGGCGCTTGGCTATGAGGGAGCTCCTTTTGCCGAACTCAAACTGGACGGGGTTCGCGTGAAGACCGGCGGAGTCAGAGCGGGAGCGTTCCGGGTCCCGGAAGCTTCGGTGAACCGTCTCGATCTGGAGTTTTCGGACCGGCGGACGAAGGCTCCGCGCGAAAGCGAAGTAATCGATCTTGATTCATCCGGCGGGCCCTCGGTTCCGGACTGGTTGAAACGCTTCCTGCCGAACCGGGTCGAGGTCGATGAGATCGCGGTTGGCTCGACTCAGATTTCGGTGTTGAACAGCGCGAATGAACCGGCCTTTCTCCTGAAGGGAGCGCAGGGAACGATCCGGCCTGATTTCAATACCCGCATTTGGGAAATCCTCATGAAAGGAGGCACCGTTCTTGTTCCCAATCAGGAGGAGGTCGGGATCCGGGAGCTGGCAATGCGCTGGAAGCGGTCGGATCTGTTCATTGATCGCTGTTCCCTCAGTGTTTTCGGGAATGGATCGGTCGCCGCCGCCGGGGAAATCGGGTTCGGGGAAGAAGGTGTATTTGACCTCGATCTCGAGCTTTCCTCTATCAAAGTGGACGATTTGGTCGAGGGGGACTGGTCGGATCGGCTCGATGGATTGGTTGAGGGGCCCGTCAAAGTCACCGGAAAACCGGGTGCCTTTCTCTATGAGGGTGAGCTGCGGGTGAAGGAGGCCACTGCCAAATCGATTCCGGTGCTTGCGCTGATTGCGGAATACACGAGAAACGAGCAGTTCAAACAGCTCGTCTTCAGCGAAGCAAAAACCGGCTTCAGACGTGAGGGTGACGTTGTCGAGCTGAATGATCTCGTGCTGCAATCGGATGGGCTCGTGAGAGTGGAGGGTGACATCACGATTTTGGGAGAAAGCCTCGAAGGAATCTGTCGTGTCGGAGTGACTCCGGGAACGCTGCGCTGGATTCCGGGGGCAGAGCGTCAGGTTTTCACGGAGAGCAAAGACGGCTTTCTCTGGGCACCGCTTACTTTGACCGGGACCGTGAGCGAGCCTCGCGAAGACTTGAGCAGCCGTCTCATTGCGGCAGCCGGGGAGGAGATTTTGAAAGGCCTGCCCGAAGGGATTTTGAAGGAAGCCTACAAGTTTCTGCCCACGAGTCCTGACGGCGACGATCCTGCGGTCGATTCCTCCGATTTGATCGAACAGGCCAAGCCGCTCCTCGACATGCTGAGCCCTTTCCTGAGGCGCCCCTGAGTTCGAATTTTCTAATACGTGTCGAGGACGACACAGACTTTGTGAAATTTTTCACAAATTGCTGTTGCGAGACGAATCCCATTGCTTAGGGTGCGCACTGAAGAAAGGTCCCGTCGCTCTCGAAATACCCCCTGATTGGCCTTCTTCCTGTCGTAACTGATGGACCTGCACCTGCCCATGATTTCGCTCAATTCGTTGAGTCCGCTCATCGCTGCCGGCGGCTTGAACGCCCCCGAGCTTCCCTCCCTTGCGTGGTTCACCAACTCGATATTCGTGGCGCTGATTGTGATGGTCGGAGTGCTTCTTTTCACGCGGATGGCGACGCGGAACATGAAGCTGATTCCGGATGGGAAGCAGAACTTTGTCGAGTTGGTCATCGAATTCCTCTACAACCAGGTGGAGGGCATTGTCGGGAAGCACGTGGCGCCGAAGGCCTTCCCCCTCCTTGCGACCATTTTCATTTTCGTGGTAGTCGCCAACTGGTTCGGCATGGTTCCGGGTGTTGGAACGATTGGATGGGGGCAGACCAGCGGGCCGCTGACGATTTCCTACATGGAGACTCCTCTCCTCCGTCCGGCTACGGCGGACTTAAACATGACGCTCGCTCTGGCGGTGGTCTTCATGTTCGTCTGGCTCTGGATTTCAGTCGCTGAACTGGGAGTCAAGGGGACCTTTCTTCATATCTTCGGGCCGAAGGGCGGTCTCAAGGGGGTTCTGATGTGGGCGCTCATGCCGATCTTCATTTTTGTCGGATTGATCGAGGTGATTTCGATCGTCTTCCGCCCGATGTCGCTCTCGCTGCGACTTTTTGGAAATGTCTACGCCGGTGAGACACTCCTTGCGACCATGCAGGGGCTCGGGGCGACCCTGGGATTTCCCGGTTGGCTCTCGGCCATCACCTCTGTTGTTTTTCCTCTTCCGTTCTACTTTCTGGAGATTCTGATCGGAGCGCTTCAGGCGACGGTGTTTGCGCTTCTTTGCGCCGTCTACATCAAACTTTCAACCAGCCACGACGATCACTGAGTGGTAACCAATTTTGTCATCGGGACCATGCGTGGAAAAGTGTGGGCGGTGGCAGAGAAACAGTAACAAAATAAAAGCTATGACCCTGGAACTCCTTCCCATGATGGCAGCCGCTGCAGATGATGCAGTCGCTGTTGCTTCCAACTTCGACGGTAACTTCACACTCGCGATTGCGGGTGCCGGTGCTGCGATCGGTATTGGAATGATCGGAATGGCATCCGCTCAGGCAGTGGGCCGTAACCCAAGTGCATTTGGTAACATTCTTACCATCGGTATTATTGGAATGGCGCTTGCTGAGGCGATTGCGATTTACGCTCTCATTATTGCTCTTCGTTAATTCGATAGATCGATTAAGGTTTTGGTCTGCGGCAACTCCATTTGCCGCAGGCCGCCTTTCCCGGGAAACTTTTCTGCGTCTCATCCAGCCTTTACTTAACCAATGAACGACATTTTAACGACTTTCGGCCTCGACTGGGGAAAGTTTATCGCTCAGTGCATCGTTGTCCTCGTGGTTTACGCGATCCTCGCCAAATATGCTTTTAAGCCGGTTCTCGCCATGCTTGATGAGCGTCGTTCCCGGATCGAAGCAGGGGAGAGAAATCTGAAGCAGGTCGAGGAGGATATGGCCAAGGCTGAAGAGAGGGTTCAGGCTCTTCTCGATGAAGCGAACAAAGGTGCGGAACGTCTTATCGCAGAGGCTCGCGAGAGCAGCGAGGCGCTTCGTTCCCAGAAATCACAAGAGGCGATCAACGAAGCTCAGACGATTATCGAGAAAGCTCGCGAAGCTTCCAGGCTTGAGCACCAGACCGCGATGAATGAGCTGAAGCGCGACTTCGGGCATCTCGTCATTGAGGCGACGTCCAAAGTTACCGGTAAGGTGTTGGATGAAGGTGATCAAAAACGGATTAATGAGGAGACCGCCGGACAGGTGGCGCTCTAGTCCAGGTAAATTCCATTGCATGAAGTCAGGCAAAGAATTGAAGCGCACGGCGAAGAAGCTGTTTCAGGTTTCGATGGTGGATGGCGTTCTGGATCCTCAGGTCGTTCAGAAGGTGGTGCGTAAATTGTCTGATGCCAAGCCTCGCGGCTACCTTCAGGTGGTGACTGCTTACTGGCGTTTGGTCCGTCTCGAAGTCGAGCGGAACAGTGCCCTGATTGAAAGTGCGATTGAGCTTGATACGGCGACAAGAAAGCAGGTGGAAGGGGATCTGAGAAAGAAATACGGTGATCAAGTCACCACGGAATATGCGGTCCGCCCCGAGCTTCTCGGCGGGATTCGCATCAAGATTGGAAGTGACGTTTGGGATGGTTCGGTGAAGAATCGCATCCAGCGTCTCGAAGAGAATTTTAACTAAGTAACTTAATCGAAACGATTCATCGTAGCGAAGAACCTGACGAAACGTCATGAGCAATATCCTCCAGGAACTGGAATCTGAAATCGCAGCCCTTAAGACTTCCGTATCGAAGTCGAACGTGGGAATTGTCCGGGAAATTGGTGACGGTGTCGCCAAGGTCGAAGGCCTCAGTGATGTCATGCTGAACGAAATGCTTGAGTTCCCCGGCGGACTCTACGGCTTGGCGCTGAACCTCGAAGAAACCGAAGTGGGTTGTATTCTTCTCGGGGAAGGGCTTCATGTGAAGGAAGGGGATGAAGTGAAGTCCACGGGACGTCTTCTCTCTGTTCCGGTCGGCAAAGGTCTTCTCGGGCGTGTCGTGAATGCTCTCGGGCAGCCGCTCGACGGCAAGGGGGAAATTGAGTCCACCGAAACCTACCCCGTCGAGAAAATTGCTCCCGGCATTATTCCCCGTCAGTCTGTTTCCGTTCCGGTGCAGACCGGTATCATGGCGATCGATGCGATGATTCCTGTTGGCCGTGGCCAGCGCGAGCTCATCATTGGTGACCGTTCCACGGGGAAAACGACGGTGGCGATCGATACGATCATTTCCCAGGCCCAGCAGAACAAGGCTGCCGAAGAAGGTAAGCTCAAGGATCACAAGCCTCTTTACTGTATCTACGTGGCGATCGGCCAGAAGCAGGCGAACGTCGCCCGTAACATCGCGATTCTCGAATCGGCCGGTGCCATGGAATACACCACCGTGGTTTCCGCTCCCGCCTCCGACTCAGCGACGAATCAGTATCTGGCTCCCTATGGTGGTTGCGCTATCGGTGAGTGGTTCATGGATCAGGGCATGGATGCTCTTATCGTCTATGATGATCTTTCCAAGCACGCGGTTGCCTATCGTCAGGTTTCTCTTGTTCTCCGCCGCCCCTCCGGTCGTGAAGCATATCCCGGTGACGTTTTCTACCTTCACAGTCGTCTCCTCGAGCGCTCCGCCCGCCTCAGTGAGGCCAATGGTGGCGGTTCCCTGACGGCGCTTCCGATCATTGAGACTCAGGCCGGTGACGTTTCGGCTTACATTCCGACGAACGTGATTTCGATCACGGACGGTCAGATCTATCTGGAGACCGATCTCTTCTATCAGGGGATCCGCCCCGCGATTTCGGTGGGTCTTTCCGTGAGCCGGGTGGGTTCTGCGGCGCAGACGAAGGCGGTCAAGAAGGTGGCGGGCACAATCAAACTCGATCTTGCTCAGTTCCGCGAACTTCAGGCTTTTGCCCAGTTTGGTTCCGATCTCGACGCGAAGACCAAGGCTCAGATCGAGCGTGGTCAGCGTATCGTGGAACTCTTCAAGCAGAAGCAGTATTCCCCGATCCCGGTGGAAGTTCAGGTCTGCGTTCTCTGGGCAATTCAGAATGGTCACTTCGACAATGTTCAGGTTTCTCACATTAAGGATTGCCAGGACAAGATGATGGAGTTTCTCTCCACTCGTAAGGACGGTCTGCTTAGTTTGATCCGCGATGAGAAAGCCCTCACTGACCAGGTCAAAGAGGAACTTGCTCAGGCGATTGAAGACTTCAAGTCAGGCTACAAGGCTTCCTAACCCGATTTATCCGACGACTGTTTCATTGAGACATGGCTAACCTTCGCGACATCCGCCGACGCATCAAGTCGGTCAAAAACACGGCCCAGATTACCAAGGCCATGCAATTGGTCGCGGCTTCGAAGATGAAGAAGGCGCAGGACCAGGCCATGTCCGGTCGGCCTTATGCTGATCTTCTCAATAAGGTGCTCGTGAATCTCAAGGAGCAGACCAGTGAAGAAGATCATCCGCTCCTGAAAGAGCGGGATGGGGAGAAAGAACTCGTCATCGTCGTGACGACGGACAAAGGGCTATGCGGTCCTCTCAATACGAACCTCCTTCGTCTTGTTTCGAGTCAGGAGAACGTCTCGACGGAAGCTGTTTTTGTCACCGTGGGCCGAAAAGGAAGTCAGGCTCTTTCCCGTATGAAGCGGGAGCTGCTCGCTGATTTCGCGGTGAAGGATCCGGTGGCTTTTCTCGAGACCAAGCAGATTTCCGAATTTGCGATCGAGAAGTTCCTCAGTGGGGAATACGACCGCGTCAAAGTGGCCTTCACGAACTTTATCAACACGATCAGTCAGGAGGCGACCGTGGAGACCCTGCTCCCGATTCGTCCAATTGATCTCGGACGCGACAGTGATTTTGTGGGTGTGGGCAAAGATCCCGGTCCTCTTGATGTGAATCCGGGTCCTGAGTATGGCGGCTATCTTTTCGAGCCAAGTGCCGGCTCCGTGCTCGATTCCATCGTTCCGCAGTATGTGAACTACCAGCTTTACCAGATGATTCTTGAGTCACGTGCCTCCGAGCACAGTGCCCGCATGGTGGCGATGAAAGCCGCGACCGATAACGCGCAGCAGATGATCAAGGATCTCACCCTGGAATACAACAAGCAGCGCCAGGCGGCTATTACCGCAGAACTGCTCGAGATCACCACGGCCATGAAGGCTCTTGAATAACCCGTGATCTCTCCTTTCCATTTAAATTATAACTTAGACCCTCAACGAGTAGGACAATAATCAGATGAGTAACGTAGGTAAAATCGTCCAGGTGATCGGCCCCGTGATCGACGCCGACTTTTCAGACGCGGAGCAGTTGCCGGAGATCTACAACGCCCTTCAGGTGGACTACGATGTCAGCGGCGAATCCGTAAAGCTGATTCTCGAAGTACAGCAGCACCTTGGTGACGGCTGGGTTCGTGCCGTTGCGATGTCTTCCACAGAAGGACTCAAGCGTGGTCTTCCCATCACTGACACCCGTGCTCCGATTTCGGTGCCGGTGGGTGAAGGAGTTCTCGGTCGTATCTTCAACGTTACCGGTGACGTCGTCGATGAGCGTGGCCCGGTTGACTGCGTGAAGCGCTACCCGATTCACCGCCCTGCGCCGACGCTCATGGAGCAGGCGAACTCGACAGAGATTCTTGAGACAGGCATCAAGGTGATCGACCTGATTTGCCCCTTCACTAAGGGTGGTAAAGTGGGCGCTTTTGGTGGTGCGGGGGTGGGTAAGACCGTGGTTATCATGGAGCTCATCAACAACATTGCGAAAGAGCACGGTGGATACTCTATCTTCGCCGGTGTTGGTGAGCGGACCCGTGAGGGGAATGACCTCTACTGGGAGATGTCCGAAGCGGGCGTTATCGACCAGGAAGATCTTTCGAAGTCGAAGGTGGCACTTGTTTACGGTCAGATGAACGAGCCTCCCGGTGCGCGTCTTCGGGTAGCGCTGTCCGCTCTCGCGATGGCCGAGTATTTCCGTGACGAGAAGAACCAGGACGTTCTCCTCTTCGTTGACAACGTCTTCCGTTTCTCACAGGCAGGTTCTGAGGTCTCCGCGCTTCTCGGCCGGACTCCTTCCGCGGTGGGCTATCAGCCGACGCTTGCGTCCGAGATGGCACAGCTCCAGGAGCGAATCACTTCGACGAATAAAGGATCGATCACCTCGTTCCAGGCCGTTTACGTCCCTGCGGATGACTTGACTGACCCGGCGCCGGCAAACACATTCGCCCACCTCGACTCCACTGTCGTGCTTGAGCGTTCTCTCGCTGAGCTCGGTATTTATCCAGCGGTTGATCCTCTTGCCTCCACTTCGACGGCGCTTCAGCCTGAGGTGGTCGGTGAAGAGCACTACGAAGTCGCTCGCGGCGTTCAGAACGTGCTTCAGCGTTACAAGGATCTTCAGGACATCATCGCGATTCTCGGCATGGACGAGCTCAACCCTGAGGACAAGCTCTCCGTTTTCCGGGCCCGTAAGATCCAGAAGTTCCTCAGCCAGCCTTTCAGCGTGGCGCAGGTCTTCACCGGTATCGAAGGCGTCTACGTTTCCGTTAAGGACACGGTCCAGGGCTTCAAAGAAATTCTCGAAGGAAAGCACGACAGTGTTCCTGAAAATAATTTCTATATGAAGGCCGGTATCGACTCCGTCGAAAAGTAATCGCTTTCTGAAGAACTGATTTATCCCCTGCATGCAACTGGACATCGTCACTCCCGAAAAGAAGGCTTTCTCCGATGAGATTGACAGTGTCGTCGTGCCCGGAATCGAAGGCGAGTTGGGGATTCTCAAGTCCCACGCGCCACTCGTCACTACACTCGCACCGGGCGAATTGCGTTACCTCAAGGACGGAGAGGAACACTCTCTCGCGATTGGAACCGGCGTCGTCGAGATCTCGAATGATCGCGTCTCTGTCCTCACCGATATGGCCCTCGATGATTCGGAGATTGACGAGAGTGCCGTGGAGAAAGCCCTTGCCCGCGCCCAGGACTCGATGAAAGAGATCAGCACCCCGGAGGAGGTCGCTGCGGTTCAGGTTTCGATTCAGAAATCTCTCGCTCAGCTTCACATCAAGCGCCGTCGGCGTCGCCTTTAAAGCGCCGATTTTCCGGTGGCCCGCGCTCGCGGAGAGCGTGGCATTTTCTCAGATTTCGAGAGATTTTCCTTTGTGGATACCCGTCATGGTTTCAAGGTGAGCAACGACCCGTTGGTCTGCCTTTTCTATGAACGGACTCAATCACTTTTTTACCCCGCTCGACTGGCTCGTGGTTTTTGGCTACCTGTTGCTCACAACGATGGTGGGCCATCGCCTCCGCGGCAAGCAGGCGAGCATCAACGATTTCTTTCTCGGCGGTCGATCCCTTCCCTGGCCGGCAGTTTCCGGCTCGATCATTGCCACTGAAATCAGCGGAGTGACCTTTATCGGGGTTCCCGGTGCGGTGATGGCCCTGCAGGGGGATTTTACCTACCTCCAGTGGGCCGCCGGCTCGATTGTCGCAAGGATTATTGTCGGGCTCTACTTCGTGCGGGTGTTCTACGAAAAGGATATCTACAGTCCTTACGACTACATGGGGAACAAACTGGGGCAGGGCGTCAAGAAACTTGCGACAGTGCTCTTCACCGTGGGAAGCATCCTGGCCCAGAGTGTTCGGGTTCTCGTGGCCGCTCTTCCCCTGAAGGTGGTCACCCCGCTGCCGTTCGAGTGGTGCATTGTCGTCATCGGAGTCTTTGCGGTCGGATGGACCTTGATGGGAGGCATGCGGACGGTGATCTGGACCGACGTAATGCAGTTTTTCCTGTTCGTCGTCGGAGGGCTCGTCGCGCTCTTCTGGATGATCTCAAGTTTTGACGGGGGATGGAGTACGCTTTTCAGCTCCGCGATGGCGGCGGAGCAGTTTGACGGCACAACCGTGAACAAAATGCAGGTCTTCAACTTCTCGATCGATCCGGCTCTCGAGTTCACTTTCTGGGTCGCCCTCTTTGCGGTGCCGTTCCAGAATCTGAATGCCTTTGGCGTCGATCAGCTGAACGCCCAGCGCATGTTCTGCTGCAAAAGCCCTTCAGATGCGAAAAAAGCAATCATCTGGAGTTCCTTTGGACAGCTGATTACGGTGTTGATGCTGTTTGTGGGAGCGGCACTTTTCGTGTTCTACCAGAAGAATCCGCCGACTGATCCACTGATCATGGACGCCCTGAAGTGGGAGGGTGGGCAGCCAAAGAATCCTGACAATGTCTTCCCTGTCTGGATTGTTACTGAGCTGCCTACGGCACTGCGCGGACTGATTCTTGCCGGAATTTTCGCTGCCGCGATTTCGAGTCTCGATTCCATTCTCGCAGCTTTGAGCCAAACTACGTTGTCTTTGATGCGTCGCACGGATCATGAGCACAGCGCGGAAGAGCATCTGCGGCTTGTGAGCCTGTCCCGTATTCTCGTGCTCGTTTGGGGAGCGATCCTCACCGGATTTACCTTTATCCTCTACTTTGTGAAAGAGAAGACGGACGTCAACGTGCTCCCTCTGGCCTTTGGAATGACCACCTACACGGTCGGGCCTTTGCTCGGCATGTTCCTCGTCGCCCTCCTCGCAAAGCGTCGTGGCAGTATTCAAGGATTGGTAATTGGTGCGGCGATCTCATTCGTGCTCGTTGTCTTTGTCCGGACTGATGTCTGGGTTCTCTTCATGTCCAACGGGTTAGCTGAGTCTCTGGCTCAACTCCCCACCTACGAACTGGTGGGTGACGTGGTGAAATCGGTAAAGTCGACGATCGCTTCGGTGTGGATGTGGCCGGTGACTACGTTCATCACAATTGCCTGCGGATTACTGCTTGGGAAACGGGACTCTTCAAAATTGTAAATAATTTGGCTGTGTTGAGTGGTTTTCTCAAAATTTTAGCTTTTGGGGAACCCTCTCTTTTCTTCTAGATTCAAGACGGAGGCGCTCGAAAAAATCTGGCGAATCAGGCAATTTCGAGTTGTCCTTTTTTGACGGGAATGTCACTCTGAACCCACGCGTCTCGCACAGCGCGGAAAAGCTCTACCAATCACTTCCGGACCATCGTTTCCAGTCCGGGGGAACGGCAGCGGCAGATCCGTCGTCTCAGCAAGACGGAACCGTCAAAGAATATTGAATGCGGAATTCCGCCGCTTAGTTTGATTTGTAACTAGTTAATATTCAATGAATTAACTTTCCGTATCGCTGTTTGCGCCAGTCGCGTCCCACGCACAAACACAACCGTTCCGAACCCGAGAAATTCCGTTCCCTCATGCAGTTTAGTCCCGAATCCGAATCACAAGAACCCTCTGAAAAGCAAAACCTTAAGACACTATGGCGAAGTATTTCCTCGGATCTTCGCGCCGAGCTGGGTGACTCAACTTTTGAGCTTTTCCTGCCGAACTTTACGCTGACGCAACTGGAGGATTCCGTCGCCGTTATCCAGGTTCCCGGTTCGGGATATGCACTCTGGGCGGAAACAAATTTTAAAGAAAGTATATTATTAACTCTTCAGAAATATATTCCTTCCTGCGAGGGGTTTCGCTTCGATATCACCGTCGAGGAGCCTGCCCCGGCGGTGAAAGAGACGAAACTGCAGAAGAAGAAAAACAAGGCAGCAAAACTTAAGGAGCGGATTCTTACCGAGAAGATCAGCGACGAAAAATTGCTGGAGCGGGGCCGTGCCGCCGGGCTTGTCGAGCTCTTTACCTTTGAGAATTTCGTTCCCGGGCAAAACAGTGACCTGGCCTGGGCTGCTTCACAGGCGGTCGCCAATGAGCCGGGCAAGACTTACCAGCCTCTCTTTTTTCATTCTGCCTGCGGTCTCGGGAAGACGCACCTACTTCACGGGATCGGTTGGGCTTCGTTGAGGAAGCGTCCAAGGTCCCGCGTTCTTTTTGTCACCGCAGAGCAGTTTTCCAACGAATATATCGACGCGATTCAGAACAATGCCCTCGTCGCGTTTCGTAAAAAGTATCGTGAAGCGGATCTTCTCCTGATCGATGATGTTCAGTTTTTCGGCCGGAAGGAAGGGCTTCAGCAGGAGTTCTTTCACACCTTCAACCGACTCTCGGATCTCGGAAGGCAGATTGTTCTTGCAAGCGATTGTCCCGCCGGTGAGATCCGTGCCCTCGAGGATCGCCTTGTCTCACGATTTCAGTGGGGGCTGAGCGCCGAAATCCATCGTCCGGAACTTGAGACCAGCGCTGCAATTCTTCGCCGTAAACGTGATGACTGGAACATGCTGGTTTCAGATGAACTGATTAATGCGATTGTCGAGCGCGTGCAGGGGAATGTCCGGATTTTGGAAGGTGCTCTCATTCGCGTTGCGATGGTCAAGACAATGACTGATGAGGAAGTGGATCCTTCGCGACTGGATGAAATTCTTTCCGACATTATCGGGGGCAGTGTTTCTTCAGGATTGGTGGGCCTTGAAGAAATTAAGCAGGCGGTTGCTGAGCACTTTGATATTGAACTCAACGTTCTCAATGGAAAGAGGCGCACGAAGCGCGTCGCGGAAGCTCGTCATATCGCAATGTTTCTGATTCGTGAGATGACTGACCTCTCTCTCATGGATGTCGCGGCCAGCTTTGGAAAAGATCATGGAACTGTCATTCATGCGGTGAAAAAGGTGAAAGCGGAGTGCAGCACTTCGAATTCCACGAAGGGGACTGTAGAGCTGATTCGCCGCCGCCTCGTTCGCGGAGGCTCCTCACTCGAATCGCAGCGGGCCCGGCAATCCAGCCCGCGAAAGTCGGGCGGTGAGAGTCTTGATTCGACTCGTTACCGTGAGAAATACTCAGGCTGAAGTTTGCCATAGACAGGGTCGGCTTTCGCGTTCACCTTCACGTTTGCTCCAGCATGAAATTTCAGATCGAAAAAGACGTATTTCAAGACGCGCTTAACCAGGTTCAGCACGTCGTCAGCACGCGGACTACCCTCCCCATCTTGTCGAATGTTTTCATCGAGGCCGATGAACTGGGATTGCAGCTCTCGACGACTGATCTGGATGTCACGATCACGAAACGTATTTCTGCCAAGGTTTCGAGCATCGGGAAGACCACGCTTCCCGCACGCCGCCTCGCCAGCATCGTTCGTGAGCTCCCGACCTCCGAAATCGACTTCGAGGTGAATGAAGACAACGCCGCCACAGTAAAGAGCGGCCCCAGTTTTTTCAAGATTCTCGGCCTTCCTGCCGATGAGTTTCCGGTCATCGGTGAGTTTGGTGAAGCCAAGGAATTCACGATTGATCAGCGGCTACTTAAAGATGCGCTTCGCAAGACTTCCTACGCGATTTCGACGGATGAGACCCGCTACGTGCTCAACGGCGTGAACTGCCTCATCGGCGAAGGCATGCTCACTCTTGTAGCGACTGACGGCCGCCGCCTTGCCATGGTGGAGCAGGATCTCGAATTTCCGGCCGGGAATGAGACTGCGGTGATTATTCCGACCAAAGCGGTGAATGAGTTGCAGCGCCTCCTCGGAGATTCAGGTGAGCTGAAGATTTCGCTGACAAACAGCCAGGCCGGTTTTGCACTGAACGAAAGCAACCTCATCACCAAGTTGATTGAGGGGAATTACCCGAACTTTCGCCAGGTTATTCCCGGCGCTGCCAACCATCGGGTTACGATCGAGCGAGAAGTCTTCCTCAACGCGGTTAAGCGTGTCAGCCTTCTCGCCAACGAAAAGACCAATTCGATCAAGTTCGCCTTCGATGATAACCGTCTTGCGATCTCGGCAAACTCTCCGGATATCGGAGAAGCGGAGGAATCGATCGACGTTCGTTATGATGGTCCCCGCATCGTCGTGGCTTTCAATCCTGAGTTCGTCATGGCCCCGCTTCGTAATCTCGATCAGGATGAAATATTCATTGATCTCATCGATGAAAGCAGTCCAGGTGTGATCAAGATCGACGAGCCTTTCCTCTACGTCATCATGCCGATGCGTGTTGCGAACTGAGTTTCGAGAAACAGTCAGGTGAGGAAAGTAGGGCGGACTGCCTGCTCTTTCTTCGCGCGGACCAATGGAAACGTGCCGGGCAACCCGATTTACGAAAGCGGTCGACCTTCAAGGAAATTTGAGATCAGATTCAGCCCGGCGTCCTGACTTCGCTCTGGGTGAAACTGCCCCGCAAAGATGTTTCCCCGGGCAATGCTGGAGGCGAAAGCGTTGCCGTATTCCGCAGTCGAGCTGATCAGGCCTGAGTCGGAAGGCTGCGGGTAAAACGAGTGGACGAAATAAAGGTGGAGAGGGGATGAGGAACCTTTCCAGATGTAGTAGTCCGGATCCACGGGGTTTACTTCATTCCAGCCCATGTGCGGAATCTTAAGACCGTGTGAATCGTCAAAGCGGACGACTTTGCCCTCGAAAAATCCTAGGCCTTGCGATCCGGGGGATTCTTCAGAGTCGCCGAAAAGCACTTGATACCCGAGGCAGATTCCGAAGTAGGGGCGGTCCTCTTTGAGCCACTGGAGCAGCGGAGCACGCAATTCCTTCCGGTCGAGATCTTCGACGCAGTCGCCAAAAGAGCCGACACCGGGAAAGATGAGACGATCCACCGCATCGAGATCGTTGGCCTCCGAGACGAGGGTTCCCTCATGCCCGAGGGCTTTGAGCACATTCAACACATTCCGGAGGTTGCCTCCTCCATAATCGATAACACCGACTCGATCCGCCATGGTGATCTGTAATTCAGGACGCGCCGATTTAAAGCACGTCTTTTGTGCTCGGGATCACATCGCTGATGCGCTCGTCGATGCGGGTGGCATCATCGAGGCTTCGGCTAAGCCCTTTGAAAATCGCCTCGGCCATGTGGTGAGGATCGCGTCCGTACTGGATTTCGACGTGGAGATTGCAGAGCGCGTTGATAGAGAACGCACGGAGGAACTCCTCCACGAGAGTGAAGTTAAACTTGTCGCCGATGTGTGGAACATTCTCCGGTCCGCGGTAGTCGAGGAAGGGACGTCCACTCATGTCGAGGGCCACCTGAACGAGAGTTTCGTCCATGGGAAAGAGACCCGACCCATAGCGAAAGAGGCCGCGTTTTTCCCCGAGGGCGTCTCGAAATGCCTGCCCGAGAACAATGCCGGTATCCTCAACGGTGTGATGAAAGTCGATCTCGATGTCGCCGTTCACTTTCAGTTCGAGGTCAAAGCGTCCGTGCTTTGCAAAAAGCGTGAGCATATGATCGAAAAACGGAACGCCGGTGGTGATCGTCGATTGACCCGTGCCGTCCACGTTGAGCGAGAGCTGAATTTCAGTTTCACTCGTGGAACGGTTGATCGTGCTGGTGCGGGAAATGGCGGCCATGATTGTTTGCGGTTTCGTGATGACGAACCGGCCCATAATGTCTACCTTTTCACTGAATACCTCAACCGATTGTTCTCCCGCCCTCCTCCGGGTCCACATTGGAGACCGCCGGAATGTTTTTCGTCGCTTGTGAATGAAGAGTCCTACCAACGCCGAGTTCGCGCAGTTTCGCTTTGTCAGGAGTGCAGAGGGGAATGTCATTCCGTTGCCGGCGCAGGGCATTGATGAGAAAAATCTTCTCGTCCTCGACTGTGAAAGATGGGGAATGGCTCGCCTACACATCTTTGAAGGAGCGGCAGTGAGGCAGGACAAGCTGGAGGCCTTTCAAGAGGAGTTGCGGAAGATCGCTGATATTCGGAGCGACTCGGTGTCGCGTCTCATCACGTGGGGGCGGGATTCCGATGAACTCTTCTATGCGGACGAAATGCAGGACGGAGAGCCGCTTCCCGGATATCTGGACCGGACTGCGGGTGTCCCGTTTTCCGTAGCCGGGGAGTGGATCGCTCAGCTCTTTGAATTTCTCGAAGAGGTTCCGCGGGGGTTGCCATCCTTTGACCGGTTTACGACTTTGAATTTTCAGGTCGTGGTGGACCGGTATCATCAGGTTCGACCTGTCTTCTCCGAATTTTACGGATGGACCAAGCCGGGGGCGCAGGTGCAGGAGCACCCGCGGGAGTGGTATTTGGCGCAGATTTTTTGTTCCCTGATCGCGGGGGTGCCGGTGAGAACGTTTTACCGCGAGTCGCTTCCGCGAAATTTCGAGGAAATCCCGCTGAAGGTCCAGGGCGCTGTCCTCGATGCGCTTGCCGAAAGTGGCGGAGGAACCTATGATCGATTGAAATCCGAAATGCGGAACCTCTCAAGCGATGCGGGGGATCACCGCGAGAAGGTCCCGCTCCCGCGTCTTCTCGTTCGCGAGTGGATGGATCGGGACCTTACCGACTCTTATGCGGGGGAACCTGACTTTGCCTTTGAGCCGTTCGAGGACCGGAAAACGGAGTGCTATGCGATCCCTGCGGTAATTCGTGGAAAATCGAGCTTTGTCCAGGTGCTCCCCGGGACGGAGTCCCTCCCCCGGGAAGGGTGGTTGAATCAACATCATGATGCGACCCGCCGCCCCGGTCGGCCTATGCTGCATCAGTTGCACGTGAACTACCTGGAAGATCGGAGTTCGCTTACCCTTGTCGGCGAAGAGCAGGTTGAGGGCGTGAATCTCTCGACCCTGCTCCTCCATCTCGGGTCGCAGGGTCCCAATGCGGCAGCTCCGCTTATTCAGCGGATTTCCGGAGCCGTGGCTTCCCTCGAGCAGAACACCGGATCCTGTGCTGTCTGGTGGCTTCCTCCGGAGAATGTTCTGTTTCTCACCGGGACCAGTTCAGCGACCGGTTCGGTTCACCTCGTTGAGAGAAAGGGAGGATCAGTCTGGGAGGAGTGGGGGCTGAAATTACGCCTTCATCAAACTGCGACAACTTTGCGGGAGGGGGTGAATCTGCCGGGGCCGGTTCGTGCTCTTTCGAGAATTCCCGGAAAAAAGCACGAAGGAGCGCGGCGTTCTGCAATTGCTCTGCCACTCATCTTTTTTGTGCTGACCTGCCATCGTTTTCACTGGCGCCGGCCCGTCGCCTCGCAAGCTGACCTGTCCGGTCCTCTCTCTGACCTGCTTGAGCGGTATCGGATCTCTCTCCTGGAAGCTCCGGAGTTGGTCGAGATAAATCTCTTTGATGAATATCTGAAAGGGGACTTTTGTTTGGAGGAAGTTTCGGGAGAGGAACCCCTGAGTGATAAGACCGCTCCGGACGATGGATTCGAGTCCATGCTCAACGACACGCTCTACCGTGAGCCGGTCAAACTGTCGGAGCCGACAGGACCGGTGCGAGCGGCAGAGGATTCTGAAAGCGGGGATGAATCGCTGGATGAACCGGAGTGGGATGAAGAAGACTACGCGGGTGACGAGCCTGTCTCTCCGGCCCGATTTGTTCGCGGATGGTGGCTCGCGTTGTGGTCTGTCGTTGCGGCGTTGATGGTCGGATACCTGTTCGCCGGCTGGAACAGTCGACTCGGTGATTACAAAGAACATCGAGGCATTCGTTTTCCGATCACGGATTACGAAGTACCCGAAGCTCCCACGGCGGATGAAGCGGTCGCGGAGTTGGAGTCATATCTGATGGCGCAGGCTCAGCCTGATTTGCTTCCTCACACCAAAGCGCTCGGATTACCGGAAAGTCGTGGTTTGATCGACGATTTTCTGTCTCAGCGAATCTTGGAAGAGGATGGAGCTGCCGCCCGCTTGAATGCGCTTTTGGTGGGGTTGGATGGAGCTCCCATGGGCGAAGTGCTCGACAGCTTTGCGGAAGCGGCCCGCCTCGGAGACTCAAAAGCCCAGTTTGACCTCGCTGTCATTGTGTTAGTAAAAGGTCTTGGAAACCGTGATTCTGCTGCCGTTCGCGTAATGCTGGATCGCGCTGCGAAGTCAGGGAACGCGGATGCGAGAGAGCTTCTCGGAGTCCTCCTCGTCGAGGAGCAGCCCGAAGAAGCCAGGCAGCTCATGGAAGCAGCCGCGAAGCAAAACCATCTCGGGGCCCGTTATCACCTTGGGCTTTTCGCCGCGAACGGAATCGGGGAAGCGGTGAATCCTGAGCTGGCAGCCTCTCAGTTCGAAGCGGCCGCTGCTCAGGGGGAAGCCCGTGCCATGTTCGTGCTGGGGCGCTGCCATGAAGTCGGATTCGGAAAGCAGGCTGATTTCACTGAAGCGACGAGATGGATCAAAATGGCCGCCGCGCTCGGCAACCCGGGTGCCCTCGCCTGGTGTCAGGCGAGGGAAATCGAGGTTCCTTCAAGTGAACAAGCCCCCGGGGCAAGAGGGTCAGGTCAGTGACCCGAGAGGGTCAGGTCCAGACTCCGTCGATGAGGCGCTGTGCCTGACCGGAATAGTCATCACGGAGAATTTCGGGGAGACGATCCTGCCTGACATTGTCATAACTCTGCAGCATCGCGAAGCGGAGCAGCGATCCCGGAATCCCGACGGCGGTGAACCCCGGGTGTCCGGTTGCGGGGTAGGGGCCGCCGTGATTCATCGCCGGAGAGACCGCAACGCCGGTGGGCATTTTGTCGTTGAGGAGTCGGCCGACTTTCTGGCGGAGGATCGGAGCGAGCGCATGGTAGGCTTCGTCGTCCTTGCCGTCGGCGGCAGAGTAGAGGCAGCCGGTGAGGTTGCCCTCAAGGCGGGCGAGAACGGCGGCGGCCTCCGTCACGCTCTCTGTGACGACAATGAGCGATGAGTTCCCGAAGGCTTCGGTCTGCATCACCTCCGGATTCGTCAGGAACTGACTTCCTGAAATGCGAAGGAGTGTGTTCGCGGCGCAGTAGCCGACCCCGTTGCCCGCACCGGTTCCGGTGCAGACTTCCGCACCGGCTTCGGTGAGAATGGCGTGACTTTGATGAAGCGATTTTTCAACCGCGCCGGAGAGGAGGGTGCCGACTCCCGCTTCGGAGAACTGCTTCGCCACGGAGGTGACGAAGGTTTCCGCTGCGGAACTCTCGATGAGAACGACCATTCCGGGGTTGGTGCAAAACTGTCCGGTTCCCATGAGACAGCTGCCGGCAAATTCAGTGGCGAGTTCCTCCGCCTTTTCTTCCAGGATGGCGGGAAGAAAAACGACGGGATTCACACTCGAGAGTTCGAGGTAGATTGGTTTTCCCGCCGCATCAGCTGCTTTCTTCAGGGTGAGGCCGGCACCGCGACTTCCTGTATATCCCGTCGCTCCGATACGGGGATCACTGACGAGGCGTTCGCCGACATCATGGCTCGTGCGATAGATCAGTTGAACGATCGCGGAGGGCATGCCGGTCTTTTCAGCGGCAGCCGAGGCGCATTCCGCAAAGACTTTCGTGGTTCCCGGGTGTGAGGAGTTCGCTTTCGCGATGACGGGATTCCCCGCCGCGATCGCAGCCGCAAAGTCACCACCCGAGGCGCTCCCGAAGGCGAAAGGGAAATTGTTCGGCCCGAAGACGCAGACCGGTCCGAGGGCGCCGTAGCAGGAGCGGATGTTGTTCGCCGAATCGATCACCGGCTGAGTCCAGTTGCTGGAGCGGGCGGCCGCAGCGGCCTGTCTCAGTTGCCCGGTGGTGCGGGGAAGTTCGACATCGGCGAGGCGGGGTGACACCGGTAGGGCGGTCTCAAGATTCGCCCACTTCACGAGTTCGTCGGCCCTTGATTCGATCTCGTTGGCAAAGGTTTCGAGGAACTCGGCGATTTGTGACCCGCTGAGGCTTCTCATTTCCTCAAATGCGGTGGTGGCGGCATCCAGGGCGGCATCGCAATCCGCCCAGCTGCTCACCGGGTAGACTTCGGGGAGCGGTTCCTTTGTGGCGGGATTCCCGGACTGGAAAGTGCCGGTGGCGTCTGACTCGCGCCATTCTCCGGCGATGAATACGGGTTGCTTGCTCATGATCGTTCAGTGCCTCAAGGGGGACTGATTCTCCGTGAGTGAGTTCCGCCCGTCAAGTCCCCGTAAGGGTCAGATCGAGGGGAAAACGGGATAACTGGCGGAAACTGTCCGCTGTGATGAGGTAGTTGTTTTCGAGACGAATTCCGCCCCGGAGCTCCCCGCCGTAGAGGCCGGGCTCGAAGGCAACGACGTCACCCACAGCAAAAGTGTCATCCCACGCCGGATTGATGCGCGGAACTTCGTGGGCATCGAGCCCGATGCCGTGGCCGGCGTGATGGATGAAGCCATAGCCCTCCCAGCCATCGAGTGCGCCATGAACGAAATCATACATTTCCCGGCAGGATTGACCGGGTTTCAGAAAGGCTTCCCCGGCTTTCATGACCTCGATGATCTTTGCGTGAGCCTCCTTCTGGGCACTTGTCGGATTGCCATCCACGGCAAATGTCCGGCAGAGATCACTGCGGTAACCTCGCACCCCGACTCCAACATCGAGGATATAGAGTTCACCGGCCAGCGCCTTCTTGTTTCGAATCGCAAAACCACCGGGGACTCCGCATTGGAAATCCTGTCCCCAGCCGGATAGGAGCTCGCCTGCGGCAAAGGTGGCCTCCTCATGCATCGCGGCCATGAGTTCCACCTCCTCGATCTCCGGCTCGAGAAGCTGCAGCGCGGCCGCGTAGGCGCGTTCCGCGCACTGGATCGTAAATTCCAGCGCAGCGACTTCGTCAGGATGCTTCTCCCGACGCAGATACTGATAGTCCTCAGTGATGTCGCGACACTCAACTCCGGAAAGCATCGCGGCGGGAGTCTGCTCGCCCGTGCCGATTTTCCGGAGCCCGGTGAGTCGGGGATTGAGAACCTCCGCAATGCAACCGCTCAGGTTCGGCTTGAGCGTGAAAAGGTGATTGGGAATGTAATGGACCACCTCATCCGCAGCCGGGGCGGTGGGGGCTTCGTCGTGGGTGAAAATCGAGGTCTTTCCGCCGGTCTCGACCAGGATTGCGGTTGGAGTCAATGGTTGCCCGTGCCAGTAGCCGGAGAGGCAGTAGACATAATGGCGATTGAAAAAGACCGCGCCATCGAGATCGTTTTCCTTGAGGTAACTCCGCAGCGTTTCCTGGCGTGCGCGGCAGGAAACAGGATCGAGAACAGGGGGGATTCCTGACATATCGGGGAAGGATGTAACGCAGAGAGAATTTTCGTTCAAGCAGCGAATTGGGGAATAGTCGCGATGCAAGGGTGACGGAATCAGGGTAATTTTTTTCTGTTTTCGGTTTTCGGAATCTTGAATGCTGCGGACGATGAGAACCAAAATTTGTTTGTTTTTTGCTCCTGTTTGTTTGCTGGCAACGGCATTACTGCCTGCCGCTGAGGTGTTTGAAGTCGGTTCCGCTCAATTCGGGGAACTGCCCGGCGGGAAAGAGGCCGACGGAATTGTCGGAGACTTCGTCCTGAGGAATGATCTCATCGAAGCAGTCGTTTCCGGGAATCTACCCTTGCGCCGTCCTAACATGAGCGCGTTTTATGGCGATGGAAACGAGACTCCCGGTTGCCTCTATGATCTCACTTTGCGTGATGCAAATAACGATCAGATCACAATCTTCACTCCTTCAACCCAGCGTGGCCCGGTCAATTATGTCAGGCAGATCGAGGGCCTCGAGGAAGGGTTCGCCGGCGTCGAAACCGTCGTGACGGCAGCGAAAGGTGACGGATTGTCCCGGCGCCACCAGTATCTGATCCGTGATGGTTGGCAGGGACTGCTGATTGTTTCCGAGTTCGAGAATACCAGCGAAGAGGAGAAAGATGTCGCGCTCGGAGATGGGTGGACTCAGATGAGGGAAAAGGGAAGCGTCAAAGGGATTCAGTGGGCGGACGCGATCGATCCCGCTGACAAATGCGGCTACGCCTATGCCTGGGTTGAAGAATTCGGAGCGAGTCTGCCGAAATCGAATTCGATCAAGTTGCGAAGCGGGGAGTCCGCTTCCGTGGCAAGGTTCCTTGCGGTAGGGAATTCGCCGGCGGCAGCGGTCGGGGTTGTTTCGGCGAGAAGGAACGCGGCCGACAATGGCACCTTCGAAGTCGTCATGAAGGAAGAGGACGGTGCTGCGATCGCTTCCGGACGCGTCGGGATCAAGCTCGCCGATGAAAAAGTGATTTATGCCTACCCGGATGAGAACGGAAGTATTTCCATCTCCTGGCCTGCAGGGGAACACGAGGTCGTGTTTGAAGACATCGGGCGCGAGACGGTTTCGGGAACGCTTGTGGTCGAAAATGGAAAGACGGTGAGACGTGAGACAATCCTGTCGGAACAATCCGCGGTGAGTTTTTCAATTACCGACGGCGAGGGGAAAGACACGCCGTGCAAGATCCAATTCCATGCGAAGGCAGGCACCGCACCGGTGAAACTGGGCCCGACCGACCGCGCTCATGGATGCGTTGACCAATGGCATTCAGAGACCGGGGAATTCGATGTGCCGTTGCCACCGGGAGAGTATCGGATCGTCGTCACGAGGGGGCCGGAATTTGATTCGCTGACTCAGGATATCACGCTTCCTCCGGGAGAGATTATTGCGGTGTCAGGGAAATTGGTTCGCTCCGTGAAGACTCCGGGTTGGGTTTCGACAGACTTTCACAACCACTCGACACCGAGCGGAGACAATACCTGCGGAACGAAAGATCGACTCATCAACCTCGCGGCGGAGCAGATCGAGTTTGCGCCCACGACGGAGCACAATCGTCTCTATGACTGGGAGCCTCTTATCAAAGAGCTGGCTCTGGATGACGTTCTCAGTACGGTTCCGGGGATGGAGTTGACCGGTCGCGGCGCTCACTTCAACGCTTTTCCTTTTAAGCCTGATCCGGCGAAGCAGGACGGAGGGGCTCCGGTTTGGCAGAAAGACCCGCGGTTGAACGCGATTGTTCTGCGCGGCTACCAGGAGGAGGAGCGGGACCGCTGGGTGCATGTCAACCACCCTGACATGTCCGAAAATTTCATCGACAGCAATCGGGACGGTCGACCTGACGGCGGTTATGCCTTTTTCGGGAATCTCATTGATGGACTTGAGTCGCAGAACTACCGGGGATCCAACATTCTTGCCGGTGCCCCTTTTGAAATTGGAAAGGCCCGGACCGGTCTCGGGAAGCAGGTGAACTATTTCCGCGAGTTTATCTGGCTTCAGCTTTTGAATCAGGGTCTGACGGTCTGGGGCCTCGGAGTTGCCGATGCTCATCATGTCTACGGGAACGGGGTCGGAAGCTGGCGGACCTATATTCCCAGCTCGACCGACGATCCTGCGAAAATCAATTGGCGTGAGATGTCCCGCAATGCCAAGGCAGGACGCATGATTTTGTCCTCAGGCCCTTACCTCGAAGTGGAGACCGGAAGCGGGATCATTGCGGGCGGTCATGATCGCGTCAGCGGAGCGATCGAACTCAAGGTGAAGGTTCAGTGCGCAAACTGGCTGAACATTGACCGCGTTCAGGTGCTCGTGAACGGCAGGCAGGATGAGCGCTACAACTACACACGTGCCGACAACGCTGAGATGTTCGGCGACGGGACCGTGAAATTTGATCACACCCTGAAGCTGGATCTAAGCGAGGACGCCCATCTCATTGTCGTTGCGATCGGAGAGAACGAGACCTTGCAGCGGGGATTCGGAACGAGCGCTCAGGCATCCATTCAACCCTGTGCCTACAACAATCCGATCTACGTCGATGTCGATGGGGGAGGCTTCGAGCCGAATTTCGACACTCTCGGGTTCGACCTGCCGGTGACCGGGCTGAGCGTCGAGAAAGTCGAGAAGATGATGGGTCTCTGATCGGACGGTGGCTGCGCGCACCGACTGTGTGAGCTGCCTTACGGGCAGTGGAGGGGCAACTTCCACGTCGCCCCCGCCGGTCCGGCTCGCGAGGTCTTTCTTCCACGAGGTCTTTTACGAATACTTCCGGGACTCAGTCTTTCGAAGGCTTCTCAGCAGACCAGTCAAGTTCCAGGGGCATGGGATTACCCTGATCCCAGGTTCCCGTGAGGGTCTTGTCCTTCCGCTTTGCCGAGTAGGTGGCTTTGATCAGTTTGGATTCCAGCTTAAGATCATCCCCGTTGAAGGTGACTTTGCTGACTGGAAGGGGGGAATCCGTCTGATCGGGGCTGAAAAGCGTTGCCTGGGCGGACTTGCCGATTCTTTCGATGTGAAGCACGACGAAGAGTCCCGCCTTTCCGCCGAGGTAGCCGGACCAGTAGCCTTCCAAATCAGTGAAGTCTCCCTTCGTGGTTTTTGATAGTCCGCTCTCAAGGGGTTCGGGGGCCTCCGCCGAGTGGGTGAATGTCAGGGGGATCCCGGAACCCTGGGTCCAGTTTCCGCTGAGAGTTTCTCCGCTGATCGTTCCCTTCAGTTTTCCTCCGATCGAGGGGAAGACGCAGGTCAGTACCCCGTCCTCAAACACGGATTGCGCAGCCGGAATTCCTGAGGTGCTCTGGTCAATACTGTGAAGAAAAACTTTTCCATCATCCCTGATCCTCAGAACCTGACGGAGTTCTCCGGCCGGGGTTTTCAAGGAGCCGCTCCAGTAGCCGGAAAGGGAGGAGAAGTCCCCCCGGCTCTCTTCTTTGATCGTCGGGCTGCTGGAATTCTCGAGACGGATCGTCGCTTCCTGTTTCCCCGGGTCGATTTGCAAGCTGCTCACGAAACCTCCGGTCCCGCCATCGTGGTTGAAACCGGTGCCACTAACGAACCAGCCAAGTCCCATTGATTTCGTATGGTTTTCGGTCGCGAGTTCGAAAGCGTCTTTCAGGGCGGGTGGGGTATCCGGCGACCAGTAGGCTGATGCGTAGCGAAGCATATCGTCGGCGGAGGAAACAATCGCTCCGGCTCCGCAGAGGGCATCGATGTGCCAATGGGAGACTTCTTTGCCTGAGCGGTGTCCTGTCGCAAAGCGGTCACGGAAGGATTCGGGAATGGAGCGCTTGTTTCTCTGAGTGAAAGTGGAGTCCATCTTGAGCGGCGTGAGAATGGTTTCCTGAAGAAGGATTTCGTAAGGCTTTTCTGAGGCGAGTTCGAGGAGGTGCCCCAGTAATCCCGTGCCGAGATTGGAGTAGCTCTGCGTCCCTCTTTTCTCAAAGTCGGACTCTTGGAACTCTCTCAGATCGTCATAGAGTTCGCCCTCGGAATAGTGGGCGTAGGGATCATTTGAATCAGCTCCCCGGTCGAGATTCGAAGGAAGGCGCGGGAGCCCCGAGGTGTGGGTGGCCAGCTCCAGGAAAGTCACCGCAGACAAGGCCGAATTTTCGTCTGCCACCGATTCAGGCAGGAAATCGGTGATCGGATCCGTCAGCTCAATCTTTCCTTTGAGCACCTGATCTGCCAGCAAAACCCCGGTAAAGGTTTTGGTGATCGATCCAATTTCAAACAGGGAATGTTCATTGATTGCTTCCCGACCCGTTCCGAGAACTCCTGCGGCCCCGAATTCAGCGATTTCTCCTTTGATGCTTCCCAAAATGATTCCCTCGTTCTGAGACTGCATACGCTGATGATGCTCAATGGCCTGCGATTCGAGATCGGCGGAAAAAGACCGGCAGGCAAGGATGTGAAGTAAAATCAGAAAAAGCACCCGGGATTTCATGGACGAAGGCTGAAGGAACCCTTTTCGCGGGTCAAGGATTCTAAACGTTGAGATGCGACGGGAATGTTCTTATGTTGGGGGAGTTCCCACTCATTCCTATGAAAGATTTTCTCCCCATCCTCCTTCTTTTTTCCCTGCTCCCTGTCGCGCTCGCCGCTGATGAGGGAGGCGTTTCGATCACGGTCACAGTGACCAACATTCCCGGAGTGAAAGGGGATCTGTTGATTGGGCTGTTTGACTCCGAGCGATCCTTCACAAAGCGCCCGTTGAAGAATTCCCCGAAAGTCAGGGTGACATCGACCAGTCCGATGACGGTCACGATTCCGAATGTGCAGCCCGGAACCTACGCGGTCTCTGTGGTTCAGGATCTCAACGGCAACGGCCGTCTCGATAAATCAATCGTTGGAATGCCTCAGGAGCCGCTTGCCTTTTCAAAAATCCGGCAGATTCCCCGTGGGAAGCCGTCCTTTGCTGCCTGCTCTTTTGCGGTGGCGGACTCGGATGTGAGCCTGACGATCCCACTGGTGACCCGGTGAGATCGTAGAGCGATTCCGTTCTTACAGACCGGCGTCCGTGACGGCACCCTGCGAAGCGGAGTTCACCAGCTTCGCATACTTGGCGAGGACGCCTTTGGTGTAGCGGGGCTTCGGCTGTTTCCACTTTTTCTTTCGCCCGGCCATTTCCTTCTTCGTGATGTGAAGGGTCATTTCCCGGCTTTCGGCATCGATCGAGATCTCATCGCCGTTCTTCACGAGGGCGAGGGGACCGCCGACGAAAGCCTCCGGGGTGACATGGCCGATTACGAAACCGTGGCTGCCTCCTGAGAAGCGACCATCGGTGATGAGAGCGACTTCTTTGCCGAGGCCTGCTCCCATAATCGCTCCGGTGGGCCCGAGCATTTCGCGCATTCCGGGGCCGCCCTTGGGTCCTTCCATGCGAATCACGATGACGTCGCCGCTCTTGATCCTGCCTCCGAGAATCGCGGTCATCGCCTTTTCCTCTGAGTCGTAGACTTTTGCTTTCCCTTTAAAGGTGAGTCCTTCCTTGCCGGAGATTTTGGCGACGGCGCCTTCAGGAGCGAGGTTGCCGTAGAGAATGACGAGATGGCTGTCCTTTTTGATGGGGTTTTTCAGGCTGCGGATGATGGTCTGGCCCTTTTCATAATTGGGTTTCACCTTCGCGAGGTTCTGCTTCATCGTTTTTCCGGTCACGGTCATGCAGTCGCCGTGGAGCAAGCCGGCGTTGAGAAGCATCTTCATGAGAGGAAGCGTTCCGCCGATCTCGACGAGTTTCATCATGACGTTGGCGCCACTCGGCTTGAGGTCGGCAATGACCGGAACGCGCTTTCCAATCCTGGTGAAGTCGTCGAGGGAGAGTTTCACTCCCGCGGCATCTGCGATCGCAAGGAGGTGCAGAACGGCATTGGTGGAGCCACCGAGTGCGATTGTGACGGTGATCGCATTCTCGAATGCTTTCCGCGTCATAATGTCGCGGGGGCGAATGTTGTTGTTGATCAGATTCACGACGGCCGCGCCGGCGTCGAAGCAGTCCATGAGCTTTTCGTCGCTGACCGCGGCCTGTGCGGAACTGTTCGGAAGGCTCATGCCGAGGGCTTCGATCGCGCTCGCCATCGTGTTCGCGGTGTACATGCCGCCGCAGGAACCCGGGCCGGGAATGGCCGTCCCGGTGACCCCGTCGAGTTCAGCGTCGTCAATTTTCCCGGCGCTGTGTTTACCGACCGCTTCGAAAACCGAAACGATGTCGACGTCCTCGCCCTTGAAGCAACCGGGCTTGATCGTGCCTCCATAGACGAAAATACCGGGACGGTTCATGCGGGCGATTGCGATCATGCAGCCGGGCATGTTCTTGTCGCAGCCACCGATTGCAACGACACCGTCCATGCCCTCGCATCCGACGACGGTTTCGATCGAGTCGGCGATAACTTCCCGGCTCACGAGCGAGTATTTCATTCCTTCGGTCCCCATCGAGATGCCGTCGGAAATTGTGATCGTGTTGAATTCAACGCCTTTGCCTCCGGCTGCGTCGGCTCCTTTAACCGACTCCTTCGCGAGCTTGTCGATGTGCATGTTGCACGGGGTAACCATGCTCCAGGTGGAAGCCACGCCGATGATGGATTTCTGAAAGTCTTCGTTCGTGAATCCGACGGGGTGCAGCATGGCACGACTCGGGGCCCGGTCGGGACCGTCGAGCATGGGTGAGGAGAACTGACGATGAGCGGGGATCACTTTGGATTTCTTGGCCATGAGGGAACTTTGCAGGATTTATTGGATGATGGAAATACTATTTCAAATCGAGTATGATACCTTTTTGATATGAACGAATTTTCTTTCCGCGAGCTGGAATGCTTCCTCGCCGTGTCCGAGGAATTGTCCTTCACCCGGGCGGCGGAGCGCCTTCATCTCGCGCAGCCGCCCTTGTCGAGGCACATTCGGAATCTGGAGAATAAGCTCGGGGTGCAGCTTTTCGAACGGACGAACCGGGAGGTTCGTCTTACCTCTCCGGGAGTTGCTTTTCGAAGCGAAGCGCGGGAGATCCTGCAGCAGGTTCGCCGGGCAGGGGAAGCGGCGCGACGGGCGGGGGAGGGGGAAACGGGAAGGCTCGATGTTGGATTTGTCAGTGCAGTGCTTTCACCGGAACTGGTGCAGGTGTTCGCCGGTTTTCGTGAGAGGCATCCTCACATTCAGCTCAATCTTCATGACCGGCTTCCGATTGATCAGCTTGAGGCGCTGCGAAATGGAGAGCTGGAAATCGGATTCATCGGGATTGCTCCCGAAAGAGTTCCGGACGGGATAGAATCCACCAGCTGGATGGAAGAACCGCTCCGGGTCTTTCTCCCCCCGAAGCATCCGCTCACGGAAAAGACGGCGGTCTGGATCAAAGACCTTCGCGACGAGCCTTTCGTCATGATCTCCTCCGAGGCGGCGCCTGCCTACACGGCTCACCTGAGGGCACTGTGTCTTGAGGAGGGATTTCGTCCCCGCATCGTACAGGAGGCGAGACGAGCCCAGGCCGTGGCGGCGATGACAGTGGCAGGTTCAGGCATTGCGATTCTGCCGGAATCGCTGAACCGCATCACAGGTAACGGGATTCCTCTCGTGGGGGCACGCCGGAAGCAGCTCAAGATGACTCATGCCGTCGCGCATGGACGCCGCATCAGCCCGACCGCATCGCTCTTTCTGGAGGCGCTTGGGTAAAGAACGGAAAATTACGCGGCCCTGCGGCGAATCATCCCGATGAGCCCGCGCGCTTTCGCCCGCCCTTCTTTGGACAACGAGAGCGCCTTCGTCGAGCCGGTGAGATAGGCCCGATCCGTAAGGCCTGAGATTGCGGAGGTGACATGGGCGATGCGGGGGCGGCCGCTTTCCTCAATGATATCGTTCACATCGCGGCTTGAGAAAACGTCCTGGTGATAGCCTTCGCTGAGGATGAGCGCCCCGAGCAGTGCCTGATCCGCGAGGGATAAGTCAAAGGCGTCGACCTCTTCGAGGATCGCGAGGGCTTGATCATTGAGCCCGGGGCCTTCGTCTGTGGCGCGGGGGCTCATCGAGGTCTCGGTCGAGAGCTGGCCCTGCGTCCTGATCTCGATGGCAACTTTCACGGACATTTCGAGGGCACGCAGTTCACTCAATTCCAGTTCAGGAATCAGTGACACGAGGTCCTTTAGGCTTGCTTTGCTCATTTGTTCTCAAGAAAAACTCAAAAAATGAAAAATAGTGGAAATAGTTGTTGCAAATTTGTATCAGAAATGAGAATTCAATCATGTGAGCGAGAGATTCCTGAGTTAATATCCGTTATTTTGTAAATTTGTCATCTGTATAGCTCAAAAAATTACAAATTGAGCCAAGAAAGTCGAGTTTCATGAGAGAGATTGAGAATATTTTTGTAGAAAGCATGGATGCCTTCCTGAATGAGATGGTTCCCCGGCTCGGGTTTCAGCGAAATCCGATTTACCGGGGACAGGCCTCGGATCAGTGGAAACTCCTCCCGACTCTGTTCCGCGAGGAAGTCGGCAAGACGGAGTTTAAGAGCTGGGCAGAACTGGAAGGGGCGCTACTGCTCACGCTAAAGCAGAAGTCGCGGGGAGAACTGGGATATGATCCCGTCACCGAACTTGAGTGGATGTCCATCGGTGAGCACTATGGACTCCCGACCCGTTTCTCGACCTGGACGGAGAATGCTCTCGTCGCACTCTACTTTGCGACGGATCCTCACTGTGACGACGACGGAGTGGTTTGGCGGATTCTACCCGGCGACGGGGAGTTGGCGATCTCCCACGATTATGAGCAGGTCCCTGAAAGTCCGCGAGTCTACACGCCGCAGAAAATGACACCTGCGATGCTCAATCAAAAGACCTGTTATCTTTCTCACCCGCTTCCTGCCGAGGATGCGGCTCCGGAGTGCTTTGAAGAGTTTTTCGAGCTGGGGAATGATCGCCTCCACCTCGCGAGGATCGTCATTCCTGCCGCCGAAAAGGAATACCTGCGCCGTCGTCTCGCCACGATGGGTTTTGACAGCCGGACGCTTTTCCCCGGAATGAGGGGGCTTTGCGGACAAATCCGTGAGGAGATCTACTCTCACACAGATTCGTTTGAGTGGGTTTTTCCGGGCGAATAGGAGGGCGTCCATCTCTTCAGCGAACTTTCGCGGGGATTCTCAGACGGGGAGGAGGACGTAGTTCACGAAGAACTCGCCGTCTTCCCGATTCCGGATGACCCCGTTTTCGAAGAGGTGGATCTCATTGCCGGGATAGCGGATGAGATCGCGGACTTCACGACCGTGGCCCTCTTCGTCGAGGGGCTCATTCACTTCGAGGAGGATTATTGGGCGAAACTTCTCCAGGGTGATTCGGGCTCCGTTGAGAACAGCGATCTCATGACCTTCGACATCGCACTTGATAAAGGAGAGTCCCTCCAGTTCGCGGGCGTCACAGAAAGCGTCGAGCGTCGTTGTCTCGACGGTGTCAACCTCGCCAATCTCGGCGTCGTTTATTTCGCAAAGTGAGGCCTCGTAGTAGTTCGGGCTGTGATTGTTGTGGAGAGGCATGCTGATTTGCGCTGTGCCGACCTTGTCGGAAAGAGCACAGGATGATGTCTCGACGTTCTCAAGATTCAGTGAATCGACATTGTGATTCAGGATTCGTGACATGGCCGCAGTAGGTTCGAACGAGTAAACCTTTCCCTCTTCGCCAACCTGCTCAGAGAGAAAGCGGGTGAAAAGTCCGAAGTTGGCTCCGATGTCCATCATGGTGTCTCCCTTCTTCACCAGTTCGGCGATCACACCGAGATCAACTTCGTCAGTGAGGCAAGCCGACTTCGGCTTGGAAAGGTAGTGGGAATCGCGAATTCGCTGCTGCAGGCCCTGCGGAAGCAGGGGAACGAGGTGTTTCGGAGAGATGCGGTCACTGGGGATAATGCGCATGTTTGTATTTATGAAAAATAGACTGAACGATTCAATTCTGACTTGCTATTTTTCATAAATAACATAACTAAAAAAATGCGACCGTGTCGCTTGCGATTGAGTCAGTGAAGATGAGTTCGGAAGAAGGTGACGACTTCCTGCTTCACTGCTTCGGTTTTGAACTCAGCGCCTCCGTGTCCGGCGCCGTCGATGATGACCAGAGTTGAGTCGACGCCTTTCGACTTGAGCGCTTCATGGAAACGGGTGCTTTGAACCAGAGGAACCCCCGGATCCTCACTCCCGTGCATGATCAGAAACGGGGGATCGTCGGCGGAAACATGATGGAGCGCACTCGCGTCTTTGGCGAGATCGGGAACGTCCATGACTGTTGCGCCGAGGAGCTTCGCGCCGTTCGATGTGCTCACTTGCTCATAGCTTCGTTTTTCGGAGACGACGTTTGGCGGCATCGTGAGGAGGTCGGTGGGCCCGAACCAGTCGACGACGGCCTGCACTCTGATTCCCGTCTCCCTATCGGTCGGGCGCGTTCCCATAAGCGCGACGAGATGTCCACCCGCCGAGCTGCCCCAGGCACCGATCGCGGCAGGGTTCAGCTGAAACCTGTCAGCGTTTTGTCTGACCCATTCCACCGCAGCGGAGCAGTCATCAATCTGACCGGGCCATTGCGCGACGTCGGTGAGTCGATAGCCCACGCTGACGACGGCAAAGCCTTCACCGGCCAGAAACGCGGCGGGGCACTTGTCTTTGCTTCCGTTGAGCCATCCTCCGCCATGGACCCAGAGAACAACGGGGAGGGGCTTTTCCGGAAGCGTTTCCGGGCGGTAGAGATCGAGCTTCAAGTCGACGCCATTGTGAGTGGCGTAGTGGACGTCTTTGCTCACGGCCGTTCCCGGAGGAGGGCTTACCGGTTTCTTCTTTTTCTCCTGAGCGACGAGAGGGAGTGTGAACAGGGTCGCGCCGATGACCCAGGAGGGTTGAATAGAAAGCAGGGGGAATTTCATCGTGATGAGGTTACCTGCCTCCGCTTGCGAAGTCGATGCGTCATCGTGTATGACTCTGAATGAAACATTGGAATCTAACCGCCCTCGGTTTTCTGCTCCTGAGCGGTCTCTCGCAGGCGGCGGAACGGCCCAACATTCTTTTCATCTTTTGTGACGACCACGCGACGCAGGCGATCAGTGCCTACGGCGGGCCGCTTGCGGGGATCGCCCCGACACCTAACATTGATCGAATTGCGAAGGAGGGCATGCTTTTCCGGAAGTGTTATGTGACCAACTCGATCTGTGGTCCCTCCCGCGCCGTCGTCCTGACAGGGAAATATTCTCATCGCAACGGTTTCCGGAGCAATGGGGACACCTTCGACGGATCACAGGAGACGGTTCCGAAACTTCTCGGGGCGGCGGGTTATCAGACCGCGATCGTCGGCAAGTGGCACCTCAAGTCGGAGCCGACGGGGTTTGATCATTTTGAAGTCCTGAAAGGACAGGGCCAGTACTACAATCCCGGGCTGCTCACGAACGGGGAAATGATCAACCACGAGGGCTACACGACTGATATCATCACCGATCAGAGTTTGAAGTGGCTGGAGCAGTGCGATCCTGAAAAGCCGTTTTTTCTCATGAGTCAGCACAAGGCTCCGCACGGAAGGTGGGAGCCGGCCCTTCGTCATCTTGATTTTCTGGAAGACGTCGAGGTCCCTGAGCCGCCGACTTTGTTTGATGATTACTCAGGTCGCAGCAAGGCAGCTTCCCGGCACGAGATGGGGATTGCCGACGACATGGGCGATCACCGGCTCATGTTGAAATACTCGAGTAAATTCACCCCGGCGCAGTTTGAAAAGTTCGACGGTTTTTTCCGGCCGAAGAACGAAGCGTTTCTTGCCGCCAATCTGGAAGGGAAAGATCGCACGCGCTGGCATTTTCAGCGTTACATCAAAAACTACCTCCGTTGCGTGCAGGCAGTTGATGAGAATGTGGGGCGCCTGTTGGAATATCTCGATGAGAATGGTCTCGCCGAAAATACGATCGTGATCTACAGCTCCGATCAGGGCTTTTATCTCGGCGAGCACGGCTGGTTCGACAAGCGCTGGATGTATGAAGAAAGTTTCCGGACGCCTCTTCTCGTGCGCTGGCCGGGAGTCGTCGCGCAGGGTGTCGTGAATGACCGCGATCTCGTCTCGAATCTCGATTTCGCTTCCACGTTTCTCGAAGCCGCTGCGACCGACATACCGGAGGATATTCAGGGTGAGTCGCTCGTTCCTGTTCTTACAGGGGAGACGCCTGACGACTGGAGGACCAGTCATTATTACCACTACTACGAATCCGGCGGCCACGGCGTGCCTGTTCACTTTGGTGTGACGGATGGTCGCTACAAGTTGATCCGTTTTCCGGAAAAGGAGATCGATGACTGGGAGCTGTTCGATCTGCAGGCCGATCCTCTGGAGCTGGAAAGCCGCTACGGCGATCCCGCGCTGGAAGAGGTGCAGAACGGGCTGAAGAAGGAACTCATTCGTTTGCGGCGGCAATACAAATTGCCCGAAGGCGGGTTGGACTGAGACGTGGTTGCGCCGGAAAACGGCTCGACGGGAGGAAGGTGATTCGTTGTCTTGTCCTCATGACGACAAGACGACGTTTTCTACAGGGGGCGGCTGCGGCTTCCACTATCATTGCGGCTCCGGCAATCGTTCGTGGGCAAAATCTGAACTCGAAGCTTCAGCTCGCTTCGATTGGATCGGACGGCAAAGGATTCAGCGACATCAAAGCGATGTCGTCTCATGGCTATCAGCAGTATGTCGCCTTTTGTGATGTTGACCTCGACCGTACGCTGAACGTGCAGAAACTCAGTCCGGATACGCCGATTTACCAGGACTTCCGCGAAATGTTTGCCGAAAAAGCGGATGAGATCGACGCGGTGACCGTTTCCACTCCCGATCACATGCACGCCTACTGCGCGATCAGCGCGATGAAGATGGGCAAACACGTCTACTGCCAGAAACCGATGACTCACAACGTCTGGGAGAACCGGCAAATGATGAGGGTAGCGAGGGAGTCCGGAGTGATCACCCGCCTCGGCAATCAGATTCACTCGCACAAATTTTACCGCACTGCGGTGCAGCTCGTGCAGTCCGGGCGGATCGGGAAAGTGAAGGAGGTGCAAAGCTGGGTTCCCACTCCGGGGCACGGACGCAGCATGCATATCAGTCGTCCGAAAGGGGAGGACCCGGTTCCGGAATCGCTCAACTGGGACAGCTGGATCGGGGTCGCTCCAATGCGGCCCTACTCGGCCGAGCATCGTTGCTATCACCCCTGGGGATGGCGCGACTGGCAGGATTTCGGAAGCGGTGCGGTCGGAGATTTCGGCTGCCATATTCTCGATCCGGTTTTCACCGCGCTCAATATCACGGGGCCGAGCGATGATTATTTCGCCGACCACTCCGGAATGAACGATGAAGTCTGGCCCGCTCAGACGACCTATCGTTTCACCGTGCCGGGAACGGAATACACGGCCGAAGATCGGCTGCAAATCACGTGGAATGATGGAGGACGGGCCCCTGACAAAAAGGGATCACATGTTCCGGCTCAGACTCAGCTCCCGCGGAGCGGATCCATGCTCATCGGGGAAACCGGCACTCTTGTGATCCCGCACGTCGCCGCTCCGGAGATCTACCTGGAGGGCGGCGAAATGACGCAGGAATACGAGATGGCGGAAGACCTCGATCACTACCACGGCTGGATCGACGGCTGCATTCTTGAAGAACAGCCCTCGGATGATTTTCAATATGGCGGACGCCTCACCGAAGTGATCCTCCTCGCCAACATTGCGATCCGCTTTCCGAAAGAAAAGCTGCAGTGGGACGCGGAGAAGATGGAGTTCACCAACAACGACGAAGCGAACAAATATCTCTCCCGTGAGTATCGGGAAGGCTGGGAGCTGGAGAAGCTGCTGGTCTGATCACTTCGGCGAATACCATCGCCCCAGTTTTTCAACAATGGCTCTTTTGACCTCGTCCGGTTCGATTTCTCCGGAGACTCGATAGATGATCTCGCCACCCGGCGCGATGATGACGGTGTGGGGCAAAGTTCCCTGCCACTTGGGGTCGAGCGCTTCGGCCAGTTCGTCGGTGCTTCCGTCGAAGAGGTAGTTGTTGGTCGTGCGGCCCTCTTCTTTGACGGAGGCTTCAGTGAGGTCGGGCATCGCAGCTTGGAAGCGACCGAGGAGGATCTTTGTTTTTTCCATCGCTTCGGTGCTGTCGGTGCTGATCGTGATCATGTCGAAACCGCGGGTCTCAAACTGTCGGCCGATTTCGACGAGGTGAGGCATTTCTCCGAGGCAGGGACCGCACCAGGTCGCCCAGAGATTGACGAGGCGAAGCTTGTCCGTCGAGTTGGCGCGGAGGGCTTCGACGCCGCTCACGTCGATGGATTCGAGGGTGACTTCTTTGGCCTCGAACTTCTCGTTGTATTCGGTGACGAGGTGTCGCTTGTGGGCCCACTTCGTCGAGCAACCGTGCGCGCGGGTCACCGGTTCGGCGATCTCCTCTCCGGCGAGAAGGGCGTTGATCGCCTCACGGGCGTCGTGTTTTTTGATCGTGTCAGGGTCACCAAACCTGGAATCGTCGATGCGACCGGCGTAGCGGAGCTTTCTCTCTTTGTCGAAGAGGAAGAGGTGTGGCGTTGCCGTTGCTCCGTAGGCTTTGCTGACGCTTTGGGTCTCCCCGTCGTAGAGAAAGGGAAAGTTAAACTCGAAATCGGCGGCATGCTTTTTCATGTCTTCGAGTGTATCGCCGTAGACCGAATAACCGAGTTCGTTGAGGCGGACCGACTCCGGATCGTTCGGAGAAATCGCGACGAGTTGAAAACTCGCGTCGGCGTAGTCATCGACGATCGCCTTGATGCGGGACTCGGCACCCTGCGCACTGGGGCAGTGATTGCAGGTGAAGAGAATCGCGAGGATGTCGGCGTCCCTGTAATCAGTGAGGGTGTGCTGCTTGCCATCCACGCCGGGGAGATCAAAATCAGGAGCAGGAGCTCCGATCTCCAGGGTTTTCACCTCTTCGGGTGCGGCGGGTGCCGCGCAGAGAAGGGCGGGGATGGTGACGGAAGCGAGCCATGTCGCGAACTGAAAACGTACCATGAGATTGAGGGGGAAACGGGTGCTCATTCCGAAGCGGATCCGGGGAGTCTGTCGGTTCCCATTTCAGCTTCTTCGATCATCTTGTAGAATTCAGCGAAAAAGTCCTCCCCTAATTCGTGAGTGAGATGCTCTTTGAGGAAAGGAAGCATTGCCTGAACCGCATCCACCTCACTGACGAAGTGGAACATATCCTTCAGTTTTGCCCACTTCAATTTCGGGAGGGTCCGTGCCGTGAAATCGTCCATGTCGAGGTCCTTCATAATTCCGCCCTGTCGATCCTGATTCGCCCGCGCGCGGCGCTGCTCATCCCGATCCAATCCTCGGAGGGCTTCCTCTTTGTGGTGGTTGATCATTTGAGCGATCCGGGTTTGCTGCTCGATTCGTTTGTCCCACGCTCCCATCAAGGCTCCCGGATTCTCCGACCTCAAGTATGGAAAAATAGTCTTCTCATACATTCCTCCGATATTGAAAGGTACCGGCTCCCATCCCTGATTGCTTCCGAGTTGGCGATCCAGATAAAAAGCCCTGGCAAAAATGGATCCTGCCACCGACGAAGTCAGGTCCCCCGTCGGAAGTTCTTCAAGTCGACTCAGGCTGTCGACATAACTCAACAAGGGAGTAAAGACCTCCTCGATCTTCTCAGCCCCTGCTGCTTTGCAGCTCAAGGCGAGGTATCGCAGCTGCATTTGAAGGGACTCAACGTTTTCAGGCTGTTTCAGTCTGTCCTCCTGTCCGTCCTTCCACGCCCGGAAATCTGACTCCGGACGACCTTCGCGATCAAAATTAACCAGTTTGTGGCAATCAAGATAAAGCGCAACGGCAGCTCTCGGATCTGTAGATGCCGCCGCAAACCGTTCCCCTGCGGAACTGTTTCTTGTAGAGAGGTGCGTATCAAGGTTTTCCTTGATTGCCTCGGCCTGTTTCTTGATCGATTCGATTTGTTCGAGCGTAAGGTCGGCGGCCTGTGACTGGAACAGAGAAGCGAAAAGGAGGGCCGGAAGTAATATACGGGGATTCATCGGCGGGATCGTATCGGGAATCGAAACGGGCGACAACACTGAATTTGCGCCGGGGGAACCGGCAGGAGACGGGCGTCGCCGTCTTCTGTGAAAATTGAGGAGCCTCTCCGTGAAGAATCTCCGGCGAACAATCAGAGCCTTGTTCAACGGATGTCGAACCGGTCTGGCCTTTTTCCGTCGTGGCGGCTGATTGACCTCCGGTCGTGGAGGCAGGACACTCCTGCGTCACCTTGTTCTTTCGTTTTCTATGAAGTCAGTTTTCATCACCCTCCTTCTTCTTGCCTCCCAGACGGCAGGGGCCGTTGACTTCAATCGCGATATTCGCCCGATCCTGTCGAATAAGTGCTTCGCCTGTCACGGATTTGACGAGCATGAGCGGAAGGCGGATCTCCGGCTCGATACGCGCGAGGGGGCTTTTCAGGACCTCGGGGGGTATGCGGCGATTGTTCCCGGGGATCTCGAAAACAGCGAGGCCTGGTATCGGATCGTCACTGATGACGAAGATGATCTCATGCCGCCTCCGAAGTTCCACAAACCGCTCACAGACGGGGAAAAAGACCTCATCAGGCAATGGATCGAAGCGGGTGCCGAGTACAGGACTCACTGGTCCTATGCACCCCTGATCCGGGATGAGGAGATAAAGGCAGAGAGTTCCCTCATCGATCATTTCGTCCGCGCCGGACTGGAGAAGGCAAATCTCGATCCGGTCGGGCCCGCGGATCGCGTTACTCTTGCGAGGCGTTTGTATTTTGACCTGCTTGGTTTGCCGGCACCGGTGGAGTCCATCGAAGCGTTTCGCGCTGACGAATCTCCGGATGCCTATGAAAAGCTGGTCGACCGGCTCCTCGCCGACAAAGCCTTCGGGGAGCGGCTTGCGGTCTACTGGTTGGATCTGGTTCGTTACGCCGACTCGATTGGTTACCATTCCGACAATCCTATGGAGGTGTCTGCGTACCGGGACTACGTGATTTCAGCCTTCAACCGGAACCTTCCCTACGATCGGTTCACAATCGAACAACTCGCGGGGGATCTGCTACCGGATGCCACGCTCGAGCAAAAGATCGCCTCCGGGTACAATCGACTCCTCCAGACGACCCAAGAGGGCGGGGCTCAGGCGAACGAATACAAGGCAATCTACGCGGCGGACCGGGTCAGAAACGCTTCGACGGTGTGGCTGGGATCGACGATCGGCTGTGCTCAATGCCACGACCACAAGTTTGATCCTTTTACCGCGAGAGACTTTTACGCCTTTGCTGCTTTCTTTGCGGACATAACAGAGAAAGCGGTGGGAAAGAGGGTTGCTAATTTGAAGCTGCCGACTGAGGAGGAGCAGGCGGAGATCGACCGGCTCAAGTCGGAAGTGAAAACCACCGCGATTGGACAGGTGCTGGCTCGGGATGCGGCGCTCTCGCAAGCGGTGGAGGAAGGCGCGGCGCAGTGGGGGGTTGCAATGCGGGAACAGGCAAAGCAGGCCCTGCTCGCGATTGAGCGCTCCGCGAAACCGACTGCCTTTACCTCAACCGGGGGGCAAAAGTTCAAGTTACTTGAAGACCGCTCCCTCCTCGCCGAAGGCGGTAATCCTGATCAGGCGGATTACAGAGTGACTCTGAAGGAAGAGGGCACGTTCAAAGCGGTTCGACTTGAGGTGAAAATGCATGAGTCGTTTCCGAAGGGACTCTCGAGAGGGAATGGCAATTTCGTCCTCACTCATTTCCGCGTCAAGAAAGGGGGACAGATTCTGCCCATCGAAACAGCGAAGGCTACTTTTGAGCAGAACGGTTGGCCGGTAGCAGGGGCAATCGATCCGTCGGAGGAAACTGGATGGGCCGTTTCCGGCCAAACGGAAGAGGCCGCGAATCAGGAAGCGATCTTTGTGCTGCGTGAACCGGTCACTTTAGCCGCAGGCGAAGAACTAACGGTCGAGATGCAGCATCGCTCGAAGCACGGAAGGCACAACATCGGACGGTTCCGGCTCGGGCTCACGGACGATACCGCACCGAACCCGCCTGCCGGGGCGGAAGGACTTACTCCCGAACTGCTGAGCCTGCTGGGAAAAGAACCGAAGGAGCGCACCGCGGAGGAATCGAAAAAGCTCCGCGATCACTACCTCGCGACCACTCCGCTTCTCGCGCCGGCTCGAGCGGCTCATGAAAAGGTCGTGGCCTCTCTCGCAAAACTTGAGGCCGGTCTTCGAACCATGTTGATCGCGGAGTCGATGGACGAGCCGCGCATGACCCGTCTTCTCCATCGCGGTGACTGGATGGACACGACCGGCGAAGTGGTCGAGCCGGCGCTCCCGGCCTTTCTTCCCAAAGATTCGGATCTCCCGGCGGACCGGCGCGGGACCCGTCTTGATCTCGCGAACTGGATCGTCGGAGACAGCAATCCGCTTACGGCCCGGGCCTTCGTGAACCGGGTCTGGATGCTGTTTTTCGGAGAGGGGATTTCGCGAAATGTCGAAGACCTCGGCGGGCAGGGAGAGCCTCCGACTCACCCTGAGTTGCTCGACCAACTCGCGATTCAGTTTCGTGAAGACGGCTGGGACGTGAAGCGGCTCATCAAGGGAATGCTGATGTCGGAGACCTATCGCCGGTCATCCGTCGTTTCGCCGGAGTTGCTGGAAAAAGACCCGTTGAATGAGCTCTACGGGCGTCAGGGTCGCTGGCGGATCAGCGCCGAGTTTGTGCGGGACACTGCCCTGACCCTCGGTGGTCTCCTCGAAGATGAAGTGGGTGGCGTCAGCGTGAAGCCCTATCAGCCGGCGGGATACTGGCAGCATCTGAATTTTCCGAAGCGGGAATGGAAGCATGACACCGGCGGGAAGCTTTATCGCCGCGGTCTCTACACGTTCTGGAGCCGGAGTTTCCTTCACCCGGCCATGATGGCCTTTGATGCCCCGAGCCGTGAGGAATGTACCTCAAGACGCTCGCGCTCTAACATTCCTCAACAGGCTCTGGTGATGTTGAATGACCCTGCCTTTGTTGAAGCAGCCCGGAAATTCGGAGAGCGAATCGCAGCCGTCGAAGGAAACGAGGAAGAGAAGATTTCGATGGGAATGAAACTGGCAACAGGACGAACCGCGACGGCGGACGAAATCGGAGCGCTTCGAAGTGTCTATGAATGGCAGCGGGCTGAATACACGAAAAACCCCGGTGCCGCGCTGGAGTTCCTCAGTGTCGGGGAAGCCCCGGCGGCAGAAACGACAGAGGTTGCCGAAGCCGCTGCCTGGGCGCAGGTGGGGCGGACGATCCTGAATGCCTACGAAACGACGGCGCGAAACTGAACTGAAACTCCCGACGAATTCTCAACATGAACTCAGATTTTTCCACTCAGGTTTCGCGACGAGCCTTTTTAAATAACGCCACCGTAGGGCTGGGGGCTGCGGCTCTCACCCATCAACTCTTCGCCGAAGCCGGCCTGGAGCAGCGCTGGGCCGGGGCGGTCCAGCCCCATCACGTGGCCAGGGCGAAACGGGTTATTTTTCTCTGCATGGCGGGCGGTCCCTCGCATCTCGAAACGCTCGACTACAAGCCGGAACTCGCGAAGATGGACGGCAAGCCGATGCCGGCATCGTTCACGGACGGCCAGCCGATTGCGCAACTGCAGGGGAAGGCGCTCACCTGCATGGGGCCTCAACATGGCTTCAGTCGACATGGTGAATCCGGTCAGATGATTTCCGATGTTCTTCCTAACATTGCGAAACTGGCGGATGATATTGCGATCGTGAAGTCGATGAGCACGATGCAGATCAACCACGATCCGGCGCACACGTTCATGAATACCGGAACGCAGATCTCCGGCCGTCCCTGCATGGGTTCCTGGATCAACTACGGTCTCGGCAGTGAGTCGGAGGACCTCCCCGGATTTGTCGTTTTAACTTCCGTGGGCGGAGGTCAGAGCCAGCCCATTGCGGCCCGCCAGTGGCACAGCGGCTTTCTTCCGAGTCGCTTTCAGGGTGTGCAGTTTCATTCCAAAGGGGATCCGGTGCTCTATGTGGGTAATCCAGGAGGAGTGAGTCGCGATGCTCAGCGCAAGGTCGTCGACGGGGTCAACGCGCTCAACCGTTTCCGGAACGGTTCCGTCGCGAATCCGGAAATCGAGACGAAAATCGCGCAGTATGAGATGGCCTTTAAAATGCAGGCAAGCGTTCCTGAATTGGTGGATCTTTCAGGGGAGCCGAAGCACGTCCTCGATATGTACGGCGCCGTTCCCGGTGATGGCTCCTTCGCGAGCAACTGCCTTCTCGCCCGCCGCCTTGCGGAGCGCGGGGTTCGCTTTATTCACCTTTATCACCGCGGCTGGGATCACCACAGCGCAGTGAAGAGCGGTGTCGAAAAAACGGCAGCCCTAGTTGACCGGGGAAGCTGGGCACTGGTCGAAGACCTGAAGCAGCGCGACATGCTCAAGGACACACTGGTCGTGTGGGGTGGCGAGTTCGGGCGCACTCCGATGGCCCAGGGAACCGGTCGTGACCATCACATCAAGGGCTTCTCCATCTGGATGGCCGGAGGTGGCATCAAAGGTGGATTGTCCTACGGGGCGACCGATGAGATGGGCTACAACGCCGTTGAGAACGGGGTCAGTGTTCATGATTTTCATGCGACGATGCTTCATTTGCTCGGCATCGATCATCATCGATTTTCCTATCCGTTTCAGGGCCTTGATGTCAGACTGACCGGCGTCGAAAAGTCCCGGGTCGTGAAAGAGCTTCTGGCATGATGGCGCGGGTCCAAACGCGCTGTTCTGCGGTAAGCTTCCCAGCCAAAATTTTTCTACGATGATGATGAAATTCACCGCCTGCGTGGCCACTTGTTTCCTCACCGGATCTTTCATCTTTGCTGCAGAGGTGAAGAGGTATGAGCCATCCGGGACGCTTCCTTACCTCTCTGTCGAGGAGAGTCTGGAGACTTTCCATCTCCCGGAAGGATACCGCCTCGAGCCGGTCGTGACTGAGCCCGAAATCGCGGAACCCGTGGTTTGCGCCTTCGATGGAAACGGTCGCCTCTACGTCGTCGAAATGCGCACCTACATGCAGGATGCCGATGCTTCGGGCGAAAACGAGCCGACGAGTCGTGTCTCCCGTCACGAGGACACGGATGGCGACGGGGTCATGGACAAGCATACCGTTTTTGCAGACGACCTCCTTCTGCCCCGCATGGTCCTGCCCCTTGATGACCGGGTCCTCATCGGCGAAACGAATACCCTCGATATCTACTGCTACCGTGACACGAATGGAGACGGGGTTTCCGACGAGAAGACCCTCTGGTATGAAGGCGGGCCCCGCGGCGGAAACATGGAGCACCAGCCCAGCGGACTGATCTGGTCGATGGATAACTGGATCTACACGACCTACAACGCCTACCGCCTGCGCCACAACCCCGGGGGGCTCGCTCACAAAGAGGCAACCGCTCCGAATGGCGGTCAGTGGGGTCTTTGTCAGGATGATCATGGGAAGCCGTGGTTCGTGAATGCGGGTGGGGAGCGCGGGCCGCTGAATTTCCAGCAGCCGATCGTGTATGGAGCCTTCAACGTCGCCGATCAGTTCCCGGTTGATTACCGCGAGGTTTTTCCGCTCGTGGGGATTCCTGATGTGCAGGGCGGGGAAAAGCGATTCCGTCCTGAGAACCACACCCTGAACCATTTTACGGCGACCTGCGGGGAGGAGATCTTCCGCGGGGATCGTCTCCCTGAAGAGCTGCGGGGCGATTTGCTTTTCTCCGAGCCGGTCGGGCGTCTCATCCGCCGGAGCAAGGTCGAGGTCCGCGATGGGATCACCCACCTGACAAACGCTCATCCCGGAAGTGAATTCATTCGTTCGACCGATCCAAATTTTCGTGGAATGAACATGGTCAATGCTCCTGACGGCACGCTTTACATCGTCGACATGTATCGTGGAATTGTTCAGCAGGGCAACTGGACGAAGCCCGGCAGTTACCTGCGTGGTGTGATCGATGAATATGGCTTTGCGAAAAACATTCAGCGTGGCCGGATCTACCGCCTTGCCCATGAAGACTTTGAGCCGGGCCCGCAACCCCGTATGCTTGAGGAAACGCCCGCACAATTGGTCGCCCACCTCGAGCATCCCAACGGCTGGTGGCGCGACACGGCGCAGAAGCTTCTCGTCCTGAGCGGTGATAAGTCAGTTGCCCCGGCGCTCGAAACGATGGCCCGCAGCAGCGAGAGCGATCTCGCGAGGATGCATGCGATCTGGACACTGGAGGGAATTGGCAGTCTCACGCCCGAATTCGCGAGAGAGAAACTGAAGGATGAGCACGCTTCCGTTCGCCGCGCTGCGATTCGTGCCAGTGAGACCTTGATCAATGGCGGGGTGGTTGATCTTCAAAATGACCTCATCGCCATGACCGGGGATGCCGACGAGAACGTCGTCATTCAGAGTCTCCTTACCGCGAAGCTATTGAATTTCCCTGAGTATCAGGATCTGGTCAGGACAACGGCCGCAGCGAGCGGGAGCCGGGGCGTGAAGGAGATTGGTAAGCAGCTCATCTCAGGCGGGGGCGAGGGATTGCCGAAAATGAGCCAGAATGAGCTCACGCTCTACAAAGAGGGGAAAACGATTTACGCCTCGCTCTGCTTTGCCTGTCATGGCGAGGATGGAAAGGGCATGAAAATCCCCGGAGGGGATGACACGCTTCTCGCTCCTTCACTTGCTAATTCTGCAATCATCAGGGGACATCGCGAGTTGGCCACGAAAGTGGTTCTGCATGGTATGACGGGTCCTTCCGGAGGGAGGGATTATCCGGGAGAAATGATCGCGATGGCTTCAAACGGTGATGAGTGGGTGGCTGCGGTGCTTTCCTACGTCCGGAACAGTTTTGGAAATCAGCTGGGATTTGTGACGGAGGAAGAAGTCACCCGGATTCGTGAAGAGAATTCGGACCGCACTCTTGCCTGGACTGAAGAGGAGCTGTTTGCGAGCGTGCCGCAGATTCTGCCGGACCGTTCCGGTTGGAAGCTGAGTGCGAGTCACAAACCGGCGGATGTGAAAAATGCGATCGACGGGGATCTCGCGACGAGATACACCACGGGCGAAAGCATGCAGCCCGGCATGTGGTTGCAGGTGGAGTTACCTGAAGTCACCGAGGTGGCCGGATTGATTCTGGACGCGGCGAATTCACGCAATGACTATCCCCGGGGATGCGAAGTGCAGCTCTCGACGGATGGAAAGAAATGGAGTGATGCCATCAAGCGGGCGGAGGAAAAGAATCCCAGGGTGGTCGTCGAATTTCCCGCGCAGCCGGCGAAATATATCCGGATTACACAGAAGGGGGAACACAGGCTCTACTGGTCGGTTCATGACCTGAACGTGTTGCGCGCGGCGAAATAAAAAGTAGCGTATTAAGGGCAATTCGGAGTTCTCCGGGAGTGTCACTAATACTCCTGAGGGATTGAACAGGGTTCACTCAGTGACTTAACCCTGTTGTTTCCCTCTCTCTGTAAACCACTCCCATGAAATCGCTTGTTCTGATCCCTTTTCTCGCGGCTCTTCTGCTGATCCCTTCTCAAGGTGCTGAGACCTCGAAACCCAACGTCCTCTTCCTCGCGGTCGATGACATGAATGACTGGATCGGTTGCCTCGACGGGACGGCACCGGTGGTCCGCCCGCAGGCAATTACTCCGAATCTCGACCGGCTCGCGGCTCGTGGCGTCAATTTCACCAATGCCCACACCGCAGGTGTCTTTTGCGCTCCATCAAGGGCGGCGATCTTTTCCGGGCAGTTTGCTTCGACGACCGGTTGCTACAACACCGCGAATTATTTTGTCAGCTCTCCCGGGATTGAGGCGTTGCAAATGAGTTTCGACAAAGCGGGTTATGCCACTCTGGGAGCGGGAAAGCTGTTTCATCATCCTGCCGGAGCCATTGACCAGCGCGGCTGGACGGAATTTTTTCTTCGCACCCGGGCGCAAAAAGAAAACGGCTGGCCGCTCGATTCGTGGAGTTCGGAAACGCCGTTTCCGGATCCCTTTCCGGCAAGCATTTACAATGTTGGAAAACAGCTGAAGGGCGGACTTTTTCTCGAGTGGGGGGCGATCCCTGACGGGAAAGAGGAGGAGATGGCCGACACGATCCGGATCAACTGGGCTGTCGAGCAGCTTCAGAAACAGCACGACAAACCGTTCTTTCTCGCGACCGGGATCTACGCGCCGCATTACCCGAACTACTGCCCGCAGAAATACTTCGATCTTTACGATCCGGAAAAGATCACGCTGCCTGAATCCAATGAAGACGAGCTCGATGATCTGCCTGACAAGATCAGAAAGAAGATGGTCAACCGGAGGAATCTTCATCATCGTGGATTGCAGGAGCTCGATTCCGTCGCTGATGCCATCCATGGGTATCTCGCCTGTATCAGTTACGCGGATGCGATGATGGGGCGGGTCCTCGACGCTCTCGAAGCCAGCCCCTACGCCGACAACACCATCGTCGTGTTCTGGAGTGATCACGGGTATCATCACGGGCAGAAGGGGAACTGGGGCAAACACACCCTCTGGGAGCGCACCTCGAATGTGCCTTTCATCTGGGCGGGGCCCGGCGTGGCCGAGGGGGCGAAGACCGATGTGACGGTCAGCCTCATCGACATGTATCCCACCTTTGTTGAGATGTGTGACCTCCCCGGGCCGGCGCAAGCTCTGGAAGGGGAGTCACTGGTCGCGACGCTCGCGGATCCGGCGGCGGCAGAAGACCGGAATGTTTACCTGCCCTATACGGAGCCGGGCGAGTTTGCGATCATCAACCGCGACTGGCGCTACATCCGTTACGGTGAAGACGGGGAGGAATTGTATGACCTGCAGAAAGATCCCGAGGAATGGACAAATCTCGCGGGCCGACCTGAGTATGCGGCGCAAATAGACGCGATGCGAAAGCTCGCCCCGGAGACCTTTGCGGATCACGAAGAGAAGCTCAACAGCAACAAAGATCTCGTTGCCGAGGGGGAAACGTTTCGATGGGAGAAAGGTGCCGGAAATACCACCTCGACCTCCGGCTACGTCCCGCCGGTGACTCGCGGAAAAGGGGCTTCCAGCGAAAGTGGCGTGTCCGGAGGGAATCTGGTGAAAGGGGGATCCTTTGAGGAGGATCCGCGGAAATCGGGCTGGCGATTTGGGAGTGATGTCTACGCAGTGAGTCAGGAGCACAAAGCGGAAGGAAAAAATTCTTTGGAATTTCGCAGCAGAGTCGAGCAGTCCAATGTTGTGAGGCAGGTCATTCCGATCAAAGCCGGAGAAGAATACGAGGCGTCCTTCAAAATTTTCTTCGAGCCGGGCTCCTCGGGGCTGGTCGTTTTCGACACCCTTGACCGCTTTGATGAGAGTGCTCAGATCGTGATGAAGGCAAGTCGCACCGGGGAGTGGCTTGAGTTTTCAAGTCGCTTCAAGAGCGATGGTTTCGAAGAGGTCACGCTCCGCTTTTTTCCCGGAAAAGAGTTCAGTGGTCGTTTTTTTGTCGACGACGTCCGTCTTTTTCTTCGTTCCGCGAAGCCGGAGGCGGCAAAGGAAGTTCGGAAACAGGGAGGCGGGAATAAGAAGAACGTTCTTCTCATCGTGTGTGACGATCTCAACACACACGTTTCGACTTCAGGCTATGCTCAGATTCAGACCCCGACACTGGCAGGATTTGCGGAGGAGGCGATGACCTTCAAACGGGCGTTTTGTCAGTATCCGGTTTGCGGGCCGTCGCGAGCCTCTTTTCTGAATGGGCTCTATCCTGAGTCCACTGGCGTCCTTGACAACAAGGCCGACATTCGGGAAACCCGCCCCGGCACGGTCTCGATGCCGCAGTTTTTCAAGGAAAATGGATACTGGACCGGAAGCGTTGGGAAGATCTTTCATTCACCTCGTCATGAACACGGGGAGGTTGCCTGGGATGAGTTTCTCCGTTTTGAAAATGATGAGTTGCCTGTGGTGACGGCGGCCCGTGAGAAATTCGAAGCGGAGCATGGTTCAATCGAAGAGGGGCCCAATCGGAAATTGTGGAAAGAGATCGAAAAAGGAGCGAAGTCGAAGCTCGATGCGCAGACGCCTCCGGGCTACGGGCGGAGTGGCCTGACTGACGGACAACACAAGGACGGAAAAAATGCGCGGACTGTTTCGAGGTGGTTGAAAGACGATGTCTCCGGTGACAAGCCCTTTTTCATTGCCTGCGGTATTCAAAAACCCCACGTGCCGTTTCTCGCGCCTGACAAATATTTTGATCTCTACCCGCTTGATGAAATCGAATACGATCCAGACCGGCCCAACCTCTGGGAGACGCTCCCGAAAATGGCCGTATCCGGAAGATATCGTGAATTTGGTTTTGAGTTGGGTGTCGAAAATGACGCCCTTCGTCGTGAGTACATGCAGGCCTATCATGCCTGCGTGTCCTTCCTCGATGCCCGGTTGAAGCTTGTTTTCGATGCTCTGAAAGAGAGCGGACACTGGGACGACACGATCATTGTTTTCACCTCAGACCACGGTTACCACCTTGGAGATCATTTTCTCTGGGGGAAAGTGACGCTCTTCGATATCGGGGCAAAGGTTCCTTTTCTCGTTCGTGCTCCGGGAGTGACCGAGGGCGGAACCGAATCCGAAGCGATGGTGGAGTTGATCGACATTTATCCGACCCTCGCTGATCTTACGGGGCTGACTCCGCCACATCACTTGCAGGGCAGCTCGCTTCGGCCTCTGTTGGGACATCCCGAGCGCCCCGGGAAAAAGAAGTATGCCTACAGCGTCGTGACTCGCGGCGTGAAACTCGGCTACGCTCTTCGCAATCAGAGCTGGCGTTACGCGCTGTGGCCTGATGGAGAAGAGCTCTATCACTTAGGGAACGACCCGGAGGAGAAAAACAATCTCGCCGTTAAGTCAGGGTTTCCCGACCGTCTCGAAGAGTTCCGGGTGCTTCTCGCGGAAAAGCAGGAGGAAGCCGCCGCGAACCGTTGAGTGATCGATCCATGAAAAACATCTTCCTTCTTTTCATTTCCGCCTGTCTCACGATGGCCGCTTTTGGAAAAGAGCCGCCGGTTTCCCGTGACGAAGCATACCGCGTTCTCTCTCCTGCGGAACAATCTGCAGGAGACACAAGGGAAAAACCGGAGGGACTCGAGGGGCGGGTTGTGACGGGCTACCAGGGCTGGTTCCGTGCGGAAGGGGACGGCACCGGTTTGGGCTTTCATCACTATGGGCTCGGTGGAAAATTCGAGCCCGGAGACTGCTCCATCGATCTTTGGCCTGACCTCAGTGGCTTCGACGACGATGAAAAATTCCCCACCGCCTTCCGACACGCGGACGGGAGGGTCGCTGAAGTGTTCAGCTCGCTCCATCCGAAGACCGTGGATCGCCACTTTTCGTGGATGGCGGAATACGGGATCGACGGGGCGTTTGTGCAGCGTTTCGCGACCCATGGAGCCCGCGAGCAGCGGGATTACCGCCGCCTCAAATACGAGAACAAAAAGCTTCTCCTGTGCCGCGACGCCGCGCGGAAACACGGGCGGGCGTGGGTTCTCATGTACGATTTGTCCGGATTGAAAGATGACGATTTCGCTCGTCTTGCCGAGGACTGGAAACGCCTGCGGCGGGGCATGGATCTGGGCAAGGATCCGAACGACAGGGCCTATCTGCAGGTAAACGGAAAGCCTCTTGTCGCAATCTGGGGGGTAGGGTTCAACGACGAGCGTGAGTATGGTCTCGAGAAGGTTGAGTGGTTCATTCGTCTTCTCAAATACAATCCGGAGTGGGGCGGCATGAGTATCATGTTAGGGGTTCCCTATTATTGGAGGGAGCAGATTCGCGACGCGACGCCGGATCCGAATCTCCACGAAGTGCTCCAACTCGCCGATGTCCTCAGTCCGTGGGCGGTGGGCCGATACCGGGAGAAAGAGGAGGAAAAAGAAAGGATGACCGATCAGCAACGAGCCGATCGGGAATGGGCCGACAAACATCAGATCAGGATGCTGCCGGTTCTCTTTCCCGGCTTCAGTTGGAACAATTTGAAAGGGGAGTCCGACTCCGGTATTCCGCGGCAGGGGGGAAGGTTTCTCTGGCGCCAGTTTCAGGCGACGGCCGCAGCGGGCAACAAAACGGCCTACGTCGCGATGTTTGATGAGATTGACGAGGGCACCGCGATCTTTAAATGCACCAATGATCCTCCCGTTGGGGCCTCCCGATTCGGAACCTACGAAGGGTTGCCTCCGGATCATTATCTCTGGCTCACCGGCGAAGGTGGCCGGCTCCTCCGCGGCGAAGTGCCGTCGCGTTGAGTCTCTCTGTAAATTATTGGCTTGGCGGAGGATGAATTCTCATTAATGGTAGAGCTACTGGAATTTTTTCCGGTCCCTCTTCATGCATCCTACTGCCATAGTGATTGCGCTTCTTGATCAGATTCCGGCCCTGAATCCGGAAATCGGGGAGACGCTTCGTATCTGGATCGAGTCCACTCCCGCCGGGGGGTGGATCGCGGTCGGTCTCGTTGCTTTTGTCACCTTTCTTATCGGGCGCTTCTCGGTGAAGCGGGCGAATCTTGCGGAGGTCGAAACCGTCCCTGCGGAGAGTGAAGAACTTCGTTGGCGGCATGAAAAACTGGTCCTTTTCGAACGACAGGAACAGGAGCGGCTCGTGAGGCAGGCCGAATTGAGGTCAGAGCTTCAGCATTCCGATACTCCCCGGCCGGTTCGGATAAAGTTGGGGCTTTCCTTTCTTGCTGAGGAGGCACGGGAGATTCGTCAGCGCATCGGGACGGATTATTCAAGGCTCGCTCTTGTGAAGTCGAGATTGACGGCCATTGCCGCTGAGGCTCCGGGGCGACCGGAGGCGATCAAGGCTTGTTTGGAAATGGCGGAATCCCAACTCTCGCGACTTGAGGGGGCCCGCGACCGGATGCGTCCGGTCAGTCAGGAACTCAGTGCGCTCGAGGATTCCTACTGCATCAATGCCGACAGCATCAGGGCTGAACGCGACCGGATTCGCGGGAAGCTGCTCGATGTCCAGAGAATGTTGAGTGAGTCCCCGTCTGACTGGCAGGTGTTGACCGATGAGGCGGATCGTCAAATTCGAGACACCCTCTCTGCCGGTGGGGAAAAGTGTTTTCAGTCAATCTGCGATATTCTTCTGGTGGACGGTGCTGTCACAGATTCGCTCGAGAGGGGCAGTGGGTTGAGTCTCTCCAGTGGCATCGAAGATCTCCTCGACCTGCTTGAAGAGGATGAGTACGAATCGCCGGTCGCGTTGCGGCCGAATGAAGATTTGGTTCCCTCCTCTGAATTTGCGTCAGCGAAGGCTGAATCTCGCGGGTTGAACGGTCACCATGAACGGGCCGTTCCTCAGAGCCGTCATCGGGGGGATGCGATTGACGAGCCGGAGGATGGAAAGCTGGTGCTCTTTCGTTCGAATGATGTCACTCTCTGGGGACAGGATATCTATCGCGGAGTGAACCAGCGTGCCCGGGCTCTCGAAATGATCCCTGACTGGGCTGATTGGATTTCGATCCGTCGACTTGACACCGGGGAAGTCGTCTACACATCCACGGATGGGTTCTGTCTCTCGAACTCTGAGACTCCGGGGTCCGTTGGATTCAACGGAAGCCACGAGCTTTTCTATGGAGCGCGCCATTTGGGAATGTATTCCGACGCCTGCCCGAACGAAGTGGAGACCCGTTTCACCTATGGAGGTTGGGGATTTGGACACCGCGTCCGTGAGATCGATGAGTCAGGTGAAGCGCTTCAGGCCTCGGGATGGGCGGGCAGGGAGATTCCGGCAGACACGGTTTTCGAGATCATTCTGCACGCGGAACTTCCGGAGCAGGGGGAAGGCGATTTGATCCTGACCCGGGACGGTTCGGCCGGGATCCCTGCGATGGGGCAATCCTGAAGGGGAAGCGGAAGAGACTGGAATACGTGGCGGAATCGGGTAGATTTTCCGCATCCAGGACTCCTCAGACAAACCCTCAATCCCCAATTTTGAAATCCTCGGTCGCATTGGTGGCGGAGCCTACGGTGAGGTGTTTCTTGCCCGTTCCGTGACCGGAATGTACCGCGCTGTCAAAGTCGTGCGTCGTGAGGACTTCGAATACGAGAAGACTTTCGAACGGGAGTTCGAGGGAATTCAGCGCTACGAGCAGGTTTCCCAGGATCATCCCGGACTCGTCGATGTGCTGCACGTCGGTCGTGATGATGAGGCCGGATTTTATTATTATGTCATGGAGCTCGCCGATGATGAGTTGGGTGGCTCTGAAGAGATCGATCCGGAAACGTATCGAGCGAAAACGCTCACCTCGGAACTCCGCCGCAATTCCAGTCGTGAAGTCAGTGACTGTGTGAATATCGGCATGTCCCTCGCGGGCGCTCTCGGGCATCTCCATCTCGCCGGACTCACGCACCGCGACGTGAAGCCCTCGAATATCATTTTTGTGAAGGGAGAGCCGAAGCTCGCCGATGTCGGGCTCGTTGCGGCAAGTGGTCAAAGGACTTATGTGGGAACGGAGGGCTACGTCCCGCCGGAAGGACCGGGCACAAGTTCGGCCGATCTCTACTCGCTTGCGATGGTGCTGTACGAAATGCACACGGGAAAAGACCGCATGGATTTTCCCGAGCTTCCGACCAATCTCGAGATTCCTCCCACGGTGAACCGCGATGAATGGCGGGCCCTGAACGGGGTCATCTGCCGGGCGGGTTCGCCGGATCCGGGAAAGCGCTATGATTCGGCTCATTCTTTCGCGCTCGCCCTGCGGGGAGTGATCACTTCGAATCTTCCGGGAGGCGGGAAAAAGCGACGAAGTGGCATCGGTGCGCTGGTGACCTTTCTCGTTCTCGCCTTTTTCGCTGCCGCAGGATACGGAGGTTATTGGGTTTGGAAAGACACCCGGTCATTTGTGGATCAAAATTCCAATCTCCTCGTCACAAACGGAGGCGGGAAAGAAGTGGCTGCTCCCGACAAAGTCCAAGAGACCACCGACCCGGTTCCGGGCCCTCCCGACGACGAGACTTCCAGCCTCGAGCCTGACAAAAACGGGGAAGGAACGGATCCGTCCGTAGTTTCAGGCGACGGCGTTGGAGAGGTGGTGATCCATGATCCCGGAGACAGCGGCGAAAAGATCTCGGAGGGGGGGGATGCCGCCAGTGAGACTCCTGAAGATGACAGTCCGGTCGACACTCCGGGAGATGAACCGAAGGAAGAGGACAAGCCACTGCTCGTTGCCAGTATCGTGACGGGGCAGATCAAAATCATGAGCGAGCCGAACGGGGCGACGGTTTGGATTGACGGCGAAGAAGTCGCGCGAACGGAGACTTCGCCGCTGGAGTTCCCGGTTGGACCGGTGGAACTGGTCCTGAAACATCCCCGCTACCGGGACACTCGTCAGGTCGTGAATGTCACCGAAGATTTTCAATTGATCGAAGTGCCGCTGCTTCCCGACTATGGACCGGTCGCGGGGAATTCCTGGGTCAATTCCGTCGGAGTCAGTTTTGAACCGCTCGCCGATGGAGGCCATGTCATGTCGTCACTCGTTTCGACGCAGCTTTTCGACACCTTCACCGAAGCGGCGAATCTGCAGATTCCAAGGACCGGGAAGCAGGGGGTGGCGATCCTGCTCGATCGCGAGGCGATGTGGAAATTTTGTGACTGGATGACCGCGCAGGACCGCGCTTCCGGCTACCTCGGGCGAAATGAATACTATCGGCCTGTCGATATCCTCCCGGAAGACGGCGGTGAGATGTTTCGCTGTCGGACTGACAACCGCTTTGGTTCGCTCCTCATCAACTCTGAGCCGCCGGGCGCGACGGTCACCGTGAACGGGCAGCGATACGAGGACCCGACGCCGGTCACGGTCACTGATGTCAGACTGGGACCTTTTGAAGTGCTCTTTGAGTTGCCCGGCCATGCCAACAAGATCAACACGGGCGAGATTACGGGGCCGGAAGCCATCCCTGTTGTTGAAACCTTGAATCGCAATGCATCGGTCATTTTCGGGGAATCGTGGACGAACAGCCTCGGCATGCCTCTCGTGCCGGTCGGCTCCCTGATGGTGGCGCAATTTGAAACCCGGGTGAGTGACTTTCGCGAGTTTGTGACAGACTCCGGAATCGTGCCAATGCCGTCCTCAGGATTTCCCCAGGCCTTGAATCATCCGGTCACTTCCGTGACGGCTTCGGAAGCCGTCGCTTTCTGCAACTGGCTGACCTTGAGGGAGCAGCAGGCCGGTCTCATTCAGAGCAATCTTTACTACCGCCTTCCCACCGATCTTGAGTGGAGCCTGATGGTCGGCGAGGAACCCGCCGCCGGGGCGACACCGGAGGAGCGGGGGCGCAATGGGGGCGATGCCTTTCCTTGGGGCAGCGAGTGGCCTCCGCCGGCTCAGTCCGGGAACTACGCCGATCTGGCTTCGAGTTCGACCTTCGGTCAATATGTGATCGAAGGCTACAACGATGGATTTTCAACAACGGCTCCTGTGGGGAGTTTTGTTCCCGGGCCCAACGGGCTGGCTGACCTTGGCGGCAACGTCTGGGAATGGGTCAGTGATTCCTACCATGGCGGCGGTTCGGCGCTCGGGGTGGTTCGGGGAGGCGGCTGGGACTCTCATGATCAAAATGTGCTCCGGACCTCCTATCGAAATCCGGTGCCGACAGGATCCCGGGGCGGCTCCTACGGTTTCCGGTTTGTTCTCGTGCCGGTCGGAGAATGATTGCCGAATCCTGTTGAAAATCGTGAGGCCGTTTCGATACTTCCCGGTATGACGCGCACTCCTATCCGTGAAGTTCTTCAAAGCGACGCTCCCGAGCCGGAAATCCTCATCGAGGGATGGGTGCGAACGAAGCGCGACTCAAAGGCGTTTTCCTTTATCGAAGTAAACGATGGAAGCTGCCTCACCAATCTGCAGATTGTCGCAGACGCCACGCTGGAGGGCTATCACGACTCGGTGATTCCTCTCACCACCGGGGCATCGGTCTCTGTTCGCGGTAAGGTCGTCGAGTCGCAGGGTAAGGGACAAAAATGGGAGATGCAGGCGATCACGGTCACGATGCTGGGCTCCGCAGAAGGCGATTTTCCTCTCCAGAAAAAAGGGCACTCGATGGAGTTCCTCCGATCCATTGCCCACCTCAGGCCGCGATCCAACCTCTTCGGGGCCGTTTTCCGCGTGCGCAGCCGCATGGCGTATGCGATTCATCAGTTTTTTCAGGATCGTGGTTTCGTCTATGTGCACACGCCTGTCATCACCGCCTCGGATTGCGAGGGGGCCGGTGAGATGTTCCGCGTGGTCACGATGGATGGTGAGGAGATTCGCCTTGGCGATGAGGAGTTCTTTGGAAAGCCGAGCTATCTCACCGTGAGTGGTCAGCTTGAAGGCGAGACCTTCGCCTGTGCCCTTTCGAACATCTACACCTTCGGGCCGACCTTCCGGGCTGAGAATTCCCATACCTCGCGCCATGCCTCGGAGTTCTGGATGATAGAGCCGGAGATCGCGTTCTGTGATTTGATGGCGGACATGGATCTGGCCGAGGCGATGATCAAACATCTTGTCACCGATGCTCTCGAATCCTGCCGCGAAGATCTCGGCTTCTTTGATCAGTTTGTCGACAAGGGGCTCATCAGTCGCCTCGAGTCCGTCCGTGATCGTGCCTTTGAGCGGGTCAGCTACACTGAGGCGGTAAGGATCCTCGAGGAGAGCGGCGCAAAGTTTGAGTTCCCCGTTGAGTATGGGCACAACCTTCAGTCTGAGCACGAGCGCTACCTGACCGAGACGCACTTCAAGTGTCCCACGACGGTTTATAATTACCCGAAGGAGATCAAACCCTTCTACATGCGCATCAATGACGATGAAAAGACGGTCGCGGCGATGGATCTGCTTGTACCGGGGATCGGCGAGATCGTTGGCGGCAGCCAGCGGGAGGAACGCCTCGAGATTCTCCGTGCCAATATGAAAGCGCACGACCTCGATGAGGCGGACTATTCCTGGTATGTCGATCTCCGCCGCTACGGCTCAGTGCCTCATGCCGGTTTCGGCCTCGGTTTTGAGCGGCTCCTGATGTTTATCACCGGGGTTGCCAACATTCGGGATGTGATCCCGTTCCCGCGCACGCCGGGGTCCGCTGAGTTTTAGCTGCGGCTCGCCGTGCTCTCGATCGTGCGAAGGCAGTAGAGGGGCTTACGCTTCCAGCTTCCTTCCGTCGTGGACTCGGTTTTCTTCAGTTCGAAAATACTGCCGTCCGCGCAGAGAATGAGCAGCTCTCCCGCGGGAGTGGTGCGAAGTGCGTTGATTCGTCTTCCGGAAAGGGGGCCGAGATCGAGGAGCTGAAGCTGCCCCTGCAGTTCGGGCTGGGAAACAACGAGGTCACCGGACTCGTTCGCAACGATGAGTCTTCCGGCGAGGGAGGGAAAATTCTCGCCTCGGTAGATCACGTTTCCCGTGTTCATTCCCATGGACTGCGATCTACGGTCAATCGAGAAGGTTAGAGCAGTGACGACTTCGGCAAGCTGGCTGTTGGAAACAAGGCTGAAAAGGCCGTTGTCGCGCAGGAGGTCCCACCCGAAGTGCTCGCCGCCGTATTCGCTGATGTTGACCTTTTCCATGCCATTCTCACTGGATTCTCCAATGCAAAGATTCTGGAGAAAGGGATCAAAGGAAAGGCTGTGCGGAGCACGGAGGCCGAAGGTCCAGAGTTCGGGGAGCGCGTCGGAGACGAGCTGGAAGGGGTTCGTCCTGGGAATGCCGTATTTTCCATTCACCGAGTTGCGCCCCATGGGGTCGATGGGCAGGATTTTTCCATAGGCATTCGAAAGCGAAGACGCATTTTTCGAAGGGCTGCGATGATCGACCTCCATGTGGGCTCCGTCGCCAACGGCGAGAAAGAGATGGCCGTAGGGATCGAAAGTGATGCTGGTGACATTGTTCTCCCGCCCCGGCTGGCTGAAGCGCATCACTTCACGACGGGTGCCTTTGAAGTTCGAAGCGTAGGGAAATCGGTCTGGTATTCGTAGAGCACTTCCTGATGAGTCTCAGGACCAAATCCGAACTGAGGAATGAAGTCCGGCATCGCGGAACGCGCTTTCTCGGCCACGACGACGTAAAACTTGCTGAATCCGGGACGCTCTTTGACGAGAAATTCCGGATGAAATGCAATCGCGGAAAATCCGACTTCGTGCTTCGTCCGGTCATCACTGAGATTCGCATACTGAGTGGAGACCTTCATCATGGTCCCTCCGTTTCCAATGCGGATGAACTTGCCGTCCAGCTGGAGGACATAGAGAACCCCGTAAGCGTCTCCGCTGACATCAACGGGAGACTGGGTCTTCGCGAGGAGCGCCTCCTCCATCGGAAGGTGGAGATGACTTTCCACGGCCGGGATGATGATCGCCCCGGCGCCGCCGTCATAGCCTGCCTTGGTGTTGGTTCCGGCAAACAGGAAGTAAGCAATCATTCCCACTCCGGCTGAAACCACGAAAAGACTGAGCTTTGAAAAGAGGGAAAAAACAGGGAAGTCATGCGCGGAATTTATAATTTCCATAATTAATTGCTTTTTTTATAAAAACCTCAAGAATGAAAGTCGATTTTTTCAAAAAAAGCAGATTTCGCCGTGATGTGGTGGATTCGAGGGCAACCGGGCGTAGCGGGATGCTTGTTCCGCTGGTGACTTTCAATCTCCACCGGAAGTCCGGCCGGTGCTTTCGGGATGGCAATTCATGATCACCACTACCTTGCCGGGATCACTGCAGGCGAAAGCGCCAGGGCAGGAGATCATCGAAGCGAATGATTTCGCCACGATAGAGTGAGTCGTCTCCGGAGCCGCCGTCAAGGAGGACGAGAGTCTCGTCGCCGGCGAACTCGGCCATGACCTGGCGGCACAACCCGCAGGGTGACCTTGATTCGATCGGTGCTTCTGTCCTCGCATCGGTGGTGATGGCAATGACTGTAAGCTTCTGTGCTCCTGCCGCGACGGCACTGAAGAGGGCGGCGCGCTCGGCACACATCGTGCCTCCGTAGCTCGCATTCTCGACATTGCAGCCGCTGAAGACGCGCCCGTCGACCAGCGCCGCCGCTCCGACGCGGAATCTCGAGTAGGGAGCGTAGGCGTTTTCCTGAACCTCACGGGCTCGTTGCATCAGTTCGTCGAACCGTGTCGGATCACCGACCTGAAAATCGCCAAAAAGTGTCCAGAGGCCGCTTTCAGATCGAATCTTCGAGGTATTCATCAGGAAAGTCCCATCACGTTTTCCACCAGCATCCCCTGAACTGCAGAGTAGAGCTCGTATTGAGCAAAAATGAGAAGGCGCTCCTGATCGATGTTCTCCTGATGCTCGAGGCGCAGCATCAGGCGTTCTTCGGAGGAAGCGAGATCGTATTCCTCATTCATGAGAAGGCGGGCCTGATTGAGAGTGCTGTACCAGGCTTCCGTGTTTTCGAGCCGAATCGTGACTCTGCGGAGTTCAGGGAGATCGGCCTTGATCAACTCATACTGCTCCGGGCTGAAGAATTCCTCCATCGACACGAATTCAACTTTCTCGAGATCCTTTTCCACGATTTCCCGTGCGTTTCTGAAAGTGGATTCGATCTCCGGCTGCACAAACTCATTCCAGTCATCGATCGAGCTGAGCGTTTCTTCATCAGCGAGGGAGTCGGGAGAAAGGGGGGAGGGGTAGAGGCGGGCTCTCGTCTCTTCACTGAAATTTTCGCCCGCCGCTGTTCCCGGAAGTTCAGCGACGAGGTGCCATTCGGCCGGAGAGAGGGCATCCAGTGCCCAGTAGTCTTCAGTGAGTTGAAATCGCATGGAGAAAAATATCTTTGGAGACGGTCGTTTATTCAATAACGCCGCCGACAGAGTTTCGGTTCATCCCGGGAGATATCATATCACGAAATGACTCATCACCATAGAAGAGGAAGTCGAATTGGCTCGCTTTACAGTCGGGAATGGCATTAAATACCCCTCGTAGAGAATCCTCTCATAACTGAAAATTAACGCAGATTTACAATTTGAGATTGCGAAATTCAAAATTAATGGGAATCTATTTTGAAAGTTTGTGCGACGAGATGGAATTTCTATCTAATTATTATGAAATCTATAATAAATTAGTTGCGCGAGGTGTTTTGAAGTGTTTTATTTATAATCACTATCAGTAAATCTAAAATCGCTCGGAGGTTATATTATGCAAATATCAGAAGAAACAGCGGCTGTAGAGCCCAACGCAGATCGTTTGGCGGACTTTATTATGTTCGCTCAGCGTTCCTTTCTCCTCGACTTGTCGAAGGAGCTTAACAAAGGCAACGTATCATACGCCCAATTTTTCCTGTTGGGATATCTGGCGAACGAGGACTATCTCACCATGACGGACATCTCCAAGAAGATGGGTCATTCCACCGCTGCGGCGACTGGATTGGTGGATCGCCTTGAGAAGCTCGGATATGTTCAACGACTTCACGCAGCGGATGATCGCCGTAAGGTCATGGTCCAGATTACCCGCAAGGGAATCGAGATGGTGACGCGCCTCCGCAATTCGATTGCAGAGAGCATCTCGGACATCATGGCTGCGCAAGAAAATGGGTCTGAAGAAGACATTCAGCCCATCTATTCGCAACTGCGAGAGTTCCTGGCATCCCGATAAGCGCTGATTTCAAAGCTTCTTTGAGCTTTGATCTACACACGAAACACACCTTTCAGCCTTACCTGGAAACCTAACTTCTCCGATATTTAAGCGATTTTAGTAGCGCTCCCGGTCTTACCGCCGGGAGCGTTTTTATTATACCGGCTCAAGGGCTGAGACGCGAGATGCTCCAGTCCGCGCCCTCGAGCGAGTAGACGAAGCGGTCGTGCTTGCGCCCCGGTTGGCCCTGCCAGAACTCAACCGTGACCGGTTCCAAACGGTAGCCACCCCAGAAGTCGGGCAGGGGAACACAGTTCGGCGTGCCGTCATCGGGATACTTCGCTTCGAGCTCCGCGACCCGGTCTTCGAGCCATTTCCGGCCGGGAATCTTCCGGCTTTGCTGAGAGGCCCAGGCCCCGATCCTCGCATCGTAGGGACGGGAGAAAAAGTAGGATTCCGAGTCAGCTGTTGAAGTCTTTCCCACTTGTCCCCGCACGTGGACCTGGCGCTCCAGTTCTTTCCAGAAAAAGAGGACCGAGGCACCGGGATGAGCGGCAATCTCGCGCCCCTTGCGGCTTCCGTAGTTGGTATAAAACGTCACTCCCTGGTCGCTGAAGTCTTTCATGAGAACGGTGCGGGCATTTGGAATCCCATCCTCACCGAGGGTGCAGAGGGTCATCGCGTTCGGCTCGCGAATTTGAGATTTGATCGCTTCATCAAACCATTTTGCGAATTGGTCTATAGGTGAATCGGCAAGGTCAGCAGGAGTCAGCGTGCCGGCGCGATAGTCTTGCCTCATTTCGGCGATGGATTGTCGAATGGAGTCACTCATGGGTATCGGAGGTTTATAAGGAATTTACGATGGATCGATTCGACACGGCAGGCAAATAATTGGTTGAAGCGGCTTTCGTAAGGATGTCTTCTGGGGCGGGTCCGCCCCTGAGTTATGCCGAGAGACCAAACTTCTCATCTTGAAAGAACCCTTTTTGAGCAAAGTGCCATTCGTCGCCGCGTTGCCGAAATGGGAGAGGCGATCACAAATGACTACGAGGGTGGTCCGCTTTCCGTTATCACCGTGTTGCAGGGTGGGATTCTCTTCATGGCCGACCTGATTCGGGAGATCAACCTGCCGCTCCAGCTCGACTCGATCTCAGTGGCGAGTTATCACGGCGCGACAACGAGCTCCGGCGAGGTCACTTTTCACCAGACACGCATGCCGGAAGTGAAAGGGAGGGACGTGCTTATTCTTGATGACATCCTCGACACCGGACGAACCCTCGCCGCGATTCGACGGAAGCTGGAAAGCGAATGTTCACCCAACTCGGTTCGATCCGCCGTCCTTCTCTCGAAGAGAGTGGAGCGCGCCGTCGAAGTTGAAGCGGACTATGTCGGCTTTGAGGTGGGCGACGAGTTTGTCGTGGGATACGGTCTCGACTATCGGGGGGAGTATCGGAATCTTCCCATGATTGGAGTTCTCAAACCTGAATTCATCGAGTCCTGAATGAAGATCACCGTTCTCTTTTTCTCTATTTTCCGCGAGAAAACGGGGTTCAACGAACTGACCCTCGGGCTTGGCGGATCCAGTACGACCGTCGCGGATGCTCTCGCCGAACTGTTCGCATCTTTCGAGGAACTGCGGTCATGGGAGTCGAAGATGCTGATCGCGGTGAACTGTGAATACGCTGATGGCACAACCGTGCTTCAGGACGGGGATGAACTTGCCCTGATGCCGCCGGTTCAGGGTGGATGAAGGAAGCGGGATTTTGCGCTTTTCCATTTTCCCCGGAAAGCTAGACTCCACCTGAGACGATCGAATGGGCACCTGGTTTTACACGGACAAAGAAGCGAACCAACAGGGTCCGATCGACGAGTCAACCCTCTTGGATCTCAGCAGAGAGGGCACCATCCTCGCAAGCACACTGGTTTGGGAGGACGGCATGGAAGCGTGGACCCGCTGGATTGATCTGGCTCCCTCCTTTTATCCCCGCGATGAAGAGGGGGGCGAAATGAAGCTAGGTGTCTGTGCTCAGTCAGACCGGGTTTTTCCGGTCCGTGAAATGCTTCCCTACGGCGCCGCTCTCATCGGGGCCGGTGAAAAAGAGAGCTTCGTTCAGAATCTCCTGGAAAAAGGGACGACCGGGATCGAAGACGCGACCGCACAGCGGTTTGAATACATTGGATTCTGGTGGCGGGCTCTCGCTTCCTTTCTCGATTACCTCATCAAGATGGTGCCGACCTGGATCTGTATGATTCCCTATTATATCGTCGTTTTTACCGGTGGCCTTGAAGAACTTGAGAGCGATCCGTCCACGGGCGTGATTGTTGCCATGGCCGTTTCGAACGGTATCGGAATGCTTGGTATTCTCGGGGTGAGCATCTTTTATGAAACCTGGATGGTCGGGAAGTATGGCGGAACCCTCGGGAAATCGATCATCGGCGCCAAGGTCATCAAGCCGGACGGTTCCAAACTCACTTACAAGCAGGCATTCTATCGCTGGCTCGCCAAAAAGCCGCTGAACTATCTTCTCTTCTGGTTTCCGGTGATGCTGGGATTCGGCCTTCTTGTCGGGACAACGATTGCGGCCTCCAGTGAAGCAAGGGGAGGCGCGACCCTTGGCGCTGCGGTGATCGGCGGCCTCGTCGGGTGCGTCATCGTTTCAGTCCTCGGAAGTGGTGTTTACTGGATGGCTGCTTTCGATCCGGAAAAGCGTGCCCTGCACGACCGGGTTGCCGCCACCCGCGTGGTGAAAAAGTAGCGTGACGAGACCTCATGAAAACCGAATCGCGAGAAGCCCTCCTCCAGTGTCCGACCTGCCGGAATGTCCTCAGCGTGAATCGTGAAGTGATGGCGCTCGAGGACAAATGTCCTGTCTGCCGGAGTGCCGTCGATATCCGAGTCTTCCCGAGACTGTTCCGAGAGCAGGTTCGACAGGTCGATCCCCAAATCGCCGATGAGTCCGAGTCTTACTGCACCTTTTTTCCGGAACTGAAAGCAGAGAAGGTCTGCGATGAATGTGGATGTCTCATGTCGTCGAAGGCAACCGTCGTCTGGAGTGGCGAAGAGGTCTGCCTGCCCTGCCTCTATCGTCTTCGCGAAGAAGAAAAGTCTCCCGCCTATTTACCAAAGGCGGCGCTGAATGACAATCGCGCCCTCGCCCTCGTGACCCTGCTCGCCCCGCTGAGTCTGATTACTGCTCCGCTCGCCCTGTTTCTGTTAATCAGGAATCGAAAAGAGACGGGCTCACTCTTTCCCCGGGGGCGCTGGCGTTGGTGGACCGCGATGATTCTCTCCGTAGGCTGGATTGTTACCTGGGTCGCGATTCTAGTCGCCTGGACGTCTTTGATTCTGGAGGAGTTGAGTTAGATGTGGCTTGGAGAAGGGGACTGATCCGTAAGCAGTGTAGATTGAATTTCCCGGTTCCAGGAGTTGTAATTATCCTCTCTCAATGAGCCGGGGCTTTCGAGCTTGTTTTGTTTTGTCGACCCTGCGGCTCAGAAATTACGCCTCTCTGCAAATCCCGCAGCACCCGCAACTCTCC
>JARGOP010000092.1 GCA_029233965.1 Verrucomicrobiales bacterium | reverse complement strand
TCAATCCTTCATCTCGCCTTTGGCTCCGAAAAGCGGGGCCACTTCAAAAAAGGCGGCTCCGCTTTCGCGGAGCCGCCTTCGTGGAAACGTTGAAAACGGCAGAGGGAAGTCGAATTACTTCTTCTTCGCCGCCTTCTTTTTGGCCGCTTTCTTCTTCGGAGCCGCCTTGGGCTTGTCGGCAAGAGCAGCCTGAGCCGCAGCGAGTTTCGCAATCGGGATTCGGAACGGGCTGCAGCTGACGTAGTTCAGTCCGGTGCGGTGGCAGAACTTGACGGACTCGGGGTCACCGCCGTGCTCACCACAGATACCGACCTTGAGGTTCGGCTTGGTGGAGCGTCCTTTCGCGACACCGATTTCGACGAGCTGTCCAACACCGGTCTGGTCGAGCTGAGCAAACGGGTTGTTGTTCATGACCTCGGCGTCCTGGTAGGCAGGGAGGAATGAGCTGGAGTCATCGCGGCTGAGACCGAGACCGGTCTGCGTGAGATCGTTCGTGCCGAAGCTGAAGAAAGCAGCGTGCTCGGCGACTTCGTCCGCGGTGAGAGCGGCGCGTGGAATCTCGATCATGGTGCCAACCTGATACTTCAGCTGGCTCGCCTTGAGACCGTACTTGAGGCGGACCTCAGCAGCGGCTTCGTCGATGACGGCCTTCTGGAGCTCGAGCTCCTTGGCGTAAGCGACGAGAGGAACCATGATTTCAGGAAGCACTTTTGTGCCCTTCTTCTGAACCTCGGCAGCAGCTTCGAGGATCGCGGTCGCCTGCATCTTGGTGATCTCAGGGTACACGATTCCAAGACGGCAGCCACGGTGGCCGAGCATGGGGTTCTCTTCGTGAAGGTCCGCGATGCGCTTCTTGATGAAGGCAGGGGACTTCTTGATCTTCTTCCCGAGATCGGAGATCTGAGCCGGGGTCATCGTGCCGATGAACTCGTGAAGTGGCGGATCGAGAAGGCGGATCGTCGCGGGGCGACCATCGAGCACTTCGAAGATACCGGTGAAGTCTTTCTTCTGGTACGGGAGAAGCTTCTTGAGCGCCTTGGCGCGTCCGGCTTCGTCCTCCGCAAGAATCATCTCACGAACGGCATCGATGCGGTTGCCTTCGAAGAACATGTGCTCGGTGCGGGTCAGGCCGATGCCCTCGGCGCCGAATGCGATCGCGTTCTCCACCTGACCGGGAGTATCGGAGTTGGTGCGGACACCGAGCTTGCGATACTGGTCGGCCCAGGTCATGAGCTGAGTGAACTTCTTGTAGGTCGGGCTCTTCTTCGCGGCCGCCTTGCCCTCGAGGAGAGCCTGGATGACCTGAGAAGGAGCCGTCGGAAGCTCACCGGCATAGATGTTGCCGACGAATCCGTTGATGGAAAGGTAGTCGCCCTCTTTGAGCGTGACGCCTGCTCCGGAGAGCGTGCCTTTGGCGTAGTCGATCGACATGCCGTGAGCACCACAAACGCAGATCTTACCCATCTGACGGGCAACAAGTGCCGCGTGAGAGGAGGCACCCCCTTCGGTCGTGAGGATACCTTCGGCAGCGATCATGCCGCGAAGATCTTCCGGAGAGGTCGTCTTGCGAACGAGGATTACTTTGTCACCCTTGGCAGCACCGGCAACGGCGGCCTCAGCAGTGAAGTAGATCTTTCCGGAAGCCGCGCCGGGACCGGCAGGGAGACCGCTTCCGATGACCTTGGCTTCTTTCTCCTTCGCTCCGTCGAAGATCGGGGAGAGGAGGTGGCTGAGGTCATCGGCAGGAATGCGGCGGAGGGCCTCTTCTTTGCTGATGAGCTTCTCGTTCACCATGTCGACCGCGATATTCACCGCAGCGAAACCGGTCCGCTTGCCGTTCCGGGTCTGAAGCATCCAGAGCTTACCTTTTTCAATGGTGAACTCGACGTCCTGCACGTCCTTGAAGTGACCTTCAAGAATCTTGCGAACTTTGAGAAGCTCCTTGTGAGAACCGGGAAGGTCATTGGCCATGTCCTTGACCTGCTTGGGGGTGCGGACACCGGCCACGACGTCTTCGCCCTGGGCGTCGACGAGATACTCACCGTAGAACACGTTCTCACCAGTCGCGGGGTCGCGGGTGAAGGCAACGCCGGTTCCGGAAGTTTTTCCAGTGTTACCGAAGACCATGGCCTGCACGTTAACCGCGGTTCCCCACGCAGCAGGGATGCCGTACTTCTGGCGGTAGACCTTCGCGCGGTCGTTCTGCCATGAGGAGAAGACGGCGTCAACAGCTCCCTGGAGCTGGGCCATGGGATCCTGTGGGAAGTCCTTTCCGGTGCGGGTCTTGATAAGCTTCTTGTATTGAGCGACGATATCTTTCAGGGCGGCAACAGAGAGATCGGAGTCGTTCGCGACTTTCTCTTTTGCTTTCGCCTTGTCGAGGATAGCCTCGAAGGGATCGTGGTGCTCACTGGCTTTCTGCTCGACGCCCATGACGACTTCTCCATACATCTGGAGGAAGCGGCGGTAGCTGTCGAACGCGAACGATTCGTCATTTGCCTTGGCGGCGAGAGCGGCAACCACTTCGTCGTTGATGCCGAGGTTGAGGATCGTGTCCATCATTCCGGGCATCGACTCGCGAGCTCCGGAGCGAACCGAAAGAAGAAGCGGGTTCTCGAGATCGCCGAACTTGGCGCCCATGACCTTCTCGGTCTTGGCGATGTTCTCTTCGATCTGCTTCTGAAGATCAGTCGGCCACTTACGACCGTTCTCGTAGTAGTGGGTGCAGACCTCCGTGGTGATGGTGAAGCCGGCAGGGACGGGGAGTCCGATGAGAGCCATTTCAGCGAGGTTTGCACCTTTGCCTCCGAGGAGAGCTTTCTGAGTGCCGTTTCCGTCCGCTTTTTCGCCGCCGAAAAAGTAGACCATCTTCTTTGCACTTGCGGTCTTCGCCGGTGCCTTCTTTGCTGCCTTTTTAGGAGCGGTTTTTTTTGCGGTTTTCTTCGTAGCCATAATCGGTTCGATGAGTCCTTGGTTGTTTTTTTAGGAAATGGATTATTGTCCTGTTCGTGCGGAGCGCTTGCAGTCAGAGACTATTTCTGGCTGAAACCGGGCGGGGGATCGCGTGTAGAGACAGCCTCAGCGCGGAGGCGGCGGAATGTAAACGCGTGTCTCGGTGTGTCAAATCCGATAGCGAACTTAGGGAAGTGAGTGGATTTCGCTATTTTCCTGCGTTCACGTACTCATTCTCGGTGAGGAAACCATCGCTGTTGGAATCGAAAACAGGAAAGCGCTTTGGGGCCTCGTCGGGATCCGGTTGGCGGGAGAGGAATTCTTCAAGGCTCAGTTTTCCATCGGAGTTCTCATCGCGTTTCTTGAAAGCGTCGACTCGTTTTGCGATTGCGGCCTCGCGGGCGGCAATTTCTTCAGCGGAGTATTCGCGGTATTGAGGTTTTGCTTCCGGATGCGTCGCGAGGATCGCCTGCAGTTTCGCGAGCGTGTCCGGATCATCGGAAGCAAGGCTGCGGGTTTCGAGCGGATCTATTTGATAATCGTAGAGTTCAAACTCAGCCGCGTCGCTGGAGGCTCCCGGTCGCTTCCACTCGACCATGCGGAAGCGTTCCGTTCGGATGGCGCGTCCGAGTTTCCCACCGCGCGGATAAACGTGGATGACATGATCACGAAGCGTCACGCCCGGATCTTTGACCACTGCAGCCTGGCTGATCCCGTCGAGCCCGGCTTTCTCCGGTATTCCCGCGAGCTCCGCGAGTGTAGGGTAGAGGTCCACGGTTTCGATCAATGCGGAGGTGCGTGCATTCCCCGCGCCGTCGGGATCAGCGATGATCAGTGGAATGCGCGCCGCCTGCTCGAAGTTCGTGTGCTTGCACCAGATGGAATGATCGCCGAGATGCCAGCCGTGATCACCCCAGAGAACGACGATGGTGTTTTCGCTCAACTGATTTGCATCAAGTGCCTCCAGAACGCGACCGATCTGTGCGTCGGCGTAGCTCGTCGCCGCATAATACCCGTGGATGAGATGACGGGTCTTTGCTTCATCGATCTTTCCTTTGAGGGGCATGTCACTGTATTGACGAAGCTCGCCCCCGGAGTGCACGGCATAATCCGGCGCACCTTCCGGTGCCTTGAGAAACTCCGGCATGGGGATTTTGTCGGCGTCGTAGAGGTCCCAATATTTTTTCGGAGCAACGAAGGGGAGGTGAGGTCGAATGAATCCAACGGCGATGAAAAACGGCTCGTCGGGATTTGCGGCGGCATTTTCGAGGCGCGCGATCGCCTCTTTGGCGATGAGGCCATCGAAGTAGGCTTCGTCATCGTTGGTATCACCGATTTCGGTGGCGGCTCCGCGGGTCCCTCCGCGACTGTCTTTGCGACCGTTCGCGGTGCTTTCCGGGTTCAGGTAGAGCGGAGCTTTCGCGACGAAGTGAGGGACGGTCCATGAGGCAGAGTCTTCCACGTTCCCGTGACCGCGATGCATGATCTTTCCGAGAGCCTCGGTTCGATAGCCGTTCGCCTTGAAGTGCTCCGCGACGGTCACCGCCCCGGGTGCGCCTTTCCTGAAATTGGTGGGCAGGTCGTAGATCCCGATGGTCTGCGGTCGCAGTCCGGTCATGAGCGCATTTCGGGAAGGCGAACAGACGGCCTGATTGCAATAGGCTGCTTCGAAAAGCAAACCGCGTCTTGCGAGCGCATCGATCGCAGGCGTGTGCGCGACGGGGTCGTCATAGCATCCGAGCGATGGCTTGAGGTCGTCGATACAGATGAGGAGTACGTTCTTCGGTTTTGCCATCGCCGGGGAGATCGCGAGGCAAATCAGAGTGGTGAGAACTGAACCGGTGAGGGGGGATTTCATTTCGTGAAAAGAAGGGGCTGGTTGAAAGCAAAAAAGCTCCGGCGAGTTGTCACCGGAGCTTCCTTGAAGAAAATCATCGTGTTGGAACTGATCAATGGGCCTCGATGCGTCTGCCTTTCGGCTGGCCGATCTCTTCAAGCAGATTCGTGAACCAGCTCTCATCGATGTCAAAAGGCTTGCCGCCTTTGATCCGCGGGAAGGCGATCGTGCTCATGATGTCGTTGTTGTCTTCGTCGAGGCCGGCCACTCCGCTTTCGCCGCGAAGAGCTGATTCGGCCGCGTGACGGGCACTTGCCTTGATGAGTTCGAGATCATCATCGTTCGGGGCCGCGCTTCGTGCGAAGTAACCGCTCTTCTGAATGAGCAGCTTCTCGGCACCGAGCTTCTCCTGGAGTTGTTCGCCGAACCAGCGTCCTACATTCACGTCATCGAGACGGTAGTGACCAAAGGCATCTTTCTCAGGCTCCTGACCTTTGGCTTTGAGCTCGGCGATGACGTTGTCCATTCCGGCACCCTCACTGAGGAAGATGTTCACACTGTCGTGCTCATCCATTTTGGCATTGAGCCGGTCGATTTCTGCATCGAGATCGATTTCCATTTCGGGAACCCAGACGGCATCAACATCCCAACGCAGCTGGTGAAGAAGGGCGGTGGGCATCCAGTCATATTGATGGAGGCTCTCGTGATATTCATAAGCGGCGCGGGCAGTGAGCCATCCGCAGTGGCGGCCCATCACTTCGTGAATGATGAGCTGGCGGGCGCTGGTCGTGTTTTCGTTTGCGACGTTGCGGAAAAACCGGGCGCTCTGGTGAGCTGCGGTCCAGGCACCGAGCGTTTGTTTGATCGGGAAAACGTCGTTGTCGATTGTCTTGGGCATACCGACGACGGTGAGCTTGTAATTGTTTTCCTCGAGGTAGGCGGCGAGATCCGCAGCGGTCGTGTTGGTGTCGTCACCACCGATCGTGTGAAGAATATCAACCCCGTCGGCGACGAGGCGATCGGCTGCGACCTTGAGAGGGATCTCGCCCGGCTTCACGAGTCCGCGCTTCGTACAGTCCTCGACGTTGGTCAGTTTGACCCGGCTGTTGCCGATCGGGCTGCCGCCGAAGTTGTAGAAGATCGCGGCATTCTGGCGGACCTCTTTCGGGAAGTGGTAGGAATTTCCGAGGAGCAATCCCTGATAGCCATTGAGGTAGCCCATCAGATCAGCCTCCGGTGCGATTTCATTGTAGGATTCAATCAGTCCCCCGATAGAAGCTGAAAGGCAGGGAGCGATTCCCCCGGCGGTCAAAAAGGCGATTCTCATATCAATTCCGGTAATACGTAGGGCAAGTGTTCAGGGCTTTGGGCGCAAATTCAGCTGAAACGCTGCGATGTCAAGCGGGCCGCGATAAATGGAATTTTTATTAAAGACATCTTAAATATTGATATTTATGAAATTTTTGATACGATGCTGAAAATCTTTCCATTCTGATGATTCGAATTCCGTTTTCTTCCGACTCCGAGACTTCGCAGCCCGGGGATTCTTCTGCCCGACAGGAAAAGTTGGCGAGTCTGGGGGGGAGCCGCCATTCTCTGGAAGAGCGGATGGAAAAGCTTGAGTCCAGGCTTGAAGTTCACTCCAGTGATCTCAAGGATCGTGTCACCGAACGGGTTGAACGGATCGAAAGTCGCATTCATCGGGCCATGACTTCGTTAAGCGGCGTCACCGAAGACGAGTCTGCGGAGAATGTGATCGAATTCGCAGCGGAGGCGAAGTCGATGCACCATCTACCCACTACCTCCGCTATTTCTGCGCTGAATGAATTGAATTCGACGCTCAGGCAAACCCGGGAACATCTGGATGCGCTCAGAGCCAGCGTCGAACAAATGCGTCGCTCCGTTCCCCGCACGCGCGAAAAGGAATCGGCGTGAAGTTCCGGTGGTGACGTCGTCTTTGCGGCAAGGGGTAGCGAATGAGGTGACTCCTTCGGAATGGTCCGGACGAAAGAGTTTCCCCTTTCGCTTCGCAGAGCTTCGGCGAACGCGGCCGCAGCGATAAAGGTCACTTGCCGGCTTCAGCTGCCTTCATGAGCTGTTCGAGCGCCGCTTTCGCTTCCTTTGCAACAAGGGCGGCCTTCTCCGACTGACCCTTCAGGGCCTGCGCCTTTTTCGTCGCCGCATCGACCTCGCGAATCGCGGTGTCGAAGTCGGCTTTCGCTTTGGCTGCTTTTTGATCTGCGGCGGTTGAGGCTGCTTTCAACTCTGCGATCGCTTTGTCGAAAAGAGGATTGGCCGGGGCCGGCTTCGTCTCAGGCTTTGGCGCCGGCGCCGGAACTGGCTTGGGGGCAGGTGCCGGTGTCGTCGGCTTTGCTGCCGGCTTGGGCGCAGGAGTCGATGGTTTTGCCGCAGGTTTTGGAGCCGGAGCAGCCGGCTTGGCGTCCTTGGTATTGGCGACAAGAGCGACCGGTTCGACTGCAGAAGCTTTCCACCCGGTATTAGCCTCAAGTCCGGGAATCGCAGCGGCGAGCTTCTTTGCTCCGGCATCGGTCACTTTGCTTTGCCAGAGGAAAACTTTCTTCAGATTTTTCAAGCCGGCGAGCTTGGCGATCCCGGCATCAGATATCTGAGTGCCGTAGAGGTTCAGGTACTCGAGGTTCGACAGTCCTGCCAGATGAGCGATTCCCGCGTCGGTGACTTTGGTGTTCTCAAGATGAAGGCGGGTGAGGTTATTCATCCCCTTGAGATGGGCGAGACCTGCATCAGTCACCTGAGTGCGGGCGAGATCGACCCATTTCAGCTGTTCGGAAACAGGCTTGAGAGCGAGAAGTCCATCGTCGGAAAACTCTTTCGCAACATTCAAGGCGCTGAATCGAAGTTCCGGCGTGTCCTGGGCAATCGGCATGAGCGAGGCACCGGCGTCCTCGATTCGTCCGATCGTTTCGGCGATGACTTTTTCCTGAGCTTCGTTCAGTTTCGGTGCTTCCTCCTTGGCGACCATCACGGCTGCCTTGGGGAGATTTCCAATGACATGGGCGATCGCCGCATTGGTCTTTTCGTCAGGCTTCAAATCACCAATCCTGACTCCCGCTTTGGCCCCCGAATTGATCCAGAAAGCCAGCACAGCGGTTTCCTGCCCGGAAAGCTGGTCCTTGCCTTCCGGCGGCATGTGCTCGTCATCGTCGATGGGGAGATAGACCCGCTGAATGAGTGAGCTTTCGTCCACTTTCCCGGGAACGACGGAGGCACCCTCGCTTCCTCCCTTGAGGATTGCTTCGAGCGAATCGACGCGCAGTTTACCCTTCTGCTTCTCGTCACCATGGCAGCCGGCGCATTTGGCGGAAAGAACCGGAACGATGAGATCTTCGTAGAGTTTCTTATCGTTGTTGTTCGCCTGAAGCGCCGATACGGAAAGCACGGCGAGGCCGGAAAGGAGAGCAGGGAAATGGAGTTTCATCGCAGCAGGATTTTATTCGAGAGGTAAGTATCCGGATCAGCATAGTGGAAATCAAGGGCGAATGGGGTAAGTGATCATGGGCCGTAAGCCCGAACTGATTATGGAGGAAATGGTAGTCGAAGCGCTCGGTGAAGAAGGATTTGGTCCATTGATCGCGGCCTTTTACCGGCGCGTCCGGGAAGATGAACTCGTCGGTGAAATGTATCCGGACGATGACTGGGAGGGGGCGGAGAAGCGTCTCCGCGACTTCATGGAGTTCCGCTTCGGGACTTCGCAGCGCTATCTTCTCGAGCGCGGGCACCCGCGTCTGCGGATGAGGCACGCGCCCTTTACAATCGGGGAGGCCGAACGCGACCGCTGGCTTGAAATGATGAATGAAGCGATGGACGAGATCGGTCTGACGGGCGAGCCGCGCGAAAAGCTGGGAGCTTTCTTCCATCAGGTGGCGGATTTCATGCGTAATCAGGCGTCGTCCTGAAACAATCGCGCCGCTTGACCCCGGATTCAAACCGGAGGTTGTTTCGGGGATGAAAACGTTCTTCTTCCTCGCACTCAGTTTTGTCCTTTCCTCGGCCCTGTTTCATCCGGTCAGCGCCAATGAACCCATGGTGGTTCAGGCTGCGAATTATCCATTGGCTTACTTCGCGGAGCGGATCGGAACGGATTCTTTTGAGATTCAATATCTCGTCGATCCTGAGGTGGACCCGGCATTCTGGAAGCCCTCCGACGAGGCGATGATGGCATTTCAGCAGGCTGATATCATTCTTCGGAACGGGGCGACCTATTCAAAGTGGATGCACCACGCTTCGCTGCCGGTTTCGGCGATTGTCGACAGCTCCCGCGAATTTCGCGATTCCTTCATCAAGTCGGAAGGGGAAATGCACACTCATGGAGACGGTACGGTACACTCTCACGGGGGAGTTGCTTTCACGACCTGGATCGATTTCAGTCAGGCCGCAAAGCAGGCTGAGGCGATCGCACGCCGTTTCGCTGCGGTGAAGCCTTACGAAGCGGAGGAGATCCAGGCCAATCTGGAGGCGCTGAAAAAGGACCTCGCCGGGCTCGACGCCTCCATGAAATCGCTGGGCGGGAAGATTGGTTCGACTCCGCTTCTGGCTTCCCATCCTATTTATCAATACATGGCCCGTGCCTACGGGTTGAAGATTGAGGCTCTCGAATGGGAGCCGGAAATGGAAATGACTGACGAAGCTCTCGGTGACCTCGCCAAGCTCCAGGAGACGCACAAGGCGGCCTGGATGATCTGGGAGGATGAGCCCGGCCCCGCCAATGTGACCGCGCTTGCCGCGCAGGGGATCCGCAGCGTTGTTTTCAGTCCCTGCGCAAACCGACCTGTGGAAGGGGACTGGCTTTCGGTGATGAAGCAGAATCTCGAAAACCTTGCGGAAGTGGTTCCACAGGGAGGAGAGTGATCTGGACTTTCCGTCGGTGGCGTTTAGTTTTTCAATGTTCCGAAAGACTAAGGGATACAAAAAGATCGCTTTTTTGGATGGTCAGGATAAAATGATTTGCACCGGTGGTTGAGGTAAGTTTATAATTACCATAACAAAGCCGAACGGCATTCAGACCTAACACGACCTGAAGACCGAACACACAAACAGAACAGATTTTAATGGTCCGAGGCCTTCTTTGCTTCGGCGGCCTCGTGGTCGCCGGGCTGATCGCTTACTCCATCGGCTCGAAACAGCCGGGAGGATTCGATTTAGCCAGCCTGTTTCGCCCCCTTCCGGAGGTGAACGAGAGCTATCAGCGTGGTTTTCGCTCTGATGCGATTGCTCACATCAACCGTGCCCGGACTCCGCTGAAAATTGATGAAGCCGAGGTCGATGAGGAGATCCAGGGCTTTCTCCATGCTTTTGTCGAGCAGCATCCGCGCCCTGAGGAGATCGAACTCGACGCTGTCTTTAACGATTTGCAGGCACAGTTTCCGGGGGCTCAGTATCTCGCTGCCAATCTGGTCACCTCGGGCAGTCGTGAAGAACTGTTAGGCAAACTGGCGGGGTGGACTGCCGTGGCGAGCCCTGATTTCAATACGGTGAATACTGCGGTTTTCACTCACGGCCGCCGTCTTGGAGCCCTTGCGGTGATGGCGCGGCGGATTCCTGCTTTCAGTTTGAAAGAGGTGAATGAAAGAGGCGGACGATTTTTCAATCAGTGTCCTCATTGCGGTGAGGTCCACGCCCTTGAAGTGGAGAGGGAATCGCGGACCCTGATTCTCTCCTGCCCGTACTGTGAACTTCCGTTTGATGTTCTTGCGGCTGATACGGACGGACAGATCAGGCGGGCAACTGACTTCTTCGATGGCTTCAAACTGCTTGAGCATCCTCAGGCGAAAACGCAGATGACGGATGAACAGCGGATCATGGCCCTCTGGCAGCGGATCACGGATCAGTGTGATTACCAGCTGGATCAGGATCATTCCGAAGACAGGGAGCGGGAAGTCTGGAAATTTTCCCGGCAGACCTGGGATGAGAAAGCCGGCGACTGCGAGGACACGTCGATCCTGCTGGCGGACACCTTACTCTCGGCCGGCTTCGACGCCCGTGTCGTGATCGGGTGGAACGGCAACATCGGACAGCATGCCTGGGTCGTCGTGAAAGCGGGGGATCGGCAGTATGTCTTGGAGTCGACTCTTCACGATGACATCACTCTGGATAATCTGGTGATCGCCTCTCAGGCCGCCGCCTTCTATCAACCGGAGCAGCTCTTTGACCGGGAGAACCTCTATTTCACCGAAGCGGACGAATCCGATTTTCGCCGGGATTACTTTTCCCCGAGTCTTTGGAAGAAGCTTCCGGTTCGCGCGGATCAAAGAGCGCCTCGGCTTTCGCTCCGCTGAGCACCGCAAACTCGTCTTTCTCTGCCGGTTGACGATCCCTTGAGGTGTCGCTAGGGTCGCCACCATGAAATTGCTTCGCTTTGGTGCCCCTGGATCTGAAAAACCCGGCCTTCAACTGGAGGACGGCCGTCGCATTGATGCCTCCGCTTTCGGGATGGATTGGAACGATCAGTTTTTCGGCGATCCTTCCAACCTGGATCGCCTGAAATCATGGGCCGATGAAAACAGTGCTTCAGCGCCTCTCATTTCCGACGGGACCCGACTTGGCCCGGCAACAGCGCGTCCCGGCAAATTGATTTGCATCGGGCTGAATTTTTCGGATCACGCCGAAGAGGCCGGTATGGATATCCCGAAGGAGCCCATTGTCTTTTTCAAGGCAACCAGCGCGATCGTCGGTCCAAACGACAACGTGACGATTCCACGCGACAGCAAAAAGACCGACTGGGAGGTCGAACTTGCTTTTGTCATCGGGAAAAAGGCAAGTTATGTCAGTGAAGAGGACGCACTCAGCCACGTCGCGGGCTACGTGCTTCACAACGATTACAGCGAGCGCGAGTTCCAACTCGAGCGTGGCGGTCAGTGGGTGAAGGGGAAAAGCTGCGACACTTTCGCCCCGATCGGACCCTTCGTGGCCACTGCTGACGAGATCGCCGATCCGGAAAACCTTGCGATGTGGTTGATCGTGAATGGAGAGAAGAAGCAGGACGGCAACTCCAGTAAACTGATCTTCGGCATTGCTCATCTCGTGAGTTACCTGAGTCGTTTCATGACGCTTGAGCCCGGGGACATCGTTTCCACCGGAACCCCTCCGGGAGTAGGCATGGGATTCAATCCTCCCCAGTTCATGAAGCCCGGAGACGTGGTCGAACTTGGAATCGAAGGCCTCGGTCAGTCGCGTCAGGTCGCGGTTGCCTGTCCCTGATCCGCCGATAGGAATCTGAATCATGGATCGCTGGAAGAATCTCTCCCTGGTGTTCGACACGATGCCGGTTCCGGCCCAAATATTTGTCGGGCTCTTTCTGCTCGCCTTCGCGGGGGCATCGCTCTATGCCCGCTTGAATGTAAAATTCGGAGCGGCGGTGTTTCCCGGGTTTCCCCCGGAAAGGTTGCGAACCGATAAACTGCATATCATCGCCTACACCGGAATTCCGGTTTTTCTTGCGCTGTTTTTCTTCGGGTTGCTCGCGACCTATCACTTGAAGTGACGTCGGAACCTTGGCAGGTTCCGCTACGGGACGATTCCGGGCGTAGCGAAAGAGGTGACTCTTTCGGGTGGGGGCACGAGCATCTAGTAGAACGCCACGCTTAAAATAAACGGTATTTATGGTTTTTCTACTCGTACT
>JARGOP010000091.1:10432-12510 GCA_029233965.1 Verrucomicrobiales bacterium | reverse complement strand
CAGCTCATGCTGGTGAAATTGAGCGAGTATGTCGCGACCACGTTTGCTCCGGGGGGAGGTTTCCGCTTCCTCGTTGAGCCCTATATTTTTGCCCCGATCGTGATGTCGCTCCTCGTTGGTCGCCGCCACGGAACCTTTGCGGTGGTTTATGCCAGCCTCTTCGGTGGAATGACAGTCGCAAACGAGGAAGCCTTCCTTTTCATCATCTTCTCGATGATCTGTGGATTCGTCGCCATTTACCTTTCCAATCAAGTGAGAAAGCGGTCCCGACTTGTGACGGCGGGAGCCTACTCCGGGGTTGCCTGTGCCTGCCTTGCCTTCACCCTTGGGCAGATTCAGTGGCCGGGCTTTGATGCAGACCTTTCCCAGTGGCAAATGGTCGGTAAGCAGGCGCTCTCGGCGGTCCTGGTCTCGACCCTGACCGCGATTGTGGTGAGTGGATTGCTCCCCCTGATTGAAGCGGCTTTCCGGATTACCACCGAGGTTTCCTGGATTGAGCTCGCGGATCTGAATCATCCGCTTCTCAAGAAAATGACGATCGAAGCTCCCGGGACCTATCACCACAGTCTCGTCGTCGCGACCCTCGCGGAGACAGCAGCGGAGGCGATTGGAGCGCGTTCGGTGATGTGTCGTGTCTGCTCCTATTTTCATGACATCGGGAAAATGAAAAAACCCGCCTACTTTGTGGAAAACATCGGGGACGGGCACAACCCTCACGACGACCTGACCCCGAACATGAGTGCGCTCATTGTCATGGCTCACGTCAAAGACGGCGTCGACATGGCGATCAAACATAAGCTCAATGCGGAGATCGTGAATGTGATTCGGGAGCATCATGGCACTTCGCTGATTCGATTTTTCTACCATCGCGCCCTCAAGCTCCGGGACGAGATTCAGCAGCAGTTTGAAGAGGGGAAAGCCCACGAAGAGGACATTCCGGAAGTAAAAGCAGAGTCTTTTCGCTACGCCGGCCCGAAACCGCGGACCCGTGAGAGTGCCATCATCAGTCTTGCTGATTCTGTCGAGAGCGCCTCGCGCAGCATGCAGAAGCCGACCGTGAAAAAGATCAACGAAATGATCGACGAGATTTTCCGTGACCGCCTCAACGATGGTCAGTTGGACGACGCGGCGCTGACCCTTTCGGATCTGGCGACGATTAAAAACAGTTTCTCGAAGACGCTTCGTAGCATGATGCACACCCGCATCGAGTATCCGAAGCTGGAAGAGGGAGCCGAGAAGCCGAAGGCAAAGAAGAAGAAGTCGGCGATCACTGAACCGCTCACTTCGACGGGAGAGGAAAGCGCGGAGAAAGTGGCGTCCAGGTAGGAGGTTTGGAATCGATCAGGGGGGCGGATTCAGATGTCGAACGAGGAGCCGTTACCAATTGTCGAGGTATTCGATCATACCGGTGAGGGCGGAATTGATCATGAGTGGCTTGAACAAATGGCGTCTCTCGCGATGCCGGAATGCCTGAGTCATCCCGGCACTGAGGAGCCGGTGTTGCCGGGACTCAAAAACGTTGAGGTGTCGCTGATTACCGATGAAGAAATCGCCCGAATTCACGGTGAGTTCATGGATGATCCGACCGCGACGGATGTGATCACCTTTCACCACGGTGAGATTCTGATCAGTGTGGATACCGCCGGGCGGGTCGGGCCTGCGCATGGAAATTCGGAAGCAGGGGAGACGCTGCTCTATCTCATCCACGGGCTCCTGCACCTCAATGGACACACCGACTTGAGTGAGCCGGAGAGAACGCAGATGCATGCGTGCCAGGAGAGTATTCTGAAGCAATTAATGCTCGGAGACTCAGGGGATTGATGTAAATTAGGGGCGACTATGGATTGGTATTATGCATCGAACGGGCAACAAATGGGCCCCGTCTCACAAGAGGAGTTGCTTGGCCTTTTTGAAAAAGGGGAAGTCAAAGGCTCGGATCTCGTCTGGAATGAAAGCATGACCGACTGGGTCGCGTTCCGTTCCGTGCCTGACTTGAATCCTCCTGCCGTCTCGACCGACCCGGGTGGTGCTGAGACACCTCCGCCAATGCAACAGGAGCCTGCGGTTCTCACTCCTGC
>JARGOP010000091.1:0-10332 GCA_029233965.1 Verrucomicrobiales bacterium | reverse complement strand
TGGCCTCGTGGCCGCTTTTTCTCTTCGTCAGGATGATCCCGCCGACGGGGTTTCCTGGCTGCCGAAGTGTACCTTGAATTCGTTGACGGGGCTTTACTGTCCCGGCTGCGGCAATACGAGAGCTACCCGCGCTTTGCTGAACGGGGACCTGGCCGGGGCATGGCATCAGAATGCGGCCTTCGTCGTGGCCCTGCCTTTTCTGACCTGGGGGGCTGCCCGTCTTTGGATTGCCTGGATGTTCCCCGGGAAGCTGAAGCCACTTCCCTTTTCCTGGAAGTATCACTACTCGGTGATTCTCATCGTTCTTGTGATCCTCTTCGGTGTGCTGAGGAATTTTCCGCAGAAGCCGTTCAACTGGCTGGCCCCGGTGCCACTCAGTAAGATGAAAGCCGAAGGCTCCTGAGCGCTTTGCCAAGGGACTCGGCAACGATGACGGCACTGACTGACTCCGGGGCGATTTCTTCGGAGTCGCGGGCGATTTCGGCGGCTCTCCCCAGCAACCAACTGCCGAGAGCGGCGGAATCGTGGAGCGAAACGCCCTGACCAATGAGGCTCGCGCACGTTCCGGTGAGAACGTCACCCATTCCGCCGCTGGCCATTCCCGGGTGTCCGGTGGTATTCAACTCAAGCGGATGACCCGGCGTTGCAATCGCGGTTCGGCTCCCTTTGTGAAGCAGCGTGATGCCCCACTCGTCGGCAAGATTCCGGGTCAGCTCATTTCGATTTCCGCTCCGGTTTGTGAGTCGTGCAAGCTCGCCCGGGTGCGGGGTGAGGAGTCGGTCGGAAGGAAGTCGCTTCGGACTGATGCCGGCGCCGGCGAGAGCATTCAGGGCATCGGCATCCACGACCATCGGCTTTTCGTGATGAAGAAGCGCCTCAATCACAGAGCGGTCGCGGTTCCTGCCGAGTCCCGGGCCGATCGCCACGACATCGTGTTGAAATTCGAGAGCCTCCCGGATTGAGGAAACCGGCCGGACCATCACCTCTGCAGGGCATTGACCGGCGACAATGGGATAGATCTCTTCGGGAACACAGACGGTGGTGAGACCTGCGCCTGACCTTGAAGCTCCCAGTGCACTGAGCACGGCCGCCCCTGTGAGTCCACGCGAACCGGCAATGATGAGAACTCTACCGGAGTCTCCTTTGTGCTGATCAAAGGATCGGCGCGGCAGCCTTGAATTGAGATTGGATGGGAACAGAAAGCGGATCGAGTCGTCCGCCTCCGGAACCGGGATCTCCAGCGGAATTTCGACGAGGCGGCCGATCCTGGACAGGGCGGCATCGGCCGCGAAACCGGCTTTCGGACAGGAGATTGAGAGCGTGTAGTCCGCTGTGACGGCACCTTCTCCGGACTCCCCGGTGTCCGCATTGAGTCCCGTCGGAATATCGATCGCAAAGCAGGTGCCGAACTGCTTGTTGCGCCGTTCGTTCAAACGTTGCGCAGAGGAAAGAATCCGGCCGCGGAGAGAACCGGTTGCACCGATGCCAAGGAGTCCGTCGACGAGAATCAGAGAGTTTTCGCGCGGAACTCCGGTGGTCTCCGGCTCCGCCTCCCATTCATCGCGTTTTTTCAGGGCCAGCTCGGAAAGGTCGTCCCGCCCGTGAGAGTAGTGAATGGTTACTTCCCAGCCCCAACGTTTCAGCCACCGGGCGACAACGAGGGCATCGCCTCCGTTGTTCCCTTTTCCGCAAAAAATCACCGCCTCGGCAGGCCGGGGAAAAAACTGGCGGATCGCCTCGGCACACTTTCCGCCGGCCTCGTTCATGAGGGGTTCGGCGGAGACGCCCGTTGCGAAGAGCCGCGCTTCAGCGGCAGCCATTTGTTCACAGGTGACCAGCATGGGTCACAGGATAGACTAAAAAGCCCGGCGGTTGAACTGGATAATGCCGCGCGCAATGCTGTCGGCGACAACCTGTCGGTATAGAGGGTCGAGCATCGCAGAGCGTTCGTCCTTGTTACTGATAAAGCCGCCTTCGACGAGAATGGAAGGGTGCTTGGTGTTTCGAAGAACCGAGAAATTGCCGGTCTTGACGCCGCGGTCTGTCGCCCCGACGTTTTTGATGAGTTCGGTTTGAACGAGCTTGGCGAACTTTTCAGACTCCGAGCTGCGGTAGAACGTTTCGATTCCAAGTGCGGCAGTCCGGTAAGCCGAGTTGAAGTGAACGCTCACAAAAACGGCGTTGCGATAGCGGTTTGCATGAGAGGATCGCTCCGAGAGCGCGATGAACTCGTCGCGCGTCCGGGTCATCACAGTCTTGAAACCGGCTTCCTGAAGGGCGCGTTCGAGTCGGCGTGAGACATCAAGATTGATGTGCTTCTCGTAGACGTAGGAATCAGCGGCGCCAAGGTCGCGGCCTCCGTGACCGGGGTCGATAATGACGGTTTTGAAGGCAAATGCCTGACCGAGGCCCGCCAGAAAAAGGCAGGAAAGGATGAGTAGAAATCGGGAGAAACGGACGGTCGTCATAATCAGGCAGAACCCTAAAAGGTAAATCTTTTTAAATATTCTTCAAGTTCTTTCAAAAAATTTTAAAATTTTACCAATCCTGGGGGGTAAGAGGGGAAAATTATTTAATAAAGACGAACCGTTTCGTTCGCTATGCAGAACCCTGTTACTTTTTCCAAACGAAAGTGACACGGGTTTCTTAGGGGCGGATTGAGTGATCCGGGATCGCCACAGCCCTCGCTTGACCCTTCTTCTTTCGGCCTTACCTTCGACGCTCCCGCGGAGTTCGGACGATGGACTCCAACGAATTGAAACTCAACTCCACCGATATCAGATGCGCGCACTCACTTGTTCTATAGCCTTTGCGGGCGTGTTTTTTTCCTGCCTGACAATGAATGCTGAAGAAACCAAGAAGCCCGAATCCCTCACCGAGCGCGTCAGTTACGCTTACGGTCTCATGATTGCTCAGCAGCTCGGCGAGCGCGGTGTTGAAATCGACCTCGAGCAATTTACGGCTGCGTTTAATGCTGTGAACGCGGGTGAAGAGCCGGTTCTTTCCGAAGATGAAGTCGCCGCCGCCTTCGAAGAAAGCCAGAAGCTGATTGACGAGAAGAACATGGACGGTGCGGAAAAAGAGACTCTCGAAGCCGGCAAAAAGTTTCTCGAGGAGAACGGGAAGAAAGAGGGCGTCGAAATCACCGCGAGCGGTCTCCAATACGAAGTCCTCGAAAAGGGCGATGGCGAAAAGCCAAAGGCAACGGACAACGTGACCGTTCATTACCACGGCACTTTGATCGATGGAACTGTCTTCGACAGCAGTGTGGAACGGGGTGAACCGACCTCTTTTCCTTTGAATCGCGTCATCCCCGGTTGGACCGAAGGCGTCCAGCTGATGTCCGTGGGATCCAAGTATCGCTTCACGATTCCCTACAATCTTGCCTACGGTTCCCGTGGTGCCGGCGCTGATATCAAACCCTACAGCACGCTCGTTTTCGAAGTCGAGTTGCTTGGGATCGAGTAACCCCGGGGGGGGCGGTTTAACCCTCTCAGTTCCTTGACCTGACCCTGTTAGGTCTACCCGTTTCTCTGGCAATGTTGCGAAAAATCGTATCAGGTGGTCAGACGGGAGTAGACCGGGCGGCGCTCGAATGGGCGCTGGACTTCGGGCTGGAGTGTGGAGGTTGGTGTCCGGCAGGTCGGATCGCCGGGGATGGCCCGATTGACGGGCGCTTCCCTCTCGACGAGACTCCGGGCGAAGGCTATTCCCAGCGCACGGAGTGGAATGTGCGGGACAGTGACGGAACCGTTCTTCTGACGAGGTCGCCCGAAATCGTCGGAGGAACGAAGCTGACGAAGAAATTTACCTCGAAATGGAACCGTCCCTGCTTAGTCATTTCTGAAGCCTCCTCGCGGAACCCGGCAAAATTGCTGAAAGATTTTGTGGAGGATAATTTTATTGAAACCCTGAACATCGCCGGCCCCCGTGAATCAACTGAGAGTGGTTTGACGAATTTTGTCCGGGAAGTTCTCAACGAGGCCTTCGGAAAGAAACGAATTTAAACACAATATGGAAACGCAAATGAGTGAACCGACCAGCGTCGCAAGCACAAAGGACCTCTCTGAGACCGAGATCCTCAAGCAGGAGATCATCTCAAACCTGATTCGAAATCAGGCGCACAGTTTCGAAACGGCAACGAAGGGAGACTGGTGGCGCGCTATCTGTCTTGCTGTCCGCGGACGCATGCTGGAGCGGGCCTGTGAGGTCCACCTGGAGCACCAGAAGAGAAACGTCCGCCGCGTTTACTATCTTTCCCTCGAGTATCTCATGGGACGCCTCCTTGAGAATAATCTCGTGAGTCTCGGGATTCTCGAACCCTGTCGTGAGGCGATTTCGGAACTCGGATTGAATCTGGATGACCTACTTGAAGAAGGACCGGACCTGGGTCTCGGAAATGGTGGACTGGGACGTCTCGCGGCCTGTTTCATGGATTCCCTCGCGACGCTCGATCTTCCTGCGGTGGGATACGGTATCAATTACGAGTTCGGTCTTTTCCGCCAGAAGTTCGTTGATGGAAAGCAGATGGAGTCGCCGGACGAGTGGCGGCGTTTTGGTAATCCATGGGAAATTTGCCGGCCTGAATACGCGGTGGAGGTGCCTCTTTACGGACATGTGGAGAATCAGTTCGACGAACTTGGTCAGGGTCGTCCGGTCTGGACCGATACCCGTTCGATTCTGGGCGTCCCCTGGGATGTTCCTGTGGTTGGTTACACGGGATCGACGATCAACTACCTTCGTCTCTGGGAGAGCAAGGCGTCACGGGATTTCGATCTCGATATCTTCAATCGCGGCGGCTACGTCGAAGCGGTCCGCGAAAAGGCGGAAAGTGAGTCGATTTCCAAGGTTCTCTATCCGAATGACTCGACCGAAGCGGGTAAGGAGCTCCGTCTCGTTCAGCAATACTTTTTCGTGGCCTGTTCCCTTCAGGACATCGTGAAGCGCCATCGTCGTTCTAATGATACCTGGGACAGCCTCGTAGACAAAGCGGCGATCCAGCTTAATGACACTCACCCCGCGATTGCAGTGCCGGAGCTCATGCGCATTCTCATCGACGACGAGGTGCTGCCATGGGATCAGGCCTGGGGCATTTGCCAGAAGGTTTTCTCCTACACGAACCACACCCTTCTTCCCGAGGCTCTTGAGAAGTGGAGCGTACCTCTGTTTGAGAAAGTGCTCCCCCGCCATCTCCAAATCATCTTTGAGATCAATAAGCGATTCCTTGAGGATGTCGTGGAGGCGAAATGGCCCGGCGACAGTCAGAAAAAGTCGGAAATGTCTCTCATCGAAGAGGGCGCACCGAAGCAGATTCGGATGGCCTACCTTGCGGTGGTGGGCAGTCACACGACCAATGGAGTCGCGGCTCTTCACACTGAGCTATTGAAGAAACACCTCTTTCACGACTTTTTCGAGCTGTTCCCGGAGCGCTTTCAAAATAAGACGAACGGCATCACGCCGCGTCGCTGGCTAAAGGCTTGTAATCCCGAGCTTTCCGCGTTGATCGACCGCTCCATCGGCAACGACTGGCCGGCGAATCTCGACAAGCTCCGCGAGCTGGAGCGGTTTGCGGATGATCCTGCATTCCAGGAGGAGTTCATGGCGATCAAGCACCACAATAAAGAGGCGCTCGCCGCTCTGATTAAAGACCGTTGCGACATTGAGGTCGATCCGTCCGCTATCTTCGATGTGCAGATCAAGCGACTTCACGAGTACAAGCGCCAGCATCTTAATCTTCTGAACATTCTGACGCAGTATCGACGTCTCCTTCAGAATCCGGATCTCGATGTGGTCCCGCGCGTCTTCGTTTTCGGGGCGAAAGCGGCACCGGGCTACACCCTCGCGAAAGAGATCATCCACGCGATCAATGCGATCGGGGACGTGATCAACAACGACGAGCGAATCGGCGGAAAGCTGAAGGTGGCCTTCATTCCCAACTACGGAGTGAGTTCTGCCGAAATCATTATTCCCGCCTCGGACGTTTCCGAGCAAATCTCGACAGCAGGCAAAGAAGCTTCCGGCACGGGCAATATGAAACTTGCCCTCAATGGGTCGCTCACCCTCGGAACGCTCGACGGTGCCAATGTGGAGATTAAAGAGGAAGTGGGAGATGAAAATATTTTCATCTTCGGACTCACCGTGGAAGAGGTCGAGTCACTCTGGAAGAGCGGCTATTGCTCGTACGATGAATACTGGGCCGACGAGGAACTCCGGGCCGTTATCGACTGGCTCAGCTCGGATTCATTTGCGCCGAAAGGTTCCTTCGACAGCATTCGTCGCAGTCTTCTCGACGGGGGTGACCCCTATCTCGTGCTGGCTGACTATCGATCCTACGTCGACGCGCAGGCTAAAGTCGATGAGGCTTATCGCGACAAATCGAAGTGGGCGAAAATGGCGATTTTGAATACCGCTCGCGTCGGAAAATTCTCCAGCGACCGGACGATTCAGGAATACGCTGACGAGATTTGGCATTTGCCACCACTCACAGTCTAGGCGAGCGATTCCTTGAATGGAAGAACTCGCCGCGAAGCAGGTCCTGCTCGACTTTGAAATCATCGCTCTGATCACGCTCTTCGCGGGCGTGGTCACTTTTGTGCTGATCCGGAGGCGATATCCCCGTGATCTCGAGCCTTCCCGTGACTTTGACGGGTTTGATCTCGCTTTGATGTTTTTCCCGTCTCTCCTCTTTCTCATCAATCCGTTTTTTGCGGTTCTGCTTGCCGGGGACGGGGCTGAAAGCAGTGCGACTGAGGCGGAGGGGGAGCACCAGGCGGTTGGCACGCTTTTTGTGAACATTGCCTATTTTTTCTTCGTCGGGGTCATGACCTTCGGAATCATCGAGTGGGTCCGGAACCGTCGTGTTGTTGAGTTGTTCGGACTGAGAAGACTGAGCCTGCCTCTCGTGATTATTTACACGATCTTCGGAGGGGTCGCCTCTCTCGTGATTTGTGCCTGGGCGGTGGGAGGGGTCTCGCAGGAGTTGATAGATCGGGTTTTCACGGAGTTGGCCGCTCAGGAAACGGTGGAAACACTCCAGTCCTCCGACTCGGTCCTCTATCTCGTTCTCTCGATCATCATGGCCTGTGTTGCGGCGCCTCTTGTCGAGGAACTCCTGTTTCGAGGTTACATGTACGGGGCCCTGAAAGAAGCGACGAACCCGGTTTTTGCTGCGGTGGTCATCGGCGCACTTTTTTCCGTAGTTCACGGCAATCTGCCGGCCTTGCTGCCCCTCTGGACCTTTTCGATTTTGCTGTGCCTTGCCTACGAATGGACCCGCTGTCTCTGGGTCCCGATCGGAATGCACGCTTTTTTCAATGCCGCAAATATCGTTTTGATGCTTGTTCCTCAGACCGCAGAGTGATGAGTGAGAGAAATCTGACAGTAGGGGAAGCCGGGGAAGAAGCTCTCGTCTCGAAGATTGTCGAGACGATCGCCGGAAGCGGGAGGGTCATCGTGGGGCCCGGTGACGATTGTGCGGTAATTGAACTCAGTCCCGGCTTATGGCAGTTGCTCAAAACGGATTGCCTCGTCGAAGGGGTTCATTTTTCGCGGGGAACGGATCCGAAAACGGTCGGAGCCAAAGCGCTCAAGCGGGTCATCAGTGACATTGCGGCGATGGGTGGCAGGCCCCGTGAAGCGGTTGTGACCCTGGCTTTGAATGAAGATCGTCCTGTTGACGAAGTCCTCGCTTGGTACGCCGGCATGGGAGAAGTCGCGGAGCAGTTTCAGTGCGCAATCGTCGGAGGGGAAACGGCAAAGCTTCCGGGTGACGGGGCGATGATCTCCGTTGCGATGACCGGCGAGGTCGCCCTGGATCAGTGCGTCCTTCGTTCCGGGGCAAAGCGTGGGGATTTGATTCTCGTGACGGGTCGCCTCGGTGGCTCGTTTGAAAGTGGCCGCCATCTCAGCTTCACTCCGCGAGTGCACGAGGCGGCCTGGCTGATCGAAAATTTTCTGCCATCCGCGATGATGGATTTGAGTGACGGCCTTGGATCGGATCTGCCGCGGCTGGCTGGAGCGAGCGGTGAAGGATACACCGTGGATCCCGAACGGATTCCCTGTCATGAGGGCGTCACCACAGCTCAGGCTGTTTCCGACGGCGAAGACTACGAACTCCTTTTCACGATCGCTCCGGAGAAGACCGGTTATCTTATGATTGCCTGGGCGGAGGCATTTCCGGAGGTCTCACTGACCGTGATCGGAGAGGTTACCGAGAATACCCCGGTCGAACTGGAACGCGGATGGGAGCACTATCAGTCTGCATGAGTAAGGTAATTCACATCGCCGACGAAACCGAAATGATCGAAGCAGGCAGGGCGCTCGGGCAAACACTCAACGCCGGACGTGTCGTTGCCCTCTGTGGAGCGCTCGGCGCCGGAAAGACCCATTTCAGCAAAGGTGTTGTCTCGGGGATCGGAGCGGATGATCCGGTGAGCAGTCCGACCTTTTCATTGGTGAACGAGTATCGAAGCGGCCGTCTTCCCGTTTTTCATTTTGACTTCTACCGTCTCGATTCGGCGGAAGAATTGATCCGGATCGGTTGGGACGAGTATCTCGATGAAGAGGGCGTGATCCTTGTCGAGTGGGCGGATAAGTTTCCTGAACTTCTTCCCGACGAAACGATCACTTACCGCTTTGACCTTGGCGATGCTGAAGAACGAATCATCACGATCTCATGATTTTAGGAATCGAAACATCGACGACGCATGCGTCATTGGCACTGGTTCGGTCTCTGGACGAGCCCGCTGTTCTCAAGTCTTCGTTCGTTTCCGAGCGGGCTCATAATGCCGTCATTTTTGATCCCGTCACGGAGATGCTGGCTCACTATCGCGACGAGATCACCGGAATCGCCGTGGGCCTCGGTCCGGGATCGTATGGTGGTGTCAGGGTAGGGATTGCGGTGGCGAATGGATTGAGTCTCGTCCTCGGAATTCCCGTCCTTGGGGTTTCCTCACTCGAGGCGTGGGACTTTTCCGGTGCGCAATATACCGTTCTCGGGGACGCGCGAAGGAAGACTTTTTTCAAGGCGCAGGTCAGGGATGGACTCCTCGAGGGAGAGCCTCAATTACTTCCCGGAAGTGAGGTCATCGACGAGGTGAGGGATTTGGTTGCCCGGGGTGATCGCTCATTTGTCACCGCAGACGAGAGCGTCAGTGTGGCCATCGAAGGGGTCTGTTTGAGCTATCCCACCGCTGAGGGAGTGGCGAAGCGGGCGATGCAGAAACCGGTCCTCGACTGGCCTGAAGAGTGCGTCCTGGAGCCGCATTATTTGAGAGCTCCCTACATCACGACGCCCAAAGCGAAATAGATCAGTTTAATGCTGGCGGAGTTTTGACTGTGAATGTCAAGGTGTCAAAGTCATCTCCGAATTGCTTCAGGAACTCCGGGCCGAGCAGTCGCATGAAGACATAGAGAGGAAGCAACAGGACCGTTCCGAGATAGGGAATGATCAGGGGGATCAGGGCGATGCAGCAGGTCCCGAGGACTATGGCCATGACGGCCAGCCCGGTCAGAAATCCAATCACGATCATCCAGAGAAAGAAGAGGACGAAAGCCCCGGTTCTTTCCCGATGGAGGGAAAGCAACTTTCGCCAGGCCACCGTGGCTGGAAGTCCATCCCGATGCATGAGTGGAATTACGAAATTCTCCAAGAGCATACTGATGTAGCTGATTGCCAGTACGAGGACAATGAAGAGGACGCCGATTATGACGAGCGAGGGTAACGCGTCCATGTTGAAGGCCTTCTCCTGAATCATCGGCCAGGCGATATAGAAAGCCCATCCTCCGAGAGAGAGAAATCCGAACCCGATGATAAGGACAAAGATAAATTTCCAGCGGAAGAGGGAGTTCGCGACATCCTTGAACTGCTTCCAGGGCTCGGAGATCAAAGTGCGATCATGAATCACGTTGTCCAGAAACATGAATTTACCCCGGGACTGAATCCAGAGGACCGCCAGCGAAATCGCGACAATGACAGCGAAAACGACAAGTCCGATGCTCACTACTACGATGAGATTTTCTTCGATCCAGTTCGCGGCTTCCGCGAGCCAGTCTGAGTTCGCACCGTCGCCCGATTCAAAATCAGAACCACCCCCGCCACTGGAGCCGCCGCCTTCACCGAGGGCCGCGAGCCAGGCCGAAAAGCCGAGGATAAACCATTTCTGAATGTTGAAGGGGCGGACGAGAATGTCTTTCATCCTCTCGAAGGCCCGCTTCGTTGGAGCAATGTATTCAATGATTCCCGGTTTCATTCGGTAACTCTATCTTCAAAATCTGATTAGGGTGTGTTCGAAAACCTACTTTTTCAACCAATCACAGATGGCAGCGAGTTGG
>JARGOP010000090.1 GCA_029233965.1 Verrucomicrobiales bacterium | reverse complement strand
TGCTCTCTCAGTTCCCTTTCGCTTTTCCTTTTTTTGCCCCCTTCGGCGTCCCGGATGTACGGGGACCGTAGGTTTCCGTGAGAACCGCATCGACGACAGCGCGATCGTCTTTGTTCTGATACGCCCTCAGGATCGGGTCGCCCGTCTTCACCATTTGCTCCACGAGTCGCGCACCGAGAAGATCAAAGGCGTCGCTGGATTCCGCATCGCTCCGGAAATCCGGATCCTCAAGGAGGTTGTTAAGGCAGTTCGGATCCTTCTCGAGATCGTACAATTCCTCCGGCACCCGGTAGCGGAAGAGATTGACCCGGGCCGCGATTTCAGGATTCGTCTCCGCTGCTTTTTCCATTGCCGCCATGCTCTTCCCTTCGTTGTTGTTGCGATACCGGTAGGTTCCGTCACTGAACGGGTTGTAAATATAGCCGAACTTCGCGTTCTGGACCGCCCGCATCGGCACCGCCTCACCTCCGGCTTTCGAATCAATCTGCGTAAAGACAAAATCCCGGCCGCTCTGCTCCTTTCCTCCTAACAAAGCGAGAAAAGAACGCCCGTCGAGGCCCTCCGGCCCTTCCACCCCGGTCGCTTCGAGAAAAGTCGGAAAGAAATCGACCACCGAAACAAAATGCCGGTCATCCCGGGAACCCGGCTGGACACGGCCCGGCCAGCGAACCAGCAAGGGGGTGCGCGTGCTGTGAAACCAGGCATTGCACTTGGCGAAGGGCACCGCGATGCCGTTGTCGGTGATGAACAATACCATCGTGTTCCCGGCGAGCCCCGATTCTTCGAGAGCCTTCATGACGCTGCCAAAGGTGTCGTCGAGACGGCGGGTCGAATTCAGATACTGCGCCAGTTCCTCCCGCACCCCGGGAAGATCAGGCACGAAACCGGGCACCTCGACTTCGGAAGGGTCATAGACTTTCGAGGGCATCGCCGCTCCCTTCCTCAGTTTCTCCGGATCGCAGTAGGGACGATGCGGATCATGGGAATTCACCATGAAGTAGAAGGGCTTACCCGCTTCCCGGCACTGCTGAAAAAAGACTTCGCTGCGCTGCCGGTAGATCTCCGGATTGCGCCCGTCGCCGAGGTCTTTTTGATCAAAACGATAGTCCCACTCCATTGATGCCTTGGGCGTGGAGTGCTCGACCTTCCCGAGAATCCCCGTGTGGTAGCCGCCCGCCTTCATTGTCGTGACAATGTCAGGGACATCCTCCCGTGCCGGCATGAAGCCCATCGCCCCCGAACGATGGCTGTAACGACCCGTTGCGATGATGGCCCGGCACGGCGCACAGATCGCCGCATTCACATGCGCCCGGTTGAAGAGCATGCCCTCCGCAGCAAAGGCATCGAGATTCGGAGTCAGATCCGCCGGCCGTCCCCCGTAGACGCCCGGCGATTCCGCGTGCAGATCATCCGCCGTGAATAGGAGAATGTTAGGGCGATCAGAGGCAGCGGTGAGGTTCAGAAAACCGGCAGGCAGGAGGAGGAAGAGAGGGAGTTTGAATTTCATGACGGCATCATCGAAGGAGAAATGATTCGCTGTAATAAAGCAACTCTCGAAAGTGCAAACGAAGCGTAAGCTCGCATCTTGAGCAGCATCCGGTTTCCGACAGTAGTAGCGAGAGAGGCCGGATATGTCGTCCGGCTGTCAATATGGGAACCAGTCTCAATCCTCACGAACTGAAGCAAAGGTCCTTCAGCTTTCCACAAAGTCTTTTCGTCGGAGTCGGCGAGTCTTCCAGAGATAGAGCCAGCTCGGCTGCGGCCAGTTGTTCACGACCTTTCCGCTGTCGTTTTTATACCAGCTGCGACAGTTGCCCGTCCAAACGGTTTTTGAGGCACTCTTCTGCAGTCTTTCATTGAAGCGCCTCATCACGTCGGCTTTCACTTCGAGTGACTTTGTCTCGCCGGATCGAAGGATCTGAATGGCATGGAGAATGTAGCGGGCTTGAGCCTCGATCATCATGACCACCGAGTTATGGCCGAGGTTGGTATTGGGACCGTAGAGGATAAACAAATTGGGGAAGCCGGGAACGGTCATGCCGAGATACGCTTCTGCTCCATCCTCCCAGACCGCAGAGAGGACCTGCTCCTTCCGCCCTTCGATTTTGACCGGAGCGAGGAAATCGAGACTCTCGAAACCGGTCGCATAAATGATGACATCCGCCTAGAACGCGCCACCATCTTCGCCGATGACCGATGTCTCCTTGATCCGTGAGGCGCCGGAAGGGTTCAGTTGCACATTCGGTCGCTGCAGCGTTTTGAACCACTCGCCTGATAACAGAATTCTCTTGCAGCCGACTGCAAAATCAGGCCTCAGATCCGAACGTAAATTTTCATCAGAAACCCGGCGATTGAGGTGTCGGCGGAGATACTTTTCGTAGAGCCATCCCGGAGGATAATTTCGCCCGAAAAGCGCAAATCGAGACTCTAAGGTAAGTCAGGAGTTTTCGAACCTTCCGGAAAATTGGGAATCGACGAAGCTTTTCCTGGGTTTCCTTTGAAATCGTTTTATCCCGCTTCCGCATGATCCAGTTAGGCGATCGCTGAAAACACACAGGCTGGAAGCCTCCCGGGCGATGATGGGGACGAACTGGACCGCACTGGCACCGTTACCGATCACGGCGACCTTTTTTCCATTTAGGTCGACATCGTGTTCCCAACGCGCCGAATGAAACGCGGGGCCCTGAAAAGTCTCCGCTCTCGGTAACGGCGGGACGAGGGGGCGATTGAGTTGTCCACAGGCGAAAATAACGACTGCATAGGTCCGCGTTTCGCCGGCAGCTGTCAGAATGGTCCACTGTAAAAGTGCTTCATCATAAACCGCGCTGACGATCTCAGTGTCGAAAACCGCCTCTTCCTGGAGCCTGTATCGCTCGACGCATTACTGCAAATAACCCAAGATCTCGGTTTGTTCCGGGAACTTCTTACTCCAGGTGGAAGTTGATGCAAAGGAGTAGGAATAGAGCGAGGAGGGAATATCGCGGGCTGCACCCGGGTAGGTATTGTCCCGCCAGACTCCGCCCGGTCCCCGCCCTTTATCGTAAATCACGAAATCCCGAATTCCTGCCTGCTTCAGCTGGATGCCCATGCAAATGCCGGAAAACCCCGCACCGATGATCAGGATAGAGGGCAGGTCGGGAGCTGTTGGGTTTTCGATCACCACCGGTCCGTATTCCATGCCGGAGAAAAAGGCAATCTTGTGGAAGGGAAACTTGCCGCTAAAGTGATCGTTTCATCATTTTCCATGCGATTCGAAAACAAAGCCATCCTTATCACCGGTGCGGCCCGGGGAATTGGACTGTCGGCGGCAGAGCTCTTCGCGAAAGAGGGCGGAATGGTTGTCCTCACAGATACTGACTCGGAAAAGCTTTCGGATTCCGTAAACAAACTGCGATCCCAGGACCTCAAGGTCGAAGGAGTCTCGTTGAATGTCACGAACCGCCGGGAGTGGGAATCCGTGGTCACCGGAGTCGTGGAAAAGCATGGAAGGCTCGATGTCCTCATCAACAACGCAGGTCTGAATGAGGTAGCGACGGTCGAGGACACCACCATTGAGCAGTGGCAAAAGATGATGCCCGTGAATCGCGACGGGGTATTTCACGGCATTCAATTCGGCGTTGCGGCGATGAAGGAAACCGGAGGCGTCATCATCAATGTCGCCAGCATTACCGCCGGCGTCGCGGCACCGGAACTCGTCGCGTATGGAACATCGAAAGCCGCAGTGAGCCAGCTCTCGAAGACAGCGACGGTCGATCGTGCCAGGAAAGGATACAATATCCGAATCAACTCCATCCACCCAGGGTTCACCGACACTCGCATGGTCGACAAGATGCTCGACTCGCTGGGGGACGGCGCATCGACTTTTGCCAAATCGATCATCAAAGGAATCCCCATGAAGCGACTTGCCCGCCCCTGTGAGATTGCAAAGCCGATCCTGTTCCTCGCGAGCGACGGCGGCTACACCGCTGCGTGATCTTCTACCGCGCGCGCCTGAAATTTCGGATAGATAATCTCCGGTGCGACCGCCCTGCCTCTTCGTCCAGCGGCAGTCTCTTCGTTCAATCAGCGGGCGACATCGTAACGGGCTGTCCTGATTCCCTTTGGCAGGAGTTCCGACGGTAGGCCGATTCATCCTCCCGGCAGGTGAGCGGTGGTCACTTTTCCGGGAGGGTGACAGGATCGAAAACCCTCGCCGCCGGCGGGTAGATCCCGGGCGAATTCTTCGCGTTCCTTCTCCGAAGAAAAGTCGGTTCCGATGAGGGCCCGTCCAACCTGCTCGCCGGAGTAGAGGTAGTTGAAATAGCATAAGCTGCCGCGACCGCGAATCGTCTTCGCCATGCAGCAATGCAAGGCACCCGGTCGTTCGTAGAATTCAAGATCGGGAATGAGCGGGGCGGTAAGGAGATCGGCTCGTAGCGGGATGAGCCGGTAGCTGTTTCACAGTGATGACCCGCAGTCGATGGGGAATGGGACGAAGGATAACAGTTATGCGACGCCTTCTGCTGTGATCGAGCCCGGTCATTTCGGAACGGCCTGTCTCGACACGGAAACGAAGGAAGTAATCTGGAAGCGCGACGACTTGAAATGCTGGCACTATCGGGGAGCCCCTTCTTCCCCGGTTCTTTTCGAAGATCTTCTCATCCTGACCTTTGACGGGGCCGACCTGCAGTATGTCATTGGTCTCGAAAAGAAAACCGGAGAGACCGTCTGGAAAACCGATCGCTCCGCGGAATGGAACGACGAGCACATCGACAAACAGATGGTCAAAGACGGGGACTGGCGCAAGGCGCACAGCACGCCCCTGATCGTGGAGATCGACGGCGAACCGGTCATGTGCAGCAACGGAGCCAAGGCCGCCTACGGCTGCGATCCCCGGACCGGTGAAGAACTCTGGCGGATCAATCATGATGCCTATTCCGCAACGCCCCGACCGACTTATCACGATGGCAGTTTCATCATTGTGACGGGCTTCAGCAAAGGCGCTGAAATGATGTCGGTGAAGGCCGGTGGTCGTGGCGTGATCAACGACACTCACATCAATTGGCGCTTCGACACTTCGGTCCCGAAGTACTCTTCGCCCATTCTCGTCGACGGCCTGCTCTATTACGCGATGGATGACAGTTTCATTGTCTGAGTCGATCCGAAGACGGGTGAAAACGTGTGGAAAGGAAGAGCCGGCGGCAAGTATCGTGCCTGCCCCATCTATGCCGATGGAAAGATCTATTTTTTCAGCCTCGAAGGCAATACGACGATCATTGACCCGGGCCGCGAGTTCAAATTCGTCGCGACGAACAGTCTCGCCACAGAGGCGCCGCTCGATGATCCTCGGCGCGGGGGCCCGGTTTCATGGCCTCACCGGCGGTGGCAGGAGGCGCGCTCTTTCTGCGGGCGCGCTATCACCTTTACCGGGTCAAAGCGAAGTAGGGTTTTCGATTGCCCCGAAGTTGGAAGGCCTGTTGGTTCTCTAGGCCGACTCTTCCCATAACAGGGAGGGTTGAAAGTTTGCCCTTTCGATCCAAGAGTTGGGTGAACTACCTATGACCTATCAAATTACGGCTGACCAAGTTGCTTCGCGAATTCTCGACGGCGAGGCAGTATTGATCCACTACGGGTCCTCGGAGTATTTCAGTCTCAATCGGGCCGGCACCTGGGTCTGGGAGGCACTGGACGCGAGTCCGCGAGCTGATGGCGACGTTTCGAAAGTTCTCTCGGCACATTTCCAGTTGGATGAGAGCGAAACCGGTGGTCAAATCCAGGCATTCTTTCGCGAGTTGGAGGAAGCCGGATTGATTTCATCTGTCGATCAATCACAAGCCGAAGCTGCTGCGGTTCAGCTGGATGCTTCCGGAATTGATTGGGAGTATGATCCCCCTCAATTGACGAAATGTGGCGATCTTGAGACCCTGATTTTGAGTGGGGAATGAATCGGGAGACCGCAACATCAATTGCCAAGGAGCTGCAACTTCTGAAGGCTCCAAATACCGATGTGATGTTTCACGGTTTGAGCATGGAGCCCCTCCTGGCGGAGGGGGACCGCGTTCAGGTCGATCCGGTTGAGATCAAGGATATCGTAATTGGCGATATCATTACCTATCGCCTCGACGATAAATTTCCGACTCGTCGCGTGGCCGAGATCAAGCTCGACTATCTCATCCTCTGCTGTGACAACTGGCCGACCGTCTATTTTCACGCTCCGTTTACTGAAGTGCTGGGACGTGTCAGGGCGCGGACCAGGGACGGAGTGACCCTGAACTGTGACGATCCCGAGTGGGAGAAGAGAAAGCGCCTCGCCCTTCGCAATTTTCGTCTGGAGACCTCCGAGATTCTTCCAGTGCGAATGAAGGAGTGGGTCTTAAAGAGACTCCGAAACTCGAAGTGAAGCGATGAGTGCCAAAATGGCGAATCATTTCCGTCTCGGGAGCCTTCTTTGCCGCATCGAAGCTGAGGCGGCCTCAGGTTGGAGCAAGATTCTCGCTGATGTTAACGGGACTCCTCTTTTTCAAGCCGGCGAGGAGGTTGTGGCTGACCTGGTGATTCGATTCGAAGAGCGTCCTGATCTCCCGATCCGGGGAGCGGATGAACTCCGTGTCGAAGAGACGGAGGACGGATTTCTGCTCGAGTCTGATCCTCTCAACATCCGACTGGAGAATGGTCCGAATCAAAACTCCGCGACTTTAGAGGTGAAACAGCCTTCGATGGCGGAAGAACAGCTGGGATTTCACTTCTGGCTCGTGACGAACCGGATGCTCATGCTGATGGATCGGATGCGGCTGCATTGCGCTGCAGTGGAGGTCGATGGACTTGTGGCCTTGTTTTGTGGTCGTCGGGGAAGCGGTAAATCCACACTCTCGGTCTCCCTGGCTCAGGCGGGAGCTACTATTCTCGCTGAAGATCACGTGATCTTGAAACAAGAGCAGGGAGAGTTTTTTGTGAGCGGATGCACGTCCCGGGTTCGGGTCACGGCGAAAACCGAAGAAGGGTTGCTCAATGGTCGGCTGTCGTCTGCGGCAGTCGATGTGGGAGGTGTTCCCAAGAAGGATTTTCCGGCTGAACAGTTTTTTAAAAGCGCGCCCTATATTGATCGCAAACCTGACTTGCTCTTTCTGTCGAGGGTCGGAGAACGTTTCGCAGTGAACGAGCTATCAAAGAAGAATGCCTTGCTCGGATTGATGGCAGTGACAGGCGAGATGTTGCGATTCTCGAACGGCCGGGACTATGAATCCTTTGTTGATTCCTTGTCTGAATTTGTCGGGGCAGTGCCAACCTATTCGCTCGAGTTGAGTCCTGATCTCACTCAGTTGCCGCTTCTGGCGGAATGGCTCAAGGGGGTGAGATGAAGTCCTGACAAAGCCTTAATCTTTGATGATTTGAAGAGCCATGGCCGCCCGGCTTTCGGCGAGCCGTTTTTCTTCCCGTTCTTTCTCAAAACGAAAGGGGACTTCTGTTTCGTTGAGTTCTTCGAGCAGTTCCAGCATCCGTTCACTGCTATGTTTCCAAGTGAAGCTGACGTGAGCTCTTGCGCTCCCGAGTTTCGACTTTCGAGCAATGTCCGAGGCAGGCGCTTCGTAGGCTTTGCGCAGGTGATCCGCTAGAGTCTCGACACGCACTTCGCAGAAGTCGACCTCGTCGATGTGTTCTTCAAAGCCGAGATTCAGGTCCATTTTCCGATTCACCGGTAGATTGATTCGAAGTGCGGGAACGAGAAAGGAAGTGTCTTCGGTGCAGAAATCGAGACAGGCTCCAAGATTGGGAACGAGGGAAGGGGTGCCACAGGCCATCGTTTCCAGGATCGGCAGGCAAAACCCTTCCGCCCGATAGGGAAAGACGCCGAGATCGAACGTTCGAAAGAGGGAGGCAAGCTCCTCTTCCGACAGGAAATCATCGATATAGACAAGCGTGGGGTTCTCAGGGTTGTCGATGAACGATTGAATCTGCTTCCTGAATTCGTTGGCTTCGTAGATCAGGTCTTTCGAGTGATCTTTAATGACCAGGCAGACATCGTCCTCTGAAGTGAAGGCCTGCGAATAAGCCTTGAGAAGAATATCGACTCCTTTGCGAACCACGGCACCGCCAGTAAACCCGAAGGTAAAGCGCTTCTGAACCGGTAAAGGGTAGCGATCACCCTCAGGAGTGAAGGCTTTATCATTGAATCCAAGGGAGACAACACGGATTCGATCAGGATCGATACCACTGAGTCGCGCCTGTTCCGCGATCCACTCGGAGTAGGCCCAGAACTGATCGAACTCGCGATTGATCTTTTCGACCCAGCGTTGCGGAAAGCGACCAAAATCCCAGGTCCGAATCGCGACGCATTTTCCCGTCTTCGGAGTTTCGAACTCCATGAACGGGACGAGGTAGTTGTGGTGAAAGTGGAAATCCGGGCAAAGGAATTCGCTGCTCAATTGATGCTCGACCCGGTAGCCGTTGTTTTCGAGGTGGCCCGACCACGCGGCATTGCAGAGGGCGAAAGCCGACTTGCCTCCTTCATCATGAAAGACAGCCAGAGGTTTTGTTTGAGGGGTTTCCTGGCGAGTAAGCTCTTCCAGGGTTTTGTGCAGTTGGCGGGTAGCAGAGACGTCGAGAAAGTGATCGACGGAGGGGAGGTCCGCTCCGCTGGTTTTCGTCGTATTCAAAAGCTCCCGGAGCCTGCTGATCCACGAGGTGGCTTCGGAATAGTCGTCCACGAGGAATCGGGGATCGCTGACGATTTCTTCGAGGCCGCCGTTTTTACTCGCGAGAACGGGGATGCCGTTTGCCAACGCTTCGACGGCAATTCTCCCGAAAGGTTCTGGCCATTGGGAAGGGATCAGGACCAGTTGACTTTCAGCGAGGAAATCGCAAGGATCCTGCCGCCCCGGCAAGGTGAGGTTGGAGAGCTGCTGAATCTGATTCCGATAGCGAGGATCAATGTCGCTTCCCAATTCCCCGACAAGCGAAAACGAGTGTTCGGGAAATGCTGCCGCCACTTCGAGAAATATCTCGATACCCTTGTTGGCGTATCCGCAAATTCCTGTTATCTGCGTTCTCTCGTTCTCACTTTTCCGAGAAACCGGGATGACTCCTGGATCGAATTCGGGATACAAAGTTTCGACCTCAAAGCCCTCGAGGCTGAGGCGCTTTTGTAGAAAACGTGAACAGGCAAAAACCCGGTCGGCGGAACCCAGAACAAACTCGACTTCTTCCCGGCTGGCGAAGTTCAGGCTCTCCGGGATTCGCCATTGCTGCTTCTCCCGGTCAGAAAGTTGAGAAAACTCGTAGCTGAGGAGGTAAACCACCCCGGGGATGTCAAAGTGGCGTGCGATTCGAATCGCATCCGAGGCACTGGCGAGGGAGCCGATGATGACATCGGGCTGCCAGGTTGCGACCTGGGTTTTGAGGTCCTCGAGATCGAGGTAGCTGGAGACTTCGATCCCTCCCACTTGGTGAGAGACCGCATGGGCTGCTTGCGTCATCATGCGGCACTCGCACCCAAAATTATCACGGAGATTCTTCAGGAAATTTCCGCAAGTGATAGCGGCTCCGCCGGCTATGCGATGAGCGTTGGAAACCGTCAGTAGCACTTTCATCTTGGAAGTGGTGAAAAAGTGGCCAATCAGTGGGTGGTCCGCGGTTGGTTGGATCAGCCTTGCTGGCTAACACCGGTGGTAAGTATTCATGGAGATCGCAAATTACAACTCCGGAAAAAGCGTCTGGCCGAATCGTTGTTGGCCGAACGAAGGGCAGACACTGCTCTTGAAAGCTTGCGCCTTCGAGGATTCCGAAGAAACCCGGGCAGCGTTCCGCGAGTGGGAGGAAGCGGTACCTTTCCCGCTGGTGGATACCGGTTCGAAGCGTTTATTCCTGACGCTGTTCGAGCGGCTCAAGGAGTGGGGGATTGCTTATGAATCAGCGGATCAATGGAAGCGTGTGGTTCAGAGTGCCTGGTTTCAACAGGAAGGAGTTGAGCGGGAGCTGGGGGGGATTCTTGATCAGTTAGACCATGCTGAAATCCCTGCCATTCTTCTGAAGGGGGCTGCCCTGAACGAGGTTGTCTATCCTGATAAAGACAGGCTCATGACGGATATTGATGTGGCGGTGCCTCGGGACAGGTGTGAGGAGGCGATCGCGGCTTTGGAGGCGGACGGGTGGATTCCGCAATTTCGGAATCCCGAGCGATTGTCGGAAATTACTCATGGATGTCATTTTCGAAGAGGTCGCTTTGGACATCTTGATTTGCATTGGGACTTCTTTCACGGGCGCTACCTGACGGCATCAGAACAGGAGGAGTTCTGGCAGGATTCCATCGAGAGAAAACGAATGGGTCGTCCGGCGAGAACGCTGTCACCCGCAGACCAATTACTTCATACCTGTGAGCACGGGGTGAGATACAACGAGGTCGCCCCAGTTCGCTGGCTGCTGGATGCGGTGCGAGTCATTCGCACCCATGATGCCGAGTTGGATTGGGAACGCTTGATCAGGATGGCCGGGCGACATGGATTGTCATTGCCGGTTCAGCAAACCCTGCGCTACCTCGCGGAAGAACTGGCTGTAGAGATTCCGGAAGAAGCGAGAGCGGAGGTGACGGTTTCGAGGCGGGACCGAAGCAACCATGCGGTCATCGTTCGAAGGTTTACCCGGGGACACTATTTTTGGGATTCGCTGCCTGCTGCTCGAATCGACTATCAGAACCTTCTTTCATCAAACCCCGGCCTTCGTCTGAGCGATTACCTGGCGAGGGTCAACGATCTGGAACCTCCGCTTTCCCGCCGCCTGCCGGAGCTGATTCGTTTTCGAATTCTTCGCCTGTTTTATCCTGCGGTGCGATGGATGCGTGGGATCTTCGAGTCCGTTCGGGAGCAACAGCGAGTGAGGCTCTATCATGTTTCCCACCTCGAGGTTGAGTTTCTGGAAGGGTTTCATCATTCCGAACTGTTGGAGAAGGGAAGCTTTCGCTGGTCGCAACCAACGGCGGTATTTCGACTGCCGCTCCCGGAAGGTGGTGCCAAAATCGAGTGGGAGATTCTCGAGTTTCGACCGCTTACGGAAGAGTTGGGGGGTGAACTGGAGATCTTCGTGAACGGATACCCCGTTTCTTCGAAGCAACTCGACCAGACCGAACAATCGCTTTCCGTTGAGATCGACTCTTCCCAATACTGCCAGTATCCGGTGCAGCGAATTGAATTGAGATTGCCCAAGTGGGAGGTCGATTCAAATGACTCCCGTGAACTGGGCTTGGCTTTTCAATGGGTTCGGATATCAGCCTTCCCCGAGTCCTGACCTCTGTTTTTGATTGAGAGAGATCTGATCCAGAAATAGAGCATCCTGCTTCTCGATTGAAGCGTTTCGCGGCAGCGTTCACCGCCCTGGTCACTCAGCGCAAAAGTGCGACTACTCCCGAAATGAGCAATTTTGCGTCGCGCAAACATGAGGAAATCCTACGGAAGGTTCGTCGGCAAAACGGGTAAGCCTTGGATCATGAAAACACGGTCTCATTCCACTTCTTCCCGTCGGGGATTTCTTAAGAAAACTGCGTTCGGAGGTGCTGCTGCTCTGGCAGCTCCTTCTATCAATGTCCTCGGTGCTAATGATGTGGTCCGGGAAGCCCCCGCGTCGTGCCCGAGTAGAAGCCAAGGGACTTGAGTCCGTACTGGACGAGACGCGCGTCTGGAACGGAGAGCGAGGAAAGGTCGAGACGGGGCATGCCCCGGCCGGGATGTCAAAAGGTTCCGGGCCCCGGCGAGGCCTATCGCCCCGGAGGGTTTCGCGAGACAGCGAAGGCGGTCCCGGGCCGACTCATCGAGGAAACTCCCGCAAAGTCACCGTCCGATTCAGCGTGGTCTCAGTTTTTTGATCGTGCCAAAAACCGGACAGCTCTCCGCATGCGCTCCTGGCAGGTAGCCGGTGCTCATGAGAAACTCGCCGGTGATTTCCCCGCCGGTGAACTTGAAGGTCTTCTTAAAAAGTTTGACCCAGTCCTCTTTGGGCAGCGGGTGGTGGTGGTCGAGCCACTTGGAAAACGATCCATGAGACTCCCGCAGGGCCAGGACCTGCCTGGCGTTGTGGATCGCGGCATCGACCTTGAGGCGGTTGCGAATGATGCCGGGATCGTTCAGAAGTCGTTCCCGATCCTTGCCCCCGTAGCGGGCGACTTTCTCAAGATCGAATCCGTCGAACGCTTTGTGGAAGGCCTCTTTCTTTTTCAGGATCGTGAGCCAGGAGAGGCCGGCCTGATTGATTTCGAGAACGAGGCGTTCGAAAAGACGATTGTCATCCGCAATGGGAAAACCGTATTCCTCATCGTGATAGGATCCGTGAAAAGGATGACCGGGAGCGATCTCGCAGTAGGTGCTCATAGTCTTTTCGGCGGTTCGGATACGAACTGGACGAGGGCTTCGAGAACCCGTGCGGCCCGAGCTTCGTCCATCAGCAAATAGCGGTCCCGCTTTTGAGCTGCCGGATTATCGCTCCGTTTTTCACTTCCCCAGGGGGTGCCGGGGACGGGACGGAAAAGGGTGAAGCCGTCGTCCTCGA
>JARGOP010000148.1 GCA_029233965.1 Verrucomicrobiales bacterium | reverse complement strand
CCCCGCACCCCGCACCCCGCACCCCGCACCCCGCACCCCGCAGATGACTCCTCTATTGCGCTTTGAGTTTTCTGCTCCCTGATTGCCTCCTTTGCAGTCCCGGCCAACGACAGATCCCCCCACTGAACGGCGATCCAACAGGCTCATCGATTACCTCAGGATTTCCCTTGCAGCTGGACCCGGCAAACCAAATCCTCGTGCCGGGCATTCCACAATCGGGAGAATATTGTAGCGCGCCAAACCTCGATTTTTGGTTAGCCTTGGGTCGAATTTTTACCCAGCAAAGATACGCCATGACCGACATCCCACCGATCCCTGCAGAAAACTCTCCTTCTCCTGCCCGTTACTCCCTCCAGGAATTCATCGATGCCTCCGCGCAACGGGACCGGGGGCAGGGTCTCTTTGAACTGGAGACACCCCGTCTTCTCGAGCTGAATTTGAACGGGGAAATCTGGACGAAAATGGGTTCGATGGTCGCCTATCGGGGCAACGTCACATTCAAGCGCGAAGGAATCCTTGAGCAGGGAATGGGGAATCTCCTCAAGAAGGCGGTCAGCGGCGAAGGTGCCCATCTCACGAAAGCGATCGGACAGGGGCAGGTCTATCTGGCCGACTGCGGGAAAAAAGTCATCATCGTAAATCTCCAGAATGAAGAGATCATTGTAAACGGCAACGACCTGCTCGCCTTCGAACCGACGATTGATTACAAGATAACGATGATGAAAAACTTCGGCGCAATGCTCGCCGGAGGCCTCTTCAATGTCCGACTCACAGGATCCGGCATGATCGCATTCACTTCGCACTATGAACCGATCACCCTGCGAGTCACTCCCGACTCACCGGTTTGCACAGACCCGAATGCCACCATCGCCTGGTCCGGATCGCTTCAGCCTCAGTTTAAAAAGGACGTTTCCCTGAAGACCTTCGTCGGTCGCGGGAGCGGAGAATCGATCCAGATGCAGTTTCAAGGGGACGGATTTGTCGTGATTCAGCCCTTCGAAGAAATCGTCTACGCCAGCAAGTCCGGGTAGACCGTCTCGTCAGGTCGCCCGGTGTCATTGCAACCGGACCATGGAAGATCTCATGTTGGAGAGGCATCTCATCGACGTCTTCCAACGCCCCGCTGATCGCCTCCCTCGTGATGGAGGTGGTTGCTTTGGAAGAAAAGAATCCTTTCTCAAACTCTGTCTTTTCCAATACGGCAACGGATTGTTCCTTGTTTGCCATCGTCAATCCCGCATCGATCCAGGGCTCTACCAGATTCGAGAAGGCAAAGGTGATACCAAGCCACCCAAAGACGAGCAGGGCCACTAGAACAGAAATGAGGATTCCAACTTTTTCATAGAGTTAGGCATGCTTGATCCGAATTTCTAACAAGACAAGAAGAAGCGGGTAAATTTTCACCACGACTCTCTTCCCGCCGTTGACGACGGATCGAGAAAAGTTCACAATCCTGCGAAGCCAAGCAATGTCACCCGCCCCGAAATCACTCTCTGAACTCGATGACCGGGCCAGCGAACCGGATGAACTGGTCTGCAACGCGGTTGCCAAGGTCAATGGTCCTGTGGTCGTTGCCGGAGCGGGGGGGAAAATGGGATTTCACCTCTGCCGGATGCTTCGACGCGCGCTGGATCAAAACGGACAAAATACCGAAGTCATTGCCGTGTCCCGCTTTGGAAATCCATCTACCAGGGAGCCCTTCGAAGAACACGGAATTCAAACGCTCAGCGCCGATCTCACGGGACAGGAGGGCGTGGATGCCCTTCCCGAAGCCGGTGCTGTCTTTTTCCTCGCCGGACAAAAATTCGGAACCGGCGACTCGCCCGAAATCTTGCGGCTCTTCAACGAGGAAATGCCCGCCAAAGTGGCGGAGCGATACGCGGGCACTCCGATCGTTGCTCTCTCCACCGGCTGTGTCTATCCCTTTGTTTCACCCGAAAGTGGAGGTTCGCGCGAAGCCGATCGAATCGGCCCGAATGGCGACTACGCCCTCTCCTGCGTCGGGCGGGAAAATGCGTTTCTCGCTTTCAGCAAGGTTCATCAGAGCCCGATCGCGCTAATCCGGCTGAACTATTCGGTCGACCTTCGCTACGGCGTTCTCGTCGACATTGCTTCCCGGGTTTATCGCGCGGAGCCCGTCGACGTCACGATGGGGTATCTCAACTGCCTATGGCAGGGGGATGCGATTCGCTACACTATTCTCGCTCTCGACCATGCCTTCCCGGCTCCTCAACCTTTCGTCCTCAATGTAACCGGAGCCGAGATCCTCGCCGTTCGCGACCTCGCCCATCGTTTCGG
>JARGOP010000147.1 GCA_029233965.1 Verrucomicrobiales bacterium | reverse complement strand
ACGGCAAAGCCGAATTCATCGGTATCCCCTCCATCGGAGGGAATGAGTTGGTGCACCTCTCTTCCGGTTTGCAGATCAAAAACATAGGCGGCTCCTCCTGTGCTCCTTCCGGCAAAATCCTGGGGCGCCCCTACGAGGAGGAGGTCTCCGGACGAAGCGAGCCGGTACCCGAACACGGCATCACCGAGCGAGCGTTGGGAGGTGAGGCGATGCAGTTGCTCCCCTGTCCCGGGATCGAAGACGTAGACAGCGCCTTCCTTGTATTCGTCATCATTGTGTTCGGAAAAGCTGTGTCTTTCCCCCGGGGCGCCAACGACCAATCCGCCTTCATCGAGAAGAAGAGCGCTTCCAAAGTTTCCGAAGGCTCCTCCGAAGTTTTGTGCGACCGGGTTGACAATCTTCCGGATTTCGTTGCCGGACTCGACTTTGAAAAGATACACCGCTCCCGAGTTAGGCGCTCCTCCCGGGTGAGCCTTTTTCCAGGCTCCCACTGCTGCGAGATCGCCGAGAATGGCTACCGAGAGTCCAAACTCATCATTGTCAGCTCCGTCGGAAGCTTCAAGGCGGTGAATGAACTGTCGATTCCGAAGGTCGTAGAGGTAGGCAGCACCCCGGTTTTCTCCTTCCCCGTCTTCGCGGAGAGATCCGATGAGGGCGATGCCATTGTCCATAGCTACGGAGACACCGAAGATCGAGCCATCTTCGTTTGCCGGACAAAAGATCGGAATGGTTTCCTTGGCCACCAGATCAAAGAGATAAACCACTCCTTCTTCTGTTCCCGGGCCATCCTCTAAGGGGGCGCCGACGAGGAGAAACTCGTCGTCCATCGCGATGTCGAACCCGAAGAGGCTTTCCTCCTCCGGGTTCGGCGAGGTGAGAATGTCGGTTTGCCCGCCGGTTTCGGGGTTGAACAGGTGGACGGCACCTTCTTCGCTGTCGCCTCCCAGTAGCGCTCCGATTGCGATGCTGTTGCTGGAGGACGCAATCGCAGAACCGAGGCTGTGCCCCGGTTTCGGGAGCTCCGCTTTCCATTTCGTTTCTGAAGGTGCGCCGGCGAAAACCGCATTGAAAATCAGGAGCCATGGCAGCAACAAAAGCAGGTGGATGCGAAATTGGCGGGAGAAGAGGAATGAGGTTGTAATTTTCATAACAAGGCGGCTTTATTGAAAGAGATGACGAGCAGGATGCGTCCTCGATTCAAGAAAATCGAGAAGCGGGGCCTGAATACGGGCCGCTTCGTCCGATTCCGGTCGCTCGTCGATTGGCCGCAGGTGATTCGGGCGGCAGAAAAGCTCGCTGTCCCTTCGAATCTTATTTTTGACTTTCGGGGTCTCCCGCTCTAGCTAACGGGGCGTAATCACCCGCGCATTGTTATTCGCTTTTCGCACCCTCAAGGAAATGGAAAAACCTACCCTCATAGTTGGAACCGACCACGGCGGTTTTGAATTAAAAGAAGCTGTTGTCGCCCACCTCAAATCCGGCGGCTACGACGTCGAAGACATCGGCTGTTATTCGACGGATTCCGTTGATTATCCTGACTACGCGAATCGCGTCGCTACGGCGGTGGTTTCCGGTGAAAAGTCCTTCGGGATTCTCTGCTGCACGACTGGTATCGGAATGTCGGTCGCGGCAAACCGGTATCCCGGCATCCAGGCGGCTGTGGTTACGGATGTCGACCTCGCTGCGAAGACGCGGGTGCACAACAACACCAATGTTCTCTGCCTCGCCGGTCAATTCACCGGTGCGGAAGAGGCCGGTAAAATTGTCGATGCCTGGCTCGGAGCTGAATTCGATGCCGGTGGTCGCCACGAGCGCCGTGTCGACAAGATGAACAGCTGTGGAGCCGCCGTCAGCGCCCCCCATGTTGCCGTGGTCGATCCGGAAATCTTTGCAGTGATCGAGGACGAGGAAGCCCGCCAGACGGGAAATATCGAATTGATTGCTTCTGAGAACTTTGCCTCCAAGGCCGTTCAGCAGGCGCAGGGTAGTTGCCTGACGAACAAGTATGCCGAGGGATATCCCGGAAAGCGCTGGTATGGAGGGTGCGAAAACGTCGACAAGGCAGAGACCCTCGCCATCGAGCGGGCCAAGGAAATTTTCGGGGCGGGCTTCGCGAATGTGCAGCCTCATTCCGGTTCGCAGGCCAATGCCGCAGTTTACTTCAGCGTGCTTGATCCCGGCGACAAGATCCTGACGATGGACCTTGCTCACGGAGGACACCTTACCCACGGTCACTTCGCCAACTTTTCCGGCAAGCTCTACGAAGTGAAGCACTACGGTGTTTCTCACGAGGCGGAAACGATTGACTACGATCT
>JARGOP010000015.1:62692-88890 GCA_029233965.1 Verrucomicrobiales bacterium | reverse complement strand
GCCTCGACCGCCCCGCGGATCCTCGAGGTCGATTTCGACCGGCTCGACGCGATTCCGTTTGAAAGGCTGGCACAACGTGGCGACATTCCGCATCGCGGGGAAACCCACCTCGCGGAACCCGTCCAAGCCGCCCTCGCGGAGGCGCTCCTCGCGATCTGATTCGCGGAGCACTCCTTTCCCCCCATGAATCGTCCCGACCAGAGCCACTTTCCCGTCATTCTCGCGGTCGGGCTCCTCGGGTTCTTCGGGGCCGGTCAATTCCTGCCCAATGCCATGATCGTGTGGCCCATCTTCGCGGTGGTCGCCTTCGCCTTTGCCCGGGAAATCGATCGCGGGATCCCCATCGAACTGATCGGGGCTCTCCTCGCCGCGGTGCAGTGGCTGCTCGGGCCGCTTCTCTCCTACCGGTTCGGAGTCGAAGTCGACCGCTACTTCATGTATGTCGAGGAGGCGGAATATTTCGGTTTCGCGATTCCCACGACCAGTGCGTTCATCTGCGGCCTTCTCTCTTTCTCGGGTCGATGTGAGGAGAAGGAGCTGCTTCGCCAGCGCGACGGGCGGCAGGATTTCAAGATCGGGATGGTTCTCCTGATCGGAGCGGTCGCTTCGGATTTTGTGCGCCCCTTCGCTCCGGGAGGGCTCTCCTTCTTTTTTCACCTCATCGCCCAGTTGCGGTATATCGCAGCAGTCTACTTCCTGCTCTCTCATCATCGCTACAAGTGGATCCTCGTTTTCGTCTCCCTTTCGCAACTGCTGATCCGCTCATCCGAGCAGGCGATGTTCCACGACCTCATTCTCTGGGGCACCCTGATCGGCTGCTACTGGTGGCTCCTCAAAAAACGCACCACGATGAACAAAATGGTGTTCCTCAGCTCAGGAATTCTGTTCGTGAGCGTGATCCAAACGGTGAAACAGGATTACCGTAAGGCGGCCTGGTCGGGTGACAACCCCTCCCTCGTCGCCTCGATCTACGAACTCGTGATCGTGGAGGGTCGATTCGGAGATCGCTCCACGCTCGAAAACGCAATCGTGCGCATGAACCAGGGCTGGATCGTTTCGGCGGTATTGCGTCACACCCCGGCGCGGGAACCTTTTGCCAACGGGGAGACGATATGGGACGCGGTCGTTGCCGCGACAATGCCTCGCTTCCTCGCCCCTGACAAAAAGAAAGCCGGTGGGCAGGAGAACTTTCGTCGCTTTACCGGACTTGCTCTGGCCGACTCGACTTCGATGGGAATCAGCCCGCTCGGAGAAGCCTATGCCAACTACGGGAAAGGAGGCTGGTTCTTCATGCTGATCTGGGGGAGCACCTTCGGATTCGGGATCGGTCTCTTCCGGCGCACCGGGAGAAAAGACGCGAACTTCCTGATCTGGAGCCCGCTCATCTTCTACCAGGCGATCAAGGCCGAAACCGAGATCGTGGTGGTCCTGAACCAACTCGTGAAGGGATCCGTGGTCGCCTTCGCCTGCTACTACGCGATCCACCGAGTCTGGATCAAGAATGCCGGAATCTTCGTGCCCGGCCGGATCGATGATGCACCCCAATCACCCCTTGGCAGTCTGGCTGACATCCAGCGGCATTGATCCGGCGATGGGCGGGATTGCTTCGGTGACACGGAGCTGTCTCGAAGCTCTCGCTCCCGGGAAGTTTCCGGAGGCCGGACCTGCCCCGGGGGGTGCGATGCGCTTCATCTGCTTGCAAAATCCGCCTGATCGGGAGGCTGAAGATTGCGCCGGGAAACTCCGGAACCGGTTCTGTCGGGGAAGTCGGCTCCGCTTTCTTTTTGAGGTCGCGTTGCAGGTCTTCCACCGCCCCGCTTTGATCCTCTTTGAGCACGTCGATCTCGCGCAATGTCAGACCTTACTCCCCCGCCCGCTGCGCTGCCCTTATGCGGTGTGGGGTCACGGCATCGAATTGTGGCGGGCTCTTCCCGCTCGCAAGGAGGAGGCGCTGCGCGAGGCCGACCTGCTTCTCTTCAACTCCTCCTTCACCCGCGAAAAAGCGGCCACATTTCATCCCTGGATTCTGGATCGGCCCTACCGGGTCATCCCACTCTGTCGCGGGAAATCCGGTGAGAGCGAATCCTCCCCCGCCTCCCCCGAGTCATCCTCACGCAAGCCTGACATTCTCACGGTGGGACGACTGGTCGAGGACCGCCCCAAGGGGCACCTCGAGATCCTTGCCGCGATGCCTGAAATCCTCGCGAAATCCCCCCGAACGCATTGGCATATCGCGGGTAGCGGCCCCTGGGGGAAAACGCTTGAAGCGAAGATCAAGGAGGCTTCGATGGAGTCTCACATCACGATGCACGGATTCGTCGATGAGGAAAAACTGGAGCAACTCTTTCAAAGCTCCCGGGTCTTTGCGATGCCCAGTCATGGCGAGGGCTTCGGACTTGTCTATGCCGAGGCGATGTCCCATGGACTTCCCTGCATCGGGTCAAACCTCGACGCCGCCCCGGAAGTGATCGGCGATGATGGATGGATTGTCGATCCTGCGGACGGAGCAGCCCTGACAAACACACTCTTGATTCCTCTCCTCGCCGACGAGACTGAGTTTTCCCGATATTCGAAAGTCGCAAAAGAGCGTTCTCTCTTTTTCAATCAGGATCGATTCTCGCGGGACCTTCGAGAGGCTCTTGCAGATTCCTTCCTCTGATTTTTCTTTTTGATGCCCCCGCTTTCCGTCGCCCATTTCGTCAAAGATTTAGACCGCCATTCCGGCGGTCCTTCTGTTTCCGTTCCCGCGCTCTGCCGCGAGCTTTGCGGGATCGGGGAAACTGACGTTCATCTCTTTACAAGACCGTCCTCCTCCCCCGTTGCGGAACTGGAGAGCGATCGCTTTCATCTCCATCACCTTGACGGCTCCCGCGTCTCGGTGGAGCATGCCCTCGACGAAGCATGGAAAGGCGTTCCCCCGGAATCGCGCGTCCTTCACCTGCACGGGCTCTGGGACCCGATGAATTATTGGGCGTCCCGGTATGGCCGGCGAAACCATATTCCAGTGGTCTGGTCGATCCGGGGGATGCTGGAACCGTGGGCCCTGAATCACAAGCGGCTTAAAAAACGCATCGGCTGGCATCTCTATCAGTGGAGGAGTCTCCGTCACGCGGCGCTGCTCCATGCCACCTCCCCGGCGGAAGAGGAATCTTTGCGTCGCGAGGGCCTCTCAGCCGTCACCTCGGTGGTGATTCCGAACGGGGTTGCCCCACCCGAGCCGAACCTGCCCTCCCCCGACTCCAATGAACGTTCCCGGACGCTACTCTTTCTCGGCCGTTTCCACCCGGTGAAAGGGATTCCCGCGCTCCTCGAGGCCTGGGCCGCAGGGGCTCCGGAGGGCTGGACGCTTCAGCTCACCGGCCCGGACGATTCCGGTCACCGGATGGAAATCGAAAGGCAAGTCCGGAGCCTGGAAATCTCTTCTACCGTTCTCATCACGTCGGCGGTCGCGGAAGAGGAAAAATGGAAACTGCTCTCTTCGGTCGGATGCCTCATTCTCCCCAGCTTTTCAGAAAACTTCGGTCTCGTCGTGGCAGAAGCTCTCGCCATGGGAACCCCGGTCGCAGCTTCGACCGGCACGCCCTGGGAAATCCTCGAAACGATCGGCGCCGGATGGTGGCTTCAACCGGAGAAGACCGCTCTCCGGAAATTTCTCCGGGAGCTTGGAGAACTTGATGCAAACGCCCGACGCGACATGGGGATGAAGGGGCGCCAGTATGTGCTCGCACATCACCACTGGTCCGCCGTTGCGGAAGCCTTTCACCGTTGTTATCAAGACGTGGAACTACCCTGAAAAGGGCAGTTTTCCTACGGGGAAATTTGTGCCATGCTGTATGGTTCGCCTCCGATCTCAGGACCCAATCTTCCTACCCTCGATGAGAAACGCCCCCCTGTTCTGGATTCCTCTGACCTCAGGTATTCTCCTCATCGGGATATCTGAGTCCGCGTCGAAGCAGTGGCATGCCACCGCTGAAACCGCGGCGGAACGCGGTCTCTACCAAAATGCCATTTTTTATTCCCCGCCGAACCTTCCGGACGTTTCCGTTCAGACGCTTCCGATTGAGGAGAGTCAGGTCGGCTACCTGACTCACGACCGCGGTCGTCGCTATGCCTTCTTTGACCGCAACAACTCCTGCGGCATGGAGCTTCTATATCTGGAATATGACGGCAACAGCCCCCGTTTCTTCTTCGACCTCTTCAATCACCCACCGGAACGTTGCATGGCTTCGACCGGAGCGGAAGTGACCGGGCGCTACCCGGACACGATCCTGACCTACCACGATCAGGAATTCCTGATGCAGCGTCTTCAGGTTCAATCCCCCTCGACGGAGGAAACCCGCTACATCTTCAAGCTCACCTGGGTTCACCCGGACCACCCTATTCGATACGGATCCGCGATTCACCTGAAACGAATTCAGGCGGCTCTGGCAACCGTGCCCCCTCCACCGTCCCGTCTCATCATGGCGGGCCTTTATGGTTTCCCGTCGGAAGAGAAGGCCCGGGAACAATTCGAAGAATGGGTCATCGCTTCGCTGGTCCCGGGTCCCAATCAGCGCCTCTGAAGTTGATCCCGACAGGTCGGAATCAACGGTTGTTCCGATCGGTTCCTGATCGACGAACTTGATAAGAAAGCACCGATGCCCTGGACCAGAGACCATAAAAAACCACTTCGGATTCTCCTGTCTTTCGGAATCCTTATCGTTGGGGGCGTCGCCCTCTACCTGCTTCGGGAACCGCTCGCGGCCTCGACCCGCTCGTGGAGATCCTCCCACAATCTCAATAAGGCAAAGGAGGCCCTGGGGAGTGAGGAGCAGTGGGAGAGTGCCTATGAATTCGCCCTCATGGCCCGTCAGCTGAACCCGGCTTCGATCGAAGCGCTCCGCGTTTTAGTCGACGCCTCGTTTCGCTCCCGGTCTGTCCGGACCCTCGAGTATGCGAACACACTTTTCCTCTTCCCGGAAGCAACGGAGGCTGACCAACTCGCAGTTCTCCGAATCATGTACAAGGCAAGAGATCAAATAGGGTTCGTCAGGCTCTACAATCTGCTTTCAGATGAGACCCGGCAGTTGCCGGGATTCGTCACTCTTCGAGCAAGCTTTTTGATCAGCCGGAACGCCTTTGATTCCGCGCGGCGGCTTCTCGAGTCTAACATTGCCGAAAATCGTGACCGCCAACACCTCCTCCTGCTCGCTTCCATCCTCATCCAGCCTTCCTCGAGTCCCGAAGATCTCAAGAAGGGACAGGAAATCATTCGCGAACTTTCCATTTCCGATAATCCGGATCAACTCGCCCGGTCCGCGTTCAGACTTCTCGGTTTTATCGATCCGGAAAAGATGGATCCGAGTCTGCTCGGAGACCTTGGCAGAAGTTTGGGAGGGGAAAGCGGCGTTTCTTCGAACGATTTCATTGCCGCCGCGAACCTCGCGATCGCTTCCACACAAAGCCCGGAGGAACGAGAGCGCATTGTGGACGAAACGATTGTGAAATTCGGCAGTCGGTCACCCCAACAAATTGCGGCCTGGCTCGCTCTTATCGGGGAGGGCGACCGGGTTCTCGATTTTCTCACGGAGGAAAAATGTCTCCAGTCACCTCAACTTTACGAACAACGCTTCATCGCCTTGATCCAGAGCGGCGAGGTCGACGCCGCCGGGGAATGGCTGGAAACCCCTCCCCCCGGGATCAGCAGTATCAATATCTGGCTGGCAAGAGCCCGGCTCTCGCGGGCAAAAGCTGAACTGGCCGAGGAGAATCATGCCTGGGAGCAGGCCTTCAAGGTGGCTCAAATGACCTCCGACCGGAACGAGTATCTTCGAATCTTTGAAGTCGCTTCGCAAAACAAACGAATTGATCTTGCGACACGGGCTTTGTTAAAGGCGCCGACTCATCCGAACGGAATCATTCCACCTGCGGCCGATCTCGTCGCGCCGATGATGTTCCTCACCCGGAACGAACGGCTTCAGGATCTTCGCTTTCTCACCGAAGCACTCGCGGTCCGCGAACCGGACAACCTGATGCTGCTGAACAACCTCATCTACCTGAACCTACTCCTCGGCGACAAAGTCGAGCCCTCGACACAGTCGGCGGCGCAACTGGTCGAAAAGGAGCCGGAACGACTCCCTCTGCGCACCACTTGTGCGATGGGTCATCTCATTCTGGGCAACCCGACCGCAGCCCTCGAAGTTTTGCCCCCCGTCGACTCCCCTCAGTGGAAGACCGCAACCTCGGCCGACAGAGCGATTCTGGCCTGCTCTCTGGAACGCTCGGGAAAAATCGAGGCATCGGAAGCGATTTGGGAGCAGGTCAATAAAGAGGAGCTGACGAAGCCTGAACTTCTCATTTTCTTTCCACCACCGCCCGAGACGGGAAAGGACGCGGAGCAGCCGTCCGGGGAATAGTAATGCCGCCTCAAGATTCGCCTCCTTATGACCCCTCTCAGACTGGATAAAATCAGCATCCCTATCTTTCTGGGGCTTCTCTGGGCGCAGCTGTTTCACGCCCTGCATCCAACCTGGGTTCATGGTCAGTACTACGACTACGGGTGGATCGTTGCCCCGGTCACAGCCTGGTTCTTCTGGCGCCGCTGGACCGGTTTCGACACCCCTCCGATCCTTGCCCACAGACAAAAGATGACCCTCCTCACTGCGGTTTTTGGAATCATCATCCTTGCGATCTTTCTCGTTCTCGCGAGAACGATGGAACGATTTGACCCGATCTGGCGCATCCCGCTTATCTTGCACGGCGCTGTTGTCTTCGCCACGACACATCTCACGCTATGGCTCGTCTACGGGAAACGGACCAGTCTCACTTTTCTCCCCCTCGTGTTATTTGCAATGACCGCAGTGCCCTGGCCGACGCAGGTCGAAAACAGTCTCATCGGGGAGTTGACAGAGAGACTTCTTGCCGTATCAGCCCCTCTCTCCCGCCTCATCGGTATCCCTGTTGAGCTCTCCGGTTCCGCCCTCATTGCCGATGGTCGTGTTATTCAAATCGACGAAGGATGCAGCGGGATTCGCTCCTTTCAAAGCCTGATCATGGCCGGCCTCTTTGTGGGCGAGTTCGTCTTCCTTAGAAACTGGTTTCGAGTCGCCCTCGTCGTTATCGCGATGATTTCCGGATTCCTGACAAACACACTGAGGTCTATTGTCCTGACCTGGATATTTTTCAAGGACGGGGAAATCGCCTTTGACCGGGCACATGATATGGTGGGGTTTCTCGCCTTTGGCCTCGCGGCCGGGCTGCTTTTGCTCTCAGGGCACTATCTGGAAGGAAAGTCGTTTCAAGGGTCGCAGCGTAAGCCACCGGGTTCCGCCTCAACGTCGGCGTGACCGGCGGTGCCTGCTTCTCCCTGAACCCGTCTCAGGGTTCGCCCACTCATGGGAATGTCGACTCGTGACGGTTCCCGCCCGGCGGTTCCTTTTCGGCGCCCCCGCCCAGCCAAACGAAACGTAGACCAGCGCGATAATCTGCATGGCTCCGATTTGAAGCGAGAAATCCACAACAATGTGAAGTGAGACGAGGAGTAAGCCAAGGAGGGCCGCCATGGCGGAGTAGGAAGCCCGTTGCGTTCTCCGATAGTATTTCCAGAGGAGCCAGATCCCGATCCCGAAAACCGCGAAGATGAGAAGTGAACCCGCCAGCCCCCATTCCGTGAGTGATTGGAGGTAGTCATTGTGGGCAAAAGACCACTTCCCTCCCAGCTCCTTTCCTGCCGGAACCGAAAAGTATCGAAACAGGAGCACAAAGCTACCCGGTCCATATCCCCACAAAGGCGCACCCTGCCACATCTCGAGAGCCGTTCCGTAGGCCAGTAATCTCCGTTTGAAGCTCACCCCGCTGTTCATCGCTTCGTCCCATCTCGCGAAAATGACATCGCCGCTGAACATGGAAAGAATCACAAACATCGAAAGAAAGACGACTCCGGTAATGACAACGATGAGTCGTCTTTTTCCTCCAAATTGAGAAATCCTCGAGATTCCTATCATGAGCACAGCAATCATACAGACAAAGGCAATGGCATGACCGTATTTCGAGGTGTTGACGAGGAGACCACCAAAGGTGAAGGCGAGGGCTGAAATCCAAAATGATTTCGCGAGAATGTTCCGCGGATCCTCCCGTAAAACCCGAAGCAGCATGGCAAGAGCTGCCGGCCAGCAGAGGTTAAGATAGGCGGCCGCGTTTCCATGGTATCGGAAAGCCGCGAAGAATGTGGGAGGATACTCTTTGCTCGTCCAGAGCATCGACCCGGCGCCGCTCGCCTTCTGATAGATTCCGATCACGGCGACACCGAATCCAGTTATAGCGATGATTCTGAGCATCTTCCAGCGGTTCGCCGATTCATGCATCAGGTCCACAAGAGCCACAAGTGCGAGGGAGAGGCAGGCAAAATGGAGCACGACCGGCCACGAGAGAGCGATGTCATAGCTTCCCGGCAGCCATGGCACTGCGTCTTCAAGGGGACTCAATACTTCTGTCACCGGGTTAAAACGTGCCTTCGGGTTCAGTAGATAAAGACTACCCATCAGCTGTATTCCGAGGAGAATAAAAATCAGCCTGCTTGAACAAAGCAGGCTTTTTTTCTGCCCTAAGCGACCGGCGCAGGTTGCGAGAAAGCCGGAGAGAAGAATTCCATCCAGAACAAAACGTGTCACTGCGGTTGTCGTTCCATACGCCAACGCCGAGTAGACAATGGAAACACTGAAAATCCAAACCCCGAGGTTTCGAGCGGTACTCTGGTTGTATGGTTGATCCGGCAAACCCTCGAAATGTCACTGGTTGAATCCCACTCCGGCTATCCGGGGCCTGTTATTTGCCTGCCCTCTTCGCCGCCCCCGCCCGCGACCTGAACCGCGATCACTCAACGGGGCGGCCAACCCGGGATTGAGAATGAGTCCGGCTTTTCTTTTTCCACAGTCTTCCCGGGAACATCAATGAAGGGCAAAATTTCCTCCGGTTCCGATTCCGCATCATCCGAATCACTTCCGTAGCCTCCGTAGGCCCCCTCGTATCCTCCCCCACCCGAAAACGAGTAGTAGTAACCATAGGCTCGACGATTCTTCGCAGCCGGCAACTGGTTGGCGATCAAACCGGACGGACTGGTGTGATTCGCATCGAGGTATTTCAAAGCACGAAACAGTGCTCTTCTCGGGGTTTTTCCAATCCGATAGGTCACGAGGACGGACTGAACATACTTGGCAATCGAGAGCGAATCGCTCACGAGAACGAGAGGCGCGGAATCAAAAATAATCCGGTCGAAATATTTTTCGAGAAGCGACATGAGCTCCTTGAGGTTTTTACTGGCCAACAACTCGGCAGGGTTGGGAGACCGTGATCCGGCAGACAAGAAATAGAAATTCTCGTGAGGCGTCCTCCTGATTGCCTCCTTCAACCCGACTTTGCCGGAGAGGTAATCCGAGAGGCCCATCGATTTGGCATCGACGTTAAAAACATTGTGGAGGACAGCCCTCCTCAAATCAGCATCAACGAGGAGAGTCCGGTCGCCCTGATGAGCGAAGGCCATCGCGAGGTTCGCACTGATCCAGCTCTTCCCCTCGGAAGCAAGAGAGCTGGTCACCAGAAAGCTCTTTCTCTCCTCCTGATCACCCAGATACGTAAGACCCGCCCGAAGCGTTCGAACCGCCTCCGACTGCTGCGAATTCGGCTTTTCAAGAAGAACCAGCTCCCGTTCTGTTTTTGACTTCTTATCCGTGCTCTTCTCTCCATGCCCCAGGGGAACTGCACCAATCACCGGAATAGAGGTCAACGCCTCCAGATCGGAAACCGTCCGGATGCTGGGGTCGATCAAACCGAAGACGAAAACCAGAAGAAAGCCCCCGGCGAGCCCCATAAGTGTGAACTTTTTCAGAATGGAGTTCTTATTCGGCTCCACCGGTCCTCCCGGCAGGGTTGGCGGCTGGACGACGGAGAACTGTTTCGCAAGGAATCCCCTCGAAACCGCACCCTCTTTCAGCTTCGACGTCAAATTCCGAAGAACAGCCTCTTCCGATTCGAGTTCCTTTCTCAGGAGATTTGCCCTCGCCTCGACAATCTTCAGCTGAGTATCAATCGTGTCCTGCGCCGAGAGGTCTACACCCAGATCAAAATTCTGTTCCCAGAATATCTTTTCCTCGGCCGAGTTGCTCAACACTTTCTCCAACTCCTCCGAAAACTGAACCTCGAGGATGTTAACCAACTCCTGCGCCTCAATCACGGCAGGCCATCTCGATAGATAACGTTTCTCCAACTGCAGCAACTGGTTCTCTGCTTCACTGATCCTCGAACTCAGCTGCAGACAGCGGTTGTAGCGATTCAGTGAACGCTCGAACTTGAGAATCTCTTTTTTGACCTCGTCCGATTGCTCCAGGATATACTGGAACGCATAATTCTCGCTCGCCCCGATATTTTCCTGAGACATCCTCTCATATTCGGCGAGAACCCCCTGAAGAACATCTCTCGCCACTTCCGGATTCGTGTGCTTCGCGTAGAGATCGATCAGCTTGGTCTGGGATCGCCAGCGAACCGAAACCCAGCTTTGCATCATGAAGGAAAGAGACCCCGGAGGCGGCACCGCAGCGCTGCTCTTGGGCTCGGATATTTCATTTCCGAAAAAAACCTTCCAGGGCATCTTCCTGACCTTGCTGTCGGGAACGACTTCACCGCGGTTGCTAAAGATGTTGCTCCGCGCGACCGCCTCGAACAAAGCCGGCATTTGAAGCTTTTCGACCATACTGGCGAGGACGCCGGTCCCACCGAGGCTGAGCTTTTCATCTTCGTCGATGTCGGCAGCCTCCCGCTCCATTCTCTGGACCTCGATAACCGCCCATGACTGGTATTTTGGAGGGGTAATACTAAAGTCGTAAAAGCCGTAAAAAAAACCCAGCAGACCTGTTACGATGAGGATCCAGAAATGCCTGAGATACCAGTGAAGGTAGTCTTGTAAGGACCTGTTTAGCAAAGGTTTCGCGGATGACCCCTGCCCATAGCCGTAGCCGTAGCCGTAGCCATAGCCCGCTCCCTGTGAGGGATCCTCGTCTCCATACCCCGTATACCCGGATAACCGACGGCTTCGACGCGGGTCGGGTGTGTTTTGGTCCTGTTTCACTGAAAATGGCTAACTATCCAGAAGCGGAAAAATCGATCCGCCTCCGGGTAAAGGGTTAAAAAAAGCTCTCCGGAACAAAAATCGTGTCCCCGGCATACACACGAAACCCGCTTCCGGATTCCGCTTTCCGCATCTCGTCGACATTCACGGTGACAGTCTCATGAACCCCCTCCGAAACTTCCCGGCGGACTTTCACTTTTGACGGGCGCGCCAACCGCGTAAATCCTCCGGAAAGAGCGATGGCCTCCAGAATATCAATCCCCCCTTGCAACGGAACTTCAATGATCCCTTCACGGCTCACCTCTCCTGAAACAACGACTCGTCCTGTCTGAATTTCCTCTGCGACCGCGACGCTCGCACGAACGGACTCGGCCACAATTTCAGGCTTGGACGGGACGATAACGATATCCCCGTCCTCCAGAGGCAGCTCCTGCTGATTATTGAGGTTGGCAATGATAGAATTCAAATCAGAATCTTTCGCTCTTTGAATCTTTACGCTCGCAATGTTTGCCATTTCGGAAGTCCCGCCGACGCGGGCGACGGCACGCCCGAGCGTGATCCCCTCTTCGGGGTCGAAAGTGATGCTGCCCTGACTGCGAACCGCTCCGAAGACAAAGACGGAATCCACCTGACGATCCGACATGGTGACAGAGACCACCGCATCGCGGATCAAATCCTTCTCCAGCAAATTTTCGATGTCGGCAGCCACCTGGTCAATCGAACGGCCGCTCACGTGGACCCGGCCGAGAAGAGGGTAATTCACCTTCCCGTCATTCCCAACCTTAAATGAACCCGAGATGGAGCCTTCTCCGAGGACAGTGACCGCAATCGAATCCCCCTCCCGAACCGTGCGATCCGAATTGACGGAAGCGTCTGTGATCCCTCCATCCTGCGCGACCAGGGAACAAAAACAAGAAAACCAAAACCAGGAGACCAAGGCCCATAATCTCCTGAAAGAACCGGAGCCTGGTGACCTGTCTGATTTCATGGCGCAAACGATGACACTTCTCTCCCCCGAAAACTTGCCGGATTTGAGAGGCCAAGCTTCACGAAATCATACCTCGATGTCGGATACATAAAGGGAATCGGAGTGAAGACAACAGACCCAACCCCGCCTACGGTGATCCCTTCGGAACGGATTCCGTAACCGGCAGAAAACTCAAACCTCAAAAAATAAACTCCGTCAGTGAGGCCTTCAAATTCGTACGTTCCGTCGTCCCCTGTCACAATTCTCGCGACGAAATCTCCATCCTCATCGAGGAGTTCAACAACGACCGCAGCGCTGCCGATTTCCTCCGGATCCTTAACCGCATTTTCGTTTTTATCCTGGAACACCATCCCGGAAATGGTTCCCCCCACAGCGGACTCATCCTGAGCACTGACCGAAGCAGCGGCGGAGAGTAACACTCCAAGAGCGAAGAGGAGAAAAAAGTTATTTCTTTCGTTTTTCATGGAAATCAGATCGCGTGACAGACTAGAGGGAACCCGTAAAACGAAGACCAGTGAAATGACGGTCGTAGGCAGCCCCCGAATCATTCGTGTCATTCTCAGAATAGTCGTAGAAAAGTGAGACACTCGTATCAACCCAGCGGGAAATGTTGACAGGCCTTCCCACATTGACCCCACCCGTAAAATATCCGTCCCTCCGTCCTGACGAAGCGACCGCAGAGTAATTCGAGTAGTAATCAGCGCGCTCATACCCCACAAAGGCCGACATCGAAAGCCGCCAGAACGGGGAGGCATAGTTCGTCCGGACCCGAATACCATCGGAATCAAAACTCTCCCCCGCACTCACAAACGACGGACTGAAGTCACGATACCCCTCAAGACGCAGGCGCGTGCGCTCGGTCATGTTCCAGTTCATCCCGAGCGCGTAGGTAAAACGACCGTACTCCCCTCCGTCCGCCGCAGGGTCGGAGTTGTCCCGGAACATGTAACCGAAGCGCCCGTCTAAAGAGGTCTTGGCGGTCGCAGCATGAGAGAGCCGGAAGGAAGGTTCGAAAAACGACTCATCAGCATTCCGGGCCGTATCATATCCACCGAAACGGAGGCCACCCCCGAGGGAGGTCTTCGGCATTCCCAACGGATCATGAAGGTAAGAGAGATCGTGGATCGCCGAGTGTTGATCATTGAGGAAAGTATTCGCATCAAAATCAGTCTTCAGATAGCTGAAGACATAGCCCAGTGTCCCTCTCGTCATCTCCCGGGTCACCGCGACATTAAACCCGTAGGTCTGAGCTTCCGCCGTTGGAGCCTCTCTCCGTGAATCCTGACTGAAAAGATAATTTCCCTCACTCAAGTCGTACGAACCGGTAATCTTCACTGTCGTCTTACCACCAACGAAAGTAATGAAGGGCGAAAAATAAGGCTCCGCCGCATCACGTCCCCTGTCGTTCTCACCACTTCCGTAGGAGATGATATCGCCACCGAAATCAAAGCCGTAGATGATTCGCTGACCGGCAGACCTGTTGACTCCGCTGCTGTAGCCGACCCCAAAGCGGAACCAGGAGACCGCCCCACCCTTGTGACCGATATCCGGATGAGTGGGGGAGCTGTACCCCCCGTTGTTCAACTGCGTGTTGGAATCGTAACCAAAGCCCGTCTCCATCGTCGCCCTGATCCCCTTGGCGAGTCTCTGCGCAGCCCTGAAGGGCACCAGCGAACTCCCCGGATCGGCGTACCCGGGACGGACGAAACCCTCCTGTAGGTACTCCCCGGAACTGCCGAATCCAACAGCTTCTTCGGAATCCGGCCCCACCAAATTGTCGTAGTCAAAGACCGTGTCCAAACCGGGGGCGCCGGGATCGACAAGAATCGTGGATCCGGCTACACCGGGCTCCTCCGCCGGAACAAAGCGCTCCGTCAGAACGAAAATGACCGATATGACCAGTAAGAGCGGGAGGTGGCTACGAAGATTGGGACTGTCGAATTTAAGAGCCATGCGGATTGGGGAGGCTTTGGCAAGGAAAAACCCAAGATCATATTTCGATTCAGCTGAGAGAAAGTCAATCGATTTGTCGGCTTTCTCCGAAGTTTTAGGGTGCATATGCCTGCGTTTTCAGTGCGATTTTCGGTTCGTTCGGCAAAAATATCGTTTCTCCTGTCATGGACCAGCTTTGGGTTCCGTCGAGGTGACGCAGGCTTTCTGCCATCCTCATCAACAATCGCGTCACTACTCTCTTTAAGTCATCTTTTCTTTACGACAATTGGAAATACATGGGTGCTTCCTCCAAATTTCACGACGCGCGACGATCCCGAAGTCATCGGGAACTTCCCCCCACTTGCTTTTTGCGCGGCTCAACGGCCCCAAAAAGCAGGCCACCACCTTGCCCCAGTGCATGCTCGTGCTTCCGTCGCAATGAGTGAGCCTCCAGATCGAATCATCAGCAAGAGGGATCTCAAACAACTCCCAACCGGCGTCCAGTCCTTCGGGATCAAATGGATCTGAAACCGGCCGAAGGCCGACCTTCCGGAGGGACCGATGGAAATCGGCCCAGAATACCTCGCAATCAGCGGCCCTGTCAATTTCGTGCTCGAGAACACAACTGAGCGAATAAGCGTAACGGACACGCTCTCTGGTCATCATGATTTGCTTCACATGATCCCAAAAAGCAGAAAAACTGCGCCAGTATCCAAGTAAGCGAACCAGAAAGAGCACCGCAGCTACAGAGACAGTCAGCACAACAGGCCATGTCTTGCCCTCTTCCATGATCAAGCTGAGGCCAAGAATGGAGAAAATAAGCACCGTGGCGATCATCCCCCCGATCACAACCCCGCGGCGCAGGCCGAGCGTCACGAGACGATGGTGAATGTGCTCTGAATCTGCTCTCCAAACCGGCAACCCGTAAAAGGCTCTCCGCAGAATCGCAAAAGCCGTATCTGCAATCGGCAAAGCCAAAGCCAGCATGATCACGAAGAGAGCCCCGGCGACCGCCCCCTTCTGGGATGCTGAGATGGACGTCACGGCAATAAACGCACCAAGCAAATAAGCGCCTCCGTCGCCAAGATAGATTCGCGCTCTCGGAAGATTGAAAAACAAAAAGCCGATAATCGCGCCAATCATTCCCATGCTCACTGCAAACATGAACAGGTCGCCTCCCAGCCATGCCACCACCGCGAGAGTTCCGGCGAGAGATATCCCCACTCCACCAGCGATCCCATCCATTCCATCCACCAAATTAATCAGGTTCGGAATCGCAATGAGCCAGAGTACCGTCAGAGGGAAAGACAAGCCCTGAAGTTGAATTGAGCTTCCCCCGAAAGGCTCGGTGAGCAACTCAATCCTGAACCCCAGCCAAAAAGCGCAGGATGCTGCGAGGACTTGGAATAAGAGCTTCAAGAGAGGCGGCACCGAATACAAATCATCAACGAGACCGATGCCGAAAAACAGCATGCAGACGAAAAGCAAAGGCCATGGTTCGCCCACCCGTGACGCTCCATCGAACACCACCCCCCCGGCGACAGCAGTCACGAAAGCGAGAGCCAGGGCGATCCCGACCCCGCCAAGTCGAAGCACAGGAGATTTTTGTGCCTTTCGGCCAAGATCCCCTCCGTCCCAGCCGGGCCTGGTGAGAGGCCAGAACGTAAGAATCAGGCGACAGGTCAGTCCCGAAACGAGAAGGCTGCCAACGAGCAACCCGACCGCCAAGAGTGGCGGGGAAAGAGACCATGAATGAAAGTTAGAGTTCAAAACTGAGGTATTCTTACTACTCCGGGGACCGCACCGGGACAAAAGGACGATAGTGACAAAGCAGACACGTAGCCAACAATGATCGTAATTTCACGCATCGAGCGTGAAAAACAAGGAGCAACTCCCATGAATTGTGATTATCTCCGGGGGGGACCCACCCGCTGAATATGCTGTTGCAGCCCGGCTATCCCACCAGGGTAGCGCTGCCGGTTGAATAATGCTTCAGTTACGACTATCCAGACAAACATCCTTCCATCAGCTACGTTACTGAACTATGTCCCCGATCTCCGAGCGACTTTCCCTTTCCACTTGCTGGAATTCACACCGTCATGACGACGGCGGTTCGATGATTGAGGAGATCGTTGCCCTGGGTTTCCACCAGGTCGAACTCGGTCATGGCACTCATATGCTCCTCGTGCCGGGGATTCTCAGGGCAATCGACGAAGGCCTGATCAAAGTGTCTTCGGTTCACAACTTCTGCCCGCTGCCAAGTTCGGCTCAGGGCGCGGCGCCGAATCTATTCGAGCCCTCATCGAAATCCCGGCGGGAGACGTTGCTTTGGCACAGTTACACGAAACGGACCATCGAATTTGCGAAGCAAACGGGCGCGCAGGCCGTGGTGACCCATTCCGGCAGCGTTGCTTTCCGTTTTCGATCTCCCGGATCCATTCTCCGGTCCGGACCCGGCGAGATCAACGCCGCGGAGCGCGAAATGGCACTGGAACGCCTCAGCCGAAAGTCCCTCAAACCGATGGAGCGCCTTGTGAACAACTTTCAATCGGTCGAAGAGGCGGCGCTGAAAAACGGAATCACTCTGGGGGTGGAAAACCGCGAGGGATTACTGGAACTCCCGCTGGATCGCGACTTTCCGGGCTTGCTGGAGAGCCTCTCAGCCCAACCCCCTTTTTCTTACTGGCACGACACCGGGCATGCTCAGATCAAGGATCAACTCAATCTTTTGGACCACCGTGCCCATCTCGAAGCGATGGCTCCGCGCCTGTCCGGCTTTCACCTTCATGATACGGATGCCAATGGAAAAGACCACCAGGTGCCCGGCAGCGGAACCGTTGATTTTGCGATGGTTAGAGAATTTGTAGAACCCCATCACATCGTCGTCGCAGAACTCAGCCCGCGTCTCACCAGTGACGAAGTGAAGCGTTCGCGGGATTATTTACTGGATCTGCTTGCCTGACTTCTGCAACAGCTCCTTTCCGTATTTCTTTATTCGCTGCCAAACCGTTTTTCCCGCGACATGAATCCAGACTCCATTTTTTTAAACAAAAGGGCCATCATCGGGGTGGTCGGACTGGGCTATGTCGGCCTTCCCCTGCTTCTGGCTTACTCAGCGAAGGGATTTCGCGTTCTCGGCTTCGATATAGATCACAGTAAGACCGCCAAAATCCTTAAGGGAGAGAGCTACATCGAGCACATCGATTCGATACCACTGGTTGAAGGACTTTCCAACAACCTGATCGATGCGACCACGGACTTCAGCCGGGTAGCTGAGGTGGATGCGCTCATCCTGTGCCTCCCGACTCCCCTCAATGAGCATTTCGAGCCGGACCTTTCATTCGTCAGAGAGACTCTGGATACGGTGATCCCTCATCTCAAACCGGGGACCGTCCTGTCGTTGGAAAGCACAACCTACCCCGGCACGTCGACCGAAGAGATCCTTCCACGTGTCGAAGAACGGGGTCTGATCGCCGGAGAATCGATCTACGTGGTCTATTCTCCCGAACGGGAGGATCCCGGGAATGCAAGCTTTGCAGCAACCAATATCCCCAAGGTGGTCGGCGGATTCACTCCGGCCTGCCTTGAAGCGGGAAAGGCGCTTTACCGGGCCGCATTCGATCAAGTCGTCCCCGTTTCCTCGCCGGAGGTGGCTGAACTGACCAAACTCCTCGAGAACATTTATCGGGCGGTGAATATCGGGTTGGTCAATGAGCTCAAGAAAGTTGCCGACGCGATGAAAATCGATATCTGGGAGGTGATCTCCGCTGCGGCGACGAAACCGTTCGGCTTCACTCCATTCTATCCCGGCCCGGGTCTTGGCGGACACTGCATCCCGATCGATCCCTTTTATCTCACGTGGAAAGCCCGGGAATTCGGGATTCACACCCGTTTCATTGAACTGGCCGGGGAAGTGAACCGCTCGATGCCGGAATACGTCGTGCAGCGCACCATGATCGCTCTCAATGAAAAGGGAAAGGCCGTCAAAGGATCCAAAGTCATCCTCCTCGGTTTGGCCTACAAACCGGACGTGGACGACATGAGAGAGTCTCCGACTTTCGAATTGCTGGATCGATTTTCTGAACTGGGCGCCGAAGTTTCCTTCTACGATCCCCACATTCGTGTGGTCGGACCGACACGGGAGCATCAGAACTGGCAGGGTATGGAATCCATCCCGTGGTGCGAAGCGGTTATCAGCGAAGCGGAGGCGGTCGTGATCGTGACCCATCACAAGGCGGTGAATTACTCCGAGCTTTCCTCGTGGGCCACCCTGATTATCGATACGAGGAATGCCATGTCAGGAATTAGCGGAACTGCGGTGGTGCGGAAAGCCTGAGAGACTGTTGCAGATCCTGACCGGGTCCGGAAAATCCATGGTCCATCTGCTAAAATTCATGCCTCTCGGATTCAGGATGCTTTTACCTCCGCCCTCTTCACCTTCACGCCGGGAAGCGGCACCGGACTCGATTCTTCTGTCGATCTTTCCAGTCTGTCGCCGCTGAATGATACATCGGTCGAATTTCGAATCATACGGATCGGAAAGATGCGGCCGGGATCCCGTAATGCCACCTCCGGTGGTGGCACTTTTCGTGTCGGCAACTTCAACGGGTCCGCATCAATACCAATCACCCTGAGTGGCAACATCGTTGTCATCCCCGAACCGGGATCGCCCCTTCCACTGCCCGCCTTTCTCGCGGGAGGGACGCCGCGCCGGAAGCGACGGCTACTGATCAAGAGCGACGTTTCGGCGTGGTGAGACTGAGTTTCTTCTTCCTGAATCGCATTTCTCCGGTTACCATTCCCGCGTGTTCAGCGCCCTCCCCCGTTACTGTTTTTCCCGATTTCCCTCCTGTCTTGCTTATTCTCTGGCGGCAGTTATCTGCTTCTCCGCCTTTCCTTCTCCCGGTGAAGAGTCGAAGGAAGCAAAGGACGAATCCGTTTTTGACCGGCCGAAGCAACAAACCCGCTTCCTCTCTTTGCAAGTCAGGATCCGGAATGCTTTCGCCCTGAAAGACTTTCCAAAAGCCGAAAACCTGCTGCGTGAGGCGATCGAAATCTCCCCACACGATGCGGGCAGTTATTATAATCTGGCATGTAGCCTCGCTCTTCAGAACCGGCTCGAGGCGGCCCTCGAAGCTATTTCAGAAGCCGTCGCGCTCGGTTTTGACGACGCGGGAATGATGCTTTCCGACCCCGACCTGAGCGCACTCCACCGGGTCGCCCGGTTTTCCTACCTCGTGCACCGGCTCGAAACCGGGAAATCCCCGCGATCTCAGATTCCGCCACCCGGAGTAGTCGCCCAGCCCATCGACAAAGGAATTGCCCGGGTTTCAGAATCCAACACCCGCTGGGATTTCCGCTCGCAAGCTTTCCGCACATACTTTGAATTTGCCGCCCCCCCCGAAGATATTGAGACCCCAACGGGAATGGGTGTCTCACGTCAACTCCTTCGCTGGTGGAACCTTCGGGGACTGGCGGCTGGAAATCACGGGGATCTCTACGACAACTACGACGGTGCTCATTCCCGCCCCGGCACCGCCCAATTTCCAGGTCTGGCTTCGATCACCTATTCTGATGAGGTCATGACCCGCTCCCTCAACATCGGCCTGCAGCGGAATTTTATTCACAACGCGGTCACGATCGGGAACTCCTCCACCGCCCAGGTTGGCACGGCCTATTGGCGCAGCCAACCCCGCGCGGCTTACACCACACCCGGCGTTCCGGCGTTTCTCTATCTCCAGTATCGCTCCAACCAACTCTATGTTTATCCGGAACATCACGACTATGATTCCGGCCACAACGGCGAAGGAGGCGGTTACGGCGATGTCTACCCGGCCATCACTCCCTACCTCATCATTTCCCGGGGATCATCAGGATCAGACCGCCCCTTTCTTGAAGCTCTCTTCACCACCCTTGCGGCCTTCAAGCCAGCCGTGAAAGAAAAATTGAAGCAGGAGGGCGCCCTCATGCCGACGCTGCAGATGATCCTGAGAATGACGAACCTTGATTCAAAAACACGGGAAGAATACCTGACCGGCGCCGCCCACCCTCCCGTTTTTGACGGAGCAAATCTGGATGTCCTCTCTATGATCAGAAAAGCGCAATCCATTGAGCAGGAATCCCTCCCCCCGCTCGTGCACCTTCGCGTCGTCGAAGAAGACGCGATGCCGATCACCGGTGAGGAGCGGCTCTTCGACACTCCGGGAGCCATCGCGCGCGTTTTTCGCACCCCTTCCCATTCCCGCCGCATGGTGGTGAGTGCAGAAGGGAGCCGTGATCTGCGGGGAAAGCCGCTCACCTATCACTGGAAGCTTTTGCGGGGAAAAGCGGACCGCGTAACAATCACGCCTCAAAACGAGGAAGGGTCTGTCGCGGAAATAACCGTGTCGTATCATGAGCGTTTTCCCGTGGAACCCGGGGCCGATATAGAAACCAACCGCGTTGACATCGGTGTTTTTGTCAGCAACAAGGAACACATCTCAGCACCGGCATTCATCTCAACCTACTTTTTCGATCATGAAATCCGGACTTACGACGGGGAAAACCGCCTCCTCGTCCTCGACTACACGAGCGAACTGAAAAAGGACAACTACGTGGACCCGATGATCGAACCCCGGAAAAACTGGAGAGACGAATTTTCCTACGATGAAAAAGGCAGAATCACTGGTTGGATGCGTCACACGAAAGACGAGGCCCTCGAGTTTACCGCGCGGGGCCATCTCATCGTCTCGAGGGATAAAAAAGGTCGTCCCCTTTCGTTAAAACGAGTGAAGTATCACCTGGAATTTGGAGAAAACCTCAATCAGCAGCCCGAAGTGCGTATGGAGTTCTCAGATCAGGTTCACGATGCATCCACATTAGAGCTTTTCCCCTGATTTTCCTCCGCTCCGACATCGGCGTCAGATTCGGCTGCCTGATCTTCAAATCCCAGCCACCTGCGGTCTCCTTCGATCTTCACCGAATCATTCGCCGCACATATTTTTTTCAGCATCTCTGTGATGCCGTCGTACCTGTAGTCGTCTATCTTCAAGCGGAGCAGTTCCTTTTCCTCCTCATAACTCAGCAGGCCGATGCCCCGGTCCCATCGACGAATATCAAGAGCGGTAACATCCGCGAAGGAAATCACTTTTCCGGCAGGGGTCGTCAATGACGTCTCGCCGTAACTGAAACTGCGTCGGCGATGCCAGAGCAAAAAGCCAACGATACCGAGGGAGATCACGCCCATCAGAATCGCGAAATGAAACTGCTCTCGAATATCAGCCTCGGTGTATCGTTCCGGAATCTTTTCGGAAAGAAGACGATCAGCAGCGAACCCTGCCCAGGTTCCCCCCTCGCGTCCGGCTACGGTGGCCTTTTTTAATTCCTCAAGTTGTTCCGCAGAATAAGCGCTCTCATCATAAGCAAATCCCGAATCACTGGAGGTTACCCGGGCTGCTTCAAAGGCCTCGTATAAGTCGACGGTGAAGTTCTTTTTCGGATACCCGATCATTCCGTCGTATAGAAAGAACAACCCGAGACCTCCAGTAAGGGCGATAAGAATCCCAATCCGCCTGAAAAACCAGGTCGAAGGGCGGCAAAAAGTCACTTCATCGTTCATCACGAATTGTATTGATACTTGACGAATCTCCTACGGGTTTCAACGATTCACCACAAACATTTTCAAAACTCGACTCATGGGGGAAACCGGACTTCACTGCTTTAACTCAATGCGCACATTCCAGAGAAAGAAGAGTCCGGAAACCGCTCTCTTTATCAAGGCCCGTGTCGAAACATGAAGAGAAGAAACCAATAGGCTGATCCCCGGAACCGGGGCGTCATCCACCCTGCCCATCGCGTCATTCCCGTTCTATTGGTTATCAGCGTGGTTGGGCTCGCTCTCGCCTCTTGGCAAAGAGACGCCCTGAGGCGTTTCGGAAACGAGTGGACCGCAGAACGCCATCTCATCAAGGCTCAACAGAAACTCGAGGTCGGGAATGACAGTGTCGCGGTTCGGCGGGCAATTACCTCACTGCAACTCGAGCCGAACCGTCTCGACACAATCCGGGTGTTGATCGAAGCCGCGAGAAAGACTGAAGACAGCAGGCTCATCCTGCTCGCCCAGATGATATTTACTCATCAGGAAGCGACCGTGACCGACAAGATCAGCGCTCTCGCAGCGATCAATGACGTTCGCGATGCGAGGCGATTTGAGCTCTTCCGGGAAGCTTTCCCGGAAGAATCCCGCGCCCTCATCCCCGCCCGGATTGAGTATGTTCGCTATCTGGTCCATTTAGAGAGACTTTCTCAGGCCATCCAGATTTGGAAGACGTCGATGTAGTGTTAGCCCGGATTTCTCACCACTAAGAGTTATGGACGGTTGAAGTTTGATGTAAAATGTTGGTGTTCAATTCGCCCCTCCTCGCAGTGGCATGCAGCAAGGGTGACCCACTTGGATCTGCGCGAAAAAGCGAAGGCGACCAAGGCAAGGCGCTCGCCGGAAAATCCACTCTCAACCGTCTTGAGTTGGCCGTCGAAGACGGTGCTTCGAAGCGATACAAAACGATCAAGGCCGACTTGGAGAAAGTCGAAAATCTTCTCCTGAATCCGGCGGTGAAAGCCCTGCCACGCAAACAGCGGATGATCGTGTTGGATTTTGACGCAACCGACGATCGCATTCACGGAAACCAGGAAGGTAAGTTCTACCACGGCTACTACAAGAGTCACGGCTACCTTCCGCTTTACTGTTTCGTGGGGAATCTCCCGCTGTGGGCACAACTGCGGACCAGTGACCGTGATGCCAGCGACGGCACGGTCGAAGCCCTGGAGAAAATCATTCCGGCGATCCGTGCCCGCTTCGGGAAGAAGGTGAAAATATGGGTGCGGGGAGACAGCGGGTTCGCCCGGGACTCGATCATGAGCTGGTGCGAGAAGCAGCGCAATGTCTTCTATCTATTGGGAATGGCGCGCAACGCCCGGTTGCAGAAGGAACTCGAAGAGGACTTCGTGAGAATCGAGAGCGCCAACCAGCTCCGCTTATGGTTCAGTGCCTTTGCCCACTTGTTGGTGGAGTTGCTGCGGGAAGGAGTGCTCAAGAAAACCTCTCTGACCTCTGCTACCATCGGGACAATCCGGTTGCGGTTCTTCAAGGTGGCGGCACGGGTGAAGGTGAGCACACGACGGGTGCTGGTGGAATGGAGCTCGGCGTGTCCCAATCGCAGGGACTACCAACTCGCGCACGCGGCCTTGAGCGGATAAAGCCGCCGACAGACGAAGGTTCAAAATGAGAGGCACGAGTAGGTGCTCGGGGAACAACCGTGCCCCCGAAACTGGATTATGGATACGTTAGAGTCAAAAATCCAGCCAACAGTGGTTTTGCTCTATCAAGAGAGTCCAAAAATGCTGCGTAGCCACCCTGACCGCTACCCAATCTTCATTCACCGCCCGCGTGGTGAGAAATGCGGGGTAGACCTTCGTTTTTTCAGGAAAAAGGGGCCCGAAGTCGGAGGGTCAAATCTGCCCGGACCTCACTCGGGATTCATGATCATGAATCCTGACCCGGAGCGGGTGTCTTTCGTCGACTTTTCGCGTGTCACGAGAAGGAGACTGCCGGGCTGCATGAGGTCATAAACGTCCTTCGCGAACCCGGGGTGAACCCGGATGCGGGAGCGGAGAATATTGATTGGAAACTCTTTCACAGTCTCATCACTGTCGATCGTCAAGACACTCCAGGCGCGCATGGGACGCCCCGGAACGAGCGGGTTGTCTCCCGGGACAACACCATTGAGCATAATCGAAAGCCCTCCCGGAATCGGAGGCCCCGGCGCGATACCGACAGGGGCCTGCCCGATGAGGACTCCATTTCGATACACGTACAGAGTCTCGTCGCCGATACTGAGGAGCAGTGAAACCGGTCCGGACGGGCTCTTGTTCGGATCCCAAAAGGGACGCCGATTCGGAATTGGAGCCGAACTCTCATCGATATTGGTAGCGAGGAGAAGCGAGACCGGCTTCTCGGATTGTGAGGGGTAGCGACTTCGCTGTGTAATCGCGACCGTCGCTCCGAGAGCAGTTTGTTCGAAAAGCAGTTCAGAGAACTTCAAGGGAAGTCGAATGCATCCAGCCGAGGCAGGATACCCGGGGAGATCACCGGCATGGATCGCGATACCCGTCCAGGTAAGTCGCTGCATATTCGGCATCTGTGCTCCTTTGTAGATACTCGATTCGTGTTCTTTCTTCTTCTCGAGAATGGTGAAGACCCCTGTGGGCGTCTCTTTGCCCGGGCGACCGGTGCTCACGGTGGAACGTCCAATCTCCGTTCCGTTGCGGTAAACATAGGCCATTTGGTCATCGATACTCACGACGATCAGCAAGGGGCCGGACGGCGCTTTCTGAGGCTGCCACTCAAACTGACCGGGTTGAAGTGGTGCACGGGTCGGAACCGTCTCAGCGGCTTGCTGCTTCTTCTTTTTGAAAAGCTGTGCTTTGGTTTCGATGGCAGGCGACGCCATTGCGGCTATGATGAAAACGGTCCAGAGAGAGGAGCGGGATGATATTTTCATGGGACGTTGCTTTGAGATACAGGTTTAGATTAACCTTTCTTGAATTGAAGTCCGGGATCGTCGGGAGGTCCTCCTGCAAGGATAAAGTTGAGATTCCCGTCGGCGTCAACAGCAACTGTCGCGGCCATCTGAGAGTCATCGGCATCCAGGGTGAGAACATTAGCCTGGCCGAGATTGAACGCACCCGCCAGCTCAAAAGGATCCCCTTCTTTCCCTTTGAAGGTCCAGGTGAACGTTCCGGCCTCGGTTAACGAGAGTGTCACAACTCCGTTTTCACCATTGTCAGACTCCCACGAACCGAGGATCTGATCGAGTTCGGTGATCGATTGTAATTCAGGAGTCTCGGTAGTCTCCTCTGTTCCTGCAGTCCCTTCCTCCCCTGAGGAAGTCGAAGCCCCGGCCAGCGCTGCCATCTGGGAAGCCACTTTATCCGCCGGCATCAACTCTGCTGCTTTCGCGAAAGCGGTTTCCGCCTGATCGAGGTAGGTGCAAACCATGTAGTGATAGCCGAGCAAAAACTGCGATGGGGCAGACTCGCTGTTCGCTTTTGTATAGTCTTCCAGCTTTCGAAGCTGCGCCGTGTAATCGTCCGTATTGCCGTACAACTGAATCATCGTACTCCAGTCCCAGCCCGGACTGGAAACGAGGAGTGGATGAAGGACGCCGGCAGCTTCGCCATACTGGGCGAGGGCAAAGAGAATGAGGGCTCGATATTCGTGAAAAGCACCATCCCCGGGCGATTCGGCGATTGCCAGATTAACGCCTTCCAATGCGGTCAGGTATTCGCCTTTCTTAAAGCTCGCGAGAGACTCGTTCATCGAGAGCTCCGCCTTGGTCGCCTGAACTGTTGCCACTTCTTCGCCCGGCGGAGTTGTCTCCGCGGCGACCACGGTGATGGGTTGAGAATAAGTCACCGCGGGCCCTGAAGAAACGACTACCGGCTGCACCGGATAGGGATTGTGGTAGTGACTGTAGCCACAGTCGAAAATCAGATTCCCGAGACCCCATCCAACGAGCCCCCACGCGATCACTTCTCCGGCACTGGGACGTAAATAGTATCCGGGCCAGCGAGGCGGATAGTAAAGTGGCGGACGGCGCCAACCGCAATGCCACGAACCTCCATACCACGGATAATGTGCCGGTCGGTTCCACCAGGGATTGTAACCCCAGTTGCTCCGGTTCGTGGACCAGTTGATGCTGTTTTTGAAATTTTTGTTGATGCTAGTATCGATGCTGATATTCACATCCCCGCGGCCCGGCAGATTCGGACGGTTTTCCTCCCACCAGGGTTTACTTCCACCGCCGGGCCGATCCCCTATACCCGGGCGGTCACCCACGCCCGGGCGATCCCCGAAGTTTGGACGACTTGGCATCTGACCCGGACGATTGCCGGGACGTCCGATAGCCCCTTCTCCATTCCCAATACCCGGCCGCGCCGGCAGTGTCGCGGGGCGATCACCACTCCCCGGGAGTGTTGGACGCGTCGCCGGATTTCCCGGTTTCGGGTAAGTGATATTTCCGGGTAAAGTGGAAGGACGCGACAGCGAGGGGCGAGTCGATGGTTGGGGTGGTTTGACGCCGGGCAAAGAGGGTCGGGTCGTGGGAACAGAGGGTCGGGTCGTGGGAACGGAGGGTCGGGTCG
>JARGOP010000015.1:0-62592 GCA_029233965.1 Verrucomicrobiales bacterium | reverse complement strand
GAGGGTCGGGTCGTGGGAACAGAGGGTCGGGTCGTGGGAACGGAGGGTCGGGTCGTGGGAACGGAGGGTCGGGTCGTGGGAATCGAAGGCCTCGATACCGGTGTGGATGGGCGCGAGCCTGTCAACGGGCTTCGGTTGGGAACTTTCGGACTCACCGAGGGCCGGCTCGACGGCCTCGATATTCCACCTCCACCACCCCTGGATAAACCGCCTCCTCCGAGGCCTCTGGCAAAAAGATCCTGAAGAGGCAATCCCAGAATCAGCAGGATCGAAAGAGAGACATGGAAGAATGTTTTCATCGTGTTGATAGATGGGTAGGAAATTATTCTGCTTCAGCGGGTGCGGGCGGACGTTTCACCGCTTCAATGATCCGATCTTCCAAAACCGCCCCACCGATCACCTGATCCCGTTTCGTCCATGAAAACCCCTGCCCTGAACCGTTCGGGCTCAGCACCTGAGTCAGCGTGTTTGTTTCTCCATCGGCGGTTACCCCTTTTGTTTTCAAGATCCACCGGCTCTCTCCGGCTTCAAACCAGATGGATTGATTGAATCCCCCGTCCGCATCAAAGGCCCATGAATGGAAGGCCTCCTCCTTTTCATTCCACCCGATGCGCATCGTCGCTGCCGTCGCCGGCCCACCGGTGGAATCGGTCAGTGCTTTTGCATCAATGTAAGGACCGTCCGGGCTCCACAAAAAAGTGATCCAGGTATCAACTCCCCCTGTCTGGATCAACCAGTCTCCAATCAACCATTCAAGAGCGAGAAGCTTTTCCGAGGGTAGCGCATGATCGCCCGCGACATCGCGTATACTGGCGAACCGCCAGCTTCCATCCTCCTGCTTTGCGTGAACTGCCTGATAAAAGTGCGAGGAAATCTCTCCATCAGGATAGGTGAGATGCACTGTCCCGTCTTCCATCGCCACGTCCCCGGTGAGGAAACGCACCGACCCCGCCTCAAGAGCGGCCTGAGGTCGCCCGGGATCAGCAAAGACGGTTGTGTAATGACTCAGGAGATCTTCAGTCCCGATAACCAGCTCCCCTGAGGACAGGACCAACTCGCCCCGGGGAACAAAGAGCGAAGCGACGGCCTCGGCATCGCCCTCATTGAACGCTTCGATGAGAGAGACCGCGGATTGTTCCAGCTTCGATAGATCTTCCTGCGAATAAACCGCTTGGGACAAAGCAAAAATGACACCGAAGAGGATAGCGGGCAGCGGCTTCATGAAATCCATCTGTTATTGTTAGGGTAATTGAGAAAAGGGAGCGCAGAGGTTGAGGAAAGAACCCCAACAGACCGGGCGGCGTGTCTTGATTTTGAAAAAGCATACCACAAAGCCCTTCCCTCCCAAGCACATTCCGCGACCGGGCCAAAAAGTGCCCGATTCATCGCAAGAACTGCAGTTCGAAGCTCGGCATCAGGATGAACATCGCGCGCGACGACTGACCGCCACTCGTTCCAGGACTCGCAAGCGGCCGCGGGATCATTTCGATGACAGGCGCGCCGAAGGTGACGAACCGCAACCCGTTCGGGAGGATTCAAAATTCGCCACGCTTTCTGAAACACGGTGGCAATGCGCTGTCGGAGAAAGACCACCAAGCCAACAACCAGAACCGCGAGTACCACTCCGTTGGCCCGGAACCAACCCGTCGCCGCAGGCTCCACAAGGAACGGCACCGGAACGACCTGCACGGCAACCGCAGGCAGAGTCTTCGACTCGAGCGACTCTTTCTCCGGATTCCACCAGGTGTAGGTCAGCTCCGGAAGAGTGATCGAACCGTCCTCCTGAAGGAGATAGGTCAGGGTCTCGCGACGCTCCCCCATGAAAGCTCCTCGTTGAGTATTGTCGCTTGTTTCCACCCGGGGCTCATAGATTCGAACGCCGTCGGGGGCGACCGTCGGAGCAGGCAGCAGAGCCATTCCCGTCAATCCTTCCGCCTTCTGGATGATCGTGCGGCGAAAGACGTCGCCAACGGTCGCAGCCCCGGGAACCGGATCCCACGTTTCTTCGACCGTCAACTTCTCCGTCGTCACCAGGAAAGGAATTCCCTCACTCCCGGGAGGTCTTTGAATTTTCACCGGAAGTGCCTCCGTCTTCACCGTCACCTCCTTCCCCGGACCGGTAAACCCATCCCGACTTCCAAATCGGACCGCGAACGGAGGAATCGTCACGGTGCCGGTCTTCTGCGAAAACAGGGCGAACTCGTGGGTTTGCACGAACCAGCTTTCGCCGTCCATTTCCTTCGTGCCCACAACCGGGTTCCCCACCTTGATCAAGAGGGTTCCTGGGATTTCCGGCAGATCGAAACTGGCACTGCCCGAGAAGGAGCCGTTCGCCCGTAACTCGACAAAAACCCGAACCCGCTCGCCGGTCCAGGCCTCCGACTCGGGAGCGGTGATACTCACCGGCGGAACCTCCGCTCTTGCGCCGCCCCCGAGAAAAGCGGTCAGGAGGAGAATCAGGACGACTACCCTCATTCGCCGCCCTCCCCGCTTCTCATCGCTTCCTGATACGAAAACCTGGCCTTCAGAAAGTCGGCCGGCTTCGTCTGCACCCGGCGGAGCCAGAGTGCCTGCACGCTTTGATCCGTCGCGGCCTGCTCCGTATTCACCTCGGTGTCCTGACCGGAGTCGCGCCTCCTGTTGTCGAATTTGATTTCGTCCGCTCCCAGAGTCTGGTCCCCCATGTCGCCCCCCTCATTCTTTACCAGGGCAGCGCGCGCCGCGGCGAGATCGCGATTTTCCTTTGCCTCTTTCCAATCCGGTCGCTTTGTCAGGGCCCGCTCATAGCTGGCGATTGCTGCGTCGTATTTGCCGTTCATGAGCCAGGCATTCCCCTGATTAAAATGCGCCTCCGGAGTGTCTCTTCGGGCAAAGGCACGGGCTGCCTTTTCAAACTCCCCTGCCCGGTAGAGCGCCATGCCCTGCCAGAGCGGATCCTGAAACGCATTCGCCGCCCCGGCAAACTCCCCGCGCTGAAAGTGGCGCTTCCCCTGCTGGTCAGGCGTGAACCAGAGACCGGCCCAGGTGATGGCCGCGAGAAGGATCAAAGGCTTCATGCCGACACCTCCCCGGTGGATAGTTCGTTCTTCTCCCGCCGGAACGAGGCCAGCAGGATCAGTCCCAGGAGCGGCAGAAGCCAGTAGCCACTTTCCTCCCAGCGGTCGCTCCGGTCTCCGGATTGGGCGACGGGAGCACTGCTCGCCCGGCGCACGATCACATTGATGTCACCATCATCCACCGAGAGCATCTCAACGCCGGCCCGGAGAACCTTTGCAGCGTCGCGGAGCGAATTGTCACGCGGGGCGTCGGGAGCCTGAATTTGCAAAAACTGAACGGGGAACGGGAACTCTTTTCGCGCGGAACTCAAGGCCTCCGGATCGGAATCAACGAGGTCGGCAACCACGAGGATACTGCCCCCGGCTTCCCCCCGGGTAAGAACCCGGGCCGCTTCCAGCAAAGCGAGATCGAGACGGTCGCCGCGAACCGGCATGATCTCCGGACTGATTTCCGCGGCCATTTCCGCGACGACCGCGGTGTCGCGGGTCGGGGGCAGGACGAGGTGGGCAGATCCGGAGTAGGCAATGAGGCCGAGAGCCTGCCCTTTCCGTGCTTCCGCGAGATCGGCAATCTTGAGATGAGCACGTTCGAGACGCGAAGGGGCCGGATCCGGAGTGTCCATCGAGACATCCGACTTGAGCAGAATCATGAGGGGCGTTGCATCGTCCGCAAACGGACTTGGTTCGAGCCGCCACGTCGGCCCGGCGATCGCAACGACTGAAACTAACCAAACCACCAGCACCCATTGCGCGGGTCCTCGAAGAGAGGATTCCCGCCCCACGAGAAGGGCCTTCAAGAGGTCCGGATCAATCTGCTTCCGCCATCCACGCAGCGGATCCGAACGTCGTTGCCACAGCCACCAGATTGCGATCACGACGGGAATCAGCAGGAGCACGGCCGGTCGAATGAAATGGAAATCGGTAATCAGCTCTCTCATTTCACCACCTCCATTTTCCCGGTGAGCGGATGCACCCTGACGGTCCCGCTCTGACTCAGGGGAGCCGCCGCCCGTGACTGCCTCAGGATGAGAACCACCTTTTCCGAAAGCGAAACCAGCAGTGCCACGAGGAGAGGCCAGTAGAAAAGATCACGCTGCGGCCGATGGCTGATCACATCGACCTGACGGGTTTCGAGTTGGTCCAGTTCCTCGTAAATTCCGGAGAGTTCCTCCCGGTCAGCCGCAAAGAAATAGGACCCGCCGGCAGTCTTTGCGACGTTGCGAAGAGTTTCTTCATCGAGCTTCTCCTCCCCGAGCGAGGAAGGATCTCCGATCGCGACGGTATGAATACGGATGTCCCTCTGAGCCGCCACCCGGGCGGCTTCGACCGGGGGAACCTGGCTCTTCGTATCGTTTCCATCCGTCAGCGCGATGATCGTTTTCCCAGGCGCATCGCTGTCCTCGAAGAGATTCACTCCCAGACCGATCGCATCTCCGAAGGCGGTCTTCGCACCGGCCATGCCCACGGCGGTCTCGTCGAGCAGCTGGCGGGAAAGATCGAGATCCGTCGAAAAGGGGGCCTGAAGAAAAGGAGCATCCCCGAAGACGACGAGACCCACGCGATCGCCATCGCGTTTCCCGAGGAACTCGCCAAGCACCTCCTTCACCGCATCGAGCCGGCTCACTGTTTTGCCTTCGGCATTGTTGAAGTCCTCCGTCTGCATCGAGCCCGAGAGATCGACGAGGAGAAGAAGGTCGCGAGTCGGCAACTCTTTGGTGATCGGAGGCTCCAACCAAAGCGGTCTCGCGAGAGCGACAAGGAGCAGAATCCACAGGAGCACCGGAACGAACCATTGCCGGGTGTTCTTCGCGGCTTTCGCCGTCGCCCCTGCATTCTCACTCGCGCTGCGAAGCCGATCTCCAAACGGGACCCGCACCGCCACCTCCGGGACCCGGCGCGGCGGCAATGCCGCGCGCAGCAACCACGGCAGTGGCAGCAGGGCGAAGATCCAGAGATGGGCGAAGCTCAGCATGCGAAGGGTTCACTCAGGGACGATTCATGACTTCAATAAGAACTTCGCCGAAGCTCCCCGACGGCGATTTCGTTCCCATGAGAGCGGAAAGCGTGGGCGCCACTGCGGTGGTCTTGATCTCACGATAAATCTTCGCAGGCTGGGTTCCGAAGCCGGCAAAAATGACAGGGACAAAGGTGTCGTAACGCCAGGGAGAGCCGTGAGTGGCGGCAACGGAAAGGCCATCAAAATCGTTGATAAACCAGTGAGGCTCGAAGACCACATAGATGTCGCCGGAGCGTTTCGGATGATGATTGTTAAGGATCGATTGGACGACATCAGTTCCGGACACTTCCCCTCTCGAAAGCGCCGTGCTTGAAATCGCAAGAGCGACTCCTTCAAACTTCACCAACTCCTCCGCGATCGCTTCCTCCACCTCCGCAACGTCGAGGCCTTTCTCAGCGATAAGCTCGCGATTGAGATACAGATAAGGATGGGCATACTCACGAATGATATCCTCACCGATACCGAATCGTTCTTTCAATTTTGCAAAGCCTTCTTCCTTCTCCCATTTTTCGGGATGGACGTAGTTCGCCTCGAATCCGTGTAGATTCAGATCAGCAGGCACCTCCGGACCACCATGGTCTGCCGCCAGGACGATGACGGTGTTATCCAGTCCCACTTTCTCATCGATGAAGGAAAGCAAAGCCGCGAGAGTGCGGTCCAGCCGAAGAAGGTTGTCTTCTGCCTCAAGGCTCGAAGGGCCGAAAAGATGCCCCACATAGTCCGTCGCTGAAAAGCTCACCGAGAGGTAATCCGTGACTTCGTCTCCTCCGATGTCCTCGTTTTCCACAACCGCTTTAGCAAAGTCGAGAACCAGTTCGTCACCGGCAGGGCTCAAGGTGAGGAAGGTCGTAAACCCTTTTCCTTCGGCGGATCCGTACGAATGAGGAAAGACCCTTCCAAACGGAAGCATCGTCGTCTCCCACTCCTGATCATCGCGATCCCTGAAAAGATAGGTGGATTGATCGTGCAGCAACTCCCACGCGGTGCCTCCGTAGCGTTTCGGATAGCCTTCGCCGTTCCACTTCTCAACCCACTCAGGGTATTTCTCGTAGTAGAAGTTACTGGAAACAAACTCGCCGACACTCTTCGAAAACCAGAAAGCCTTCCCGGCGTGACCGGCCATGGAAACGGCGCCCCGATCCTTCACTGAGACACCGAAGATCTTCGCAGCTCCCGCGGTTTGGATCGCAAGTTCATCGCTGAAAGTGGAACAGAGAATGGCGGCGGGAGAGCGCCCGTCACTTTTTGCGACCCGCTGTGTCGGATCAATTTCCTGCGCCTGATCGACCCCGGCGCCACGGGTGAGGATGCTGTATCTCGGATCTTCGATATTGTAGGTCAACTCACCCGTCTGACGATCAAACCAGGTATTCCCGATCATCCCGTGCACCGAGGGATGCGCACCCGTCGCGAGCGTCGCGTGTCCGACAATCGTTTCAGTATTTGCGTGAGCATGATGGGCATTCTTATAAACCACCCCGTTCTCAAGGAGCCAACGAAACCCACCCTCAGGCATCCGATCAAGGAAACGGGTCGGCATATCTCCGCGAAGTTGATCAACCGTGATCTGCAGGATGAGCTTCGGTTTGGCTTCATCAGCAGAAATCGCAGCCGCCGCTATGCCAAAGCAGCCCAGGAAAAAGGTAAGTCTCAGAGTTGTTTTCATGAAGAGGTATTGATCGAATTGAGAAGGTTGGGTTCCGATTGATGATTGCGGATCCACCGGTCCGCGTATTGACTGACAAGCATCAAATCCCCTTCGCTGCGATCATAGATTCCGCAGGTGAGTTGATGGCGCACCTCATCCGGCATCGGGTCCGGAATGACCGAAGCCAACCAGTCGACCCAGGCATTGCCTGATTTGGCCGCAATACTCGCGCGCGGTGCGGTCATGAGCGCGGTGCGGCGGAGAATCTCAGCAACGGCAGTGATGTCGGAGGCGCTCTCCAACTCCCGGAGGGCCGCGCGACGGTAGGCATTCGCCTTCCATCTTTTCCAGCCACGAAAGGCGGTCACTCCGATAAAGAACAGAATGCAGACGGCAACGAAATACCATCCCGGAGCCAACGGCCACCAACTGATCCCGGGAGGAGGCACGAGATCATGAAGCCGTTCGAGACTGGTGGAAGGGTCGCTCATGAGATCCCGGAAAAATGCTGGCCGAAGAGTTCCCGAAGCTGCTCCGCGGGAGGAGTGGCCGTCGAGATTGGAATCACGGGAACACGCAGGGCCTGAAAAATATCCCGCCACTCATCGAGCCGATTGGCAAACGCTTTCTGAAAAGCTCCGGGAAAAGACCGCTCCTCCGGCAGAGGCAGCAGTCCCTCCGAAGTCGATGCAATCATCCCGGGATGATTCTGCAGCGATCCGCCCAGGGGATCATAGACGGCTACCATGAGCACATCGTTGTGCGCTGCGAGCCGCGTCGCAAGGCGCTGTGTTTCCTCGTTGGCCCCGTCGAGATCACTGATGATCACGACGAGGTGATCGTGCTTCGCCCGACGCGCCGCTGCCTTGAGCACTTCGTTGACCGAAATGGTTCCCGGGTGAGGAGTTCCCTGCGCAAGTCGTTCATTGAGACGAACGACCTCGTGCAGCAGGCGCAGGACTGCAGTCTGGTTTCGCAGCGGCTGCAGATCGACAATCTCCTCTTCATTGAAGACGATCCCTCCAACGCGATCCCCCGCCCCGAGGGTTCGCCACGCGGCGAGAGCAGCCACTTCAGCGGCGGCCACTGATTTCATGGTGCGCTGACTTCCGAAAAACATGGGAGTGCGCTGATCGACGAGGAGAAGGACAGGGCGTTCCCTCTCTTCACTGTAAACCCTGACATGAGGTGACCGAAGCCGGGCCGTCGCCTTCCAATCGATCGTGCGAACGTCATCCCCCTGGGCGTAGTGTCGCAGTTCTTCAAACGCGAGACCGCGTCCCCGCAGTCGCGAAGCATGCCGACCCGAGAGCAGCGAATGAACCGGCTGCTTCGGAAGAAAGCTGAAGCCCCGCGCCTCCGCCTGAAGTTGAATCAACTCCTCCAGGCTGACGGCGACTCTTGCTTTCATGGTGGAACTCAGATTGAGACGACACTCTCGAGAAGAAGATCGATCACTTCGGATCGGGTCTTCCCCGCCGCTTCCGCCTCGTAACTGAGATGAATGCGGTGAGCGAGACAGGCGGGAGCGACTGCCCGGATATTGTCAGGAGAAACAAAGTCCTGCCCCTGGAGCCACGCGTGAGCCCGGGCTGCTGCATCGAGGGCGAGAGTGCCCCGCGGACTCGCCCCGAGCCGAATCCATTTTTCGAGATCCCCGCCGAAACGCGACGGCTCACGAGTCCCGATGACGAGGTCGACGATGTACTGCTCGGCTGCTTCCGCAACGTGAATCTCGTTCACTTCCTTACGGGCCGCGAAGATAAACTCCTGCGGAATCACTTCGGAGTCTTCCGCCAAGGCTCCCGATTTCTCTCCGCGAACCAGTCGAAGAATCGCACCTTCATTTTCGGCCGGCGGATAGGGAACATTCACATAGAGAAGAAAGCGGTCCATCTGCGCCTCCGGCAGCGGGTAGGTCCCTTCTTGTTCGATCGGGTTCTGCGTTGCGAGGACGAGGAAGAGATCCGGAAGCTTGTGAGTCGTGCCCGCCACCGTGACCTGGCGTTCCTCCATCGCCTCGAGGAGGGCTGCTTGCACTTTGGCCGGAGCCCGGTTGATCTCATCGGCGAGGACAAGATTTCCAAAGATCGGCCCTTTCTGGAAATCGAAGGTTCCGTTTTGCTCCCGGTAGATCTCCGATCCGGTGACATCACTGGGTAGCAAATCGGGGGTGAACTGAACCCGGCTGAACTCACTTTCGATCAGTTTCCCGAGCGTCTTGATGGATCGAGTCTTGGCAACTCCCGGGAGCCCCTCCATGAGAACGTGACCATTTGCGAGAAAGGCGATGAGGAGGCGCTCGACGACGTCCTCCTGTCCGATGATAGCAGCATTCATCTCCTTCGAGATTTGCTGAAACGCTTCGTGCGGGATCATGATGGAAGAATTAAATGAAACGACCGCTCTCAATCTCTTGAGGCGGTCCCTTCCTGAAGTTTGATTCCGTGAACGGAAATCACATGTATTGGACCTACTGACCTGAGTTGTCCTGCAGGCTTCTCAACACTTGATCGAGATTGAAGCTCGCAGCCTCCTGGCGAGGCGGAAACTCTTTGTAGGTTTCAAGGTGCTGCGCCACGTAGGCGGCTGCGGGAAGAAGGAGGAAGATGCGGTCGAATCTCCACATCCCGTAATTCTCCGACTCCCAGTCAGCACGCTCAAACGGATCGGTGCGGAGACAGAACAGCTTGGGCACACGAAGTGTGACGAGAGGCTCTTCCCAAACACCGAATCCAACGGCCCGCTGCTCCATGAAAACCAGCTTCCAGCGATTGAAGCGAAGGTTCGCCAAACCACCGTTGTCGGTCCAGTAGAAGAATTCGCTGCGGGGAGACTGCTCCACTTCCCCTTTGAAAAATGGCATCATGTTGTAGCCATCGAGGTGAACCTTGTAGTCACGACTGATCGCCTGATGCCCCTCAAGAAGTTTTTCCTTGATGTCCGGCTCACCCGCTGCAGCGAGAAGCGTCGGAAGCATGTCTTCGTGAGAAAAGACTTCGTTGTAGACTGTTCCCGGCTCGATAACGCCAGGCCACTTGATGAGACAGGGCACGCGATAACCGCCCTCCCAGTTGGAGTTCTTCTCGTTGCGGAACGGAGTCGATCCTCCGTCAGGCCACGAAAAGCACTCGGCACCGTTGTCGCTGGAATACATAATGATCGTATTGTCTGCGACGCCCATTTCATCGAGCTTATCAAGAATTTGACCGACGTGACCGTCATGCTCGACCATTCCGTCCGGGTAAATACCGAGACCCGTGACCCCCTCAGACTCCTCCTTCAGGTGAGTGTTCACGTGCATCCGGGTGGTGTTAAACCAGAGGAAAAACGGCTTCTCCGCAGCGCCAGCCCGATCCAGGAAGTCGAGGGCCCCCGCGGCAATCTCTTCATCCACCGTCTCCATCCGCTTCCTGGTCAGGGGACCCGTATCTTCGATTTGTCCATCAGAAGTCGATTTGATGACGCCACGAGGGCCGAATTTTTCCTTGAAGCCCTCAATCTTGGGGTAGTCGGGATGCTCAGGCTCCTCTTCGGCGTTCAGGTGATAGAGGTTGCCGAAGAACTCATCAAACCCGTGGTTTGTCGGCAGCATACTGTCGAGGTCACCAAGGTGATTCTTGCCATACTGTGCCGTCATATAGCCATGATTCTTGAGAAGACCCGCAATCGTTGGATCGAGCTCGGAAATGCCTTCCTTTGCGCCCGGAAGACCCACTGCGAGAAGACCGGTCCGGAACGGGCTCTGCCCGGTAATGAAGGCAGCCCGTCCCGCCGTGCAGGACTGCTGACCGTACCAGTCAGTGAAGAGCGCCCCCTCAGCGGCGATGCGATCGATGTTGGGTGTCTGGTAACCCATCATGCCACGGTTGTAGCAGCTCGGGTTATTCCAGCCGACATCATCTCCCCAGATGACGACGATATTGGGTTTTTTGTCCTGCGCGGAAAGCGTCGCCATAGCAACGGGTCCGGCGACTAGGGCGACTAGGGCGAGTAGAGTGGATTTCATACAGTTCTTTCTGAATCGGGATACGTGAAGCTTGATTTGGTAATCTTACGCATACTTACCAATTTGAGTCTATCCATATTCCGAATAATTCTCTTTACCTTGTCAGAAACAAAATCCACTCTTCGAATAGTGACATCGTTTCAATCTTCGTGCCAAAGGAGGCTCCCGTGAATTCCCAGGAATTCCATTTCGATCGTTTTCATCCCGAACAGTTGCGCGAGATTATCAACGGATCAGATCTCGAGCACACCATCCTGGAGCCGGGTGAGTGTTCAGCGCGTGTTGTCCGGAAAGTCACCGATGAATTTTCCGCCGATTCCGGATTCTACAATTTCCCGGTCCTCGTCCGGGGGCAATTCCCTCCAAAAAGGCTCTGCATTGGGATGTCGATGGGACCGGAGCACCCCACCTGGGTCAACGGGATCAGCATCGAACGTCCTTCGCTACAGGTCTACGCCGAAGGGACCGAAATGCTGTATCGTGCCGGAAGAAACACCGATTGGATGGGGTTTTCCATCGCACGGCAAACGCTTCAGAAAGCCGCGCTCAGGCTTCGTGGCGAAGAACTCTCTCTCCCGTCCCGGGGGATGGTGGAACTTCCGATCTCAGTGGAGATCTGCAAAGAAATTTTCCGGCTAATCCGGTCGAGTCCGCAGGAAGAAGACTCCTCCAGACTGATCTGGATCATCGTGGAAGCGATTCTCTCCTCCTCCAGCGACGACGGAGACAGGGAGCCGTATCGATTTCAAATCGTCTCGCGAGCGGACCGGGCGCTGCGCAGCCTCGTCGGCGACAAATATTCCAGCAAGACCCTCTGCGAGATGATCGGAGTCTCCGAGCGAAGCGTTCAGATCCACTTCCGTGAAGCCTTCGGGATGAGTCCAAAGACCTGGTTCACGAAGCTTTCACTGAACCAGGCTCGTTCCCGGCTGCTTTCTGCGGAGAGCCGTCCCGGGGCCGTGGCGGAAATCGCGATCGAGTTCGGCTTTGATCATCTGGGCCGTTTTTCGGAGAGGTATCGGGATCTATTTGACGAACTCCCTTCGGAAACCTTGAAACGTAACGGAACGATGTCGGAGTAGGCCCAACTGAATAGCCTCTCCATAAAAACCAAGTCCAACTACTGAAATTTCATGAAGAAACTTCTCATTCTCACCACCTGCATTGCAGCAATGATCAGCTTCACTTCCTGCACTCCCGGCGAACGCGGAGCTGTCACGGGTGCTGCCATTGGTGCCGGAACCGGCGCTCTCATCGGAGACAGCACCGGAGCCCTCATCGGCGGAGCCATCGGCGCCGTTGCCGGTTCGGAGATTTCCAAGAATCGCGCGGCACGAAACCGGAACCGCTACTACTACTAGGACCCCGTGTTTCAGTCCCCGCACCGGGAACGGAGACTGAAACGGAGAGCCTACGTTCTCGGTTTTTCGTGTCCCGAGCTCAAAGCTCCTGATCCGACACTTCATGTGCCGCCTGCATCAGGAACCAAAGCGTCGTTGCTCCCCGTCGATTCCCGTATTCCGCCTCTCTGATCTTCTTTTCCTTCCTCTGAAACTTGGTGAGTTCCTTCTCGATCTCTTCGTCGGTTCGCTCTTCTCCTGAAAGGCGGTATCCCATCCTGCGCAAAATTTCGACCACCGGCTGGATCCCGTTGAAGGGATCCAACTCAGGTGAGGGCGCCTTCGGCATCGGGAAGATCTGGAAATGCTCTTTCGGCTCGTTCTCAGGATCTGCGTATTTATCGAGAAGATCGAGGTAGACGCGTTCCTCGCCGACGAAAATGTCAAAGCGGTCGCGTCCCTTGATGAGGCCGCCGACATCAGCGACCCAGAAGAATCCGTCGTGGATTTTTCCATCCATCGTCTTCCGCCCCTCCATTTCCTCGCAATAGATCATCGACCCGAAAGGCCAGAAGGACTGATCGGCCGCAACATGGTGAAACGGGACAAGCGGGTTCATGCGGTTTCCCATTCCCATGCTTCCCGGAGGCAACTGGATCCATTCCCCTTCACGAATGCGATAGATCGACTTGTAGGTTCCATCCAGCTTCTCCGCCTGCGCCACCGCCTGCATCTCGGCCTGCTTATACTCGCCATTCTCCAACCAATACTCCACCCGCTCTCCATCCAAATTGGTGAGCGCAATCTTATTCCCCGCCCCATCTTTCTTGAGGCGGATATTCTTGATGTAATAGGCGGTGAGGTCCCCCTCCACTTTCGCCCCGGGTTGCTCCGGCAGGGCAATCTCTGCGGCCCGGCAGGAAACGGAACTTAATCCAATCACGACGATTAATTGAAGAACGGGCTGAACTCTCATGTCGCGACAAGCATGACGAGTCGTTCCATCGAGTTCAATCCCATTTGTGCATTTCATTCATGCCTGATCGATTCCGGTGATTTGTCCACCGAATGGCATTGGTACTTTTTCCTTTTTAATTCGGCGGTTGAACGTATTCTCATAACGTCTCTCCACTATCACTCATGAAGATCCGCCTCTGCCCCACACTTCAAATAGCGATCATTTTCACGCTCATCACGGCCCCGTTAATCGCAGCTGCCGGGGATCCGGGATCCCCGAAAAGTCCGGCGGTTGACTACGTACAGGAATCCGACTGGAGCTTTGAGTTCATGCCCTATCTCTGGGCGGCAGGCGTCGAGGGAACCACTTCGATCGGCAACCTTACCAGCACCTACACCTACGATTTTGATGAATTGATCAGCGACCTCGACATGACCACGATGTTCGTGGGCGGCTTCAAATACAAGCGACTTGGTTTCCTCACCGACTTTCAATATCTGAAAGTTTCTCCCGGCCGCCCCACCCGCGGCCCTGTCTTCGGCGACGTCAATCTGACGCTTGAGCAAACAAGTCTCGCCCTGCTTGGCTCTTATGATCTCATTGCGGCAGACCGTTTCACTCTTTCGGTCCTCGGCGGAGCCCGCTACCTGAACGTGGACACCACGCTCAGTGTCACTCCGGGCCTTGCCGGAGGATTTTCCCGCCGCAGCTCGAGCCAATCCTGGGACCCTGTGGGTGGTCTCCGCGCCAAATATTTTCTGAACGACGAATGGTTTCTCTCCGCCTACGGTGATTACGGCAGCGGAGACTCAGATGAAACCTGGCAGGCCTATGGCGGCGTCGGCTACATCATCAACGAGAACTGGCATGCCAGCCTGGGCTACCGCGTTTTGTCCTACAGCACTAGTGGCCCGCGAATGAGTTCAACTTCGGATACCAGCGGTATCTTCCTCGGATTCGGCTACAGCCGCTGACTGATTGGCTAATCGCTCCGAAGCGGGGCACTTACTCACAATGCTTTCCGATCGCGCGGACTTTGAATCCGATTTCGCGGAGCTCTGCGTGGTCAAGAAGATTCCGACCGTCAAACACCCACGCCGGCTTGATCATACTTTCGTAAAGCGCTTCGAAATCGAGATCTTTAAACTCATCCCACTCAGTGATAATGAGAATGGCGTTTGAGCCTTTGACAGCTTCAGCGGCGCTGGAGCTGACTTCAAGGCGCTCATCACTCTCTTCGACTTCGAGGTCACGGAAGATCTTCTCCGGCTCGACCTTGGGATCGAAAATCGCGAGGGAAGCCTGCTCCTCAAGCAAGCGCTTACAGACATCAATCGCAGGGGTTTCCCGTGTGTCGTTCGTGTCTTTCTTGAACGCAAAGCCCAGCACCGCGAGGCGCTTATTGTTTACCGTGTTGAAGAAAGCCTGCACCACCGAATCAGCGAACCTCCGCTTCTGCCACTGGTTCATGGTGATGACCGACTCCCAATACTCAGCGACCTCCGGCAAACCAAAATGGCCGCAAAGGTAGACAAGGTTCAAGACGTCTTTCTGGAAGCAGGAACCGCCGAACCCGACGGAGGCTTTGAGGAACTTCGGTCCGATTCGTGAGTCCGTCCCGATCGCATTCGCCACTTCATCGACGTCCGCTTCGGTCGCCTCACAAAGCGCCGAGATGCTGTTGATCGAGGAGATTCGCTGCGCGAGGAACGCATTCGCGACGAGCTTCGCCAGCTCTGACGACCAGAGATTGGTCCGTATGATTCGCTCCTGCGGGACCCAGGTCCCGTAGACGTTTGCGAGGCGCTCAATCGCCGCCTGCCCCTCCGGGGTCGACTCCCCTCCGATCAGGATCCGGTCGGGATTCTCAAGATCGGAGACCGCCGTTCCTTCCGCAAGAAACTCCGGATTCGACAGGACCTGGTGGGCATGATGGGTGCCACTGGTTACGAGAATGGATTTGATCGCCTCTGCGGTCCGAACCGGGATGGTGCTTTTCTCCACAATGATCTTCGCACTGTCCGCGTGCTCTGCGATGGAACGCGCGACTGACTCGACGAAGCGGAGATCTGCAGCACGGTTCGCCCCGAGACCGTAGGTCTTCGTCGGCGTGTTCACGCTTACGAAGATGATGTCGGCTTCTTTAATTGCCGCTTCAACCGCCGTCGAGAAAAAGAGATTCCTCCCGCGAGCCTCCGCCACAATCCCGTCCAGTCCCGGCTCATAGACGGGAAGTTGATCTGAGTTCCACGCCGCAATCCGCTCTGCATTGATGTCGACCACTTCCACCCTGACATCCAAACATTTATTGGCGATCATCGCCATGGTGGGACCGCCTACGTAGCCGGCGCCGATACAACAGATTTTCGTGTGAAACATGGGAAATTTTGGGAAAAAGGGTTCGGTGCCTTGTTCGAGGCGGATCAGCAAGTGACAGAAACGACTCCAAACCGGCGGGCCAGTCGATCAGCAAGTCTTAAAGTATTCGATGGTGCGGTCAAGCCCTTCACTGAGATCAATCGTCGGCTCCCATCCAAGATCTTTCCGGGCCAGCGTGATATCAGGCTGCCTCTGGAGAGGATCGTCACCGGGAAGCGGATGAAAGGTGAGCTTGGAAGACCCTCCTACCTTTTCGAGAACCTTCTCCGCCAGCTCCAGCATCGTGAACTCACCGGGATTCCCGATGTTCACCGGGCCGGTTTGACTCGGATGATTCATCAAGCGGACAAACCCCTCAATGAGATCATCGACGTAGCAAAACGAACGCGTCTGGGTTCCGTCTCCGTAAATCGTGATATCGTTCCCCTTCAAAGCCTGCATGATGAAATTGGAGACAACGCGACCGTCATCGGGAAGCATCCTCGGGCCGTAGGTATTGAAAATCCGGACAACCCGAATCTCGACGCCGTTCTGGCGATGGTAGTCAAAAAAGAGAGTCTCGGCGCAGCGCTTGCCTTCATCATAGCAGGCCCGGATCCCGATCGGATTCACGCTCCCTTTGTAGCTCTCCGGCTGGGGATGGATCTCAGGATCCCCGTAAACCTCGGAGGTCGAGGCTTGAAAGACACGGGCTTTGACCCGTTTTCCCAGCCCGAGGCAGTTGATCGCCCCCATCACTGAGGTCTTCGTTGTTTTAATCGGGTTGAACTGGTAATGCGGCGGAGAGGCAGGACAGGCAAGGTTGTAAATCTGATCGACCTCGAACTTGAAGGGGTCGATGACATCGTGGCGAACCAGCTCAAAGTAGGCATTCGACATCAGATGGGTGATGTTTTTCTTCCTCCCCGTGAAAAAGTTATCCAGACAGATCACCTCATTCCCCTCGTTGAGGAGTCGTTCACACAGGTGAGAGCCAAGGAATCCGGCACCTCCGGTCACTAAAATGCGCTGCATAGGAAATATGAGAGATTGAGAGCAACCGGCGGCTGCGACAGTTGATATGTAGAGATCTGGACACTGTTTTGGTGCCTTTTTCAAACCTTTTCCCTTTTATTCGGGTAGTGGTTCCGCGATCCTCACTTCAAACGGATTCGTCGCAGCCACGGTGCAGGCGGAGTGGAATCCGACAAGCCGGACCGCTGAGACATAAACCTCGGGATCCAGGGGAGCGAGACAGCGATGAGGCCACTCTCCGTCGAATGAAATTTCAATCTTCCCGGGGTCCAACCCGAATCCCTCCCCGGTTGCTTTCATCCGCGCCTCCTTCGCCGTCCAGGTCCAGAAAAACGCCCGCTGCAGCGCCTCATCTCTCAAGCCTTCCAGCCTCTTGATTTCAGAAGGTCGGAAACACCTCTTGCTGAGGCCCTTGATATCCACCTTGCGATCAAATTTTTCGATGTCGATCCCGATCGCAGGAAGCCTCGAAATCGCGAGAGCGGCTTTTTCCCCGGAATGGGAAAGGTTGAAATGCAGCTCGTCGTTTTCGAGATACGGCTTTCCCTTCTCGCCCAGGACAAAGTTCAAGGCCCCCGGCTCTGTCCCCAGATGAGCCCCGAGACGACGCCTCACCATGCCGCGCCCCCGGATGTAGCGCTCCCGGTGGACTGGAAACTTGAATGCCGCAGCTCTCGTCTTTTCCTCACCGCTCAGCCAGGTCTCTGCGAGTTCGAGCCTGAGACCGCTCTCATCATCGAGATCGAAACCGATCACTTCGATCTCATTGTCAGCGAGAGGGATGACTTCCATTTCAGCGGCTGGACTTGAAATCAAATCAGGACGGCCGGATTTCGATCGCAATCTTCACGACACCGGCCAAAAGCACGGCAACCGATACCCAGCCTAGAAACAAGACGATTGGACGCGTCTTTGGAGGGGCCAATCTCATCCAGGGAAAACAGATCATTCCAAGAATGACTCCTCCGATCAGCCCGCCGGCGTGAGCCGCATTGTCGATAAACCTGGCGCCGAGAAGGCCGAAGATCGCGACGACGATGGTGGATTGGATCAGGCTGGCCTGCAGATAACCGGGGAGCGGTCGTTTAAACTTGTGAGTCACAACGAGAAGGAAACCGAGGAGACCGAGAATGCCTCCGGACGCCCCGACCGAAACCGGGGCATTCCCCAAAGCAAGGCTGGCGAGAGATCCGGTGATCACGGTGAGAAGAAAAACGATCCCGAGAAGCGACGGACTCACCAGCGCGACAATGACCCGCCCGAGACTGAAGAGCGCCATGCCGTTAAACAGAATATGGGGAATGCTGCCGTGCATCAGTCCGGTCGTGACGAGACGCCACCACTCGCCACCGTTCAACACGGAATCCCTCACGAGTGCCGCTCCCTGCAATGAAGAGTTCCCTCCGGAAGAGTCCACGTAAAACTGCCCCGCAAAAACAACCACGAGAATCCCGACCGCAATTTTCAGCAATCCGGTCGGCCGCTCCGCTATCCAGATCTGAAACAACTCGTTGTTCACCAATTGTGAATTCAAATCAGAAACGCTCAGGCGATCCACCCGACGCAGCCAGGCCATCCCTGAATCGACGAGTGGAAACAGACCGAAGAAAACCGCTCCGAGAAGAGCGAGCATCAAAAATTGAGGCTGGTAGAATCCCAGCGCGGCAAGCCCAAGCGTAATCGCAAGGGCCTTTCCAAAACGCTTTCCATTCTCCTCGCGGTAGCGGGCAAAATCGATCTTGTTCAGATGCGGCAACCAGAGGCCCGGCGTCACGATACGATCAAACCAGGGAAAAATGAGGCCTTCCACCTTGCTCATTCCTCCGACGAGTTGGCGAAGTTCCTCCCTCGTTTCCACGACGACGACCTGCCCGGGTTCATAGCTCTGTCCGTCCAGCTTCACGTATTCTCCGACCTTCACACCGTAACTTCCGCCGGCACCTTCGGGGACCTCTTCGAGGAGTTTCTCATCCCCCCATGGCCGGTCGCGGCGAATCCAGTCAAGAAACCAGACATCCCCTTCTTTCCAGAAATCGAGAAGACGGGGACGAACAGGCAACGTGGAGGAGGAATCGTCTGACATGGCGATACTCTACGGAACGAGGGCCACTGAGAAAGTCCGAATCCAACAGGAAAATATTGTTTTTTTGAACACTTCCCCATTGCAGCGCACCACTCAAACCGGTAAAACTGTTCAAAATGACAATTCGAACCATTTCAGTCAGCTTGCTACTCTCACTTTCCTGCGTCCTCTTTCAGACAAATTCCCCCGCATCAGAAGGGGCACAAACATCCGGGAAAGCGGCTGTTGCAAAAAAGGAATCAACTCCTGAAAGACCGAAAAACCTCCTCAGCAAGCTCAACACCGCTGACCTGAAAAACCTCGCGCGGATTCCGGGAATCGGGCCAGCCCGCGCCGCAACGATTCAGAAATACCGGCCGCTGAAAAAACTCGACGAACTCATCCTCCTCCCCGGCTTTGGTGAAAAGACGGTTCAGACGATTCTCCGATCCGCAAGAACCGGAAAACGCTAATCCGCCTCGTTTGCGTTCTCGACGAACCCGGACCGACTCGCTACCCTCTCCGACTCAATCATGAAGTCGTTTCTACTCACTCTCGCGTTCGCTTTTTCCGTCGCCCTTGCCTCTGCCGACCAGCCTAATATTATTATTATCCTGGCAGATGATCAGGGCTTTGGTGATGTCTCCGCGTTGAACCCCGGGTCGAAGATTCCGACACCGCATATCGATCGGATCGCGAAAGAGGGAATGATCTTTTCGGATGCCCACACCTCATCCTCCGTCTGCACACCGACGCGCTATTCCCTGCTCACCGGAAGATACCACTGGCGCACCCATCTCCAAAAGGGCGTCCTCGGAGGATTCTCCCCCCCGCTCATCGCTCCGGACCGGCTCACCATCGCCGGACTGCTGAAAGACAAAGGTTACTACACGGCCTGTGTTGGAAAATGGCACCTCGGATTCGACTGGCAGATGAAGGACGGCAGCATCGCCGACGACGAAGGCGACTTTTCGGGAGGCTTCAAAGGAGGTTGGGAAGTCGATTACAAGGCGCCGATTCAAAACGGCCCCGTCGATGTGGGATTCGATACCTTCTTCGGAATCAGCGCCTCATTGGACATGCCTCCCTACGTCTACATTCAGGACAGAGTAGCGACGCAGGAAGCCACCGTCGAAAAGGCCTTCCACCGCCCCGGTCCGGCGGGAGCGGATTTTGAAGCGGTTGATGTTTTGCCTGACATCACCGCCAAAACCGTGGCGATCATTCAGGAGCGTGCTGCCGCGGCGAAGGAGGGAAATCCCTTTTTCATCTACTTTCCGCTCAATGCCCCCCACACTCCGATTGTTCCCCCGGAAGAGTGGATCGGAAAAAGCGGGGTCAACATTTATGCAGACTTCACGATGCAGGTGGATCATTGCGTCGGGCAGGTCCTCGCCGCCCTTGATGAAGGCGGAATTGCGGAGAACACCCTCATCATCTTCACGACCGACAATGGCTGTTCCCCGCAGGCCAACTTTGCCGAACTCGAGGCGGCCGGGCACAAGGCGAGCTATATCTATCGCGGTCACAAAGCCGACATCTACGAAGGCGGGCATCGCGTCCCCTTTGTCGCCCGCTGGCCGAAAGTGGTAACCGCCGGTTCACAGTCGAACGCGCTCATCAGCCAGATCGATCTTCTTGCCACCGCTGCGGAAATCACCGGAGTGGAAGTTCCGGAAACCCAGGGAGAAGACAGCGTCTCATTCCTTTCCCTCCTTAAGGACGCCACTGCGGAACCGACGCGTGACGCGGTGATCACTCAATCGATCAACGGCAGCTTTGCGGTTCGTGACGGGAACTGGAAACTGGCCCTCTGCCCCGGCTCCGGCGGCTGGAGTGAGCCCCGTCCCGGTCGCTCCGATCTGTCCGGCCTGCCACCCGTGCAGCTGTTTGATCTCGCGAGCGATCCCGGAGAGCAGACGAACCTCGCCGAAAAGCATCCTGACCGGGTCAAAAAAATGACCGCAGCCCTCCAGTCAATGATCGATCAGGGCCGCACCACCCCGGGACCGAAGTTGGAAAACGACGTGCCGGTCGAAATGATCAAGCCAGTGCCCGCCCCCGGAAAAAAGAAAGCCTGATTCCGGGGCGCCGCACCAACTCAGCCTTTCTTCGCGGCAAGGAAGGTCACGAGGTCGGCGAATTCCTCCAGCGAGAGTGCGTTCGCCAGTCCGGGGGGCATCATCGAAGTCGGGAGATGCTCCTCGTGTTCGACATCAGCCACTTTCAGCGTCTTAACCTGACCTGCCATGTCACGAAGGACCATCTTATTGACATCGCTTTCCGTGACAAAGCCGATGTGGACGGAGCCATCTTTCATCTTCACCTCGGCGGTCTGAAAGCCCTGGGAAATGGTATCGTTAGGACGGAGAATCGCAGTCGCAATCTGCTCGCGGTTCATGATCGAGCCGATCTGTCCCATGTAGGGCCCGAGGACCGGACCGGTATTCGTCAGCGCATGGCAGGCGATACAGCCCTGTTGTGTGAAAAGCTTCTCCCCCCTGTCGGCATTGCCTTGAATCTTATCCAGCGAAAGGATGACGTCCTCGATCGGGGTTGATCCCACGGCGCCTTTCTGCGCCTGAATCTTGACAAGGTCAACCGTCGGCATCGCTTCCACGGTGTCTTCCACAATCAATGTTCCAAGATCCTCAATCCCCATTCGCATGCGGTCATTCAACGAAGCCAGAACCGTTGCAGTCACTTCATCCGCTCCTTCCAGTTCCTGACGGAAAGCTTCCGCAATCTTCGGGGAGGCGGTCCACGTCACCGGTTTGTAGTAGGGACCACGGGTGTCAGGTCGGGTCGTCCACCACCAGCTTCCATCATAGGGGGCTTCCTCCTGATAGAGTCTCGCCAGGGTGGTCAAAATCGCCTCACGCGCCTCACCCTCACCCTCAGCCTCCTTGAGTTTCCCGAGGAGACCGTCAACCGCCTTCTCAGAATGGAGATAGGACAGTGCCCACAGGGCCAGATCCCGGCTCGACGTTCCCACGGCATTGAGGCAGGCCTCCACGTTCCCGAGGCGGACCAGTGATCGAACCGCGAGATGCGGAAGAACGACCTCCGCATTCGGTGTCGCATGGCGGGGCGTTGCAGAGACACCGGCACCGGCTTCGTCCGGTGAGACGGTCGAAACGAAGAAATCGATGGAGCCATCCCCGGGATTCGAATCGGCCTGAGTCGCGCCGGTTTCGAAATGAACGGCGTTGGCGGGAACCTCGTAGACAATGGTGCCCGGAGCTTTCATCGTAACGATGGAACTGACGCCCTTCTTCAGCTTCTTCGAAGGCGCAGAACCGTTCGGATTTTGGTTCACAAAAACCTCACCCCCGACCGGCTTGAGCGATGCGAGAGGGACCGGCGAACCATCGGCGAGAGCGAAGGCAGCGTCGAGCAGGGCAAGGTGGGAGGCCTTTTCCACCGGGTTGGTCTCCGAAAGATTCAGATAGATCTTCTCACCCGGCTCGACCTGCAGTTTTGCCCTGGTTTTCCGGTTCCCCTTGAGTGTGTCGAGTTGAGTGGAAACGGCTCGTGTTTCCCGGGCCGGCTTCTCGTAGTTCACCGCGAGGAGAACTTCCGCTGCCTCGGGCTTGCCGAGACGTCCCAGTGCAACCGCTGCCGCCGCCTTTTCGCGGGGAGTTCCTTCGTGGAGAACTTTCACAAAGGGTGCCACGGGCAGGTCATTTTCCTTGAGGCGTTCGAGACGATCCGTCGCGGCGCGCAGCGCGAACTCGCGAAGATCTCCTGTCCCCTTCGCAAGGATTACGGCAGGGGCTGTTTCGATTTGAGCAAAGGTGTAGAAAGCGGCTACCCTCGCTTCGAGACTCATGGATTCGTTCTCGAAAATCCGGACGAGCGACGGAATCATCGTGGCCGCATCCTTTCTCGAAATGAGCTCCTGCTGGGCATAGAGACGGGTCTTGTCGCTGGCAGAGCCGACCAGCGCAGCGAGAGTTTCCAGATCGGCCGCCTGAAAATCAGGGGCAGGCTCATACTTCCAATCCTGAGGCACCACTCTCACAAGATACCCCTTAGTCTCATCGCCCTTGAAACCGGCTCCATCCCAGGCGCTCAGAAAAAGCTGCCCGGAGGGATCGATATCGAGGTCCGACACCTGCGAGATCTGAACAAACTCTTCCTGCGTTTGCGTAAACGATGCCCCGTCCTCTTCCAGTCGATGAAGGTAGACCGCCTTTCTTCCCCAGTCAGCCATGAGCGGTTGCTTGTTGTAGTGCGCCGGCCAGGTCGGCTCGTCGAGAAAGAGAGCCCCCACTCCCGAACCACCTCCGAGATCTTCCAGCGCCGGAATAATTTCTTCCGCGAAATTCACGAAGAGCCGCGGATACCCATATTCCCCGCTCTGGATATGATGCGTGAAACGAACGTTCCATCCGCCCCCGTCATTGGTGTTGCCGCGGGTAAAGATGTTCAGGAACGGGTCAATCGCGACATCGTAGATATTGCGCATCCCGCTGGTGTAGAGCTCCATCGAACTGCCGTCGGGACGAACCCTGACAATCCCACCTCCCAGCAGGGTCAGTTTGGTTCCATCCTTCCCGATCGCATCAGCGAATCCGAAGTCGCCAATCGCGATGTAGATCCAACCGTCGATTCCCATCTGAATGCCGTTTGTCGAATGATCTGTCCCCCGGCTGTTGATCGCGGTCGCGGAACAAATGTGTTCGATCAGTTTCTCCGCAGGTCCATCGGCAACGCCGTCTCCGTCCGCATCGGTAAGCACGACCAAATCCATCCCCGTCGATGCGCCTTCGCTGTCGTAGGCAGTGTGGAGCACGTAAAGCTTTGTCCCGATCGCAATGAGCCCTCGCGGGTTGTCGATCTCAGCGTAAACGGTGTGCTCATCAGCAACCCCGTCCTTGTCCGTATCAACGAGACGAACGATGCGCCCCCTCCCCGGTCCCTTGCCCAGCGAACCGTTGAGATCGATTCCCGCGTAGACGGTTCCGTCGGCTGAGGTGCAGAGACAGGCGGGACTCGGCGTCAGCTCAGGTCCGGCGAAGGTCGTGAGCTTCAGATCATCCGGAATGGAATCCGCACAAACGGAGGAAATGGCGAGGAAGCAGGCAGCGTAAAAGGTCAGTCGTCTCATAGGATAGGAGCGCGCACTTAGCCACCACCCTCCCCGCTTTTCAACAACGGCAATTCCTGTGCCTGATCCGGCATCACGTTAGTCGAGATGCCAATCCGCACCGTCGGCCATGACGCTGGCATTGATTTCAAGGAGCTGCTTTTTCAGCTTTTTGAGAAGTTCAGGATTCTCCGCCGAGAGATCGATCGTTTGATTCGGATCCGACTTTAGATCGAACAATTGATAGTTGGTGTAATTTCCGCCTTTGATCGCGGGGATCCAACTTTCATCGAACATATTGCTCTCAGACAGCTCGAAATCAGGATCAGCGACGAGCGAGTAGTCCCCCGCTCTCATCGCGACAATAGGACGCGCTTTCTGCAGGTGCCAGAAGAGTGGCTGCTCACGGGAAAAATCACCGGCATTCCCGGTGAGAACAGGAGAAATATCGCTGCCATCGAGATGAACACCCTCCGGTCTCTCAAGATCAAGCAGTCCGCAGACCGTCGGAAGAACATCGACGAGACCGGCCGGCTCAGTCGCCACCACTCCCGACTTCACTTTCCCCGGCCAGGAAAAGATACCGGGGACTCTGATGCCACCTTCCCAGTTCATTCCCTTGCGCCCACGGAGACCACCGGTCCGGTCGTCACGGTAGCTCCCGTTGTCCGATGCATAAATAATGAGGGTATCCTCCGCCGGGGCGATCTCTTTCAATTTTGCGACCAGCCTTCCGATGGCGCAGTCGGTGTTGTCGATCGTTCCGGAGTAAACTGCGGCCGATTTCCCCTGCCCCTTCTTCCCGGGCACTTCCCCGTAGGTCTTCACGATCTCATCCGGAGCCGCGATCGGCGCGTGAGGCTCATGAAACCAGACGTTGAGAAAAAACGGCGCCTCCTTGTCTTCCCGGGAATCAAGCCAACGGAGCGCCTCGTCGACCACGATCTGACAGGAATATCCCTCGATTTCGCCAACCGGCTCCCCGTTGCGCACGAAATTGTCCGGGTTTTCATGACTCGGCGAGGCATTGTTGCCTGTCGCAAACCAGTGATCAAACCCGTGCTTGTCCGGGGTCGGCTTGTCGATCTTTTCTGTAGGAAGACCAAGATGCCATTTTCCGACGTGGGCGGTGGCATAGCCTTCGCTTTTCAAAATTTCAGCCAGAGTCGTCTCCTGCTCTCGGAGATGGGATTCCTGCGTTTCATCAAAAATCCAGCTGTAGACTCCGGTTCGGATATGGTGCCTGCCCGTGAGCAATACCGCTCGTGATGGAGAGCAGACGGCGCAGCCGGAGTAAAACGTCGCGAAGCGCGTTCCGCCCGCGGCGAGCCCGTCGAGATTCGGCGTTTTCACCGGCCCTCCATAAACCCCGATATCCTCATAACCGAGATCATCAGCGAGCAGGACCACGACATTGGGACGGTCCGCCGCACCAGCCAAACCGACCAGACTGATGAAAGAAAGAAAAATGAAATTTCGGATCATGACCTATCGTGAAGCTTACGAGGCGCTTTGTCACCCGTCGCAAACGCGCCTTTTCCGATTCATCTGTACGTCCGCCCCTCCGGAAACGTCCTATCCATCCGATGAACCAATCCCCTGATTCCACGACCCCTGATTTGAATTCGGCTTTCCCGAGAAGCCCGCGGAACACTCTCGGCGGGTTTGTTGTCGCGGCCCGGACTCTCGACAAGTGCCGCGCAGTGCTTGCCGGAACAGCCGGGGAGTATCACTTCGATTGCCCACTTGATCATCTTCTCTTCGACTTCACCGGAATCACCGCCGATGAATTCAAAGCGAAAGTTGCCGAAGGCCTCTCAGACGAGGCTTTTGCCGAATGGCTTCCTGAGAAGACCGCCATCTCGAAAGCCGTGAGATCATTCAATGGAACAACGATCTTCGCTACAAGCGCATCAGCGAAATGCCCATTGAATTGCAGGAATTTCTTGAGGGATATATCCCCGAATTCCTCCCCGCAGACAAAATCGTCTACTACTGGTTCGACGTTTATGACATTGAAGAGGAAAGAATTTAACGATTCGGGAGCAATCCCCCGTTGACTTTCCCTGTTTTGGGGGCAAAATGCGCCCCCCAACCAACTTTAGCTATGGCAGTTCCAAAACGTCGCACCTCCAAAATGAAAAAGCGCCTCCGCCGTTCCGGCCAGCGCTGGCGTGCCCAGAAGCTCAATGTGTGTTCCGAGTGCGGCAGCGCTACTCCTTCTCACATTGCCTGCCCAAGCTGTGGCTACTACAAAGGCCGTCAGGTCATCACGGTGGACGAGCTCTAAGCGCTTCCTCCTCTTCTATTTCTTTCTACGGAGTCACCTCGGTTGAGGTGACTTTGTTGTTTTCAGAGTTGCAACTTGCACTCTCCTCATCCTAGATAGCGCCCTGACTTTCCTATGAAGATTGCCCTTGATGTCATGGGGGGCGACCATGCTCCCGCCGCAACGATGGAAGGCGCTATGCAAGCGCTGGAAGGGTTTGGTAGCGATCTCGAAAAACTCTTCCTGGTCGGAGACGAAGCACAGATCAAGGAGCAGCTGAACCACCTCTCCTACGCCCACGGGAAGATCGAGATCATCCATGCCGAGCAGGTCGTCACGATGGAAGACTCCGCCGTGAAATCCGTGCGGGAGAAAAAGAAATCATCGATCAGCATCGCCACCGATCTCGTGAAGCAGGGTGAGTGTGCCGCCGTCGTCAGCGCCGGAAACACAGGTGCCGCCGTTGCCGCAGCCACGATCAAGCTCCGCACCATTCCCGGCGTCGGCCGCGCCGGGATCGCCTCACCGCTTCCGAATGAACACGGTCCCTGCAACATCGTCGACGCGGGTGCCAACGTCGATGGGAAGCCCTCTCATCTTCTCGGCTATGGCATCATGGGAAGCGTCTACGCGCGCCATGTCCAGGGGAAGAAGAACCCGGTTGTCGGCCTCATGTCCGTAGGCGAAGAGGATTCCAAAGGAACGGATTTCACCCGGGAAGTCTTTGAGCTGCTCAAGGCCTCGAATTTGAATTTCATCGGCAATGTGGAGGGGCATGACCTCTTCGAATCAAAAATCGACGTCGTCGTCTGTGACGGCTTCGTCGGGAATGTGATTCTCAAATCCTGCGAAGCGACGGCGAAAGTCATGTTCAAATGGCTGAAACAGGATCTCATGGCGAACCCGATCCGCCAGATGGGTGCCCTCATCGCCAAAGACGCCTTCCGTGCCACGAAGGAACGCGGAAACTACGAGACCTATGGGGGAAGTCCCCTCCTCGGCGTCAACGGTGTCTGCATCATCGGCCACGGCTCCAGCTCACCTCTTGCCGTCAAGAATGCAATCCGGGTCGCGTACGAAGCCGTGAAACATCACGTGAATCCTCATATTGAGGAAGAAATGGCTCGCTCAGCCAGTCTCCTCAGTTAACAGTGCCCTCTTCAAAACGGCTCTGAATTACCGCTTATGACATCATCCGCTCCACAGCCCGGTCAAACGATCACCCCGGTTCGCATCGCCGGGACGGGTAGCTATCTCCCTGAGCGGATCATGACAAATGAGGAACTGGAGAAATCCGTCGACACCTCCGACGAGTGGATCACCTCCCGCACCGGCATCCGCGCCCGGCGCATTGCAGCGGAGGACGAAAATACCAGCGACCTCGCAAGCAAGGCCGGGCTCAAAGCGCTGGAGCAGGCGGGCATTCCCGCCTCCGAGGTCGATCTCATCATTGTCGCCACGATCACTCCCGATACCCTCACTCCCGCTACGGCCTGCTACGTTCAGCAGAAGATCGGAGCCTACGGAGCGGTTGCTTTCGACGTTTCCGCAGCCTGCTCCGGATTCCTCTATGCGCTCGAAATTGCCCGTCACAGCGTTGGCGCAGGCGCTTTCAAGAACGCGCTGATCATCGGCGCGGAGAAGCTCAGTGCTTTTGTCGACTGGACGGACCGCAACACCTGCGTCCTTTTCGGCGACGGTGCCGGTGCCGCGGTGATTGTTCCTTCGGAAAACGGTGGAGGCCGCGTCCTCTCTTCCCAACTCGGAACGGACGGGGCACAAGCCGAGTTGTTGAATATTCCCGGAGGCGGATCCGCCTGCCCCATCACAGTGGAGAATGCGCCCCGGAAGATGGCGACTCTCGCGATGCAGGGACGCGAAGTCTTCAAGCACGCGGTCAATGCGATGAAGAAAGCGAGCCTCGACGGCATCACTGCCGCCGGACTCACCGCGAAAGACATCAAACTCCTTATTCCCCACCAGGCCAACCTTCGCATTATCGATGCGATCGTTGAGCGCCTCGAAATCAACCGGGACGACGTCTTCATCAATCTCGATAAATACGGCAACACTTCGGCCGCTGCCGTTGCGATCGCTCTTGATGAAGCGCATCGCGAAGGTCGCATCGAACGGGGTGACAAGATCCTTCTCGTCGCCTTCGGAGCCGGCCTGACCTGGGCGAGTGCGGTCATCGAATGGTAGTGGCATCGAGCGATTGCACGTTTACGGTGTCAAACTTCCCTGCAACGGGACAAACCGAAACGTTGGAGCGACCGCAGCGTCATGAATCTTCCCGCTGAAACCACCTTCTCACTTGCCCACCCGTGGGTGCTCGGGTTGTTGGCCCTCATTCCGCTTCTCGCGCTCCTCCGGAGCCGTTCCGGAAATCAGCACGCCGTTACCTTTTCCTCCCTGCACATTTTCAAACGCCTCGGACCCGTTGCGAAAGGACGAAGCGGAGGGTTTCGCCTGGCGAGCCTTTTTCTCGCCCTGACCTGCCTGATCCTCGCTCTCTCACGCCCGCAATGGATCAATCGATCAGAGCAGGTCTCTGAAAGCGGTGTTGAACTGATCCTCGCGATTGATGTCTCCCGTTCCATGCAGGTCGAAGACTTCAGGATCGAAGGCAACCGCGCGAACCGGCTCCAGGCGGCAAAAAAGGTCACCCGCGATTTCATCAAAAGGCGCGACAATGACCGAATCGGAATTCTCGCCTTCGCCGGCCGACCCTACCTTGCCAGCCCCCTGACACTGTCAAAATCGTGGCTGGAAGGGGAGCAGGGACTGGGCCGGGTCCGGATCGGTCTTGTTGAAGACGGCACCGCAATCGGATCCGCCATTGCCGCTGCTGCAAAGCGGCTCGACAAGCGCCCCTCGAAAAGTAAGGTGATCGTCCTCCTCACGGACGGGGTCAACAATGCCGGCAAGCTCGCTCCGGTCGAGGCGGCCAAACTCGCGAAAACGCTGGGCATCAAGGTCTACACCATCGCGGTCGGCACCTATGGAGACTATGTCGTGCAGACGCCGGTGGGACCGCAGCGGCTTCGTCAGGAATTTGATGAAAAGACGCTTCAGGAAATCGCGGCGATTGCGGACGGGGAATACTTCCGCGCCCAGGACACTTCCGGGCTGGAGCGCATTTTCGAATTGATCGACGAAATGGAGAAAACGGAGGTCCTCCGCACGACCCGCGTTGAAGCCGATGAATTTTTCCACTGGTTCGCGATGGCCGGTGTCTTTTTCGGATTGATAACCCTGGTTGGAGACGAGACCTTCTGGCGTAGATACCCATGAGCAATCTAACCTTTCACAGCCCGCTTTGGTTTTGGGGTTTGCTCGTCCTCATCCCGCTGCTCGCCCTGCGAATCAGGGCCGCTTCGTCGCGACGCCGCAAGCTCCCCGGACTGGTCTCCCCGAGGCTGCAAAGACAACTCGTCAGCAGTGGAAGCCAGGTTCAACGCTGGGCCGTTTTCACCCTGCAATGCCTCGCTCTTGCCGCAACCTTCACCGCCCTGGCCCGGCCGCAACTCGGGTTTGATGAAGTCGCGTCCGAGATTCAGGCCCGAAATCTCTTTCTCGCGATCGACACCTCGCGGAGCATGCTTGCGAATGATCTCCGCCCCTCACGCCTTTCGCGTGCGAAGCTTGCGGCGACGGACATCGTCAATTCACTTCCCGAAGATCGTATCGGTCTCATCGCTTTTGCGGGACGCCCCTTTCTGCAAGCCCCGCTCACCGTGGATCACGAAGCGATCCGCGAAGCCATCGTCCAGCTCGATACGGAAATTATTCCCCGCGGGGGAACCAATATTGCCGCGGCGATCGATCTTGCTCTGGAGACAATCGAAGAAGCTGAAGTCGATCAGAGCGCTCTCGTTATTTTCTCCGACGGGGAAGCACTCGAGGGCAGCAAAGAAGTGGAGGATGTTAAAGAAAAGGCCCGCGAAGCGTCTCTCACTATTATCTCGGTCGGAGTCGGTACCAACGATGGGGCGATCATTCCGGAACTGGATGATCGCGGCAACCCGGTCCCCGGGGTTTTCATCAAGGACGAAGCCGGGCAGGTCGTTCGCAGCCGTCTCGATCCTGAAGTGCTTCAGCGGGTCGCCTCCGGTGGCGGACTCTACGTTCACCTCGACGGCGCCACCTCACTCAGCCGTGTCGTGCAGCAGATCCAGAACGGAATCGCAAGCTCCCGCGAGCAAAGCGATTCGCAGCTCCGCCCCATCGAACGATTCATGTGGCCACTGAGTTTTGCGGTGATATGTCTCATCCTCGCTCACCTCACTCCCGCGCTCTGGAGCAGAGCCCCCCGCCCCACCGGCCTCAGAACACTGAGTTCAAACTCCGCCTGGATCTTTGCTCCCGCCCTCCTCCTTTTTTCGCAAGCCTCCGGGGAGGACGCACTTTTCGCCGGACACGAAGCCTTCGAACGTCGTGAGTTCGACGAAGCAATTCAGGCCTACGAGGGTGCCCTCGCTGATCGCCCCTCGAGTGATGATGTCTCCCGTCTCAATCTCGCAATAGGAGCGGCCGCTTTTCGAAAAGGCGATTACGAGCGCGCTGCCGAAGCGTATGGCCGGGCTCTCATCGAACCCAAAGATGCGTTTCGTGAACACGCTCACTACAACCTCGGCAACACACTCTTTCGTCAGGGCGAAGCCGCGTTGAAGGCACTCGGTCAGTCGGCAAATCCGGATCAATTGCAAAACCTCGAGGGACCACCCGCGCAGGTCGGGGAAGTCCTCGCCCAGTGGGAAAGCGCACTGGAGCACTACGAATCGGCTCTCTCACTCAATCCTGAAAATCCGAAAACGACTCACAACATCGAAGTCGTCACAAAGAGAATTGAGGAGCTGAAGAAAGAACAGGAAAAACAGGAACAGGAGCAGCAGGAACAGGAGGAAGAGGAAAAAAAGGATCAGGAAGACAAGAAGGACGAAGAAGAGAAAGAAGACAACGACGAGCAGGAGAAGGGGGACGAAGATCCGGGGGAGGAGGAATCCGGCGAAGAACCGCAGGACGAAGACGGCAAGGGTGACGAGCAGGAGAACGAGTCGGAGCAGGATCCTCAGGAAAATGAATCGGACTCCGAATCCGATGGCGAAAACGGGGAAAAGCCCGAAGATCCCTCAGAGAAGGAAGGCGAAGACGGAGAACCCTCAGAACCTCAACAGCCTGCAGGACAGGAGCCGGAACAGCCTGAAGCCCCGGGTGACGGGGAGTTGGAGGCGAACCCGAATCAGTCCCAGCCTCAGGACCCCCGCCAGATGAATCCGCAGGAAATGAAAACGAATCCGGAGACCGGCTACGCTCCCAGTGAAGCGAGACAGCTTCTCGAAGCTCTCGCCGACGAAACCGAAGTTCGTCCTGTCCTTGCCCCCTCGCGCGGAGAGAACTACAAGAACTGGTAACCACGCTCCATGCCTCGCTTTTCCACTGCAGCCTTTTTGATCGGCCTTTTTGTCGCGCTCGCGGCATTGCCCTCATCGGGACAACAGCCCCCGGATGGTTTCGGGGTTTCTATGAATGCACTGTCCAGTCGCGTCGCGATCGGTGAAGTGGGAACGCTCATCCTCAAAGTCACCGGCGTTGATGCCTCCGTGCCTGAGACGATTGGCGTTCCGGGACTCGACATTTCCCACTCCGGTCAGAATTCGAAAATTTCGATCATCAACCAAACCCAAACCATAGAGGTGACCCACTTCTACCGCTTTCGCGGGGAAACCCCGGGGACTTTCACGATTCCGTCGCTCAATGTCGTCCTCGGAACTCAAACCTATTCGACGAACCCGCTTGAAATCACCATCTACGAAAGGGACCAGAATGAAACCATCGACGCGACGAAGCCCTACTTTGGTAAGTTTGAGCTTTCAAAGAACACTTTTTACGTGAATGAAATCGTGCCGCTCACGTTGAGTTTGTATGTGCAGGGACGAAACTCGATTCAGGATGTTCTCCCGCCTCAGCTCGAGCACGAAAGTTTCATCATCAAAGCCTTCCGCGATGTGCAGACTGACGGCGCGGATCTGGGGAATACCTACTACACATCGGCGTCGCTGCCTTCAAACCTCTTTGCGCTGAAAGCCGGAGAGCATCGCATCGGACCCGCGACCCTTGGCGTCCGGGTAAAAGACAATCAGGGTGCCAGCTTCGGATTCGGCGGATTCTTCTCCCGGACCGTAGTGCGGGAAATGGCGACCAATACCGTGAACGTCACGGTAAAGCCGCTGCCCCCCGGCGCTCCGGTCAGCTTCAACGGCGGTGTCGGAATCTTCGAACTGACCGCGACCGCCTCGACGGCTGAGGTCAGCATCGGCGATCCTATTTCAATGGAGTTTGTCGTCGACGGGTCGGGCAATTTTGAAACCCTCGGGGCTCCGGTTTTCAAAGTGCCTCCCACCGGTCTGTGGAAAAGCTATGAGCCGTCGAAAACCTTCGAAGCGACCGCGAGCGAGAACTCCGGCAGCTCCGCCGGTCGCACTGTGTTCTCACAAGTCATCATTCCGGAGGCCAAAGTGAAATCCATTCCTCCTTTCGAACTCACCTACTTTGACCCGGATCAGGAAAAGTACGTCTCGCTGGAGACCCCTGAAATTCCGATCACGGTGAGTTCAGATGAGCGAAGCAGCGCTCCGGCCACGATCCGTTTTCCCACCGATTCCGGCGAACTGACCCGGGTGCCCGAAGCCTCGCGCCCGAACCCGCAGTTCGACGACATCCTTCACATCAGGAAAACGCAGCCCCGCTGGATTTCCGCCGCTTCATTGAAATCCGACTCGACCCTATTCTATCTCGTGCAGGCGGTTTTCTCGATCGGTTTCTTCACCGTTCTCGGCTTTGGTGTGATTCGCCGGGTGAAGCAGCGGGAATTCGACCGCGAAGGTCACCTTCCCGTCCTGAGCTTCCGGCAATCTCTCAAACGCATTCCGAAAGCCGGAGCACCGAAGCGAGAATTCTACCACGCCGTTTCGACATCCCTGATGTTGTGGCGGGATGAATATCCCGACGCACCTGCGCCTGTGCTCGATATTGCTGATCGCATCACCGACCGCTGCGATACTGTTCTTTACAGCGGAGCCAACCAAAGTGACGGACCGGTCACGGATCGCGACGTTGCCGAAATCGTTCCCACCCTTCAAAAGCTTGCCAAAAAGTGACCTCTCGTACGTTCATCATGCTCCCGCTGATTGTCATCGGGATCGCCCTCATTCTGACTCCCGGATCTTCTCAGGAGTCTCTCGAGGTCTTCACTTCGGCCAATGCTGACTTCGAGAGCGGCGAACTCGAACAGGCCGCGCTCAAGTATCAAAGCCTCGTCGATAACGGTCTCATTTCCGCCGATCTTTTTTTCAATCTGGGGACAACCCGGTATCGGCTCGAGAAACCGGGAGAGGCGATGCTGTGGTTTCGTCGCGCACAGATCATCGAACCGAGGGCCCCGGAGATCCCGCAGAATATCGAATTTTTGAAAACCAAAATCGGCTTCCTTGAGTTTGGCGAATCGGGCCTCGCCGGATTTCTGCGTTCACTCCCTTCAGGCACAGGGCGCTGGCTTGGTTCTATCCTGCTTTGGGCCGGTGCGATCGCGGTGGCCGCAGCATTCTCCCTCCCCTCGCTTCGTCCAAACCGTTCCGGAATGGTCGTCCTCGGAGTGATCCTCGGGATGTTTGGCTACGTCGCCTTGAGAATGAACCACTACGAGAAGACACAGCTTGCACCGGAAAACTTTGCCACCGTGATCGCCTCCGGGGCGAAAGCCCTTACCGCTCCGGCCCCGGCCTCAAAGACCGTTATCGACTTGCCACCGGGTTCCGAAGTTCGCATCATCCAGGCATCAGGCCAGTGGCGCTACGTTGACATTCCGGGGCAACTCCGGGGCTGGGTCCGTGCCGAACAAATTGAACCCGTCTGGCCGGTACCCACCCCCCAATCATGATTCGTTTTCTCTTTGTCCTCCCGCTGCTTTTCACCTCCCCCCTTCAGGCCGCTCCTCCGGAAAGGCTCATCATCGGTGCGGAAGCCGGAAAAGGCGTCGCAATCGTTGACCCTGCTGACAAGAACAAGGTCCTCTGGCATCACCCTATCAAGCAGGTTCATATCCTGCATCTTCTTCCGGACGACACGATCCTGACACAGGACGGGTGGCCGCTCGTCGTCGAATTCGATCTCGGGAAGAACACGGTCTGGTCTTACGACGCGATCACTCAAAACCGGGACGACGGACTCAGTAAAGTCGAGATTCACGCCGCCCAACGATTTCCTGACGGAACCACCATGATCGCTGAATCCGGGTCGAGCCGGATCCTCGAGGTCAAAGCGGACGGAACGATTGTGAAGGAATTCCCGCTCGCGGTGTCTTCACCCAGCGCCCACTCCGACACCCGGCAGGTCCACCGCCTCGAAAACGGTCACTATCTCGTCGCGCACGAAGCCGATCAAACCGTGAAGGAATATAATGCCGACGGGAAAGCGATCTGGGAATTCCCGGTTCCCCTCTTCGGCAAAGAACCCAAAAAGGGCCATGGCCCCGACGCGTTTGGCGGAAAGTGTTTTTCGGCGATCAAGGCAGAGAACGGCAATTATCTCATCACGACCGGGAACGGACACAGCGTTCTCGAAGTGACACCGGAGAAAGAAATTGTCTGGAAACTGGAGCAGAATGACCTCGAAGGCATCACCCTCGCCTGGGTCACGACGATTGAGGAACGGGAGAACGGAAATCTCATGATCGGAAACTGCCACGCCGGCCCTGACAATCCGCAAATCATCGAGATCACCCGCGACAAAGAAGTCGTCTGGACCTTCCACGACTTTGACACCTTCGGAAACTCACTCGCCAACACCCTCGTCATCGACGGGGACCGCGCCAAAGCACTCCGCGCCAAGCTGGCGAGTCACCCGTAGAGCCGCAACGAAAGACGGGCGTCTTTCGCCCCCCCCTTCCATTATGTCCTCACGCCGCGTCGCGCTCGAAGCCCTCACTGAATGGGATAACACCTCCTCGTATGCCGGGGATATTCTCGCCGACCTCGCCTCGCACTACAAGCTCACGGGACCCGATCGGGCCCTCGCCGTTGAGATCCTCTACGGAACGATCCGAAACCTTTTTCTCATCGACGAAATCATCGATCAGCTCCGACGCGGAAAGATCAAATCGGAGACCCAAAACCTCCTCCGCATCGGTCTCTTCCAGATCTTTCTCTCCGGAATCGCCGATCATGCGGCCGTCAACGAAACCGTAAATCTCGCCCGAAAGCACGAACGGGGCCTCGTCAACGCCATCCTCCGGAATGCCCTCCGTCGGCGGGATGAATTCGAGGCCGCGATTCCGACCTGGCCGCTCGAAGATCGATTCTCCCACCCGGGCTTCCTCATCGAGCGCTGGGAGATGCAGTATGGCAAAGAAGCAGCCACCGCCCTCTGCGAGTGGAACAACCAGCCTCCGTCCAACTACGCCCGCATCAACACTCTCGCCGCAGACAAAGAGGCACTCAACAGGGTCAGGTCCGCGACTGAGCCCTCTTTGGTCGGCCCTGACTACCCCGATTTCTTTCTCTTCGAAGGAGCGCCAAATCACGAGTGGCTCGATGCGGGTCTCGTCTACGTTCAGGACCCCAGCACCTCGCTGGCCTGCCGCCTTCTCGATCCAAAGCCCGGCGAACGCATCCTCGACGCCTGTGGCGCTCCGGGTGGAAAAGCCGCCTATCTTGCCGCGCTCTCCGGCGATCCCGGATCGATCACTGTGGCCGACAGCTCGGAAAAACGTCTCGAACGCACCCGCGGCAACCTCGAGCGTCTCGGGGCCGGTTCCGCAACCCTGCGGAAGATCGACTGGACCGATGAAAAACCGGAGCCTTCTGAACTGGAGCCGTTTGATGCCATTCTCCTCGACGTCCCCTGTTCCAACTCCGGCGTGATCCGCCGGCGGGTGGATGTAAGATGGAGGCTTCAGGAAGGTGACTTCGAACGACAGGCCGAACTGCAGGAAAAACTACTCGACAGTGTGACCCGTTTTCTCAAACCGGGCGGACGCATTATCTACAGCACCTGCTCCATCGATCAGGAGGAAAACGAGCGGGTCATCGAGCGCTCCGGCCTCACCGTGGAGGGGACCGTGAACTCTCTCCCCTGGCGGGACGGCCACGACGGGGCTTTTGCCGCACGGCTGCGTGCTTGAATTGACTGCTCCCACCACTTGCGCGACGGGTTCTTTTCGAGTAAAAACTGATCTATGTTCCGTTCGCTAGTAACTTTCGTCGCGGTGATCCTTTTTGCCTTCGTTGTCATGCTCCTCTGGAGCGGCAGCAAGGAACTCGAATTCAAGCGGGTTGCGATGGATGGGGACCGCTCTACCCAGGCCGTCATCGCAGACTTTCAGCGCAAGCAAATGGAAGCTGCCAATGAGCGGATGACCACTGATCAACCAACCGATACGCCGGCTCCGAAGCAGACCAGTTCGGGAGATGGACCGCCGGTCGTGGTCTGGATCAGTATTCCCGGTTTCCGCGGCGATTACATTGAAAAATCGGAGACGCCATTCTTCGATCAGCTCATCAGCGATGGAAGCGGCACCAACAAGATGCGGCCCAGCTTTCCCTGCCTCACCTACCCCGCTCATGCGACCATGGCGACCGGAGTGACCGCTTCAAAACACGGTATCGTCGCCGACCAGTTGCGACTGGCCCCGGGCGAAGTGGTCAAGAATCCGAAAGATGCAGAGTTTCTCCAGGCCGAGCCGATCTGGTCCACCGCGACCCGTCAGGGCATCAAGACGCTGGTCCACGACTGGCCGCTGTCTCAGAACCAGACCGGCGATCATCCCGCTTCCCTTTTCCTCGATGCCTACGACGAGGAAGCCACCGACGAGGCTCGCCTCAACAAAGCACTCGAAGCCTGGCGCGCCTCGGTTCCCGAGGGCGCTGAACCCGCCGCCGACGGGGGCGACCGCCTCCGCCTCGTCATGCTCCGGCTCAATGACATCTACAAAGCCGGGCTCGTGAACGGGCCGCGTGCCGATGAAACCTATGCCGCGGTCGGCAAAACCGACATCGCTTTGAAATCGTTTTTCGACACCGTTCAGTCGGAGTGGGACAAGCTCGCGCCGCCGGCCGCGAATCTTGTGATCTTCATCTCGACGGATCACGGCATGGCGGAGCTTGATAAGAATGTGAACATCGCCCACCTCCTCGGAGATGAGATGATGGCCAACGCCGACATTGTTGCTCACGATGCCGTCGCCAACCTCTACTTCAAGGATCTTCCCGAATCCGAAGGTGAGCAGAAAATCTTCGTGGACAAATTCGATGGCGAACTGAGCAAGCGCATCTATTTCCGGACCCTGAAAAAGGAAGAGCTCCCGGAAGAGTGGAATTATCTCCACGAGCGCACCGGGGACCGGGTCCTCGTCCTCAAAACGGGTTACGCCTTCGCGGAGGAGAAAGCGGAAGAGCCGGTCTTCGATCCTTCAGAAGGGCCGGGATTCTTTGGAGCCTACGGCTACCCCGTCGAAGAATCGATCCGGATGTCAGGTCAGGTCATCATGGCCGGTTACCCGAACTCCCCGCTCAGCGGCGAGCTCGATGAAATCAGCCAGCTCACGTTTCATGCCACGGTGTGCAAACTTCTCGGGATCGAGCCCGCCGAAGGCGCCGGGACCGAGACACTCGATGTAAAGTAATCGTGCTGAAGGACTTCCGCGTTCTCCCCAAACGCGCGACGGACTGCCGGTCCGTCTTTCCAATGTCCCGGCCGGTGAAAACGGGCTAGGCCGTCCGTCCTGCTTTTTTGCTGAAGGCACCCATCTCAGCCTTCCACCAGATCGAGATCCCGATAGCGAGGAGGACGAAGTTCTGCATCATCTTCACCGGGTAGTTGAGTTCTTCGTTCTGCCCGAAACATCCGCAGGTGATGTCCAACCCGCGCATCCATGAGACGGCGATCGCCATGGTGAAGACGACCAGACTCGCGGTGAGTAAAAAAGAGCCGCCGCGGACAAAGCGGTCGAGCATCACGGCAATGCCGGCAAAGATCTCGATCCAGGGCACAAACAGGGCCATCGCCGGAGCCATGGGATCCCCGATGAGCTGGTAGTTGCGAACCACGTCGGCAAAGAAGATCGGATCCTTCAACTTCATGACTCCGCTGAAGATGAAGAGCGCGCCAAAGGCAAGGCGGAGACTAAACCAGAACGTTTTCATGATTTTCTTTCCTTACGATACGCATCAGCAAGGAGCGTGACAGGATGAATCACGGTCGCGGAATCACCGAGACCGTTCTGAATCTGCAGGTGGCATCCCGGATTCGCTGTCGCAACGAGAGAAGCGCCGGTCTTTTGCAAAGAAGCGACCTTTGCCTTCTGCAGTTTTCCCGCCTGCTCCGGTTGTGTGATGTTGTAAATGCCGGCACTGCCACAGCAATCGGTCGCGTTCTCCAGTTCCACCAGCTCCAGTCCCGGAATCGATTTCAGCAGTTCGCGCGGCTGACTGGAAATCCCCTGGCCATGGCACAGGTGGCAGGCCTCGTGATAAGTCGCCGTGACTGCTTCACCCGTGTCGCTCTTGGAAGGCTTCCGGAAATCGATTGCGACGAGCCACTCCGAAATGTCCTTCACCTTCTGATCCCACTCCGCCGCCTTTGTTGCGTAGGCAGCGTCATCCCTGAGCAGATTGGAGAAATGCTTGAGGTGAGAGCCACAGCCTGCTGCGTTGGTAATGATCGCGTCCAGCGACGAGAGATCGAAACGATCCAGCAATGCTCTCGCGCGTTCCGCCGCCTGATCGAGATCCCCGTTGTGCGCATGGAGCGATCCGCAACAGCCCTGCAAACGCGGCGTCGTCACTTCGCATCCATTTTCAAGAAGAACGTCAGCCGTCGCCCGGTTTACGTCCGGGAAAATGAGATCCTGCACACATCCGGTGAGCAATCCAACCCGGTATCGAATTCCCGAAGGCGCTTCCGATTCCTCAATCAGCTCATCCGAAAACCGGCGCTGCACCACCGGCGTGCTCGGCTCGAGTTCCCGGAGATTCTTCGGCGCCAGCCAAAGGAGCCCGCTTTTCCTGACCAACCAGGAAAGCCCGCTGACTTGATACAACCAGAGAAGTCGCCCTACAGCCCGGAGCAGGCGCGGCTTGGAGAAAAGCTGATTCAGCGTGAGCCATCGCCAGAATCGGCGCTCCGGATTGAAGAGCACTCCCTGATGCTCTACCTCAGCTCTCGCATTTTCGAACAGCTCCGGATAATTCACCCCGGCAGGACAGGCCGTGGTGCAGGCGAGGCAGCCGAGACAATAATACATTTCCTCACCAAACTCTTTCGTTACCTTGAGTTCGCCGTCGGCAATCGAACGCATCAGGGCAATGCGACCGCGCGGGCTGTTCCGCTCTTTCTTCGTCTCAAGGTAGGTCGGACAGCTCGGCAGGCACATGCCGCAGTGCATGCATTGCTGGACGACGGAGTAGTCGAGGTCACCGAGATATTTGAGTGGTGTCAGGGTCTTTGCTTCGCTCATGACACCTTGGTCTCAGGAAGATCAAAGATTTTACCGGGATTCAAGAGCCCCGCCGGATCGAGTGCCTGCTTCACCTGCTTCATCAACTGGTAGCTCGCCTCTGAAAACTGGCGCGGGAGGAATGGTTTCTTCGCCAGGCCGACTCCATGCTCACCGGTGATGGTTCCGCCAAGCTCGATGGTCTTGTCAAAAATATCGGAAAGGGCGTGCTCGACCCGCTCCATCTCCTTCTTGTCGGTTTCATCCGTAAGGATCGTCGGATGCACGTTCCCGTCACCGAAGTGTCCAAAGGTCGCGATCTCAAGCCGATGCTTTTTCCCGACCTCCTCGACGAAATTCACGATTTCGACAAGCCGGCTCCGCGGCACCGTGACATCCTCAAGAATGGTGGTCGGACGAATCCTTGCGAGCGCAGAAAAGGCCGTGCGCCGCGCTGTCGCCAGTCGTGTCGCATGAGCATCATCCTTTGCCTTTTCGACCTTGATCGCTCCGTTGGCTTCCGCAATCGCCGCCATCGCATCCCCCTCCTCCTCCACGACGCTCTCCGGACCGTCGGACTCCATCAGCACAACCGCGGCGGCCTCCGTCGGGAGACCGACCCTGGCATAATCCTCGACGCATCCGCAGGTTTTCCGGTCGAGAAACTCCAGGGTGCAGGGAATGATCTGCTTTTCGATGATCTGAGAAACCGTCCTGGCCGCAGCTTCCATGGAATCAAACGAAGCGAGCAGCGTCCGCCGCGCCTTCGGTCGCGGAACCAGCTTCAGGAGCACCTTCGTGATAATGCCCAGCGTTCCCTCCGATCCGACGAAAAGATCTTTCATCGAATACCCCGCGACATCTTTGACGCACTTTGAGCCGAGCCAGGCCACTTCGCCGGAGGGAAGAACGACTTCCAATCCCATGACGTAGTCACGGGTCACACCATACTTGAGCCCGCGAAGGCCCCCGGAATTGTTCGCGACATTCCCTCCGATCGTGGAAATTTTCATGGAGCCGGGATCCGGCGGGTAGAACAAGCCGTGTGGATGCGCCGCATCGTCAATCGCTTTCGTGATCACTCCGGTCTCGCAGAGGATCGTCAAATTCGCCGGATCGAGTTCGATGATCTCATCCATGTTCACGAGGCAAAGCACGATGCCCCCATCCACGGGAATGCTTCCACCGGACAGGCCCGTCCCGGAACCTCGCGTCACGACAGGAACACCGGCAGCTCCCGCAATTTTGACAATCGAGGCCACTTCTTTCACGGTTCGCGGAGTCACGACACAGGTCGCCGCGTGCTTCATCGCCGCCGTGCCATCGAATCCGTACGGGATCAAATCCTCAGGTTCGGTGAGTAAATCCCCGTCCCCGACGACAGTCTTGAGCTGATCGATCAGCGCGATAGGTTCAGATTGAAGCAAAGCCATTCTGCAGATTGTATACAATATAATTCCGAAGGCGCAACAGACGGATCATCGAATGCTCCCCCGGAGGCATCCCCCCATTGCGCCATCGCTTCATTCTTAACGGTTCGGTATAGTCTTGACCAGTGATACGCGAAAGAAAATCCGGGCTTTCTTCGAGTTTCCTCCGGGCAGCTTGCGCATTCCTGTCACTTGCTCCCTCCTTTTCTGCCTTCGCTACCGAAATCACGGCGGCGGAGACTGAGTTTTTCGAGCGGAAGATCCGCCCTCTTCTCGTCGAGAATTGCTTTCGCTGTCACGATGCGACGGAAAAGGATGTGAAAGGCGGGCTCTCGATGCACTCTCCGGCCTCGTTTCGGGCCGGGGGTGACCATGGAGAGATTGTAATCGTGCCGGGCGAACCGGACAAAAGCCTCCTCATTGAAGCGGTGCGGTATCACAACCGTGATCTGCAGATGCCTCCGAAGTCACCGCTCTCTGAAGCGGAGGTTCGCGATCTGGAAACGTGGATAGAAATGGGGGCACCTGACCCGCGACCCGAGCTCAAGGATGCTGCACCCGCACCGACAGGGATGGACCCGGAAAAGGGACGGGAGTTCTGGTCATTCAAAGATCGGGAAAAACCTGAGGTTCCGGAAGGAGTTCACCCCGTTGATTATTTCATTGATACCGCGCTGGAAGAAAGCGGACTGGCTGCGGTGGATTCCGCCTCCAGGGAAACCTGGCTTCGACGCGTCACTTTCGACCTGATCGGCCTGCCTTCGACGCCGGAGGAACTGGAGTCTTTTCTCGCGGATCAATCCCCTACGGCAAAGGCAACGGTGATTGATCGCCTCCTTGCCTCTCCTCACTACGGAATCCGCTGGGGTCGCCACTGGCTCGACGTCGCCCGCTACGCCGACTCAAACGGGCTGGATGAGAACCTTGCCTTCGCGAACGCGTGGAAGTATCGCGACTACGTCATCGCCGCCTTCAATGAAGACAAACCCTTCGACCGTTTTCTCGTTGAGCAGCTGGCGGGGGATCTCATTGAAAACCCGACCGAAGAGTCACTGATCGCGACAGGATTCCTCGCCCTCGGTGCCCGCGTCCTCGCCGAGCCTGATCGGGAGAAGCTCGTCATGGACGTAATCGACGAGCAACTCGACACGACCGGCAAAGCGTTCATGGGTCTGACGCTCGGGTGTGCGCGATGCCACGATCACAAATTCGATCCCATTCTTCATTCGGATTACTACTCTCTCGCTGCGATCTTTAAGAACTCGGAGAGTTTTGGCGAAACCAATACCGGAGCCATCAAGCACTGGTATGAGCACGACTTCTCCACCGAAGCGGAGAAGGAGAAATTCAAAGCAATCGATGCGGCAATCAGTGAAGCGAAAAAGGCCGCCGCCAAATACAAGAGCGACGTGACGGTTCGCCTGCGGGGAGAAGCACGCAGCAAAGCCGTCGCCTACCTCGCGGCCTGTTTCGATTTCACGGCTGATGATTCTTTGAAGACGGTATCGGAGGTCGCGGCGAAAGCGGACCTTCATCCCCGCATCCTGTACCACTCAAGGCGTCATCTCGATAATCACATGAAGTCGGAGGTCTTCGGCCCCTGGTGGAAGTTCCGGGAAGCGAACGATCGCGAGGGCATGATAAAATTCTACGAAGACAGATTCGGAACCGCTGTCCTCAAGTTCTCCGAGTTACAGAAAGAAGATCCCAAGGCAAAGGCTCTCCCTGATGAAACTCTCGAAGCCTTCCGCGCCGCCCTCTTCGATGCTTCCGGATTTCTCGCCGTCCCCGCCAAGCCCGAACATGCCTTTTCCGAAGCTGATCTCGCGGAATATGATCGTCTCTCCGATGAAGCCCGTGTGCTCGAAAGCAGTTCGCCGGACTATCCGGGCGCGATGGGCCTCACCGACCGCGAAGAAATCGAAGACACGCTTCCGATTCACATTCGCGGCAATCATTTCAGCCTCGGCGATCCCGTGCCCCGCGCCGTCCCCGCTGTCTTTGGCCATGAAGAGATCCATTTCCCCAAGTCCTCGAGCGGCCGACTCGAGCTCGCCCATTGGATGGCGCGTCCTGAGCACCCCCTCACCGCACGCGTCATCGTGAATCGCGTCTGGCGCTGGCATTTTGGAGAGGGCCTTGTCCCGACAACCGAGAATTTCGGCGTTCTCGGCGGGAAACCCAGTCATCCGGAATTGCTCGATTACCTTGCGAACCGGTTTGTCGAAAACGGCTGGAGCATCAAGGAGCTCAACCGCCTTATTCTTCTCTCCGACACCTACGGTCGCTCCTCGGATCCTCTGCCGTCACGGGATCCGGAGGCCGATCCTGAGAACCGACTCCTCAGCTTCTTTCCCGTTCGCAGACTGGAAGCGGAAGCGATCCGTGACTCGATTCTCCATGTTTCCGGGCGCCTCGATCCTGAAATGGGAGGGAAAACGATCCCGCTCCGCAATCGCCAGATGGTGTTCAATCACACTTCGAAAGATCACACCTCCTACGATTCACTCCGTCGAACCGCCTATCTCCCCATCGTTCGCAATCACGTTTACGATTGGCTCCACCTCTTCGACTATCCGGATCCGACGATGCCGACAGGAAACCGCCCCTCCACTGTGATCGCTCCCCAGGCGCTTTTGCTCATGAATTCTGCGCTCATGACCGACAGTTCCTCCGCCTTTGCCTCCCGGATCATGCGGGAGGAAAAAACGCTCACCAACCGCATCGAACGGGCGTGGCAGCTTGCCTTCGGGAAATTGCCCAGCGCCGACGAAATGGCGATGTCCGCCGGGTTTCTCAACGAGGCACCGGATTCGCCGCAGCAGTGGTCCCTCTTCTGTCAGAGCCTCCTCGCCTCCAACCAGTTTGTCTATCTCCAGTGAGCCCCCTCCTCCAGCGCCGTGAATTTCTCGGGACCGCCGCCCTCGGTTTCGGTCAGGTCGCGTTCCAGTCACTGCTCGCTTCCGGGAGCAGTCCGCGTCCCCATTTTCCGGCCCGGGCCAAGAGAGTGATTTTCCTTTTCATGAAAGGAGGTCCGTCGCACATCGACACCTTCGATCCGAAGCCCATGCTCGACCGGGATCACGGCAAGCCCCCTCCTTTCGAACTCCCTCGCGTCACCTTTGCGAAGCAGGGCAATCTCCTTAAATCACCCTGGCAGTTCAAGCAATACGGTGAAAGCGGCCTGCCCGTGAGTGACCTCTTTCCGAACGTGGCGCAATGCATCGATGACCTCTGTATCCTCAGAGGCGTTCACGGCACGAATCCGGCCCATGGAGGAGCCATGCTGAAACTGCACACGGGGAGCGACACCTTTGTCCGCCCGAGCATGGGGTCGTGGATCGTCTACGGACTCGGCTCAGAAAACCGGAACCTTCCCTCATTCATCACGATTTGCCCGACCCTCGCCCATGGCGGTGTGAACAACTGGGGCTCCGCGTTTCTCCCCCAGCACTGCCAGGGTACCCCGATGGGCACGGCGAGTTCCTCTTCGCTCCAGGCGAGGGTCAAGCACATCACCCCTCCGGCTGTGATCGGCAAAGACCAGCGGAAGCAGCTCGATTTTCTTCGGAAAATGAATGAGCGAAGCGTCGCCGAAAAACCTGAAGTCGAGGCCCTGAACGCCCGCCTCAGCTCTTTCGAACTCGCCTACCGCATGCAAACCTCAATGCCCGATGCGCAGGACCTCTCCGGTGAAACGGAGATCACGCAGAAACTCTACGGCATCGATGATCCGGTCACTGAGGATTTCGGACGGCAGTGCCTGCTTGCGCGTCGTTTCTGCGAACGCGGGGTCCGTTTCGTTCAGGTGACACATTCCGATAGCGAAGTGCAGTGGGATCAGCATTCCAATCTCTACCAGGGACATACCAAGAACGCAGCCGAGGTGGATAAGCCGATCGCCGGACTCCTCAAGGATCTGAAATCACGGGGAATGCTCGAAGACACGCTCGTTATCTGGGGCGGAGAATTCGGTCGGACCCCCACCGCGCAGGGCGGAAACGGACGGGACCACAACCCCCACGGATTCACCGTCTGGATGGCGGGTGGAGGCGTCAAAGGCGGGCTCGCCTACGGAGCGACGGATGACTACGGTTATTACGCGGAGAGAGATAAAATGCACGTTCACGACCTGCATGCCACTATCTTACATCTCATGGGACTGGATCACGAAGCCCTCACCTTCCGCCACGCCGGTCGCGACTTCCGTCTCACGGACGTCCATGGCACTGTCGCCAGGGCGATTCTGGCGTGATTGAGAAACGAAGCCTTTTGACCGTTTCCAGTTCGGCGGCTGAATCGTATCTGCTGCGTGGAACGGCGCGCTTCATGCTCTATTTGACCAATGCCGATCGTGCGTTATAACTCCACCCCGACCTATGGCCAACACCATTCCAGAAATTCCAGAAGATGCCCCTTTTTCATCGGAACAGCGCGCCTGGCTCAAGTCTTACCTTACCCAGCTCGTTCAGACCCTGGGCAAAGGGAGTTCAGGCATCAGCAAAGCAGCCGGCAAACCACGTGCTCTTTTTCTGTATGGCAGTCAAAGCGGCAACGCCCAGGCGCTTTCCGAGGGATTTGCTGAGGTCATGAACAACGACGGCTGGGCCGCCGATGCGGTCGACATGGAGAATCATGCGACCGTCGATCTCGTCGAGGAGCCTCTCATCCTTGTGGTCACCAGTACCTGGGGCGAAGGCGATCCCCCCGATAACGCAGTCGAATTCTGGGAAAAATTCAAGTCTTCCGATTTTCCAAAGCTCCCCAACAGCCGGTTCTCCGTTCTTTCCCTCGGGGATACGAATTACGCGGACTTCTGCGAGATGGGCAAGCTCATGGACAAGCGCCTCGAGGAACTCGGCGCCGAGCGAATCGCAGCCCGGGTCGATTGCGATGTCGACTACGAAGACCCGGCCGAGGAATGGTTCCGCGTCGTGTCGAGGAAGCTGGACGAAATCGGGAAGGAAGTCTTCACAACCACCGTGACAACCGACGGGGTTGCTGAAGTCGAATCCGTCGAGGACATTCCCTTCGGCAAGAAACGTCCGTTTCCAGCTCCGCTTAAGTATCGGTACAAACTCAACCTCGAGCCTTCGCCCCGCGACACTCGTCACATCGAACTTAAGCTCAACGGGTCCGGGCTGGAATATGAAGTCGGAGACGCTGTCGCGACGTATCCACTCAACGACACAGCTCTGGTTGATGAGATCATCAGTATTCTTCCTTTCAACACAGCGGTGTCGGTGACCGCGCACGACGGGCGCAAGCTGGCGCTTCGGGATGCTCTTCTGGAGTGCTACGACATCCGGACTGTCACGAAAGCGATGGTGAAGAAGTGGGCTCCCCTCACTTGTCATCCCTACCTTCATGCCGTGCTGGAGGACGACGAACAGATGTCGGCTCTCATCGACGGGATCGAGGTGGTCGACCTCATCTATGACTTTCCGGCCGACATTAAGAGCGGTCAGGATTTCATCGGATTGCTCCGCAAGTTGCAGCCTCGGCTTTACTCCATCGCCTCCAGCCCGAAGAAGCATCCGGACGAAGTTCATCTCACGGTGGCGAAAGTGGTCTACGAATCCAGGGGGCGGGTCCGCAAAGGAGTCGCGTCTAATTTCCTCTGCGAATGGATGGAGGAAGGGCAGGAAGTCCGTGTCTTCATGCAGCCGACAAAGCATTTCAAGCTGCCGACCGACCTCAGTAAGGATGTCATCATGGTTGGTCCCGGTACCGGGATCGCCCCCTTCCGCGCTTTTCTCGAAGAGCGACAGGTAACGAAGGCGACCGGCCGCAACTGGCTTTTCTTCGGCAATCCTCACGAGTCGACTGATTTCTTTTACAAAGAGGAATTCGACGAGATGGCGAAGGAGGGAGTCCTCACCCGCATTGATTGCGCCTGGTCACGTGATCAGAAGCACAAGATCTACGTTCAGGACAAGATTCGCGAATTTTCAGAGGAAGTCTGGAAATGGCTCGAAGGCGGCGCCCACTTTTACGTCTGTGGCGATGCCACCTACATGGCCGGCGATGTGGACAAGGCTCTCTTCGAACTCGTCCGCAAGTATGGCGGCTATGATCATGAGGGGGCCACCGTTTACCTCAAAAAGCTGAAGGACGACGGCCGCTACCAGCGGGATGTGTATTAGATCGAAGGGAGAGTCTGTCTCCCGCCATCCCCTTCTTCTTGCATGAATCGAATCTTCATGCGTCGTAAGGGGATGACCGTGCGCCTGATCCCTGTTTTTCTCTTTGCCTTGATCTCCCCGCTTCTCGCGGAAGAGCAGGCCGTTGATCCCTCTGAGTTCAATCAGCGAATCCGCGAAGCGACCGTTGCCGGGGAGGAGTGGACGAAAGATCCTTCCCTGATCGCCGCCACGCTGGCTGGTCCCTGGATCGTTCCGGGCGGAGAATGGATGTCACAACGCCGGGAGGTTTCCGGGTCTACCGCAGGTGAAGATCCTCAATCCGGCATCACCGTGGTTGTCAAAGAGGACGGGCTCTTCGATGACGCGACCCGGCGCATTGACCATCGCTACGTCTTCGCTCTCGTCGATGGTGTCTGGACCGTGACCGATGCTTCGGTGAAATACCATGATGCCCGCCCTCCCTTTCCTCTTCGGGAAGAGGAGAACGTTTCCAAAGCCATCGCCGGGCGACTCCTCCTTCAGCAAAACGCCTCCCCGGCCCTCGCGGAAGCCGCGGCCGCCCATGGAATTCAGGATCTCGCCGACACGACCTTTGGAGCTCTCGAAGGCGACCCCGATTCTCTGAACGCTCTGCTCAACCTTTCTCTGACGATCAAAGAAGAGGCCCGCGCCGACTACGCGCGACTCCTCTACGGATTGAGCTGCTTCTTTGAAAAGCCGGGATTCACCCGCTACCTGTTCTTCCATCTTGAGGAAGGAGCCTCCAGTGCCGTGCTCGAGCTCATCCGACAGGTCGAAGAAGGTGAGATCTAAGGCGGCCGCAGGGTGAATTCCGGGTCCGGCCACCCCTGCTGCCTCCGCCCGGGAGACCGCCCTCTTTCGCTACATCGAGCAGCCAACTACTCCACTCCCAATGCCTTCACTCGTTCCGTGACAGGTGGATGGGTGTAGTTCAGGAACACGTAGAACGGGTGTGGCGTCAGATTACTGAGATTGTCTTTGCTTAACTTCCTCAGGGCATCTGCCATCGCGGTTGGATTCCCGGTAACATCCGCGGCGTAGGCATCGGCTTCGAATTCATGCTTCCGGCTCAGCCAATGACTCCCGATGGAGAGCAGGTCATTCACCGGCGACATGAGAATCCCGAAGAGAACAAGACTCACGTAGACACTTGTCTCTTTCACCCCGAAGGCATCGTGCAGAGCGCGGTTCTGCATCATGAGCCCAAGGAGGAAAAACGTCACTCCGGTCGTGAGGATTCCGATGACGAGAGACTTCACGATGTGCCGTTTCTTGAAATGACCGATCTCATGCGCGAGCACTCCGACGAGTTCAGGTACGGTATGGTTTTCGATCAGGGTATCGAAAAGAGCGATGCGCTTGTTATTTCCAAAGCCGGTAAAAAAGGCATTCGATTTCGCGGAACGCTTCGAGCCATCCATCACACTGACTTCTTTCAAGGGGAACTCACACTTCTCCGCCATCGCGTGGATCTCTGTTTTCAGCGCCCCTTCCTCAAGCGGTTCGAATTTATTGAACAGGGGCATAATCCAGGTCGGGGCGACGTAGGCGAGAAGCAGCGAGAAACCCGTCACGAGTCCCCACCCCCAGAGCCAGGCCATCGGCACGGTTTGAAAAATCCAAAGCAGGGCGGCGAGCAAAGGCAAACCGATGAGGGCTCCCAGCGTCGCTCCCTTGATCCGGTCCATCACCCAGATAGCGAAGGTCGTCCGGTTGAATCCGAACTTTTCCTCGAGGACAAAAGTCGAGTAGAGATCAAACGGAGTCGACAGAACTTGCTGCGCGATCATCAAGGCAGCGATGAAACCCATTCCCGTCACCACCGGCCCATAGCCTAAAGACCGCACTTTTTCATCCAGCCATCCGAATCCACCGAACCACCAGAAGATGAACAGGACCACCAGCGAAACCACTCCCTCCGTGATTCCGAGGACGGACTTCTCCCTCGTGTATTCCTGCGACTGTGCGTAGGCCTCATCATCGATATAGCCGCGAAAAGTTGCGGGAATCTCCGGAGTGAGTGCTTTGAGATTCAACAGGGTTGCAAAGAAGTCCAGCTTCCAGAGGAGGAAAAGCGCCAGAACGATCCCGATGAACCAAATATTATACTGCATCGTTCAACTTAGCGTGAGAGTGCCGACTTGGAAAATGAAAGGACCCGCGATGAGCAGGTCCCCCTTGGCCACGACCTCGCCGGGATGGGTAGTTTTCGCCCCCATCATTCGCCTTTCTTTGTATCCTTCTCCAACTCCTCTCTCGCGAGACGACGCGCTTCCTCCGCCGCCCCGGCCAGTTCCTGCTCAAGGCTGCTGACCCGCTTGCGATGATCCCTCCGAATCCGGATGAGGTCATAGACCGCAAGAAGAAGGACAAACGCCGCAAGGAGAAATACCACGATCCAATAGGCCGCAAACCACACCGGATTCGCTGCGAGAATCCTCCCGAGGGGAGCAGCCCCGACAAAGACCAGAATCAGGGTCACAAGGGTGGTAAAAAAGAGCAAATTCCTCCGATAGGGACGATGGCGAAGGATCAACCATCCGGTCGCGATTCCCATCGCGAAACGATTCACTTTCTCTTCCGATTCCTCTTCCACCGAACCAGAAAAACACATTCCCCTTCTCTTGGCCATCTCGATTTTTCCGGTTCTCGGGACTGTTCAGCCGCCTCTTTTCCCCTTACCGTACCCGCATGTCGCGACAGAGACTCAACGTCCTGAAAACTTACAAACTTTATATCGGCGGGAAGTTTCCCCGGACCGAAAGCGGAAGAACCATGACTGCAGTGGATGCTACTGACAGAACCCACCTCGCCCACTATTGCCACGCGTCACGCAAAGACCTCCGCGATGCGGTCGTCGCTGCCCGCGGCGCATTCCCCGGCTGGCGAAATTCGACCGCCTATCTCAAAGGGCAGATTCTCTACCGCGCTGCGGAAATGCTCGAAAGCCGCGCGGAGAGCTTCCTGCAGGAGATCATCGCCTCCACCGGCAAGTCCAAACAGGAAGCCACTCGCGAGGTGGAAGCTTCCGTTGACCGCCTTGTTCACTATGCCGGATGGACCGACAAATACAGCCAGGTCTTCAGCTCCGTGAACCCCGTTGCGTCCTCCCACTTCAATTTTTCGACCCCGGACCCGACCGGCATCGTCGGCATCTTTGCGCCCGACGCCCCCTCTCTTCTCGGTCTTGTGACGCTGACGGCCCGGACAATTCTCTCAGGAAACACAGTCGTCGTCGTCGCCTCGGAGACGGCCCCTCTTTCCTCCATTTCTCTCGCGGAGGTGTTTGCGACGAGCGATCTCCCGGGCGGGGTCGTCAATATCCTCACGGGGAAACGGGATGAACTCGCGCCCTGGCTCGCGAGCCACATGGATGTCAATGCGATTCTCAATGGGGCCGGTGGCGGAAAGCTGCAGAAACAGCTTCAGTCGGGCGCCGGCGACAACCTGAAGCGGGTTCAGTCGCACGCGCTGGCATCCGAAGAAGACTGGTTCTCCGAAGCAGCGACGGATCCGTATCGCATTCTCGACACCGTCGAGTTCAAGACCGCCTGGCACCCCATCGGAGTCTGATCCGCTGTGAAACGGGCTCTCCTCATCATTCTTGATTCTGTCGGGATCGGAAACGCCCCCGATGCGGCCGCCTTCGGTGATGAAGGTGCCAATACCGTCGGTCACATCCGTGAGGCGGTGCCTGAATTTTGCGTCCCCGCCCTCGATGCCGCCGGGCTTCGTGCTGCCGAAGCGATTGCGGCAGGAAAGCCGGTTCAGGGCGAACCCACTCTCTCATATGGCTGTCTCACTGAAGTCTCTGCCGGAAAAGACACCACGACAGGACACTGGGAGCTGGCCGGAGCACCCGTCACCAAAGCCTTCTCCGTTTTCGAAAAATTCCCGAAATCACTTGTTCAGGAAATGGAAGCCGCCACGGGGGTTTCTTTCATCGGAAACTACGCCCAATCCGGAACTGTCATTCTCGGGGAACTGGGAGAACGGCACCTCGAAAGCGGACATCCCATCCTCTATACCAGTGCCGACTCCGTGATCCAGGTCGCGGCTCACGAGGAATCTTTTGGCCTCGAAAGGCTCTACGAAGTCTGTCGAAAGCTTCGTCTCATCGCGGACCGCGAGCGAATCGGGCGCGTCATTGCCCGCCCTTTCATCGGCTCACCGGGGAACTTCACCCGCACTTCAAACCGTCACGATTTCTCCCTGCAACCTCCTGAGACAATCCTCAATCATTTACAGGATGCTAACATCCACACCATTGGCGTCGGAAAGATCAGCGATATCTTCGCCGGTTCCGGCATCACTGAGTCCCACCCCACGAAGAGTAATGCGGAAGCCTGCGAGGTGATCGACAAACGGCTCGGAGCCCCCCTGGAGCGGCCTCATCTTATTTTTGCCAATCTCGTCGACTTCGACATGCTCTACGGGCATCGTCGTGATCCGGCAGGCTACGGTCGCGCCCTCATGGATTTCGACCAGTGGCTCTCCACCCTGCTCCCCCGCCTCGACGATGAAACGCTGCTTCTTATCACCGCCGACCACGGGAATGACCCGACCTGGACCGGAACCGATCACACTCGCGAACGGGTTCCGCTGCTCGCCCGGTTCCCCGGAAGCCCACGGAATCTGGGGATTCGCGATTCTTACGCCGATGTTGCCGCCACGCTCGCCGACTGGTTTACAGTGAAGTCAACAGGGTCAGGTCAGTCATTTCACCCTGTTGAATCCGACTCCCTTACCTAACCCTGCTCCGGATCCCGCACCGAAGGCCAGACCTTAGAGCTTCGATCGGTGTCGATCCGGTAATCTGAAAACCGCCGGACGAACATCTCCCGCCCGAGATTTTCAGCCGCGACGAGAGGATCGGACGGATCGCGCGTCACTTCGTTCCGGCTGTTCCCGACTCCTCGCACGTAGCCGACAAACTCCGAATGAGTGTAGCGCGAATACTCCTGAATCTGATGAACCATCCCCAGGGAAGCTCCCGGGTAGGTTTCCTCTGAAGCCATGACCAGCCCGATCCGCTTCCGGGTCATCGCGGCAACGACGCGCTCCGCTTCCGGATAGGAAGCTGCGTAATAGCAGAAGGTTCGGTCAAAGAACGCCTTCGCCTGTGCCGAGAGACCATACCAGTAGACCGGTGACGCGATCACAACTCCTTCCGCCGGCAGAAACTTTTCGAAAAACAACTCTCGAAAGCGATCCTCAATCGAGCATTCACCGCTCTCCTTCCGGCAGGAGCGGCAGTCGCGGAGAAAGCTGGTGATGTAATCATCAAGGAAGAGCAACTCCACTTCCGTCCCTGCCGACTCCGCCCCTTGCTGGACGGAACGGGCAAGGGCCGCAGAGTTTCCTTCGCGCCTCGGGCTTCCAACGAGAATGAGTAATTTTTTTTCTGAATTCATGACTCAGGGCTCTGCCGGACGACGCAATTTCTATTCCGAAGGGGTGGATAAAAACAGCGCTACGCCACACTGGCAGGAAAAGCAGCCTCTATAAAACGGCCGATCCAGCTACGGGGCAATACAAAAGAGATACTCCTGCCGCTCGACGCCCTGCTCCGCCGTCCTTACAAAAACCTCATTCCCCACAAATACCGGCGTCGCGAAACCTTCATCCCCGAGCTGAAACTCGCCGACCTTTTCAAAAGCCTCAGGATTCGGCTGAAACACAAATGTGATGCCCTGTTCGTTCGTGGCGTAGATCAAACCACCAGCGAGAATCGGCGATGAGCTGACGGGACCTCCGAGCCGGACTTTCCATTTTTCCTCCCCGGTCTCAGCATTCCAGCACAGGGCAATTCCATTGTCATTCAAGGTGTAGACATGCCCGTCATGGTAGAGAAGTGACTGCTCGTAACTCTTATCTCCATTTTTCCAAACCACTTCGCCGGATCCGTCAGCCCGCACCGCGATGGTCTCTTTGTTAGGAAACCCGCCACTGGCAAAGACGAGGTCATCGCTCCAGACCATGGTGCCGCAGGTGGCGAGACTGCTCCCTGCTGCCTCCCATAAAATTTGGCCATTGTCAGGATTGTAACTGACGACCTTATCCGCTCCGCTGAGAAGCAGTTGATCCTTCCCCGCAACACGGGCCACGGCGGGAGAAGAGTATGAGGTTTTGTTTCGACGCGGAACCCGCCAAAGCTCAGCGCCGTCAGACTTGTCGAAAGCGGCGATGTAGCCTTCTCCAAACTCTGAAACGACAATCAACGAGTTTCCGTAGAGGATCGGGCTCGGTCCGTATCCGAACCGGTAATCACACTGAAAGCCTCCCGTATCTTTTTGCCAGACGACGTTTCCGGAACGATCCAGGGCGGTGAGGACAAGCTGTCCCGCGTTGTGGAAAAGGAGGAAAAAATGCTCTCCATCGGAAGCGGGAGTGGAACTCGCGGCGGTGTTCTTGCGATGCAGCTCGGTCGGAACTCCGCCCTCATGAACCCGCTGCTTCCACCTCACGGAACCCTCTTCCCGGTCATAGGCGATCGCGAACTGCCCCTCTTCGGTTGCCGTCGCGATGATGACGAGATCCTTTGAGACAATGGGGCTGGCGTGACCCCGCCCCGGGATGAAAGCCTTCCATTTGACGCCCTCCTCGGCACTCCAGTTTTCCGGCGGCGCCGAGTTGCTCTCCGCAACTCCGTTTCCGTTCGGACCACGCCACTGCAACCAGTCACCACCTGAGGCGAAGATGTCCGGAACAGAGAAAAAAATGGCCCAAATGAGGACAGAAGAACGGAGGAAGTTCATGTGGCAGTTTACGTCACGAGCAGTTGAAAAAGCGAATTTTCCGATTCAGATTGGGGTAGGCATTCACGCCACGCTTACATGTCCGAATCAAGCCCCTCCAGCCCGTCGCTTTATCAGGAATTTCTTGCGGAGCGCGACGAAGTCATGAGGCACAAGTGGCTTCTCAGCGAGCAGGCAGGTTCTGACGTCGGCCTCGAAACCGCCCTCGTCGACTGGGTTTTGAATTGCCGGACCGAGTGGAAAAAAGACTTCCTCAAACGTCAGAAGCAGGGCTGATTGGTCACAGTCGGCTTTGCTCGAGTGCTCCTTTTACAAGAATCAAAGCCCCGAAAATCATGAGGGCGACGGAACTTCCCCGGTTCACGAGTCGAAAGGTCCGCTCCCCTCTCCGCTTTTTCACCCCGTGAAGGATCTGGTTCGCGCTGACCCAGAAGAGCATCGTCCCGCTAAAAACGAGGACGGAGAAAATCAGGTCGGCGGCCAGATCAAGCTTCCCTCGAACGATATGGAAACTCGTGAGGATGAACGCGAATGTCGCAAAGGGAACCGGATTCAACAGCGTCATCGCAAAACTCTGCGTGAAATCCCCCGCCAGCTTTTTCGGACAGAGCGTTCGAGGCAGTGGAGCCGCCGCTTTTCTGAGTCCCTGCCACCCCATGACCAATAGACAAATCCCGGCAACCAACTGGCAGATTACTCGATAGTCATTCAGCCACTGACCGATTCCATTCAAACCAAAAAGCACACAGAAAGAAACGATCGCATAGGCGAACGCCATTCCCATCGCTGCAAGGATCCCGGGGAGGCGTTGACCTTCGACATTCTTTCGAAGGCACATCAACCCGACCGGACCAATCGGAGCTGCATTCAGCACTCCAAGCAGGAGGGCTTTCCAGACTAAATCCACGTTCATCGAAGAGGACAGTGCCTCAACCTATCCCTTTCGGTATCTCGAAAATCGTGGCAAATCTGTCACTCATATCCCGTTCAAACAGAGGGAGATATTTCGGGCTGGCCACACGGGCCGACTCCGGCAATATTCCCCGATGCGCCATGTCCCGGTTCTCATCCTGTTATCGCTTTTCCTCTCCTCTGCTCTCGCGGACGGTCCGGAGGACAACGATCCGAAAACAGTCCGCCAGGTTCCGCCCCCGGGAATTGAAGTGACACCGGAGCAACGGGCGGAGATCCAGGCCGGCCTCGATACCCTGCAAGGAAAGATCGAGACAATCCGCGCCAATGAATCACTCTCCCCCGCCCTTCTCTCCTACCTTCCCGATGTGGAAGTTTTCCACAAAGCGGTGCGGGATGCGCTGAGACATGATGAGTTTTTCAAACCGGCTGAGATTCATTTCGCGCTCGACCATCTGAAGCTCGGGATGGAACGGGCCGATCAACTCAATCGGGGCGAAACGCCCTGGCTGGAGGAGTCCGGTCCGGTGATCCGCGGCTTTCTCTCCCGCATCGACGGCTCGGTGCAGCCTTACGGCCTCGAGATTCCTTCGACCTATGATTTCGCGCATCCGTCCCCTATCCGCCTCGATCTCTGGTTCCACGGGCGGGGCGAAACGCTGAGCGAGGTAGCCTTTCTTCAACAACGTCGCACCGGCAAGGGGGGAAAGATTTCACCGCCCCATACCATCGTGCTGCATCCCTATGGCCGCTACTCAAACGCGAATCGCTTTGCCGGGGAGACCGATGTACTCGAAGCGCTGGAACATGCCGGGAAGGATTACAGAATCGACGAAAACCGGATTCTCTCGCGGGGCTTCTCCATGGGAGGGGCCTCCTGCTGGCAGTTCGCGGTTCACTTTCCGGGAAAATGGGCGGCCGCTCAGCCCGGGGCCGGTTTTTCGGAAACACCCGATTTTCTGAAAACCTTCCAGGGGGAAACCCTCAACCCTGCGTGGTGGGAAAAGAAGCTCTGGCGATGGTATGACGCGACCGAATGGGTCGAAAATCTTTCTCAAGTCCCGACGATTGCCTATTCCGGAGAGTTGGATCGCCAGAAGCAGGCTGCAGACATGATGGTTTCAGCGGGCCGTGAAGTCGGACTCGACCTCGTTCATTTCGTCGGTCCGGAAACGGAACATCAATTTCACCCGGACACCCTCGGCACGATCGAATCCCGACTCGCTTCCATCGTGTCGGCCACGCCCACGACGGTTCCGGAACAACTGCGCTTCACGACATACACACTGCGATATCATCGGCATCACTGGATTCAAATCGACGGGCTTGAGGAGCATTGGGAACGGTCCCGAATCGAAGCCCGGCGCACCGGTGATAGCGAAATCACGATCACGACCGAAGGGATCACGGCGTTTTCTCTCGATTTCGGACCCGGCGAATGCTGGATCGATCCCATGACGCAGCCGGTTCTCCGGATCAATGATGAGGTCCTTCGTCCCGGGAAAGTTCGCTCCGACCGCTCGTGGCGGGCAGGATTTGTCAATTTAGATGAACAGTGGTCGCTTAAACTGCATCCGGTCTATTCTGACGACCGCAAACCACAACCGAAGAAGAAACCCGGCCTTCAGGGACCGGTCGATGATGCCTTTACCGACAGTTTCCTCATGGTTTCCCCCACCGGAAAGCCGCAATACGATTTGCCGGGAGAGTGGACGCACTCAGAGCGGGAACGGGCGCTTGTGCATTGGCGGAAGCAGTTCCGGGGCGACGCACGCACGAAACCGGCATCTGAAGTCACGGACGAAGACATCGCGGCACACCATCTCGTGCTCTGGGGTGATCCGTCGAGCCAGCCCCTGATGCAGCAGGTCCTCAAGGAAATGCCGATGAGCTGGGATTCCGACACGATTATTGTCGGAGATGAACGCTTTGCGGCGAAACACCATTCCCTGATCCTCATTTATCCGAACCCGCTCAACCCGGAACGATACGTGGTTTTCAACAGTGGCTTCACCTATCGGGAATATGCCTACCTCAACAATGCAAGGCAGACACCGAAGCTTCCCGACTGGGCGGTGATCGATCTCCGGGAGCCTCCGGGAACCCGATTCCCGGGGAAAGTCGTTGCCGCCGGATTTTTCGACGAGCAATGGCAGGTCAAAGCGCTCCCCTGATCGCGGTCAATAATAGTCCTTTCACGTAGCGGACTTGCGTTATATAATTTCCATATTTACAATAATTCATCTATGGCTGCGATTTTCGTTCTTGGCATGTCTTGTGTCGCCGGTGCGATCGGCTGGTGGGTGGGCGAATTCTTCGGATTCATGCCCGCTCTCGTCATCAGCACCGTTGCGAGCGTGTTCGGAGTCTACTACGGGCAGCGGGTTAACCGCGAGTATTTCGGCTATTGATGCGCGGGCCCGCCTTTCTGCGTTTCTCCCTCGATTTTTGACACCGGGTTTCAGCAGTGCCTATCGAGAATCGCACGCATTTTTCCCTCTCTCGCCTCAATGCTTTCACACAGGGCGAGCTGGACCCGGGCCCGATTGAGATTTTGCCCCTCGTAGCTCGTTTTGAAATAGACGTCACCGGCAAGATAGTCGGCGAAAAAACGCAGCCCCAACTCCAGGGTGATCAAGCGCACCGAATCAAACAGATACTGGCGATCCGACTCCGTGAGGAACCCTTTCGCTTCGGCGAGGTATCCTTTCACCAACGCCTCAAAGAGATCCAGATCGAGGAAGACCTCTTCTAGATCACTCGTTTCCTCGCCCGCCGGATTGCAACCACTCCGCACCGCGTCGCCGAAATCGTAGTGAATCAGCCCGGGCTTCACGGTATCAAGATCGACAATGCAGGTACCTTTGCCTGTCAGCTTATCGATCATCACATTCGTAATTTTCGGATCCCCATGAATGGGGCGCAACTGGAGCTCGCCTGCGGAGAGTGCCGTTTCCAGAATTCCCACAAAATCGCGCCGCCCCTCGACAAAGCGGCTCAGGCGGGTCGCTTCGGAGGAAGCCGAGAGACGCTGTTTTGCTCCGTCCGATTTCAACACTTCGTCATACTGCCCCAGGTAGGCGGGAGCAATGTGAAACCCCGGCAGTGTATCCTCCAGTTCATCAATCGGAAAATCAGAAATGATCCGCTGGAAATGGCCGAGAACGCGGCCGGCTTCAAGCGCATGCTCAGGCACACTGACCTTCTCGTAACTCGTCGTGCTCGCGATCAGCGAAAGTGCTCTCCAGTATTCCCCGTTTTCATCCACCACATAATCCCCGCCCCCTTTGGTCGGGATGACCCGGGGCAGTTGCCAGATGCGATCTGCTTCCCCGGCCTCCTCTTCAATCCGACGGTGCGCATGATCCGTGACCACTTTCATGTTCGACATCACGGCTGCGGGATCTTTGAACACCTTGCGGTTGATTCGCTGGAGAATGTATTGCTCCTCGGAAAATGTCGTCCTCAGGATGACCCGGTAGGTGTCATTCACGTTGCCCGCTCCAATCGGCTGTAGTGCGACGAGACGACCGGGAACATCAAACTGGGTGGCAATCGATTCAGCAATCATAGGAAGAGAGCATAAGGGAGGTGTCAAATCCCGTAGCCGACCATGGAATCACCGGCGTCATGACCGGCGACATCTTCGAGAGTCGTCTTTCGAAGGGCCTTGTTGAGACCTTCTTCGGCGCTACCCAGGTAGTGAATGATACCCGCAGAACCGTCGAAGGATGGAAAGTCGTCCCGATCCACCAGGTGAACGAGTTCGCCATCGACTGTCTCAATGATCTCGGCGAGACTGATGAGTCGGCTTTCCCGGTTCAATCGATACCCTCCCCCGACCCCGCGCTTGCTCCGCAGCATTCCCGATTTTTTCAGGACGAGAAGAATCTGCTCGAGAAACTTGATCGGGATCTTTCCCGCTTCCGCCATTTCCTGGGCCTGCATCGTTCGATCAGGCGGAAGTCCCGCGAGAATCGTCATCGCTCGCACCGCATAGTCGGCTTTTCGGGAAATCTGCATGGATCAGGAAACGTAGTTGAAAAGCTCGTCTAACGCAAAGCGGCGCTCCTCGCCCCGATCAGAGAGAAGACGCTCAAGGGCATTCTTGATCTTCGTCTGAATGTTGCGGGTGACGCGTCGCCCTTTCCGCGCTTTCTGAACCTGCTTGTGGGTCAGTTGCTCTGTGCTTGCTGCCACCAGCTCGTGATTTGCCAGGCCCAATGTCTCCATGAGGGTATCAATCGGCTGGGGGCCGTGGTCGCGCTGTTCGCCCGTGGGAGCAGAATCCGTCATTTGCGTAATTCGTCGCTTCGCTGCGCAATTTGTAGATTGCCTCGCATTCTCATCTCGCTAATCGTTGGCTTAGCTTATGACAACCCGTATTTTACTCACCACCACGAGTTATCAGGACACTCCCGGTCCACATCACGAACTCCTTGAATCTCAGGGATTCGAAATTGTGCGGGCGCGCGGACCTCTTCCGGAAGCTGAAATGCTGGAACTGGTGGGTGAGTTTGATGCCTTTCTCTGCGGCGACGACGCAATCACCCAATCCGTGATCGAGAAGTCACAACCCCGCCTCAAGGTGATCAGCAAATACGGCATCGGCCTCGACAAGATCGACGTCGAATTTGCCACTACTCAGAAAATCCCCGTCCTGAACACCCCCGGAGTGAATCACACCACTGTGGCGGAACACACGTTCGGACTTCTTCTCGGCATCACCAAAAAGATTCACGAAAACGGAATCGATGTCGCGAACGGAAAGTGGCAGGCGGGCTGGAAGAAGCCGGTCGGTCACGAGATTCTCGGCAGCACCATGGGAATCATCGGACTGGGCCGCATCGGCAAAGAGGTCGCGACGCGCGCCAAAGCCTTCGGCATGTCGGTAATTGCCTACGACCCCTACTTTGATGAAGCATTTGCGGCTGAGCACGGAGTAACCCGCTGTGAAACCATGGATGAAGTCCTCACCGGAGCCAACGTCGTGAGCCTGCACTGCTTTCTCGACGAGAATACACGCGGCATGATCAGCACGGCGAAGATCGAAGAAATGCAGGACGGGGCCATTGTCCTGAACTGCGCACGAGGGGAACTCGTTGAGACCGACTGCATCGCGACCGCCCTCGAGAGCGGTAAACTCGGTGGCTACGGCGCGGATGTTCTCGACGAGGAACCTCCGGCAGCTGACCACAAATTATTCTCTGCTCCCAACTGCCTCATCACGAGCCACATCGCCTCGCGGACCTACGAGAGCGTCGAGCGCCAGGCACTGCGGGCGACTCACAATCTCATCAACTACCTCAACGGCGACAGCGACTTCATTCAGGCGAACCGTTTCTAATCCCTCATCTCCCGATTCTGTAAAAACATGGCACTTCCTATCAAACCCGCTTCCGACGTCGCATTCGACTGTATCTCCATGGGAGAAGTGATGCTTCGCCTCGATCCAGGCGAAGGTCGCATTCACACCGCGCGCCACTTTTCCGCCTGGGAAGGCGGTGGTGAATACAATGTGACCCGCGGACTGCGTCGCTGCTTCGGCCTTCGCACCGCCTGTGTGACCGCGTTCGCCGACAATCCAATCGGGCGCCTCGTCGAAGACTTTATGCTCCAGGGCGGAGTCGATACGCGCTTTGTGAAATGGAGAGACTATGACGGCATCGGCCGCGAGGTCCGCAACGGTCTGAACTTCACCGAACGCGGTTTCGGAATTCGCGGGGCCGTCGGCTGCCCCGACAGGGCTAACACCGCAGCGAGCCAGCTCAAACCCGGTGACATCGACTGGGACGACATTTTTGGAAATCATGGTGCCCGCTGGTTTCACACCGGCGGAATTTTTGCGGCCCTCAGCGAAACCGCCGCCGAACTGACCATCGAAGCCTGCCGCGCAGCGCAGAAACATGGAACGATCGTGAGCTACGACCTGAACTACCGTCCATCCCTCTGGAAGGCGATCGGAGGTCAGGCCAGGGCTCAGGAAGTGAATCGTGAGATCGCGAGGTATGTCGATGTCATGATCGGAAACGAAGAAGACTTCACGGCTTCACTCGGATTCGAAGTGGAAGGGGTCGATGAAAACATTCGCGGTATCGATGTAGGCAACTTCAAGCGCATGATCGAAACCGCCGTGAAAGAGTTTCCAAACTTCAAAGCAACCGCGACCACTCTCCGCGAAGTGCATACGGCAACGGTAAATGACTGGGGTGCGATCTGCTGGCACGAAGGTGAATTCTACGAAGCGGATCAGTATCCGGAACTCGAGATCATGGACCGTGTCGGAGGAGGAGACAGTTTTGCTTCCGGATTCGCTTTTGGATTTCTTGAGCACAACGACCCGGAAAAAGCCGTCAACTACGGAGCCGCGCATGGAGCCCTGGCCATGACGACCCCCGGCGATACGACGATGGTGTCTCAGGCGGAAGTTGAAAAGGTCATGGGCGGCGGCGGCGCCCGGGTGGTCCGATAGCACCCCGCGCCTCAGGCACTCTTTCCTTCCCGGTCGACCGGAGGATACTTATCCGGATCGACTTCAGAGAGAACGTCATAGACACCGTTCGTCTCCGGTGCAATCAGCGAATCGTCGTTTTCGAGGAACCCTTCGAGGATCTCTTTCACGCGCGGGTGCCTCTCCGCATTGGCAATGAGCGAGTTGGAGGCAAAAACCGGCAGTGCCTTGTAGAGTGGCTGGTAGCCCTCGGGAACATCAACTCCATCGGGCCGCTCCGGAGCCTCCAGAAACCGGAACGAGAGGACCACCCTGCGAACCGCATGTTCCGATCCCGTCGCGTAAAAAAAGCCCCACAGCATGTCGATCGTCGACTCCTTATCCAAAGGCATTTCCAGAATCTTCCGGGTCTCCAGTTTCTGCTCGTCGTAGCGCTTCCCGAAAATGCTCTGCATGATTTCATCAGCCTCGGAAATGCGCGAATAAAGCATCGCCGTGTGAAGCACCTGCTTTTGCTCGATGGACAGCCCGCTGAGAGCCTCATACCAGTCGGCAATCTCGCCCCGATTGTTGCGGATGACCTGACTGAGAAATGCAATCAGGGCCGGTTTTGCATACTCATTGTCGAGCGTCCCGTCTTCCGCCCAGTCTTTCATTTCACTGACGAAGCGATCCGGAGAAGGATTCTGGTAGTAGTATTCGAGCCAGTCTCGCTCCTCTTCCGTTCCCCCGTCCTGCGAAAATCCGGAGGAAACGGCCAGGACGACGAAAGCGGCGAAAAAAGCGGAAATCGGAGGGAGAAGTCTCATTCAGGTATAGAATCACGAAATACGACACTTCTGCCAGTCGGAATGTTGATTTTCCGCTTGAATTGTTGTGGATCTGGATACATTCCCCTCCCTATGGCGAAGAAGAGTTGGATCGAACGAAACAAGCGTAAAGCGCGTACTGTGAACAAGTATGCGAAGCTTCGTGCAAAGCTGAAAGCAGAGCGTGATTATGAAGGCATCACCCTGCTTCCCCGCGATGCCAGTCCGACTCGCGTCGTGAATCGCTGCGAAGTGACCGGCCGTCGCCGCGGGTATCTTCGTCGCTTCAAGATGTCCCGGATCACTTTCCGCGAGCTTGCTTCACACGGGATGATCCCCGGCGTGACCAAGTCCAGCTGGTAGATTACGGTTATCGCGTAGATTTATCGCCGGGAGCGGAGCTGCAAGGCTCCGCTTTTTTTGTGTCCCTGAGAATTACTTGCAAAGCCTCTCCCGGGATCGAATGTTTCGAGATGCCTCTCTACGAATACATCTCCTCTGACGAAGAGAACGGCTGCCGAATCTGCCGCAAAGGCTTCGAAATCAGGCGGCCCGTGACGCGTCCGCCCATGGAGACGTGCCCGCTTTGCAAGGGGCCGGTTAAAAAGCTGATTTCCAGGGGAATCAACTCTCCTAAAATCACAAAACCACTCTCGGTTTCCGACGCGAAGAAGGCAGGCTTCACCGTGTTGGAAAAACGGGACGAAGGCACTTACGAAAAGCTCTAGT
>JARGOP010000014.1:25949-89123 GCA_029233965.1 Verrucomicrobiales bacterium | reverse complement strand
GCTTTCGGAGGGATGCAGGCCTTCAGCCCGAGCGATTCCAGAAGAGCGCGAAAGATCGCGCTCCCGTAGGCTTTGTCCGCAGGGATCGTCCTGGATGTTTGCCCTTCGACGAGTTCTGGTGCGGCAATGCTGTCGTGACGGTTTCCAGCTCCGGGGAGGATTCGAACGGAGCGACCCTGGTTGTCGACCAGCGCATGGATCTTCGTGTTTGCACTGCCCTTGGTCTTTCCGATGCATTGGAATTCAGGACCTTGCATGCCTCCGAACGCGTGTTTGTGGACTTTCGCGCAGCTGGAATCGATCGCCCGGAGCTTCCCACTCGCCGTTTCCGCGAGCGCATCGAGAATGCGGTCCCACACTCCCGTTTCACACCAACTCTTCCAACGGGTGTAGATCGTGGTGGAAGGAGCGAAGGTGCTCAAAGCACGCCAAGAACAACCTTCCCGCAGCCGGAAAGAATCCCTTGCAGAATGCGCTCGGTATCGGCAGGCGGTCTTCCTCCCTTCGAGCTCTTTGCGTTCGTGCAGGTACTCGCTCGGTCTTCGTTAATTTTTTGAGCCGCTTTGCGTTGGCGGCGTCCTTCGGATGGATGCGAATTTCTTCCATGCCGGGACCTACTTGAAACTAACAAAAGTACAAGGGGATTTTCCATCTTTTCGAGGTTTTCGAACACGCTCTAGAAGCACTACTATAGATTTACAAATTTCATTTCAGGGACTCAGATTTGACCGGTCTCATGAATAGAAGAGCAACTCCCCTACCAGGGCAAAGGAATTTTCCGCTACAATCCAGCCGATCTCGAGCAAATAGCGAAACGGCGATCCTGATAATTTCCTCTAGAGTTCCGAATACTCCTGAGTAACGTGCGAAACGACTCGCCATGCCCGAAACACGCCACAGCACGAATCGCCGACTCGCCGGAATCCTTGTTCCGGTTTTTTCTGTTCGGGGGGAGAACGACATCGGCATCGGCGACGTTTCCAGCCTGAGGGAGTTCGTTCGTTTCTCCTCCGAAGCGGGCTTTGGCTTCGTCCAGGTCCTGCCGATCAACGAAACCGGGCCGGACAACAGCCCCTACAATGCGATCAGCTCGGTGGCGATCGAGCCGATGACGCTCGACTGCACGCCGAACGGCCTGCGGGACCTGTCACAAGTGGATTTCGAGGCAATTGTCGCCGACTATGATCTCGCCTCCCTGAACGCGGACGGTGTAAATTACGATCCGGTGCGTGAATTGAAGCACAAGCTCCTGCGCAAAGCCTACGAGGGCTTTGTCGCCAACGTCCTCGGAAAGGTTGATATTCGCGCGGAAGCCTTCGAGGCCTTTTGCCTTAACGAGTCGTCGTGGCTCAATGACTACTGCGTTTTCCGTCTTTTCATGGATCGGGAAGGGGGCAGCCAGGTCTGGCAGAACTGGGCGGAGACCCACCGCACAAAGGAGGCTGCTCTTGTCCAGCTCACCGAAGAGGCGAAGGGGGGCGGTGATCAGATCGACCGGGATCTGAATTACTACGCCTACGTGCAGTGGCTCGCCTTCGATCAGTGGAAAGAACTCGCGGAATATGCCGGGTCCAGGGATGTGAGTCTCATGGGTGACATTCCCTTTGGCGTCAGTCTCTACAGTTGTGATGTCTGGGCAAATCTCGATCTTTTCGATCTCGACTGGTATGGCGGTGCTCCTCCCGAGACGCTTTTCAAGGACGACGAGTTTGTTCAAAAATGGGGGCAGAACTGGGGCATCCCGCTGTATCGCTGGGACGTCCTCAAGGAGCGGGATTTTGACTGGTGGCGTCGGCGGATTCAGAAAACCACGGAGATTTTCGGCATGTTCCGCGTCGATCACGCCCTCGGGTTTTACCGAATCTATTCCTTCCCCTGGAATCCGGTTCACAACGCGGAGTTTCTCCCGCTCTCACAAGACGAGGCGGCAGCGCGTTGTGGAGGCCGATTGCCCGGCTTCCGGCCTCGTGCTGATCACAACGAGGACTCGAAGAAGGCGAACCGCGCCGACGGTGAAAAGTATTTTCGCATGATTGTGGAGGCCGCAGGAGGGGCCGAAGTGATTGCGGAAGATCTCGGAACGGTGCCGGACTACGTAAGGCCGTCGCTGGAGAGCCTGGGCATCGCCGGAATGAAAGTGCCCCAGTGGGAATTCGAGGAGGGAAGAGTCATGTCGGGATTGAAATACCCCAACCTCTCCTTCGCGGCCTACGCCACCCATGATCATGCGCCGGTGAAAGGGCAGTGGGAGGAGGCACATGCTCAAATGTCTGCCGCTGAGCCCGAGAGTGATGAGTGGCGTGAGCCCTTCGAGTTTCTCTCGAGCCTGTGCACCTTCGCCGGTATCGAGCGTAATGACGGCTTAATCCCGGAGTTTGCCCCGGCAGTTTGGGAACGTTTGTTTCGGGAAATTTGCTTTTCAAATTCGGATCGGGTCGCCATCATGATCACCGATCTACTGGGGGAGACAGAACGCATTAATGTGCCGGGAGTCATGGACGGAACGAACTGGAGTTATCGTGTTCCGGTCTCCTCACACGAATTAGCCGTAGGCGAAAATTTCTGGGAGCTGAGAGAGATGCTAAAAAAGGTCTTGAATGAAGCCGGTCGCTCGCGAAGGGTTGGCACTTTTTAAGCGTTCCTCTCAGATTTCTGAACGCCGGGCGTCGTCTTGCGGCGAGGTCTCGTAAATCCATCAAAGTTCTCCTTTTCTTCACATCATGAGCAAGCCAATTCGAGTCGCTGTCACCGGTGCTGCCGGTCAAATCGGGTATTCCCTTCTTTTTCGCATCGCCAGCGGGGCGATGTTCGGCCCGGACCAAAAGGTGGCTTTGAACCTCATTGAGATCGAACCGGCGATGAAGGCTCTCGAGGGAGTTATCATGGAACTCGATGACTGTGCCTTCCCTCTGCTTGAGGATATTCAGTATTCCTCGGACCTGAACGTCGGTTTCAAGGATGCGAACTGGTCTCTCCTCGTCGGCAGTGTTCCGAGGAAAGCCGGGATGGAGCGTGCCGACCTTCTCGGGATCAACGGCAAGATTTTTACCGGGCAGGGACAGGCGATCGCCGCCAACGGGGCTTCGGATGTGAAGACCCTCGTGGTGGGAAACCCCTGCAACACGAACTGCCTCATTGCGATGAACAGTGGCAAAGAAATCCCTTCAGAGCGCTGGTTCGCGATGACTCGTCTCGACGAGAACCGTGCCAAGAGCCAGCTCGCCGCGAAAGCAGGCGTTCACGTCAGCGAAGTGACGAACACCACGATCTGGGGGAACCACTCCGCGACTCAATACCCCGATTTCACCAATGCCCTCATCGGTGGAATTCCTGCGGCCGAAAAAATCGCTGACGAAGCCTGGCTGAAAGGGGCCTTCATCGAGACGGTTCAGAAGCGCGGTGCCGCGATCATTGAAGCCCGCGGTCTTTCCTCTGCTGCTTCAGCTGCGAACGCCGTCGTCGATACTGTGAAGAGCCTTACGACGCCGACTCCGGAAGGTGATTGGAACAGCGTTTGTGTTTGCTCGGATGGTTCGTATGGCGTGGACGAAGGATTGATCTCCTCCTTCCCGATCCGCACCGACGGCGAGAACTGGGAAATCGTTCAGGATGTGCCGGTTGACGAATTCAGCCGCGAGAAAATTGAGGCTTCGGTACAGGAATTGCGTGAAGAAAAAGAGGCTGTCGCAGCAATGCTCTCCTGATACTGTTGAAATTTTGGAAATAATTACCATTAAACCCTGTTAAACCTTTTATCGTACCCTGTTGACTCTGGTGTCCTTCGGGATTAATTCAGCGTGGCGGGGCAAGGATGAGCCCCGAAATCGCAGTTTTTTTTGATTGGAACCATCGCTTCCGCACGACTCATTTTTTGAAACTACGAGAAGGGCCATTCGGACCTTCCTGTTTTTTCGTTTCTACTTTTTGACCGCTACTTCACATGTCTGACAATAAATCAGTGACTCGCGAGCCGTTGGCTATCGTAGGAATCGGTTGCCGCCTTCCGGGTGGCGTGACTGGCCCTGAATCCTTCTGGCAAATGATGGTCGAAGAGCGCTCCGGGATTATTCCGGTTCCTTCAAACCGCTGGAATCGTGAGCGCTGGCATCACGAGAATGTTGAGATTCCGAGCAAGATGATCACGAAGTGGGGTGGATTTATCCATGACCACGATAAGTTTGACGCTCAATTTTTCGGTATTTCCCCACGCGAGGCTTTGCGCATGGATCCTCAGCAGCGCTGGATGCTCGAAACAGCATGGGAGTCACTTGAAGATGCCGGCATGGCTCCGGACAAACTCCGTGGTTCAAATACGGCCGTCTACGTCGGGATCGCTTCGAACGATTATGCGAACGTCGCCCAGAGCGATCCGCGCAATGTAGACGTGCACACAAACTCCGGTTCGACACTTTCAATTGCCTCAAACCGCATCTCGTATCTCCTCGACTTCAAAGGTCCGGCAGTGTCCGTTGATACGGCATGTTCGTCCGCGCTCGTCGCGATAAATCTGGCCTGTGAATCAGTCTGGTCAGGAATGGCAGACATGGCGCTGGCGGGAGGTTGTAACGCTCTCATCACCCCGGATGCGTCGATCGGTTTCTCGAAAGCGACGATGCTGTCCCCGACCGGTCAGTGTTTTGCTTTTGATGATCGTGCCAACGGCTACGTCCGCGGTGAAGGTGCCGGGATGTTTGTGATCAAACCATTGAGCAAGGCCCGGGCGGATGGAGATCGTATCTATTGCACGATCAAGGCAGCAGTCATCAATCAGGACGGTAATACCTCCTCGATGACGGTGCCGGGTGTCGAGACCCAGGCGGAGATGCTTCGTATTGCCTACGCGCAGGCCGGTCTTGAGCCGAAAGCGGTTCGCTACATGGAAGCTCACGGCACCGGAACTCCGGTTGGTGATCCGATTGAAACCCGAGCCCTTGGCCAGGTCCTTTCCCAGGGGCGGGACAAGGATGACTATTGTCTCATTGGTTCAGTGAAGACAAATGTCGGTCACCTTGAGTCCGGGTCAGGTGTTGCCGGTCTCGCGAAAGCGGCGCTCGTGCTGCATCATGACCAGGTTCCTGCAAACCTGAATTTCAAGAACCCGAACCCGAATATCCCGTTCGACGAATTTAAGTTCAAGGTTGTGACTGAGTTGCAGCCCCTTCCCCATCTTGAAGGCCGGCTTCCGGTTGTGGGCGTGAACAGCTTCGGTTTTGGCGGGACGAACTCTCACATTGTGCTGGAGGCGGCTCCGGCAGAGGTGCCGACGAAAGCGGAGCAACGGGATTCCGTGACTCTGAGTGGCGGAACTGCGAAGAAAGCGGAACGACCTGTCCTCATGCCGCTTTCCGCCCGTGGCGATGATGCTCTTCGCGACACCGTGAAGCGCTGGCGGCGTTATCTTCGTGCTACAAATGACGACATCAATGCGATCGGTTCCGCAGCGGGATTGAAGCGGGAGCACCACGACAATCGTCTTGCGTTTGTGGCGCAGACGAAAAAGGATTTTGTCCATGAAATGACCGAGTGGCTTGCCACCGGCGCGAGCGGTAAAGCGATTCCCGGCAAACCTTCCGGGGAGGCGCATCCGCTGGTTTTCGTCTTCACCGGTCAGGGCGCCCAGTGGTGGGCGATGGGACAGGAACTGCTTGAGCGTGAGCCTGTTTTCCGCGCAGTGCTTGAGGAAATCGACACGCATCTCAAGCCTCTTGCAGGATGGTCGCTGATTGAAGAGATGACCCGCGATGAAGAGACTTCGCAGATCAACAGAACAAACATCGCGCAGCCCGCGATTTTCGGTCTCCAGGTAGCTCTCGCCGAGCTTTGGAAGTCATGGGGTATTGTGCCCTCGAAAGTTGTCGGTCACTCTGTGGGTGAAGTTGCCGCGGCCTATGTGGCCGGTGCCTACACAATGGAAGATGCGGTGACGGTTATCTATCATCGTTCACGACTCCAGGATGAGACGGGAGGAAACGGCCGCATGGTTGCGGTCGGTCTTTCTCAGGCCGAAGCCAAGAAGGCCATTGTCGGGAAAGAGGAGCAGGTCGAAATCGCGGTGGTGAACAGCCCCGGACTTCTCACTCTGGCAGGGGATACCGGTCCATTGGAAGAGGTGGTCGCTGAACTTGAAGAGCAGGGCAAATTTGTTCGCTGGCTGCGGATTGATTATGCCTTCCACACGCATCAGATGGAGCCGATCAAGGAGGAACTCCTTGAAGTTCTCAAAGACATCAAACCGCGTGCGACGACGATTCCCTACATCTCGACGGTCACCGGTGGTGTGTATGAAGGCACCAGGATCGACGGCGAGTATTGGTGGAACAATGTTCGCGAAGCCGTGCTTTTTGCGCCTGCGATCCAGAACCTGATTCGTTCCGGCGAAGATTCCTTCCTTGAACTCGGGCCTCACCCTGCGCTGCAGAATCCGATCATGGAGTGTCTTTCCGATCAGGGGCGGAAGGGCTTCTACTTCTCCAGCCTGAAGCGCAAGACGGACGAATCAGTCGAATTGCTTTCCAATCTCGCCCGTCTTCACAACCACGGCTACGAAATCGACTGGGAGTCCGTAAACCAGGCTTCTCCGAAAGGCGTGAGACTCCCCACCTACGCCTGGCAGAAAGAGGTGTTCTGGCTTGAGTCGAAAGAAGGAGAGTATCTCCGCTGTGCGCCGCTTGAGCACCCGCTGCTCGGACTGAAGCAGACTGCGCCGCGTCCGACCTGGCGTTTCGAACTGGATCCCCGCTACTTCACGTGGCTCGATGATCACCGTTTCTGGGACAGTGTTGTTTTCCCCGCCGCCGGCTATGGTGAAATCGGTATCGCGATTGCCCGCAAGCTTTTCCCGGAAGAGAATTACGTTGTCGAGGACCTCGAAATGAAAAAGGCGCTCTTCGTTTCCGAAGAGAAAGTGCCGACGGTTGAAGTGGTCTTTGATCCGACTACCCGCGTCTTTCAGGTGTTCTCATCGACCGGTGAAAAGGGAGAGTGGGATTTGAACTCTCAGGGGGTCCTCAGGAAGCAGCCCGCGCCGATGAAGCCGCAGCTTGATTTCGAGAAAGTGAAAAAGGACCTGCCGCGTCACTTCGATCACGAGGAATACTATGAGGATTACGAAGAGGCCGGCTACCAGTTCCGCCCTCTCTTTCAGCACCTTCGAAATGTCTGGAGAAAAGACGGTGAGTGTCTTGCTGAAATCGTTGCGCCGGAGGGTCTCTATGACACCATTCCGGATCATCACTTTCATCCGGCCGTTCTTGATGCCTGTTTCCACACCGTGAAGGGTGGGCAGGTCATTCCCGACGGGGCCAACGCCCGGGATTATTTCTATCTTCCTGCCGCGATCCGCAGTATCCGCCTTCATGTGGAGCGCCCTCCGCTTCGTCTCTGGGGGCATGCGAAAGTGAATTCCGACAACGATCGCGAATACATCATCGCAGATATCGATGTCTACAACGACGCCGGCGATCTCGTCGCAGAGATTTATGGCTTCCGGGCGGATCGGGTTGAGCAAAGCAATACGGACGATCTCGAGAAGTGTCTTTATCAGGCCCGCTGGGAGCTTGCCCGTCTCAAGGGGACCCGTGAGGATGGCGATGCCAATATTCCGGATCCGAAAGAACTCGTGGCTGCGGCGAATCGTGAGCTTCCGAAGTATTACCGGGAACGCGGCCTCGCGAATCACTACGCCACCTTCCTTCCCGCTCTCGACGAGATTTCCCGTCAGTTCATCATCAATGCCTACTTCCAACTCGGATGGGATCCGAAGGAAGGCGACAAGGTAACGGTTGAAGGCCTCATGGCGGATCTCGCGATTGCGGATCAGCATGCAAAGCTGGTGCGCGGGCAGTTCACGGCTCTGGAAGAGGGCGGTTTCCTCAAGCAATCGAGTGATCAGGAGTGGGAGGTCATCGAAGTTCCGGGCGACGAAGATGCCCTGCCGTATCTTGACAAGCTGGCCGAGGACATGCCGGAGTTTGCTTCGGAAGCGGAGCTTCAGCGTCTCTCCGGGCCGAACCTCGCCGAAGTTCTCAGTGGAGAAACGGATCCTCTTGAGGTGCTTTTCCCCGGTGGTTCGTCCCGCATCATGGAGCGCTTCTATCGGGAAGGAGCTGACTTTCCGGTCATTAACGATCAGATTCGTGATGCCCTCGTTGCGGCGGTGGCCAATCTTCCTGAGCGGCGTGCTATTCGCGTGCTTGAGGTGGGTGCGGGAACCGGCTCTCTGACGAGTAATTTGCTTTCTCTTTTCCCCTCGGATCGGACTGAATATGTTTTCACAGACAATGGTCCGCTCTTTCTTCAGGCCGCCGAAGACCGCTTCGGCGAGGACTATCCTTTCGTTGAATACAAGATGTTCGATTGTGAGAAGGACCCTGAGCTTCAGGGGTTTGATCCTCATCATTTTGATATCATTCTTGCGTCCAACGTGATCCACGCGACGGAGGATTTAAGAGTCACTTTCCGGAATCTCCAGCGTGCTCTCGCACCGAACGGAATCCTTATGTTCCTCGAGGTGACCTGGCGCCGGGCCGCACTCGATAACGTCTTCGGTCTCCTTCCCGGTTGGTGGCGTTTCAAAGACACTGATCTTCGGAAAGATTCTGCGCTTCTTTCCCGCGAGGAGTGGATTTCCTTCCTCACGGGTCTCGGCTATCGCGGTGTCGATAGTTTTATCAGTTCGGAGGATCCGAAGCAGAACCAGCAGGCCTGCTTGATAGCCCGCGCACCCGATCCGGTCGAGCCGGCTCCTGAGGAGTTGGATGACGGCGAGGTCATTGATGCGGAAGTGGTGGAAGAGAAAGCTGCGGCGAAGTCTATCATCCTCATCACTAAGGATGCCTCCGGTCTCGGGGAGAAACTTCTCGGAAAGCTCGAAACCGATGAAGTGGAGCCGCGCCTTGTCGGCGGGACGATTGCTGAGATTGAAGCGGCTTTCGATGCCATCGATGAAGAGGGACTCATGCTCAAGCGTTTCGTTTCGACCCTGGCACTCGATCATCCGAGAGCGGATGAGTTGACTCTCGATGTCTTGAATGCAGCCCAGGACACGGGGGTGCGTTTTGCCCACGAGTTCTTCAAATTGGCCACGAGCCGTGAATGGTCTCAGAAGCCGAACTTTACATTTCTGACCCGGGGCACGATGCCGGTGATTCGCGGGGAGGCTCTTCCGGGTCTCGCTTCCTCTCCGATCACGGGCCTGCTCCGTGTCGCAAACAATGAGCAGGCGGAATACTGCTGGGGGCAGATCGATCTCGATCCGAACGAGAACGCTTTCGAACTCGAGGATCTCGCCGCTGAGTTGCTCCACTCCGATGGAGAGCACGAACTCGCATTTCGCGGAAACGGTCGTTACGCAAGACGGGTGCATCGCATCAAGTCCGAGGACTTTCCTCCCCGCACCCGCAACGCGGTCCAGGAGGACGGGTCGGTGCTTCCTTATCGACTTCAGATCGACAAGCCCGGTATTCTCACCAACCTCTCGTTGAACGAGACGACCCGTCGCGATCCGGAAGGGGACGAGATCGAAATTCAGATCAAGGCCGGCGGAATCAACTTCCGCGATGTGATGAAGGCTCTCGGGATTTACCCGGGTAATCCCGTCGACCTCAAATGGTTCGGGGATGACTTCTCCGGAACGGTCGTCAAGGTCGGCGCGAATGTGAAGGACCTCAAGGTCGGTGACAATGTTGTCGGCATGGCTCCCTACTGTTTCCGCAGCTATGTCACGGTTCATCGCGACATGGTTTTCCGGAAGCCTGACACGATGACTCACGTCGAGGCGGCAACGCTTCCGACTGTCTTCCTCACGACTCATTACGCAATCAATGAGCTCGCCCGGATGGAAAAAGGGGAGAGTATCCTCATTCATGCGGGAACCGGTGGGGTTGGCCAGGCTGCAATCCAGATCGCGAAGCACCTTGGTCTCGTCACGTTCTCGACCGCAGGCACTCCTGAGAAGCGCCAGCTTCTCGTCGACATGGGCGTTGATCATGTCCTTGATTCACGGACGCTTGAGTTCGCTGATGAGATCATGCGAATCACGAACGGGGAGGGGGTCGACGCGGTCCTGAACTCGCTCGCCGGTGATTTCATTCCGAAGAATTTCAGTGTTCTCAAGACCTTCGGGCGCTACATGGAGATCGGTAAAGTGGATGTCTATGGTAACTCGAAAATTGGCCTGGAACCGCTTCGCAATAATATCAGCTTCTTCGTGATTGACCTCGCGCAGCACCTGCAGAGCAAGCCGGCTTACGTTGCGAAGATGTTCTCCGATCTTGAAGCGCTCTTCTACGACCAGTCCTACGTGCCGCTTCCGAACGAAGTCTTTCCGATCACTGAAGTGGTCGAAGCTTTCCGTTTCATGGCGGCCGGTAAGCACATCGGTAAGAACGTGCTCGACTTTGACGTCCCCGTGATTGAAATCGGTCAGCCGACCGAAGAGGGGCATCGCTTCCGCAGTGACGGAACCTATCTCATTACCGGTGGTGCCGGTGGTTTCGGCCTTGAGCTGGCCGGGTGGATGATGGCCAACGGAGCGCGCAGCTTCGCCCTCATGAGTCGCTCCGGACCGAAGGAAGACGCTCAGGAGAAGATCGCCAAGCTTACCGCAGCCGGCGCGAACATCATGGATGCTCGCGGCGACGTCACGAGTCGTGCCGATATCGACCGCATCGTTGCCGAGGTTCAGAAGTCTGATTTCCCGCTCATTGGCGTTATTCACGGGGCCATGGTCCTGGACGACGAGTTTCTCAAGGAACTCGATACGGAGCGCTTCGACAGTGTGCTCCTTCCGAAAATGCTCGGTGCGTGGAACCTGCATGAAGCGACCCTCGACATTCCGCTTGAGCACTTCATCAACTTCTCCTCCTTCTCCGCGTTCATCGGCGCAGTGAAGCAGTCGAACTACAACGCCGGAAACGTTTTCCTCGATCAGCTTTCGCATCATCGTCGTTCGATGGGTCTTCCTTCGCTGACCTTCAACTGGGGTGCGATCGAAGGAGCCGGATTTGTCGCACGGAACGAGAAGACCCAGCAGTATCTCGAACTCGTTGGACTTGGTGCGACGAATATCGAAGAGACGCTTTATCTCTTCAGTCTCGGTGTGCCGTCCGATATCTATCAACTTGGTGCGGCACGATGCGACTGGCAGGCTCTGAGCCGTTTCAGTCCTTCCGTCGGGGGGTCGAATATGTTCCTCCCTGTGGTCCCTCGCTCAAGCTCGGGTGGCGGTGATTCCATGGCTGCCCGGATTCTCGAAGCGCCCGCCGACAAGCGCATGGGCATGGTCGAAGATCTCATTGCGGCTCAGGTCGGCGCGGTTCTGGGCACCGATGCCGCGCGTCTCGACAAAGATACGCCGTTGACCAACCTCGGACTCGACTCACTCATGGCGATTGAGCTCGTGAACCGGATCGAGGAAAAACTGGGCATGACGATGCCGATGGGATCCGTTCTTAACGGCCCGAACATTCGCGATCTTTCCGAGCCGGTGCTTGAGAAACTGCTCGAATCCGGTGGCGGAGCTGCCGGTCCTGGAGCCGGTATTGATGCCGCAAGCCTTGTCGAATTCGAGGCCACCGGAGTGATGCCTGACGTCTTCCCGCTTTCGGAAGGTCAGAAAGCACTCTGGTTCCTGAACCGCCTCGCGCCGAACTCATCGGCCTACAATTTGAACTTCTCAGGTAAGTTCCGCCCGTTGCTTGACATTGATGCAATGAAGACGGCGTTCTCGCTTCTCTTCGAGCGTCATCCCCTTATCGACGTGACGTTCACGACGAAGGACGGAGAGCCGATGCAAGTCGTTCACAAAGGTCGTACCGTTGATTTCCGTGAGCACGATTGCACCTCTCTCGATGACGAGCAGTTGAAGAAGACGATCAGCGAGCACGCGAGTCGTCCCTTCAACCTGGAGCGTGGTCCCGTGGTGCGACTCGAGCTTTTCCGCACTGCGGACGAAGCGCATGTGGCTCTCCTGACAATGCATCATATTGTCTCCGACGCCTGGTCGGTGGCGGTCGTGATTCAGGATCTCATCGAGTACTATTTCTCCGCGAAGGCCGGCCGGACTCCACAGGTTGAGCCTGTCGAAGCAACCTATGCTGATTTCGTCACTTGGGAGAAAGCACACCTCGAAAGCGAGGCGGGAGAGAAGATGTACGAGTTCTGGCAGGAGCATCTTGCCGGGGCGCCGAGTGTTCTTGATCTTCCTACGGACCGCCCGCGTCCGGCGATTCAGACCTTTAACGGCGGCACTCTGGGCTTCCAGTTTGGCGAAGAGTTGACCGAGTCGGTCGATCAGTTGGCGAAAGCGAACAATGTGACGCTCTTTACGACTCTCTTGTCGGCCTATGATATTCTCATGCACCGCTACTGCCAGCAGGATGACATCGTGATCGGTGTTCCTCTTGCGGGACGGACGCAGCCTGAGCTTCGGAGCACGGTGGGTTACTACATCAATCCGGTTCCGGTTCGAAGCACGGTCGAGGACGATCCAACAGTAGCTGAATTCCTTTCGAGCAACAGTCGCCGTGTCAACGGAGCGCTGGAAAACCAGCAGTATCCGCTGGCCCGCATGGTCGACCGTCTTAAGGTCCCGCGCGATCCGGGGCGCTCTCCGCTTTTCCAGGTCAGTTTCTCCATGGAGAAGGTGCCCGGTATCGACGAAGCCGGCATCGCCGTATTCCTGATCGGTCAGGGCGGTCACACTTTCCACGTCGGTGATCTCTCGATGGAGACGATCGACCTCACGACGCGTCAATCGCAGTTTGAGATCACGCTCACGCTCGAAGAAGCGGGCGGTCAGCTTTTCGGTTGCTGGCAGTATAATACTGACCTTTTCGACGAAGCAACGATTCTGGAACTCAGTGGGCTCTACGAGCAGGTGCTCAATGAGATCACTGCAAATCCTGAGGTCCGTCTCTCGGAACTCAACCTGCTTGGCCGTGACGAAGAGAAGACTGTCCTCGTGGACTTTAACGACACGAAGTCGGATTACGAGGACAGCGCTCTCCTCCATGAGTTGATTGAAACTGTCGTCGCGGACCGTGACGAAGACACGGCCGTGATCTTCGGCGAAACTCACATGACCTACGGTTCTCTGAATCGTCAGGCAAACGGTGTGGCGCGTGATCTCATCGCAGCCGGGGTAAAGCCCGGTGATACTGTCGGTGTTCTCGCAGATCGTTCTCCGAAGATGATCACCGCTCTCCTCGGGGCCCTGAAGGCGGGAGCCACCTACATCCCGCTCGACCCTGAATTCCCGCAGCAGCGTCTCGAAATGATGCTGGTGGACGCGGCACCGAAAGCGCTCGTGGCTTCCTCACGCCTTGTCGATTCATTGCCGTCGGGTGACTGGAGAGTTCTCGACCTCGATGCCATCGAAGGCACTTCGAAAGCGCCTCCGTCGACCGGTCTCAGTGCCGACTCGCTTGCCTACATTATTTACACCTCCGGTTCGACAGGAACACCGAAGGGGGTTGAGATTCCACATCGTGCTGCGGTTAACTTCCTCCGCTCCATGGAGAAGACGCCGGGGCTCACGAGCAAAGATCGTCTTCTCGCGGTGACGACGCTTTCCTTTGATATCTCGCTTCTCGAAATGTTCCTGCCGCTCCTTGCCGGTGCGACCGTGGTTGTGGCAGGGGCTGAGGATGTGAAAGATGGGCGACGCCTCGCGAACCTTCTCAATGAGGAGGACATCACCGTGATGCAGGCGACGCCTGCAACCTGGCAGATGCTGCTCGACAGCGGCTGGGAGGGGAATAGCGATTTGCGTATTTTCTGTGGTGGCGAGGCTCTGAATCGAACACTTGCGAATACCCTCGTGAATTCCGCAGCCGAGCTTTGGAACCTCTATGGTCCGACTGAGACAACCGTCTGGTCTGCGGTTGAGAAAATCGAAGAAGGGGATGCCGCGATTTCGATCGGTAAGCCGATTGCGAACACGCAGGTCTACATTCTCGATGCGAAACATCATCCCGTGCCGCAGGGATTCACCGGGGAACTCTGGATCGGTGGTGACGGCCTCGCCCGGGGCTACCGGAATCAGCCCGAGTTGACTGCCGCCGCGTTCCGGGAGATCGAGCTTCCTGAGCTTGGAAAGCAGCGCATCTACCGCACCGGCGACCTTGCTCGCTGGAATCGTGACGGTAAGCTGGAGTGCCTCGGCCGCGTCGATTTTCAGGTGAAGGTTCGCGGAGTCCGTATGGAACTCGGAGATATCGAAACACAGATGGAGGCGATCGACGGCATCAAGCAGGCGGTCGTGACGAAGCGCGAGGATCTCCCGACGGGCGAAGGTCTTGTTGGATACTACATCAGCGAAGGTCCCGCTCTCGACGCTGCTCAGATCCGCGGCCAGCTCTCCGGAAATTTGCCCGCGAGTTATATCCCGGCCTACTTTGCCGCGCTTTCGGAATTTCCGCTGACGCCGAACAAAAAGATTGATCGCAAGCAGTTGCCGATGCCGAAGGTTGGTTCCGCCAGTGTCGGTGAGAGAGTTCAGCCCCGCACTGAGACCGAGGAGAAGATCTGGGATATTTTCTGCCGGAACTTCGACTCCGAGGACATCGGTGTGACCGATCAGTTCTTCGAGATGGGTGGGGATTCGCTCATGGCGCTCCGAATCGTCGTTGACGTTTCCGAGGCGTTTAAGCGTGATCTTGCCGTGGATGCTTTCCTGACTCATCCAACCATTGAGCAGTTGGCGGGTTATCTCGAAGGAGAGACTCCGGCTGCCGGGATTCCCGCCGAGGCGGAAGCTGCGGAGAGTCTTGGTGACATCGATATCGAAGACCTCGCTCACATTGACGTGGAAGATGCGGTTGATGAACTGCCTGATCTGGATGCGGTTGCTCTCACTTACATTCCCGACGTGCTTGCCGGCATTTCCGGCATGAAGCGGGATGAAATCTCCGAGCGTCTTTTCAGCGGGAAGCCACTCCTCAGCAATACCTACACGCTTAACCAGGGCAGGATCGGTGTGATCATGCTTCCTTGCTTTGAGGCTGATCTCTACAAAGATCCCGCATCGGTTAAGTCGGCAACGCTGGCTGCTCTCGAAATGGCAGGCAAAGCGGGAGCGAAGAATGTTTCGCTCACCGGAGTGATTCCGGCGACAACGGATCATGGTCGCGACATCGAGAAGTGGATGGAGGGAACTGTGGGGCTTCCGGCGATCACCACCGGTGACGCGACCCGCTCGGCGACAATCGTGAAATCTGTCGAGGGAATCCTCGCTGAGGCGAAACGTGAGCTCGCAGGTGAGACGGTTTCCGTTGTAGGACTTGGATCGATCGGATTTGGAACGCTTCGATTGATGCTTGATGTTATGGATCATCCCAAGCATCTCATCCTTTGCGATCCTTACCAGACCGACGATCAGATGAGTCGCATCCGCGATCAGGTTCGTGATGCCGGGTTCATAGGACAGGTAGATATTGTGAAGAACGGTGGCGCTCTCCCTCCTGAGGTATACGAAGGATCCCTTGTCGTTGCTTCGACGAACCTTCCCGGCGTGCTCAACGTGAAGTCACTGAAGCCGGGCACTCTGGTGGTCGACTACAGTTTCCCACCCGTATTCCGCGTCGACGAAGCGATCCGGCGTTTCACGACGGAGCGTGACATCCTTTTCACCACGGGCGGTGAACTCAAGATGACTGACGTGGTTGCGGAAACCATCTATCTTCCCGAAGGAGTCGAAGAAATGGACGACGCGGTCCAGTTCAGGTTTGTGAAGTTCCTCAGTAGCCGGGATAAGAATGAGATCACGGGATGTGTTCTCGTCAGCCTGCTCACCGGATTGAGTGAGGACGTGGCGCCTACGGTTGGACCGCTCGAAAATGCAGATGCGCTCGCCCACTTTGAGTTTCTCGAAGAACTGGGAGTGACCCCGGCGAAGTTGCAGATGGCAGGATTCTTCCTGCCGGAGGACGGGATTGCCGCCTTCCGGGAGAAGCATTTGGGTTCGTCGAAACCTTCCTGATTTTTTCCATCAGTCAAAGAGTGCTGAAAATCAGCACTCTTTGACTAAGGAATCAGGGGGACCCGTCGTTTATGGTTCCGCAGTTGAACGATATGAGATTTTTCGTGGCACTTTCAGCCATTTTCCTGTTTGGGACGGTGTTCCTGATACCGGTCCGGGCGGACTACCCCCTGACGCTTGAGCAGCGACAGCGCTTCAAGCAATACATGCCGCGAACGTTTCCCAAATTGGAAGCTCGCGATCCCGTTCATGTCGTGGCGATCGGAGACAGTGTCATGGGAGGCTACACCCCGCTGCCGTCTGCATGGGAGGTAAACAATCCACTTTTTTCCTATACCGGAGTCTTCCTCGACCAATTGGCTCGCGAGTTTTTCTATCCTGCAGGGGTTCGACTGTTGAACCCTCCTCCAAATGGAACCGCAAAACGCTCGGGGTACCTTGGCGATGAGATCACTCTTGAGAATCTGACCCGCATCGATGGAACTATCCTCACTGGACTTCGAACTTCAGGGACCGATGCCTACCTTCATAACCCGGATCTGTTTCTCGTTCAGTTCGGGATCTATGATTCTCTAGGGCGCATTCCAATCGACACCTACAAGCTGGCGTTGCAGGAAATTATCGATATTGGACGGCGTGAGAAGGTCGATATGATCGTCTTCGCTCCAACTCTGGTGAATTTCGGAGCAGGGGAAGTCGAGTGGGGCATTACGCGTCCTTATGCAATGGCGGCAAAAGAAGTGGCCCGTGCAAACGGGACGCTTTTTATCGATGCGGGGCGGCATTTATCGAAATTCGGAGGTGGTGTTGATCCCAATACGGAAGCTGCGGCCGCCGCCGATATCGTACAGGACCGCTTATCGAGAATCTTCAACTACGGGCCCGAACTGGATGTTCGTGAGAAAGTGCATCCCGCCCTTAAGGTGAACGATTTTCTGGGAGCTTCGATGTATGACGAGCTGCTGGACGGTCCCCGCCTTTCCGATTTCACTTATGCCGGAGTGGCGAGGTTTAACGACAATGGAACGGTGACACTCGCGATGGCGATCCAGAATCAGACCTCTGAGGCGAAGGGTGGCACCGTCAGTGCTCTCGCCGCAGGGAATGGATTGATTCCTGAAAAAACAGCGGAAAGGTTTTCCGTTCCGGCGAACGCGATGACTCAGGTTGAGTTTACCTACCGCCGTCCCATTATCGGAAAAATGAAAGATGGTTCCGACATTCTTTTTCCGTTGGAACCTTCCGATGAGTTCGGAAGATTCAGCTTTTTCCTCGAGGATACCTACGGTTCCGAGATCGTGGATCTTCCGGTCAGAATCGGACCGATCACGGCCGTCTGGAAGTCGAGGCAGTTTGTGAACGTCACGGACCGGATGCGGGTCGAGTGGGATCTCGTTAACGGTTCCGACAAACCGGTTTCAGGAACCTTTCAGGTAGCGCTGGGTGATCGGGTCGGGGAGCCCACCAGTTTCTCGGTTTCCCCGTTGGGAACCAAGACTGTCTTCTCCCTGTTCCAATTTTCTCCGGAGGATTCGCACGCCTTCCAGGAGAGCGTCTGGATACAGATTGAAGTGGATGGAAATGTGACGCGATTCGCCAGGGAACTGGAGGCGACAAGGGATTTGGTTCTGGGAGAGGAGATGGAGATGCGAGGTTGGGAAGATTATGTCAACGCTCCTCCCACGCTGGTAGATACAGCACGCCGTCGCCCTGCTTCAAGTGTGAGCGCGCGATTTGATGCGGATGAGAATGCGCTCTACGTCATTGCCTCCCTGGATAGGGTGAGCATCCCGGATCTCGGTGATCGCGCTGCGTTGCAGGCGCGGCTCTTTCTCGACGCAAGGAGCCTGAACGAAGTGGGGACCTTCGGGGCAATCCGGCCGGTTGAGATATTCACGAAAGGAACGGATGGCCCGGGCTTTGCCCCTGCGATCGAGTTGGGTTCATTCGGAAACGGCTACAATATGATCCTCGATCCGCGTGGGATCACTTCCGTTCTTGAAACGACTCCGGAAGGAGTGAGGCAGCTCGAAATTCGAGTGCCGAGAACGTATCTGCACCAGCACGAATGGGCGCTGGATTCCCTGGAATCGATGTTGGGAGTGCGGCTTGAGATTACAGTGGCGGATGAGAATCCGAATGCTTCCGATCCTTTTCCGGCACTGAAACGTTTTGTGACCCACAGCCCCACCTACGCATTTGAGAATCAGACGATTCACGGGTTCCCGGAAGAGGACGCCCGCTCGCTCTCTACTCTCCGACTCTCCCGCCAGCCCGTGCCGAGCTGGTCGGTCCGGATATACTAGGGTTTTCGCCTTGCTGCCGCGAGTTCAATTTCACGGTGGTTCAAAATCTGATACTCTCCTGTCGAGAGGGCGGGAAGGGTCAGATTGCCGATTCGGATGCGCTCCAGTCGTTTCACCTTGTATCCCAGCTTTGAAAACATGCGTCGAATTTGACGATTGTATCCCTGGGTCAGGACCATGCGAAGTCGGCGCCTCGTTTCAAACTTCACCGACTCGGCTTTGGCGAGTCCTTCAGTCATGTGAATTCCTTCGAGCAGTTTAAAGGTCTGCTCTTCGTCGAAAGGATGCTCCAGGGTCACCTCATACTCTTTCTCAACATGAAATCGGGGATGAGTGAGATGCTCGGTTAACTCACCTGAGTTGGTCATGATAATCAGACCTGAGCTGTTGTAGTCAAGTCGGCCGACATAGGTGAGAAACTCAAACTTGCGGGGGATCAGCTCATAGATCGTCTTGCGCCGCTCAGGGTCATCCCGGGTGCAGAGGAAGCCGATCGGTTTATTCAGAACGAGTGTCAGCGGCGATTTCTCCTGGAGGAGCTTTCCGTCGCATTTGACGTGATCATCAGGGACGACGCGGGTACTGAGATCGAGGACCATTTTCCCGTTGATCTCAACGCGACCTTCCTGAATCAGTTTTTCGACACCTCTCCGGGAGCCGACCCCGCAAGAGGCCAGGAACTTGTTCAGGCGGATTCCCTTTTCCGGGTCAGAATCCATCCGTGTGGAAGCCGAATCAAAGGGATAAGGATGTCCAAGCGATACCGCTATCAGACATCAGGGGTCGTCTTAGGAAGGCCGACAGGGCTTCTTCCTTCTTCCCACTTGCCACGCTTCTGGAGAAGTTTCACGCGCTCGTAACGCTTCAAAACGCTGCGCTTGGCTCCGACATTGCTGGATTTTTTGAGGCTGGCGTGCTGTGACATGACTGGAAAAGGGATCAAATTGAGTGAGTCGGGACTTTAGGCCGAAAAACGCGAAGTGCAACCGATGATTTTCAGGAGCAGCGGAAGGATCGGATCGCTGCTTGAGCGCGTGTGAACCCGGGCTTTCAATCGTCGCCCTCGGCAAGGACATCAAGGGTGAATCCTCCGACGTGGGATCCGTTCGAAGTCGGGAAAATCCAGTCGTTGAGACGATCCATGGAAAGAGTCACCCGGGCACCCCGATGGATGTCGAGGAGCTCGTGGGGATCGTTCATGAGGATGCCTTCAATCTTGTCGCTTCCGATCTCCTCGACCTGGACCCACATGTATTCACAGTTGGAGTCTTCGCGGAACTCGGCTTTGACAATGTATCGATCGCTCTCTCCGGGATCACGTTTCCCGAAGGCTCTCACAAACTCGGGCCAACGGCGCTTTGCTTCCGCAACGGCGGCAGCCATTTTGGGATTGTTGTCGGAGATCTCAATGATCGGTTCGAAGGTGGGCTCGTCGAAGAGATCGAGAGGGGCATCGCTCGCGAGGGTCTCGATCAAGGTGAGGTCAAACTCATTGCAGCGTTGGAGCTCCGGACAGTAGACCGCGAGGCAGTCAGGCCCGGCAAGATAGGAGAGAATCCTGCCAATGATGGCGTAGGCTTCCTCCCGGTCTGTCTGGTTCCGCGCTTCATCCATGAGGTCAACAGACATCCATGCCTCATGAGACTCGACTGCTTGTCTGAGGCGCTTGTCCCGGATGGAGTGCTTTGCGAAGTCTTCCGGCCCGTCGATGTAGGGTTTGTCCGAAACAAGGACCGCAAAAAGTCCCTGCGGAATCCTGATCATGAAATGAAGAATGTTATCATCCCCCGCCTTCGCCGAATCGGGAGGACTGAACTGCATCACAAAATACTCGGAGTCAGGATTCGAGACATCGAAGGACATCTCGAGAGCTCCGGCAACACATCGACGGATTGCGGATTCATCGGCTTCTCTCGGCTCGGATAGGAAATAAACGAGAGAGACCAGATTCTCCCCGGGTTCTTCATCAGCGTTGGTCCCGGCCTTCTCCGGCTTTTTCCTGCTGATTCCGGCTTTCTCAGGGTAGGGCTGAAGCCATCGAACGATTTCGAATCCAGTCCAGATCACAGAGATGACAAGAGCGGCGACTCCGACCCAGGTAAGGCCGCTCATGATAAGGCGGGCGATCAGGGCAATCAGAATCGCTGTCGAGAGGATTGGAAAGTGTTTCAGTCGGGGCCGCATAAGATGGCATGTCCGGCATTGGCGCACAGGACGGGGACTGTAATTCAGGGAGGGGGCACGGCAAGGTGAACCGGCACAGATTTTTCCCCGGTATCAGGATGGGGGGGCATGGCTGTAGGAAAAGGCTCCATGTAGCCCCGCCAGAGCTCGTCGGCCTTGAATTGGTGGACGATGCTTCAAAGGCAGAGAAGTCCGCTGCCAATGGGTTCGCTAATGCGTTTGGGTGGCCCGGGATTTTCGAAGCCCAGTTTTGAAATGACTGTCGTGGGTTCGAATCGAATTTTCTCAACGATCGCGTACGCACCATTCTCCCGAACGGAAACAATGCGGGCCTCGACAGGAATCCATTCTTTTTCGGCTCTGATCTGCAATTCCGCAGCAGCAGATTTTCTCTCAGCCTCCGCCTTAAGTCTCGCCGCTTCGAGATTCCGTTTCTTTCCGAGTTCACGTTCTTTCTCCTGATTTTCCCGGTAGGCCTGCATCGCCACGACCGGATCAAAGTCATACTTTTCCTGCATCTCGCGGCTCAGATCGAAAAATGAGATTCGTGCCATCCCCCCCCGGTATGCTCAATGACAAGGCCTTCCTCATAGGCACGCTTGACCCGGCAGTCATGGAATTCACGGCCGTCCCTGGTGACGATGCGGTTGTAGCTCTGATCATCGCTCGCGAAGGCCGCTGCTTCTGCCATGAGGAGCGGCGCGATGAAAACAAAAAGCAGACGATAGATGATGGAGTAACTTATCAATGGGAGAGGCTGGCAGTTTTACAGAATCAGTGCAACTTTTCTTGAGGTAGTCGGTTATATCCGCTATCCCAATGACCTGATGACCATGTTCCGGATTTTCCCCTTTCTGATCACTCTTTTCCTCACCCTGTCCGCGTTTCAGGCCGCAGCCGACGAAAAGCGGCCCGAGGGGATGAAGCCTGATCGCGAAAAATGGGATTCCCTATCAGAGGAAGAGCGGGAGAAGCTTCGCAAGGCATTGCGCGATGTATGGACGGATCCTGCCGTTCTGAGTGCCCGCGAGGAAGTGAAACTGGCCTCGGAGGCTTACCAGGAGGCTATTCGCAAAGCGGTGGGAAATGCCGATCCCTCCGTGGCAGGACTGCTCAAAGAAATTCAGCAGCTTAACGAAGGGAGCGGGAATTCCCGCGTGAAAGGAGAAACTCCGGGGCGTTTTGGTCCACCGCGGGGTTTCGAGTCTCCGGTGGGGCCCCCTGCATTTCTGGAAAAGCTGACTCCCGAGGAGCGGGAAAAGTTCAAAGCAGCAGAGGAGAAGGCCCAAAGTGCGGAGAGCGTTCAAGCGGCCCGAAAAGAGATGGAAAGTCTGCGGCTTCAAGATGAGCAGATACGTCGCCGTCGTATGGAAGCCCATTTGAAGATGCGACGGGCCGTTTTGGAGGCCATGTTTGCAGAGGACCCTGAGCTCAAAAGCCTTCAGTCGCGGCTGGGATTCACTCCGGGAGGGAAGACCAAGGGGCGTCCAGGCGGAAAGAAGCAAGCCGAAGAGCACGGTGAAAAGGAAGAGTGATTCCTCTTCGGTGATCGAAAGATTGAATTGACGCGTTCTGATCTCTTCGGATCAGCAATCCGTCTCGCTCGTGCCGACAGCGTTCCGGCCCTTCCATGATGACCTCTGCTTGTACGTGGTGGTTCTCAAAAGAGCATTATGTCTTGGAAATCCGATTTATTTCGGAAAACTTAGAATTTCGGCTTGCCTTAAAATAGTTCCGGAAGATATAGTAACTCTGTCATAATTTTCTTTTTTATGAAAATTATGAAAAGGCGAACCGGCCGTTTCCACTCAAATTCAGCCTCCGATTGAGGCCTCTCCGCTCGACATGATAATCCCGATTAAGCCTTGGTTGGAACTAGCTGATTCTTCCGGCGGAGTGAAAGGCTCTTCATTTGATCGCGGTATGGTTGCGTCGGGGCTTTGTCTTGCTGCCGATGCAGAGAGGGAAAGCATGATTCGGGATGGGTCGATCTCGTGGGGAATGAACACTGAACTGGGAATGAGTGATCGTATGGAATTTTATCATGAGCCCATCATGGGGGCTGAGATTCTCAGCTATCTGCAACCAATTGAGGGAAAGCAAATTTTTGACGGAACTCTTGGAGGGGGCGGCCATACCGAACTGTTTCTTCGTGAAGGCGCACACGTGATCGGTTGTGATCAAGATGGGGGTGCTATTGAGCACGCAACCCGGCGACTCGCTGCCTATGAAGATCGGTTTCTGCCGGTTCGCGGCAATTTCTCCGAAATGAATTCTCTGCTCGCCGGGGTTGGGGTTGATGCTGTGGACGGGGTTCTTCTCGATCTCGGTGTTTCGTCAAGGCAGTTGGATGACATCTCCCGCGGGTTTTCCTTTCGCGGAGAGGCTGAATTGGATATGCGGATGGATGATCGCGCAGCTTTCACCGCTAAGGAGTTGGTGAATGAGTGGTCCGAAGAGGAGTTGATTCGAATTTTTCGGGACTATGGCGAGGAGCGTCGTGCGGTCAGGGCCGCCAGAGAGATCGTGGCGGCACGCAAGGTGAAGCCGATCGAGACCACGACAGATCTTGTTGAAGTGGTTGGTCGTGCTATTCCCAGGGTCGGTCCGAAGAATCCGGCGACGAGGGTTTTTCAGGCGGTTCGTATCGCGGTGAATCGTGAGTTGGAGGCGCTTCAGACCGCTCTGGAGGAATCGCTTAAAGTCCTTTCCCCGGGTGGTGTGCTTGCGGTGATTACCTTCCATTCGCTCGAAGACCGGATGGTGAAGCAGTTCATGCATCGACGAAGCAACCCGTTTCTTGACCGCCCCGAGTGGCCTGAGCCGCGTGAGAATCCTGACTACGCCTTTACGCAGCCGTCTCGTCGTGCCATTTCTCCCTCTGAAGAGGAAGTGGCTTCCAATCCAAGGGCCCGAAGCGCAAAGCTGAGGGTAGCTGTCAGAGTCTAGTTAATCCATGGAAAAGAGAAATCGATATCGCAATCGCATCGGGAGGCTGACTCTCTGTCGCTTCTTTCTGGGTGGGGTTCTCCTCCTTGCTACGGGAGTCGGATTCGTCATGGTTCGCAACGAACATGTGATGCGCGGGCATGAGATCCGGAATCTCGAAGATAGCATTGTCGAGTTGAGCCAGGAGATCGAAATGTGGGAACTCCGGATCGCCGGAGTTCGTGATCGTCAGGAGCTCTCGCGACGTTTGCGCTGGGTTCAAAGTGATTTGGCGGCGATTGATGTCTCAAGGGTGATTGAAGTGGTTCCGGAAACAATTGACGGCCTGGATTGATGGTGGTGTTGAATTCCAGATTGAAGACCCGGTTGGTGGTGGGGTGTGGCATGCTTGTGTTGACCCTTTCGCTGCTCAGTGGCCGTCTCTTTTTTATCGAAGCGTTTCAGGGTGGGGATCTCTCCGCTAAGGCTCGTGCTCATTACGAATACAAAGAGGAGCTTCCTGCAGAGCGCGGTCGCATCTTTGATCGTTCCGGTGAGTTGCTGGCAAGGAATCAGACGGTTTTTTCGCTCGTGGTTGACAGTCAGCACCTGCGGGACCAGGGACTTGCTTCGATCGGGCTCGCCCGGGCGGAGAAAGTCAGTTCACACGAGATTCGGAAGAAGTATTTGCCGCAGGAAATTCAGAGTCGTTATCGTGAGTATGTGGCGGAGAGTCTCTCTGCGGTTCTGCGTGAGCCGAAGCAGGACCTCGCCCGGCGGTTGCGTGAAAAAGAGGTTGGGCCTCTTGTTCTCGCCAAAGGGATTGAGGATGATTTTGCCGAACAGTTGGAGGAGTGGATCGATGAGAGAGCTCTTGCTGGAATTTATCTCCAGCGGGGGCAGCGGCGTTACTATCCGAGCCCGCTTTCACTCACTCAAGTGATCGGATTTGTTGATTCGGATGGAGTAGGTGCCTCCGGGGTGGAAAAAACTTTTGACGCAGAGATGACCGGTACTCCCGGTTACCGGTATTGTGAGCGTGACAGCCGCCGACGTGAAATTCATGCCTATCGGGGGCTTCAGGTCGATCCGCGGGCAGGGCGGGATGTGTATCTTACGATCGACATGGCACTCCAGTCAGTGCTTGAGCGCGAACTCGACGCCGTCATCGATGAGTATCGTCCTGAGAAAGTGACCGCAATCTGGATGGATCCCCGGAACGGTGAGGTTCTTGCGATGGCGAGCCGGCCTCACTTTGATCTTGCGACTCGGGAGGGAATTCGCGGGATGGATCCGATTCGTCGGAACATCGCGATTACTGATCTTTATCAGCCCGGTTCCACTTTCAAAATTGTTGGTTTCAGCGGTGCCTTTGATCGGGGGCTCGCCGATCCTTCCATGGAGGTGGATTGTCACATGGGGAATTACGATCTCGAAGGCTTTGTTCTGAAGGATCATCATGAATACGGTCGGCTTACCGCTGAGATGGCGTTCGCAAAGTCTTCGAATATCGGCGCCTATCTGGTTACCCGTCCGCTCAATAAGCATGTCTTTCATCATTATATGCAAGAGTTCGGATTCGGGAAAAAGACTGGCATCGAGCTGAACGCCGAAAGTGACGGCCGGATTTTTCCTGTCTCCAGGTGGACGGCGACCTCCTTCTCAAGTCAGGTCATGGGGTATGAGGTGGCCGTGACTCCGCTGCAGATGGCGACGGCTTGCAGTGTCATTGCCAATGGAGGGGTTCTGAAGCCGCCAACGATTCTCAAGGGACTCAAGGAGAATCGTCGTGACGCCGAACTGGTCGGCGGTCTTTCAGCTCCGGCACGGCGCATCATCAGTGAAAAAGCGGCGATGCAAGTCCGGAGGTGTATGGTCGCGGCGATCGGGGAGAAAGGAACCGGAACGAACGCAGCTATGCCCGGCTACACCGTTGCCGGAAAGACAGGGACGGCCCGGAAACATGTCGAGAATGTGGGGTATGTGTCAGGGCGATACATCGCCTCTTTCATGGGCTTTCTGCCGGCTGAGAATCCTGAGTTATTGGGATTGATTGTGATCGATGATCCTCGTCTTGAGGGGCGTGAGGTATATGGCGGATCGGTTGCCGCTCCTTTTTTTAAGAGGGTCGCCGAGGATGCGGTCAAGATTCTGGGAATCGAGCCGGATCGTCCTGAGGAACTGATCCCTGCGGTCGAGGAAGGTATTGTCGCAGTTGAACACTCGGAGGGTGGGGAGTAAAGCAGGCGAATGAAGCTGGAAGAAATTATCAACGGGATATACGTGAAGTCGGTGTCAGGGCCGATCACGGTTGACGTGAGTGGCGTATTTTACGACTCGCGCAAGGTGGTGCCCGGTGGCGTATTCTGTGCTCTTGAAGGAGTCGGGGCCGATGGCCATGACTACCTTGAGCAGGCAATCGAGAACGGAGCGGTCGCGGTGATTTCCGAGCGACCGAATCCGGCTGAGTTTTCTGCGACCTGGCTGCACGTCGGGAATGCACGGGATGCGATGGGGCTGGCCGCGGCACAGCTCGAGGGGAATCCGAGTCTGCGCTTTCCTGTTGTCGGCGTTACAGGGACGAATGGCAAAACGACGACGACCTTTCTTATCCATCATCTTTTCGAAACAATTCTGCGCCGCGCCGGATTGATCGGGACGATCCACTATTCGACGGGTGGAGAGCTCAAGGACTCTCCTCATACGACGCCCGAATCGCCTGATCTGCAGCGTCTCCTTGGAGAGATGGTGGCGAATGATTGCCGCGGTGTTGCCATGGAGGTTTCCTCGCACGGTCTTTCCCAGGGGCGTGTCAAGGGGGTCGCCTTTGATGTCGGTGTCTTCACCAACCTGACTCAGGATCATCTCGATTATCACGGGACGATGGACAACTACTACGCCGCCAAGCGCCGTCTTTTTGAGCAGATGGATGCAGAGTCGGCGAAAAAGGGGGTTGCTCTGATTAATACGGATGATCCGTATGGGGACCGGCTCAACAAGGAGCCGCTGGGGCGTCTCAAAAAATACACTTTTGGTCGTGGCGCCGGGGTTGATTTTCAGGCTTCGGATATTCGCTCCGACTTCGACGGAACCCGGTTCAAGCTTTCCTTTCGCGAGCGCAGTTTCCTCGTTCGGATTCCTCTGATCGGCTCGTTCAATGTCTACAATGCCCTCGCTGCGATCGCTTCCGGTTATGCGATTGGACTCAATCTCCGTGAGAGCGTTGCCAAAATGGCGGATTGTCCGCAGGTGCCGGGTCGTCTCGAAGCGATTGGAAACCGGCAGATCAACTACCGTGTCTTCGTTGATTATGCGCACACCCCCGATGCCCTCGTGAGTGTTCTCGAAACTCTTCAGGGGCTGCAGCCTAACAGGATTATCACGGTGTTCGGGTGCGGTGGTGATCGGGACGTACTCAAGCGTCCTCTTATGGCCCGGGCAGCAGAACAGGGCGGGGACTACTGTATTTTGACTTCCGATAATCCGCGGACTGAAGATCCCGCCGTTATTATCGAGGATGCGAAGAAAGGATTCCGCGACCGGAATCACGAGGTCGTTCCTGATCGAGCCGAGGCAATTACCCGGGCCATCGATCTAGCCGGTGAGCGCGATATCGTTTTGATCGCCGGAAAGGGGCATGAGACCTATCAGGAGATCAACGGAGTTCGGTATGACTTCGATGATCGCCGTGTTGCGGCAAGTCGCATCAACCGGAAAGCAGAAAGGGGTGGGCAATGAACGCGGTCACGCTGAAGCAGGTTGCAGACTGGTCCGGTGGAGCGCTCATTCAGGGGGTTCCCGGTTCCGTCGTTACCTCAGTCTCCACGGACAGCCGGTCTGTCGGAGGGAATGACCTGTTTGTCGCTCTGAAAGGCGACCGCTTTGATGCTCACGACTTCCTCGGGCAAGTAGGCGAGGAGGGTGCAGCGGCCATTTTGGTGAGTTCCCTGACCAAAGCGACGGAGTCGTTTTCCGGAGGTGTTGTTCATGTCAAAGACACCCTCGCAGGGTTGCAGATGCTCGCGCGGGGGTATCGCAATTCGCTGTCAGGGATTCGCGTTGTCGGTTTGACGGGGAGCAATGGCAAGACTTCGACGAAAGACTTTCTCAGCGGAGTGCTTTCCTCTGGCTTTTCGGTCTGCAAGACGAAGGGAAACCTGAACAATCACATTGGCGTTCCGCTCACGATCCTCTCCACTGACAGCAGCCATCAGTATGGGGTTTGGGAAATGGGAATGAATCATTCCGGCGAAATCGAAGTGCTCGCCGAGATGGCGCGGCCCGACGTCGCCGTAGTCACGAACATCGGGACGGCTCACATCGAGAACCTGGGGACCCGTGAAGCGATCGCAGCAGAGAAATCCCAGTTGCCTCTCGCGCTTGATGCGGGAGGCTATTGCGTCATGCCCCGGGGGGATGACTTTTTTGAGTATGTGTCAGAGCGCGTCCGGGGCGGAATGATCTCCGTGGGATTTGAGAGTGGGGATGTCCGTGCCGAGTCGATGCGTGTCGATGATTCCGGCCGGGTTCATTTCAATCTCGTTTCCGAATTCGCGGAGTCTGTTCCGGTCAGTCTTCCCGTGAGGGGGCAGCACATGGTTTCGAATGCGCTTCTCGCCGCCGCGGTCGGTTTCAAGGAGGGGCTCACTTCTTCACAAATTGCCTCTGGATTGGCTTCCGTGACCCTTACCGGTGGACGTCTTGAAGAGAAAACCGTTGGAGTATTTTCCATCCTCGATGATTCCTACAACGCCAACCCTGACTCGATGAAGGCTGCGCTCATGACTCTACAGGAAGCGATGGTGAAGGGGCGCCGGGTTGCTGTCTTAGGTTACATGGGTGAACTCGGGCACATCGAAGAAGAGGCACATCTCGCTCTCGGTGAACAGGCTGCGGCACTTGGCGTCGACATTCTCGTGACGGTCGGTGAAAAGGCCTCGCGCATCAACACCCGCGCCGACAGCATCGCTGTGAATCTGAACTTCCCGTCTCACGAGGAGGTGTCGATATATCTTCGGAGCGAGCTGACTGCCGATGATCTCATTCTCGTGAAAGGCAGTCGGGGCGCGACTATGGAAAAGGTGATCGAGGGACTCCAATAAGATTTTTTCGTTATGTTATACTTTCTACACCAACTCAAGGATTCGGCGGGGGCGCTGGAGATTCTGAACGTGTTTCAGTATCAGACCTTTCGAGCCGCAGGAGCCTGTCTCACGGCCTTTCTGCTTTGTGTTCTCCTGGGAAACAAGGTCATCTTAAAACTGACTTCGCTGAAACTCGGTCAGCCGATCCGCACCAAGGAAGAGGTTCATCAACTTGCCGAGCTCCATGGAGGGAAAACAGGGACTCCGACGATGGGGGGAATTCTCATCGTAGGGGCGGTGCTGATCGCGACACTGCTGTGGGCCCGTATTTCCAACCCATTCATTCAGACGCTGGTTTTCGTGACCCTGACGACCGGAGCGCTCGGGTTTGTGGATGACTATCTGAAAGTAGCGAAGAAAAATTCTGTCGGTGTCAGGGGGAAAGTGAAGCTCCTTGTTCAGTTCGCGGTTTCTTTCCTAGCCGTGGGATACCTGTATCAGCATCCCGAGACAGGTGAGTATATTCGGCAACTCTACCTGCCTTCCCTGAAGTATCCGATTATCCAGGATATGGGGATTTTGACCTTCATTCTCCTGCCTCTCGTGATCGTCGGTTGTTCGAATGCGGTGAATCTCACGGATGGTCTCGACGGACTCGCGACAGGCTGCACGGTCACGACCGCGCTGGCGTATGCCATCTTCACCTATGTCGCGGGTCATCAGATTGTCGCTGAGGAGTATCTCTTTGTTCCCTACAATAAATACGCCGGTGAGGTCGCCATCTTCTGTGCTTCCCTGGTTGGGGCCGGACTCGGTTTTCTCTGGTTTAACTGCTATCCGGCGAAGGTTTTCATGGGCGACACCGGATCGCTCGCGATCGGCGGAATGCTCGGGATGGTGGCAATCTGCTGCAAGCAGGAACTCCTCCTCATCATCGTTGGATTCGTCTTCGTGATTGAAGCGATGTCCGTGATTCTGCAGGTCGCCAGCTTCAAGCTGACCGGGAAGCGAATCTTCAAGATGTCTCCGATTCACCATCACTTTGAGCTGATGGGCTGGGAGGAAAGTAAAGTGATTAACCGTTTCTGGATCATCTCTATCGTCGCCGCAATGATCGGATTGATGACACTCAAACTTCGATAAATATGGATCTCTCCGGAAAGAGTATTGCCGTGTTAGGTGCAGGGGGGAGCGGTCTTGCCGCTGCTTCGCTTGCGCTCCACTGTGGTGCTTCCGTGGCTGCATTCGATAGCGGCGATCCGGAGAAGCTTCTTCCGGCGGTTGAGAAATTTGGCGCCAAAGGCGTGACCTTGATCTGTGGCGAGGCTGCCCTGGCTCCCGGGGAGGCTTTTGATTTCGCCGTCATCAGCCCGGGGATCGATGCCGGAACGCCCATCGGAAAGGCCTTCGCTGCGGCTGCGAACGAACTGATTGGCGAGATCGAATTCGCGAATCGCCTCAGCGATGTTCCTGTTGTTGCGATTACCGGAACCAACGGGAAAACGACGACGACTTCCCTGATTGATCACATGCTTCGTGGCGCAGGCCTGAAGAGTGTCGCGGCGGGGAACATCGGGAAGGCTTACAGCGAGATTGTCCTTGAAGCGGCACCTCTCGACTGGGTGGTTCTCGAAGTCAGTTCTTTCCAGTTGGAAACAGTCGTGAACTTCGCTCCCCGGGTCGCAGTCTGGATGAATTTCGCGCCGGATCATATGGACCGTTACAAGACGCTCGGAGACTATCGTGCGGCGAAGCTTCGTCTCTTCGAGCGGGTCAATGATACGACGCTGGTGGTTTCGAAGTTTGAGGAGGGATTCGAATTCCCGCTGCAGTCCACCTTCAGTGCGTTCGCGACCGGGGCTGATCTTGGTTTCGAAGATGGAAAAATTGTGGATCGAGCTTCCGGGAGGACCTTTGATTTTCACTCCGGCAACCTCCACGGAAAGCACAACGCCGAGAACGTGATGGTGGCGCTGGCCGTGGCGGATCATCTGGGGCTCTCATGGGATCTCGTCACGGAAAGTATCCAAGAGTTCAAAGCGCCTTCGCATCGCTGTGAAAAGGTCGGTATGATTGACGGAGTGACCTTCATCAACGACTCAAAGTCGACGAATCTTCATTCTCTCGAAAGTGCCTTGGCCGGCGAGGAAAAGCCCGTCATTCTAATCGTCGGAGGCAAAGAGAAGGGTCTCGATTTCTCATCCCTGACCGAACTCGTTTCGGCACGTGTCAGGGAGGCGGTCTGCATCGGTGAGATTGCGGACAAGATTTCAAACGACTGGTCGGCAGTCACCACCTGCACAACGGTTTCCGATGTCGATGAGGCGGTGGGCAAAGCCCTCGCTCTCGCTGAGTCGGGCGAGGTCGTTCTCTTTTCACCCGGCACTTCAAGTTTCGATATGTTTCGTGGCTACGAAGAGCGGGGAAATGTCTTTCGTAAAGCGGTCGCCGACCGGATGAACGCCTGACGGATCAACAACCAACAACAACAAGGATGAGCAACCAAAGAAGAAATCGAAGAACGACGAAGGGTCCCCGCTATACCGCGATGGGCAAAGCCAGGGCTCGCACCCGCCTTGCCGCGAATGTCACCGAAGAGCACGAGTGGTATCTTGATACGCCCGACATTCGCCTCACCCGTATTTTCACCATCGTGCTTCTGCTTCACGCTGTGGCTTTCGGTGGGATTCTCGCTTTCAAGATGGTCGACAAGGCTTCAGCGAATACTGCGATCACAATCTCTTCGGCGCGCCCGAGCTACGAGTCGGCCGTTCAGGACAAGAAGGAACTTGCAGCAGCGGCGGCACCTGCAGCGGATGCTCCGGTTGAGGACAAGGCCCGCGTGCGACCTCCGGCACCGCTTCGTCGTGATCAGTCCAACGAGAATCAGTACAAGGTTCAGGCTGGCGACACTCTGCCGGAAATTGCCGCTTCTTTGAATATCGATCCAGGAGCCCTCCGGAAAGCAAACTCCATCATTTCGGATAATGAGCTTTACCCGGGGCGTTGGTTGAAGATTCCGACAGCGGCAGAGATTGCTGCTCAGGCTGCACCGGCAGCCACGGATGTTGCTGCGCAGTCGAAGCCTGCAGTCGCCACTCCAGCGGCGACTGCGGCTCCATCGCAGCCGTCTGTTTACGAGGTGCGTTCAGGAGACACCGCGTGGGGCATCGCTCAGAAGCTGGGTGTCTCCTATCACGATCTCATGAAGGTGAACGGCGTGGATAAGCCGGAGACCCTCCAGATCGGTCAGAAGCTTCGCGTTCCGTAAGCGAAGTTCGAGACCGTCTCATTGCCAACACCCTTTCCGTTCCCCACTCATGCACCGCAAAAGCCTGCCCCTTCTCCTCGGTTCTGTGACCTTTCTCATCATCATCGGTTTCGTGATGCTGTTCAGCACCTGTTTGTTCAGTGCTCATGCTGATGCTGCGGATGGCTACAAGGAAGCGAAACGTCAGGCGGTGTGGTTGCTCGTGGGACTGGTTGTTTGCTGGTGGGCGGCGACGACGGACTATCGATTCTGGAAGCGGAATCACTGGCTCATCTTCGGTGGTGTTTGTTTCCTCCTCGTCCTGTGTTTCGTCCCGTATATCGGCATGGAGATCAACGGGGAGCGCCGCTGGATCGGGATCCGTCCGTTTCAGATTCAGCCTTCGGAACTGGGTAAGATTGCGGTGGTGGTCAGCCTTGCCTACTGGTTCTCGCGTTATCCGGACGGGGGCAATCATTTTCTTCGTGGCTTCGTCTACCCTCTCGCCATTGTCGGACTGCCTCTTCTGCTCATCCTTTTTGAGGTGGATATCGGCACGACTGCGGTGTTGTCCGGGACTACTTTTCTGGTTCTCTTTATCGCCGGCACTCACTGGAAATACCTGACCGGTCTTGCCGTGACCGGGGTCGCCGGTTTCATCGGTATGATGAGCTACGCTCCCGACCGGATGCAAAGAATCATGGCCTTCCTCGACCTGGAGGCTCACCGTCATGGTGCCGGCTTTCAGCAGTGGATTTCCCTCATGGCGCTTGGTTCCGGAGGCGTTACCGGTCGTGGTGTCGGGGAGGGGCGTCTCAAGATGCTCTACATGCCCTTTGCGCATACCGACTTTATCTTTCCGATGATTGGAGAGGAAATGGGACTCGTCGTCACGCTGCTGGTCGTGCTTGCTTTCATCACCCTCGTGGTGGCGGGATTTGTGATCGCTTTTCATGCCCCGGATCGCTTTGGTTCTCTCGTCGCTGTTGGTCTCGTGAGCTTCATCGGCGTGCAGGCTTTCCTCAATATCGGGGTCGCGACTTCGATGCTGCCAAACACCGGTCTGACCCTGCCTTTCGTCAGCTACGGAGGATCTTCCCTTGTGATCGGACTCCTCGCCGTGGGAATCCTCATCAACATTTACCGGCAGGGAAATGCAGAAGAGGCCGGGAACGGTGCACTCGTGAGGCGGCAGAGGATTACGCCGCGAGTGTAGTCTGTTTGGAACACGAACTCGTGAGAGGAACGTTTGTCTTGTCGGGCTCTCATCGGTGGAGACTCCTCACCACTGCGAAGACAAAGGTGTTCGCTTTCCTCTCGAAAACGTGGAGCATAGCGGATTTGAACCGCTGACCCCCTGCATGCCATGCAGGTGCTCTACCAACTGAGCTAATGCCCCGTTTTCGAAGGTCGAAATGACAGGGCCCGATCTTAATTTGAGTTTGGCCGCGGGGCAACCGGAAATTCTTCAGGATTGCAGACTCCAGGTCAGATCGATCCCCAAACCTGAAGGAAGGGGAGTCACGGGACCTTCCGCGGTTTCGCGAATCTCCGTTTGGGAAGGCTCCTTCACGAGGGTGAACGTCTCCTCAGAAGGATCAAATCCATAGAAGGTCGGTCCGTTTGTGCTCAGGAAGCGGGTGAAGGCGGCGCTGCCCCCGTCTGATTCGAGATTGGCTCCCGCTTCTTCAAAGGCCATCGCGTAGAGCTGCGGGGCGCATCCTCCGGTGTAACAACCGGCCGCGCATCCGCATTCGGTCATCTTGTCGGTGTGCGGCGCGCTGTCGGTGCCGGCGAAAAATTTCTCCTGGCCCGGTTCGGTTACGGCAGCACGGAGGGCGGCGCGGTCCCGCTGAAACTTCACGAGGGGAAGGCAGTAAAGGTGATACCTGAGACCCTGAACGAGATGCCCGACGGTATAGAGCAGATGCTGTGGGGTGATCGTTGCTCCGACGTGAGGAGGGGATTCGGAAACAAAGCGTGCCGCTGCTTCCGTCGTGATGTGTTCGCAGACAATCCGGAGATTCGGATGCGCCGCGAGGACCTTCGGCATGCGGTTGAAGTAAAAGTAGGACTCTGCGGTTTGGGAGAGGTCAAAATAGTCGGGTCCCGTGAGCGCGTGCTGTTCGCCGTGAATACAGAGAGTGACGTTGTTATCCTCCATCGCACGGAGGACATCGCTGCCAATCCACTCCTCCATGGGGACGCCGTGTTCCGAGTTCGTCGTGCCGTGAGGAGGATAGTATTTTGCGGCCTGAAGAAGGCCTGAGGTCGCCCCTTCGACGATCATCGTCGGTGTGGTCTCGCGGGTCAGGTAGAGCGGGGTGATGAGTTGCTCAAAGGCATCCGCTCCTGCCGAGAGGAGGTCATCCCGATAGGCTTCGATCGACCAGGCGGTCTCTGTTTTCGGGCCTTTCACTCTGGAAACGGGCGGCTTTGTGTTCGGCATCGCGAGGGCTCCCGAGCATCCCATCGCGAGATGATCAGCGATGTAATGCCTCACATTTTCCCCCTGACGGAAGTGCGTGTGAAGGTCAACCCATTTCGGAAGCGTGAGAGTCGTCGGCATGGGCTACGATTGACCGAAAGGGCGGAGGATCAAGTGCTCGTTGGTCCGGAAGTGGGGGAATGGGAGAAGCCTTGAGGGGAGGGGAGCTGCGCTCCGTAGCGGAAGATGCCAATCTTCCGAAAAGTGCGCCCGTTACATGGGAAGCGCTCACGGCGAAGAAGCCTCCAGGATTCAACCCTGTGCACTGATCGACCTAACCCTGTTTGCCCTTCGTTTTCGCCTTCGCGCGCGACTTTCTTTTCATCCAGTCCCCGTATTCGGGGCGGGTTTTGAATTCGTCGAGATAGGGTTCGTAGGCGGAGTCCTCGTCCCAGAAGCGGCGCCCGGGCTGGTTCGGGGCGACAGTGCCTTCGGGGTAGTCTTTGCCGGCATCAGAGGCTTCGACGGAGGCATTCCATTCGCTCCATTGGGCCTTCATGCTTGCGGCGATTTCCGGCTGCATTTCGATCAGGTCGGTGGTTTCGGCACTGTCCTCGATGAGGTCGTAGAGTTCGAATTTCCCTTTGGCCGTCATGAGTTTGTAGCGCTCGCCAATGAGAACGCCGCGTCCATCGTGGCGGAAGGGCAGGGGCCGGTCGCGCTGCATCGTTTCGCCCCTGAGGAGCGGCAGGAGGCTCATGCCGTCCTGCGGTAGGAGGCGCGCTTCATCGGGCAGTCCGACGATTTCGGCGACAGTGGGGAAAATATCGACGGTACCGGCGGGGAAGTCGGTGATGCGTCCCTCCCGGATGCGGGCGGGCCATTCAATGATGCCGGGAACGCGGAGGCCACCTTCATACATCGTGCTTTTGGAACCACGAAGGCCGCCCATGGTTCCTTCGCCGACGTTGGCGAGGCCTCCATTGTCACTGCAATACCAGATCAGGGTGTTCCCGGCGATGCCGAGCTCGCGCAGGGTGGAGCGGAGATTTCCGATACTCCGATCCATCGCGAGGATTTCGCCATACTGATGCTGTGCTCTTTCATCAAGATGGGCAAAAGGGGCGCGGTCTTCGTCCGAAGCGATCATGGGATCGTGCGGCGTGCCATACCAGATCACGGTAAAGGTGGGCTGCTCTTTCGATTTCCCACCGATGAACTTCAGGGCTTCGGCGACAGCGATCTCGGAAGAGTCACCTGTAAAATCTTCGAATTCTCCCATGCGACCGAGGAGGGGATTGAGATCGAAAAAGTTGCTCGCGGTGAGCCAGTGCTCAAACCCAAAGGCTCCGGGAGAATGCGTGTCATCTTTGAGCACAGGGACGCCGGGACCGCGGAGGCCGTTGAGATGCCATTTTCCAAAGTGGCCGGTCGCATAGCCGGCTTCCTGCAGCGCCTGAGCGATTGTCTTTTCCTGCAGGCGAAGAGGATAGCCGTGCTGGTAGACGCCTGTGCGGTCGTTCGATCTTCCGGTGAGGACGGTGGCGCGGGTGGGGGAGCACGTCGAGGCGCCGGCGTAGAAGCGATCAAAGCGCAGACTCTTCGCTGCCATCTCATCCAGGTTAGGAGTCTTGATGTCAGGATGCCCGTAGTAGCCCATCTGCCCCCAGCCCTGATCGTCGGCCATGACGAGAACGATATGGGGCTTTTCCGCGGAGGAGGCGATCGCAGTGAAGAGAGCGAGGGCGGGAAAAAGCGCTTTCATGGGTCTTGTCATCGGAGGTGGGAAGTGATACATCGCGGGAATGAAACGATCGATTCTTTTTTCAAGCGCAATGGTGGCCCTCTTTTCTTTCACCTCCTGTGAGAAGCCGGAGGCGCCGGCGGAGACAGAAACTGAGAGCCCCGCGAGCGCGGAGGCTCCCGCCGCTGACGCGGATTGGACTGAGCTCAGCCTCGCGAATTTCCGCAACTACAAGGCCGAAGGCGTGAACGAAAAGTGGGTGGAGAAAGACGGCGTCATCACGCTCACCGAAAAGGGTGGCGGGGACATCATCACCAAAGAGCAATACGGGGCGTTCGAGATGGAGTTCGACTACAATATCTCTGAGGGCGGCAACAGCGGTCTCATGTATCACGTTCTCGAGACCGAGGACAAGCCCTGGCAGACCGGCCCTGAAATGCAGATCCAGGACAACGCGGCCGGCAAAGATCCTCAGAAGGCCGGCTGGCTCTACCAGCTCTATCCGGCGGAAGTCGACACGACGAACCCTCCCGGCGAGTGGAACACGGTGCGTGTCGTCATTACCCCTGAAAAGTGCGAGCACTACATGAACGGGGCGAAGTATGTCGAATATGTGAAGGGTTCCGAAGACTGGGACGCGAAAGTCGCTGCGAGCAAGTTTTCGAAGTTCCCGCATTTCGGCAAGCCGACGAAGGGACACATCAACCTTCAGGACCACGGGAATGTGGTTTCCTTCCGCAATATCAGGATCAAGTCCCTGGACTGACCGCTTTGTTAGAGTAACTCACGAATGAGACGCCCTTCGCTGAGCGGCAGGGGGCGTCCAATCGGAGTAGTCAGCTCGGATTCATAATCGATTCCGAGGGCGCTAAGGATCGTAGCGTGGACGTCGTCCACTTTCACTTTCCGGGCGGGCTCCGTCTTCTCGCCGGACGGATCGGTCTCGCCGATCGCCAGTCCACCCCGCAATCCGCCGCCGCCCAGGAGGACGCTGAATCCATGCGGCCAGTGATCCCGGCCCTCGGTGACATTCAGCTTCGGGGTCCGTCCGAATTCTGTCCCTACGAGCAGGATGGTATCCTCGTAGAGATCGCGCTCTTTGAGCCCTGAAATGAGCGACGCCAGCGCCGGGTCGAGGATTTCGTTCTGCTTCAAGTGCAACTCGTGATTGTTGATGTGGGTGTCCCATCCCTTGAGGGTGACTTCGACGCAGCGGACTCCGGCCTGGACGAGTTCCAGTGCCGCAAGGCAGCTTCGTCCAAACGGGGTGTCGCCGTAGGCATTGCGTTCGGAAGCGGGACGCTTGCTGACGTCAAACGCGGCGAGTTGCTCCGAGTTCATCATCGCTTTGGCACTTTCGATGGAGGTTCGGTGCAGGGTCCGTTTTCCTTCAAGATCAGGAATCCGTCCGGCGGCGAAGGATTCCTCGAGAACGCTCAGAGACTTGAATCGTTTTTCATCGCGTTTGGAATCGACCCGGGAGCTCAGGTCGGCGACAGGACGCACGGGGTTGCCGACTTGAAAGGCGTCGAAACGTGCCCCGAGATAGCCGCCACGGGCGGGAAAGGCGGAAGGCAGGATGGAGATGTGCGTCGGGATGTCGAGCGGCTTGCCGCCGGTGACGGGAACGGGAAGCTCGTGACACATGACCGCTCCAATCGAAGGGTGGATCACGCCGGGAAAAGGACGAAACCCTGTCTTGGTATGATACATGGCGCGAGCGTGGTCTCCTTCGTCTCCGGTGACGGAACGCAGGACCGAGAACTCATTCGCCAGCCCGGCGGTTCTTTCCAGACCACCTCCGAATTCGATCCCTTTCACGGCGGTTTTGATCGAAGTGCTGCCGTAGGAAATCGCGCTGTCCGGATGGGGATCGAAGGTCTCGAGCTGACTCGCTCCACCCTGCAGCCAGAGAACGATCACGGACTTGGGACGACTCCGTGATTTTTCCGCCCCGATCGCCAACTGCTGCGAGAGAGGCGTGAGCCAGCTCAGGCCGACAAGTCCGGCTCCACGAAGCAGGGTCCTTCTGGAAAGGTGTTCCGGCTTACCGCAACTGCCGGGTGAGAGGAAGGAGGGGGTCATCGATTCCATGAGAATTCGGTTGAGTTGATCAGGGCCCAGAAGACATCGGCCATGGCACGGTCCTTCCCCTTTTTCTTAAACTCCGAAAGCTGAGGGATGAAATGCTCACGTTCCCGTTCATTGGGGAGACGTGTCAGGGTCGCAAGGAAGGCCACGTTCAGGGCCTCTTCGTTGGAGGGGGAGTAGTTGGCGATTCGGGTCGCGCTGTTCATGATCGGATTCGGTCCGGTCCGTTCGGCGACGAGTTTTCCGTTCATGAGAAGGAGCCGTTGCGGAATCGTTCCGGCTTCTTCGGCGAATTCGTTTTCCCCCTGGTCACCATAGCGTTTCACAAAGTCCCGCGTTTCCCCGAAGCGCCTGAACTTCGTGATGACATGGACATCCTGATCGAGAGCCTGCAGGGAAGCTGCCTGAATGACGCTGCCGGCGACCTGCTCGGATCGGAGCGGTGTAATCGGAAAAGCGGCCCACGCTACCTCCTGCGCCCGGGTCACCGGGGTGGTGGGATCGGCAGAGCGACTGTCGCGCCGGAACGGCTCGCTCGCGGCAATGATGCGGATCAGAGCCTGGTAGTCGTGCTTTTCCGCGATGAAGAAATCGGTGAGTTCCTCCATCCCGACAGGGAAGGGGCCTTCGAGCGGGATTTCATCGACGGGACTGTGGAGAGGGCGGCCGGTGAGCAGTGCCCAGGTCCGGTTTACGGCGGCGCGGGCAAAGGTGCGGTTCTCATCGTGCGTGATCCACCGGGCGAGGCGTGCGCGACGATTGCCGGATTCGGGGAGGAGATCCGGCTGGAAGGGAACGGAGGCATCGACGATCCCGGGATCGACTTCTCCGAGATAAGCGACCTCGTAGTCCTTTGATCGCGCTTCGCGAACGCCGGTGAGGCTCATCTCGGCCTGAGCGTAGAAGGCGGCCAGTTCGTGAAAGTGACTTTGCTTCCAGTAGTCGCCGAACTTATCGTCGTGACACTGCATGCAATCGAGACTGATTCCGAGAAAGGCACGGGAAGTTCTCGCGGCCAGCTTAACCTCGTCAGGGCCTTTGTTGTCCCCATTCTGAATCACGGTTGCGGTGATGAAGTTGGTCTCCGGATTGGTGGTCCAGACGCCTTCCGAAGCGATCAGGTCGCGGATCATGGCATCGTAGGGCCGATTCGTAGCGAGTTCTTCTGTAAGCCAGTTCACCAGTCGTCGCCTGCGGTAGACCAGAAACGGTCCTGTCTCGACTCCGACGAAAGCCCGGGTGAGTCGCTCCGCAAAGTAATGATGATAGCGTGGATCGGCGAAGAGATGATCCAGCCACGACTGCACGGGATCTGCCTCAGTGGGAAGGGTGTCGAGACGGCGAAGTTCTTCGAGGGATGGCGTCGCGCCGGTGAGGGCCAGAGAGAGGCGGCGGATGAGGGTGAGAACATCGGCCTCAGGGGCGGGAAGGATGTCTCTCGCGGCCCACTCCCTCAGAAAAGCGGCATCGACTGTATGAATGCGCTCTTCTGCTTCCTCCGGAATGACGCTGCCTTCCAGCGGAGCGACCGGTTCGGTTTTCAGGAGATGCGCCACCACCACCGTGAGAAGGATCACCAGCACGGGAAAGAGCAGGAGGGCACCGGGGAGCCTGAGTCGTCGGAACTGCATAGTCGTTCAGAAAGGGGAGACGCAACGGTGCAGAAAGCGGTTACAAAATTCGTGGGCCCAAGCGTTTGGGTCCGGTCGCGGAGCCAGTCCGGCAGCCCCGGACGGGTAGAGCAGGGTGCGCCGACCGCTCAGGAATCCTTTCGAATCCTGAGCACTTCGTCCCGAACGGAGGTCAAGGTGTCGGGAAGGTTATCCGAGAGTGACTTTCGAATCAGGAAAGCCGGAACCGGGAAGTCCGGCTTCAAGCTGAGCCGGTAAATCAGGAGGGTCTTCGATTCCTCTCCTCCGCCCACTTCGATGAAGCGCCAGAAACCGTTCATCTCCTTCATGTCGCCACGCTCTCTCGAAAAATGAATCACGGACGGCGGAGTCGGCACGTGTTTCACTACGTAGTTAACTTTGTGAAAACCTATCTTAACTTGTTGCTGAATAAGGGAATACCCTTCGTGCTCCTCCAGTAGTTTTGAACTCCGGAGTGTCTTCATGTAATTGGGAGCCTTTTCCTGATCATTGACCACATCCCAAACCGGGATCACCGGCGAGTCGATGAGAATGGCAGCCGTCGCGGCATGGTTGGAACCCTTGGTTTCAGATTCTCCGGTCGACTCGAGAATAATTACGTCTCCAGCCTCAAGCAGCGCCCATTGCGCCGGTGTTTTGATCCAGTGATCAGGTTTCGAGGTTTCATCCGACATGGCTGCCGAAAGAAAAACGAGAGTGATCAGGGAAAAAACGGGGAAGGGGGAACGAGACATTTGAAGTGGGGATACTACCCATTCGTGAGGCTCTGTCGATACGAACCAACTGACGATTTTGACGAACTTCTGTCTGTGAAGTCAACCATCCTGCGGCTTGAACTTCGAGCCAAACGGGGCTCTGTTTCGATTCAGCGCCGCCGGATTTTGGGGCCTGACTGAACGGACTCGTATGGGAAAAGAAAGATTGGATTTGGTGCTGCACCGTCGGGGATTTTGCGATTCCCGTGAGATGGCAAAACGGCTCATTCTCGCCGGTGAGGTCTGCGTTGAGGGCATCGAGGGGAATCTGAAGCCGGGTCTCAAGATCGACGGGGAGGCGGAAATCATTCTGAAGAGCAAACCGAAGTATGTCAGTCGCGGAGGGCTGAAGCTCGAGAAAGCCCTCGATGAGTTTGAGATCGATGTTGAAGGCCTCGTCATTCTCGATGCGGGGGCCTCCACCGGTGGCTTTACCGATTGTGCTCTGCAGCGCGGAGCGGCCCGCGTTTATGCCTACGATGTGGGAAAGAATCAGCTCGCCTGGAAAATTCGAAGTGATGAGAGAGTCGTCTCCCGGGAGGGCATCAACATTCGGCACATGACCGCAGAGGATTTGCCGGAACAGGTCGATCTCGTCGTCATTGATGTTTCTTTCATCTCGCTCACACTGATCCTCGGACCGGTTTTTGCGGTATTGAAGCCCGGCGGCTCGGTCGTTTGTCTGATCAAACCGCAGTTCGAGTTGAGGCGGGATCAGATCGGCAAAGGGGGGATCGTCCGCGAACCTGAACTCCACGAGGAAGCGGTTGAAAAGATTCGGGATTTCGTGCTCAGCGATTTGGGAAAAAGCTGGCATGGCCTGACGCAGTCGCCTATCAGTGGAACCGACGGTAATATTGAATTTCTGGCATGGCTGAAGCACCCCGAGTAGGAATCATCGCCAACCCTTCAAAAGAAGGGGCTAAGGAGCTGCTCCTTGATCTCATCGAGCAGTTTGGTGAGCGCGGGGTGCCGGTCCTTTTCGAGGAGACGACGGCGGAACTCGTTGGGACGGTTGATGGGATGTCCTTCGAGGAACTGAGTGATCGGGTCGATCTCCTCGTCGTGCTCGGTGGCGACGGGACGATTCTCTGGGTGCTTCGACAGTTGCAGGACAAGGTGAAGCCAATTGCGGCGATCAACACGGGGACTCTGGGCTTCATGACCTGTGCGACAACGCAGGAAAGCGGCAGGTTGGTTGAGGCGATTGCGACCGGGAAATACGAGTCGAGTCATCGTGTTCTCATCGAAGGCGAGTTCGAGGTTGAAGGGGAGGTGAAAGAGACTTTTTTCGCGCTGAATGAAATCCTCCTCTGCCGCGGTGTCGACGCACGAGGCATTCATGTCGAAGCGCATATCAACGAGAAATTTGCGAACCGGTATTCGGGCGACGGGTTGATTCTTTCCACGCCGACCGGTTCAACCGCCTACTCGCTGTCGGCGGGGGGACCACTCGTCGATCCCGACGCGGATGTGTTTATCATCACGCCGATTTGTCCGCATGCGCTCGCGAACCGCCCGCTTGTGGTCGATGGACAGAGTCAGCTTGTTTTCAACGCGCCGGAGCAGAGAGACGATCTCGCCTTGATGGTCGACGGTAAGCTGGTCGCCTCGATTTCAAACCCCGCCAAGGTTCGTATGCGCCGCGCGTCGTTTGATCTCCCGCTCATCTCGCTGCCGGGACAGGATTTCTATCGGATCCTGAATCAAAAGCTCGGCTGGACCGGTACCTCAATCTGACGTCCCGCTCCTGACTTGCAGTGACTCGTCCGGAACGAGAATGGGAAAGTCGTCCCGGATTGGATAAGCGCGGGAACGGTCTTCCGTGATCCAGGCTCCTTCGGGAAAATCGGCCGAAAATGCGGAGAGTTCCTCTGCTGTCGCGAGGTGAAGATTCTGCTGAGAGAGGGGGCAGCGGAGGAGCGCTTGGACCTCAGGGGAGAGCGTTTGGTTCATCGTCTTGGATTTCAGACACGAATGAGAGAGAATGGAAACGAATGAGCAGGAATCCGGGAGACTACCCGTTGCGCCGAATCATTCAAATGAGTCGAAGTGAAGAGCCTTCGTATTCGAAAAATTCAGCTGTTCTAATAAAGCGGAACCGTCGCGTCGATCTCGGTCGACCAGGCATTGATTCCGCCCTGGACATGGCAGGCATTTTCAAAGCCCGCTTCCGTTAGAATCGCGAGTGCTCTGGCGCTGCGGCCTCCGGCTTTGCAGTGAATGATCAGTTCCGCTGCAGGATCCAGTTCGTCGAGTCGCTCCGGTAATTCTCCCAGCGGAATGACGACAGAACCGGGGAGCCTGGCGACCTCAATCTCAGTGTGCTCGCGAACATCGAGGAGGACGAAGGGTTCCGGGTTCTCCATGCGGGACTTCAGCTCGTGGACGTCGATTTCTTTCAGGCCGGGGCGATTACTCATGTCACAGGCGAATTCTATATTTTTCAGTTCAGTCAGGGTAGGCGACTCTCCACAGATGACACACTCAGGGTCTTTTCTCAATTTGATCTCACGAAAGCGAAAGGCAAGGGCGTCAAAATGGACCAGTCTACCCACGAGAGGTTCCCCGATGCCGAGGATCAATTTGATGGCCTCATTGGTTTGCAGGCATCCAACAATTCCCGGAAGCACCCCGAGGACACCGCCTTCCGCGCAACTCGGTACCTGCCCGGGTTCAGGAGGAGTCGGGAATAGGCAGCGATAGCATGGCCCGCCGCGAGAGGGGTCAAAGACGGAAACCTGCCCTTCAAAGCGGAAGATCGAGCCGTAGACATTCGGTTTCCCGGTCAGAACGGCGAGATCATTGCTCAGATAGCGGGTCTCGAAATTGTCGGTTCCATCGATGATGAGGTCGTAGGGCTCAGCGATTTCTCCCGCGTTGCCGGCGTCGAGCCGGGTGTCGTAAGTTTTCACGCCCACTTCCGGGTTGATCTCAGAGAGGCGTTCCGTTGCCGACACGATTTTCTTTTTGCCGATATCGCCGGTTCCGTGGAGCAACTGGCGCTGGAGATTCGAAAAGTCGACGAGGTCGAAATCGACGATCCCAATTTCCCCGATCCCCGCTGCGGCCAGGTACATCGCAACCGGTGAGCCGAGCCCGCCGGCACCGATGCAGAGGACTTTGGCGGCCTTGAGCTTCTTTTGACCTTCGATACCGACGTCAGGAATTGTGAGATGTCGCGCGTATCGCTGCTTCTCCGGGGTGGAAAGCTCGATGACTTCGAGACGCTCGGGGGGAATAAGGGATTCCATAGGGCGATGGGGAAAAGAAAAAATAGACGGAAAAACAACAGGGGTTCGCTCTACAAGGCAAATGCGACTTTGGTGTCGAGCCGCCCCTGCCAGGGCAGTTTGACCTTCACCCTCCTCATCTTTTCAACCAAACGAAAATCTATATGAAACGAAAATTCCTCCTCCAGGCCCTCGCTGCGTTCGTCGGAGCGGTCACGCTTGGATTTACTCTCGCAGCTCAAGCCGATACCCAGAAATATCAAGATCTCCAGAAGAAGCTTCTCATCGATAAGGGAGAGACCGACGCTCCCGGGATGACCAGCTACGCACCGGCACTGGAAAAAGTGATGCCGGCCGTGGTCACAATTTTTGCAACAAAGTCCGTGAAAGTCGATCAAACCCGAAACACCCAGCAGGAGGAAATGCTGAAGCGCTTTTTCGACATTCCGGACGAACTCCTTGAGCAGTATCGCAACGAAGCTCCCGAGCGTCAGGAACAGGGCCTCGGTTCCGGGGTCGTGATCTCTCCGGACGGCTACATTTTGACCAACAATCACGTCGTTGCCGATGCGGATGAGATCAAAGTGACCCTTCCTGAGAATCAGAAAGAATATTCAGCGGAACTCATCGGCGCGGATCCCCGCACCGATGTCGCCCTTCTCAAGATCGACGCCAAGGGGCTAAAGCAGATCACGATCGGTGACAGCTCGAAGCTGCGAATCGGTGACGTCGTTCTTGCCGTCGGAAACCCGCTTACGCTTGAGCAGAGTGCCTCGATAGGCATTGTGAGTGCCCTGGGCCGGAACGAGCTGAACATCACCAATGGCGGCTATGAGAACTTCATCCAGACGGATGCGGCGATTAACCGCGGTAACTCCGGCGGAGCGCTCGTGGATGCGAGCGGTCGTCTTATCGGGATTAACACAGCGATTCAGTCGAATTTTTCCGGCGGAAATATCGGGATTGGATTTGCGATTCCGGCGAACATGGCACTCAACATCGTGGAGCGGCTCATTCAGGGTGACGGCGTTGTGAAGCGGGGCTTCCTCGGAGTCTTTCTCCGCGAGCTCGACGAGAACTTTGCCAAGGCGCTGGGACGGGATGAACAGAACGGTGTTCTCGTCACAGAAGTCGGCAGTGACACGCCGGCGGCTGAAGCTGGCATGAAGCCCGGTGATCTCATCGTTTCCTACAATGGTGCTGAGGTCAGTGATATGCAGCGCCTCCGTCTCGACATCAGCAACACGCCTCCCGGAGCAAAGGTGAAATTCGATATTATCCGCAACGGAAAGGACAAGAATATCGAAGTCGTTCTCGGGGATCTTGAAGACGGTACGAAGAGCCTCGCCGGCGCACCCGGAACGGGCGGGACCACGAAGCCTCAGGAGTTTGTCGAAGGAGTTCGCATCAAGGACCTGGATGAGGAGACCCGCGCTGCGCTCCAGCTGGGTGAGGATATCAAGGGGGTTGTGGTTGAGAGCGTTCAGGACAACGTGCCTGCTGCCGAGGCTGGTCTTCGTCCCGGAACCGTGATCACTCAAATCGACCAGAACGATATCAGCAGCGTCAAAGAGGCTTTCGATATTGTGGAGGGCTTTGAGTCTGATGTGCTCCTTCTGCAAGTCTATGTCGCCGGTCGCCGTGATATTCTCGCGGTGCCTCTGACCGAATAGGATTCTCTCCAAGACACCGCAAGGCTGTGAGCGATTCTGATCCCAATTTCGGAATCAGCCGACGTGACCAGAAGTCAGTCGGCACTCGCGGCTGGCAGGTCAGATTTCAGCGAAAAGGCGTCCGCTACGGGCGCTTTTTTTCTGATTCCGCCTGGGGCGGACAAACCGGATCTCTCAATCGGGCAAGGCAGTTTCGTGATCGACTGCTCGCAAGAGCGGAGCGCGCTGAGCGACTGAGCGCTGCCTCTTCCCGTTCGCACACCGTCCCCGCTTCACGCAATCGTTCCGGCGTGGTTGGAGTCACCCGGATTGTCCAGAAGAGCGCCAACGGCACCGAGTATCACTTCTGGCAGGCGAGCTGGACCTCATCAGACGGGGATCGCAAAATGGTTCGCTTCTCCGTTTTGAAGCATGGGGACGAAGCTGCCTTTGAACTCGCGTGTGTCGCCCGTCGCGACGCAATGCGTTGAGTTCAGTCTCCCTCCTTGGGGATTTCGGCGAGGACGGAGCTGAGGTAGGGAAACAGCTGCTTCTTCCGGCTCACGACACCTTTGAGGATAAAGAGGTGGGAATCCTTCTTCGGGTAGGAGATCAGCTGTCGAATTTCCTGTGAAGCTTCAATGAGAAGGAGGCTGTCATTCAACGTGATGTCCGTGATCATGAGGCACGCAAAATCCAGATTGTTTGCCTGAATTGTTGTCCTGAGGGTTTCCTGAAGTGCCTCACGGGCCGGCCAGAAATAGTCGAAACCGATTTCCTCGACCTGCGAAATGCTGAGGCGGTAGCCACTTTCTTCGAACTCTTTCCGATCGGAATTTACCGCGTCGGTAACGTCAGCGCTCCGGAGAACTGATCCGGCCGAGAAGAAAAACTCTTTGAATTTATCGACGTCGATATTCGCAATCCGGCTTGCCCATTCCAGAATTTCGCGGTCCTCATCCGTCGTCGTGGGAGAGGTGAGGTTCAGCGTGTCGGAAATGATCCCGGCACAAATGCAAAGGGCGATGCTTTTGTCGGGGGTAATCTGATAGGTTCGGAATGAATTTCCGACAATCGTGCAGGTCGAGCCGACCGTTTTGTTGATGAATTGAATCGGTTCTTTCGTGACGAGGTTACCGCTGAGCCGGTGGTGATCGATCACCTCAATGATGTGCGCTTCATCCGCTCCGCTGACGGCTTGCGAAAACTCGTTGTGATCGACGAGAACCAGTTTGGGCTTCTCGGGGTTCACGAGATCAGTTCGGGAGAAGACCCCGATCAGTTCTTTTGTTTCAGGATCACAGACCGGAAAGAGGGCCTGGCGGCGGTTGTTCTTAATCTTGTCTTTGATGACCTGAAGCTTCGCATCGGGAGAGAAAGAGATGAATTCCTCCGAGATCGCATTGTGAATCGAGCGCGCTCCGCGAATGAGCTGGGTCGTGGAAGCGGTGTCGCGTTTCGTCACGAGGATCGCCGTCTTCGAATCCTTAGCTGCGGCAATGATCGCGCTGGGCGGAGCGAATCCGCTGGTGATGACAAGGCAGCGGACGCCGGCCTCGACAGCCTGCAGTTGCACCCCGATGCGATCTCCGGTGATAATGAGAAGCTCGTCCTTGGGAAGGCGTGCAATTCGTTCCTGCATCACCGGTTCCGAAGACCCGGCCACCATCATGAGGAAGTTCTGTTCGTCGTGACAGTGTTCGGTGAGGTGAATTATCTCTGCGTCGAGAATCCGGGCAATGTTTTCAGTCGAAGTGGTGACCTGGCGGGCTTCGTCTCCTTTCTCAGTCGAGGGAATCAGGAGAGCGAGGAGATCCTGAAGGGCGAGCATTCCCATGAGCTTACCATTCTCGTCGGCGACAGGAAGACTTCGAAACCCATGCTCCGTCATCTGGCGGTAGGCCTCGATCACGGTATCCGTGGCTTTCGCCATGGTGACCGCTGACCGGCAGATATCCTCGGCCCGGAGATAAACGTCGCTCATCAACCTGGGACGTTGAATGCCGGCCTGAGCGAGAACCCATTCTGTTCTGCTGTTCGGCGGACCGCAGCAGGCAGCCTGCGCGGACGGGATGCGGGTCTGCTTCAGCAGTTCTGCATAGGCAATCGCCGAACAAATTGCATCGGTATCGGGATTCCTGTGCCCCATTACCCAGGTAGGTCTCTCAGTCACGGCGCCGTTCTCAGTTTTCTCACTCACCCACCTATTTTCGATCAGAATAGGCGACTTTCGACCGAAATCTTCTCCGATCGCCATGGCTGATACAAGCCTCGCCGGTTTAGACTCAACAGGGTTGGATCGATGAGCCAATCCTCTTGAGTTTCCGGATCAGCGTTTGTGAGCGACTTTCTTTTCCCAGTCAGAGAGCCTGGACTTCAAGTTGGCGAGGGTCTTGGCGTGTTTTTCTTCAGCCCAAAGGCTCTTTTCCTCGCCGGGATCTGATTTGAGATGGAACAGCCATTCCTCCGTTTCTCCGCCTTCGATCTTGTAGAGGTATTTCCAATCGCCGTGCCGCACCGCTTTCCAGGTCCGGTCACCGCGCCGGGCTCTCCAGAAGAGGGTTCGAGGGTAGTCCTCGCCACCGGTTCTGACATGTTCAATGAGGTCATCGCCGTCGAGGGCAAGGCCCTGAGGCAGCTTCGCTCCGGCTGCGTTGAGGAAGCTTCCGGTAAGGTCCATGAGTGTGCCGACCTGTTCACTCACGATCCCCGCTTTGAGAACGCCGGGCCATTTCGCGATCAGAGGAACGCGGATGCCTCCGTCGAAAAGGGTGCCCTTGTAGTCCCGCCACGGGGTATTCAGACCGGGCTTCATGGCGCCGTGGTCGCTCGTGAAGACGATGAGGGTATTTTCGCTCAACCCGTGCTCCTCAAGGGCATCGACGACCGCACCCACTGATTCGTCGAGGTTCTTCATCATTTCGATGTAGGTTTCGCGGGTCCCAAGAGTCCATTCCTCCTCGGAGGGAAGTCCGCCATCATCATCGTCCGGCCCTTGAAAGGGGAAATGCGGAGCTGCGTGAGGCAGGTAGAGGAAAAATGGTTTTTCCGGTGTGGCGGCCTGTTTCCTGATGAAAGCGAGGGCATCGTCTCTGATCAGGTCGGTGGTGTAGCCTTCGCGGGTGATCGGCTCGGTCCCTGAGAGGTAGACTTCAATATCGGAGAGTTCTTTGTGGCGGAAGTAATCCACATTGCCGCCGAGAAATCCCACAAACTCGTCGAAGCCCTGCTCGCGAGGGGAGAACTTCGGCTCATAGCCGAGGTGCCACTTTCCGAAAATCGCGTTCGTATAGCCGGCCTTCTTCAGGGCGGGGGCTAAAACAGCATACTCGGCGGGAAGGCCGAGGTCTTTTTCCGCGGCGAGACGAATTGCGTCATCATAGCGACCCACATTGCCCGTTCCGATCGCGCATTCGAGGCCGCCGACACGCTGCGGATATCTGCCGGTCAGGTACGAAACGCGGGAAGGGGTGCATTCCGGCCCCATGGCATAGGCATTCGTAAACTTCACGCCATCCCTTGCCAGTTCATCGATCCGGGGCGTTTTCAGATCGGGGGCACCGAAAGAGGAGATGTCGGCATAACCCATGTCATCGGTGATGATGAAGACGATGTTCGGGTTGGCATGGGAGACACCAGCGGAAAAGAGGAGTGCGATAAAGGAGATGAGAACGCGCATGGGACTTTCCGGATGATCCATAATTCGAAGAGAACTAACGAGCGTAGATTGATCGCAATTGCGCCAAACTAATGCATTCTCGTCAGCCGAAGTAGTCAGGAGCCCCGCCCGGCTTCCACTTGATGTTGCATCCAGTACTCGGATACCAGGGCTCCGCAGTGGGCTGACCGGAGAGTAGGTCTTCAACGGCGCGCCGGAGATCGCCCCCGTGAGCCTCACCGCCGCGCCCGGGACGGGTTTCATCATACTGGCCGGCGTAGGTCAGCTTTCCTTCAGCATCGAAAAGGTAGAAATCAGGGGTGCACGCAGCGGCGTAGGATTTCGCGACGTCCTGAGATTCGTCGTAGAGGTAGGGGAACTCCCAGCCGTTTGCGGCGGCAAACTCCACCATCTTTGGGGGGGCGTCAGCCGGGTAGTTGTCGACATCATTCGCGCTGATCGCCACGGTTTGAATGCCCTTTTCGCCAATCTCTCTCGCGAACTGGCCGAATGATCCGGCGAGATGGACGACAAAGGGGCAGTGGTTGCAGACGAATGCGACGAGGAGCCCGTTTTTGCCGTCGCGAAGGTTCGCGAGGGTATGGGATTCTCCCTTTCCGTCCTGAAGACTGAAATCGGGGACTGATTGACCTGCTTTGAGCTGAAATGTCGAAGGAACTTCTGCCATAGTGGGGTAAGATGAATCAGAGATTTTGTTTGGAAAGATAAATCTTCGGCAGCGGAAGTTGACAGATGCGATCTTATCGCCTACATGTCCCGCTCATTTTTTAGAAGGCAAATTCACCCGACCATGGCAACTGTAGATGTGATTTTAAAGGAGAAGATCGAGGGACTCGGCGCAGAGGCGGACGTGGTCAAGGTGAAGCGTGGATATGCGCGGAACTTCCTCGTTCCTCAAGGACGTGCATTCGAGGCGACGAAGGGAAATCTTCGTCACGTCGCGCAGCTCAAAGAGGCCCGCGCCCGGCGCGAAGCCGAAGAGCGTGCCGATGCGGAGAACGCTGCAACCAAGCTGAAGAAGCTTCGTCTTTCCACAGTCCTGGCGATGGGCCAGGGTGGCAAGGCGTTCGGTTCTGTCACTACGGCTGACATCGCTGCACTGATCAACGAGAAGAGCAAGCTCGAGATCGATCGTCACCAGATCGACCTTGAGAAGCCGATCAAGACAACCGGCAGCTACGACATTCCAATCAAGCTTCACCCTGATGTCGAGGCCTCCATCACGGTTCGTGTCCTCGCTGCGGACGAGAATTCAGAATCGACTGAAGGCTCGGATAGCTGAGGCTGAGATCAAAAATAGCGATTTTGACCGAATCGCTTTGCGAATTTCAGGCGGGTTGCTTTACTGGCAACCCGCCTTTTTTATGTCCGCCTCGCGAGATCGGAATCACAAAGACGGACCCCGTCCCTTCAACACAAACCCTGTTCCATCATGCCAGATTCCGCCTTTTCCCCGTCCGATGCTTTTCCGAAAGGGAAGGGCAAAGGATCGGACTCCCTCAAGTCCGGCCCGAGGGGAGGGAATCGAAACGACCGGGAGATCAAGCCCGGTTCGTCCGATGACCCTCTGCGTTCCATGCCGCTCAACGCCGATGCGGAGCGGGCCGCTTTGAGCTGTATGCTCATGGACCCGAGCAATATGATCCCCGTCGCAATTGAGAAGATGTCGCCGGGCTTCTTCTATATCCCGGCCCATCGCATCCTCTACGACTGCCTCCTTCACCTCTACAAAACGAGACCGGGCGGGGCTCTCGATCTCATTGTTCTCTCCACCGAGCTTGACCAGCGGGGGCAGCTCGACTCCGTGGGCGGCCCCAAGGCTCTTGCGGACCTGCTCGATGATGTGCCGACGACGGCTCTCTTCGATACCTACATCGGCTTCCTTAAGGAAAAATTCGTCCTCCGCCGTGTCATTCAGGATTGCACCGAGTGCGTCACTCACGCCTATGACGGTCCTGAAAAAGTGGCGGACTTTCTCGACACGGTTGAGAAGCGGATCCTCAAGATCCGCAACGAGACTGAGCAGGAGAAGGGGATCGAAGAAATGAAGACTCACGTCCTCAACGTTATCCAGACGATTCAGGACATGTACAGTGGAGAGGGAAATGCCGGTGGGCTCATGACCGGGTTTCACGATCTCGATGAAATGACCAACGGGCTCCATGGAGGGGAAATGATCGTCGTCGCGGCCCGTCCTTCGATGGGAAAGACTTCGTTTGTCATGAATATCGTCGAAAACATTTCGATCCGGAAAGACAACCCGATTCCGGTCGCGGTGTTCAGTCTCGAGATGAGCTGCGAATCACTGGTTCAGCGTGTCCTTTGTTCGCGGGCCAAGGTGCAAATGCAGAAACTGCGGGGAGGTTTCCTTTCCAAGCAGGATTTGCCCAAGCTCATGAACACGGCGGGCCAGCTCGCCGAGGCACCGATCTGGATTGATGATACGCCGGGTATCACGATCAATGAGTTGCAGGCGAAAGCCCGTCGCCTCAAGGCTGATCACGACATTCAGCTCATCGCGATTGACTATCTCCAGCTTCTCCGCGCCCCCGATGTGGCCGGTCGTGACGGTCGTGAAAAAGAGGTTGCCCAGATTTCAGGCGGCATCAAAGGGATTGCCAAGGAACTGAACATTCCCGTGATCGTTCTTGCCCAGCTGAACCGGAACCCGGACGGCCGTGGTGGAAAACCGAAAATGAGTGACCTTCGTGAGTCCGGCTCAATCGAGCAGGACGCCGACCTCGTCGGGCTGCTGATGCGTCCTGAGGTCTATGCGGACGATGAGGATGATCGGGAGGAGAAAGCAGGGGAAGCTGAGTTCATCATTGCAAAGCAGCGAAACGGTCCTACCGGGGAAGTTCCGCTGACCTTCCACAAGGAGTTCATGCGCTTCGAAAACCGGGCGAAGAGTTCTGAACATTGATCACGATCGGGTGCGGGCTTTGCGCTCACGAGTGATCAGATCACCCGCTCTCGTGGAAAAAAATAAGAAAGAATCGCCACGAAAAGCGATTTCGGGCATGGTCTCTGCGTTGGGATAAACCCAACTCTTTCTTAGCTTTTTCCCGGATACCCCATGAAACCCTGGCAGTGGATCCTCGTCTCCATGATCGCCGCGCTCATTGTCGGCGCGGTCATCAATGCAACCTGCGTCGTCGCGACGGAACCGGACCTGGTATTCAATTCCCTCGGGGAAAAGCTTATCGGAGTGTTCGATTATATCGGGACGCTCTTCATGAATTTGCTGAAGATGGTCATCGTGCCTCTGGTCTTTACCTCCATAGTTGTCGGCATTGCAGGTCTCGGGAAAACGGATGGCTTTGCGAGGCTTGGAGGAAAGACGCTGCTCTACTACACGCTCTCCAGTTTTGTCGCGATTATCATTGGCCTCATCTTGGTCAACACCTTCAAGCCGGGCCTGGAAAACGGTCAGCCGAATGAGGCGATCAGAAGCCAGTTTGAGGCAAATCAGGAGAAGTATGCGGGCATGGTCGAGGGCAAACTGGTCGGGCAGGAGGGCGGCATGAATGCCGTCACGGAGCTCTTTCTCCGGATGGTCCCCCAAAATGTCTTCGAAGCCTTCGGCGCCAACGACAAGATGCTCGCGCTCATCTTTGTGAGTCTTCTCACCGGGGTGGGGCTTATTTTCATCAGTTCGGACGGACGGGGATCTGTTCTCAAATTTTTTGAGGGCCTCAATGAACTCACTCTGCTCATCACGAACTGGGTCATGTGGCTCGCTCCTGTCGGTGTCTTTGCTCTCGTTGCGGAGACCAGTGCGCAGACAGGGTTCGACATCGTGAAGCTGCTCGCGAAATATTTCTTTGTCGTCGTCGCGGCGCTCCTTGCTCATGCCTTCATCGTGATGCCTCTTGTCCTCAGGTTTGTCGCCGGGGTCAGCCCGCGCCGACACATTTACGCGATGCGGAATGCGCTTCTCACGGCCTTTTCGACTGCGTCCAGTTCCGCGACCCTGCCGGTTACGATGAAATCCCTTCACCGGAACGCCGGGGTTTCCGACCGGGTCACGAGCTTCGTGCTGCCACTCGGAGCGACCGTGAACATGGACGGCACGGCTCTCTATGAGTGTGTCGCGGTGATGTTCGTCGCTCAGGTTCTCGGCTTTGAGATGGCGCTCTCGACTCAGTTCACTGTTGTGATGCTCGCGCTCTTGACCAGCATCGGAGTGGCCGGGGTGCCTTCCGCCAGTCTCGTTGCGATCACGATCATCGTCTACAACGTCGGCATTCCGAACCCGGAAGCGGTCATCGGATTGATTCTCGCGGTGGACCGTCCGCTCGACATGCTGCGAACCGCAGTGAACGTTTTCAGCGACTCCTGCGGGGCCGTCGTCGTGGCAACCTCGGAAGGGGAGGTTGTGCTTTCCAGTGATACGGTGGAGGCTTGAACCTGCTGACTCGGTTGCTCATTCGAATACGGCTCACGCATGAGATCAAATGGCCTCCCTTTTTTGCCCTCATTACGGCATTGAAGGGACCTTGCTTTTACCGTTTAATACCCGCTCACGCCAAGTGATTGTCCGAATTAGAATACATGGAAAAAAATACTTCCCGCCGAAACTTCGTCAAAGGAGCTGCTGCCACTGCGGCCGCCTTTAATTTTCAAGTCGTCCCGAGCCGCGTCTTTGGAGCCAACGACAAAATCACGCTCGCGGGCATCGGTATTTCCGGCAAAGGGGCCAGCGATATCAGCAACTCTGCGGATGCCGGATTTCAGGTTACTCACCTCTGTGATATCGTTGATTCCAGCAAGTATCCCAATGTGGGGGGGAACTGGGTGAAATCCCGTGAGAATTACCCGGATGCCAAGTTCTTCGATGACTGGCGCGAAATGATCGAGTCCGAAGGGGACAAGATCGATGCGGTCACCGTTTCGACCCCCGACCATGTTCACGCGCACGCGACCGCTGCGGCGATGCGCAAGGACTGTGCGGTTTACACGCAGAAGCCCCTCACTCACGGGATCTGGGAAGCCCGCTACCTGACTGAGCTCGCGGCGAAAACCGGGGTCGTGACGCAGATGGGCAATCAGGCGCACGCCGAGAATCACATGCGCCGCATGGTCGAATTGATCCGCGCCGGATTGATCGGCGAGGTGACCGAAGTTCATGCCTGGACGAACCGTCCGATCTGGCCACAGGGAATCCCTGAATGGCCCGAGGCGGAGGAAGTTCCCAAGCACATCAACTGGGATCTCTGGATTGGTCCGGCACCGTTCCATGAGTACAGCTCCAAAATTGCACCGTTCAAATGGCGCGGCTATTGGGACTTCGGCACCGGGGCCCTCGGTGACATGGCCTGCCACATCATGGACTGTTCTTTCTGGGCCGCTAACATCGGAGCTCCAACGAGCGTTTCCGCTGTCAGTGCGGATGGTCGTGGAGCACAAAGTGAGATTTCTCCACCAACCTGGGCAACGATCGAATACGAGTTTCCGTCCCCGAACGGCAAGTCACCGGTGAAATATCACTGGTACGACGGCTATAAGGACGCGGTCTTCAACCCTGAGAAGTGGGCCCTTGAGAGTTCAATCGACGGGGGCAAAATCCGTGAGCGCAATCTGCCACCCGAGGAAGTTCTCGAAGGCATGGATGGGATCAGCAATCAGGGATATGGCAGTGTCATTATCGGAACCGAGGGGAAAGTCTTCTTCAACCGTTCGAACGATAACTGGATCGTGAAACCCGGCAAACTCATGGACGGATTTGATTTTCCTGAGCCATCGATTCCGCGTGCCCGGGACGAAGATCCTCACAAGGAATTCTACGATGCGATCGTGGCCGGTGACCCTGAGCTTCCCCAGTCGAAGTTCTCCCAGAGTGGTCCCTTCACTGAAATGGTGCTTCTCGGAAACCTCGCCGTTCGTCTCAACAAGAAGATCGAGTGGGATTCCGGGACGCTCAGCTCTCCGAACACGCCGGAAGCAGCCGAACTCATCAAGCGCGAATATCGCGAAGGATGGGCGCTCGACGTCTAAGCGGACGCATCAAGCGAAACGTTTTTACGCCGAACGGGAGCTCTTTACGGGCTCCCGTTTTTCGTGAACACTGCGGGATGATTCGAACTCTTTTCGCCTTCAGTATGGCCCTTTCACTGACCGCCTGCGGCATGGCCCGGGATGACTCCCTCTCCGAAGAGGTCGGGGCCGAAGTGATGGAAGCCTATCAGAGCGGGGACTTTGATACCGTAATCAGCCTCACCGCCGAAATTCCGGACGACAGCTCCTGGGTTCGGGTTCGTGCGGCCTCCCTGCAACGGCGTGGAGAAGACCACTTTTTCCATGCCAGAATCGATGAGTCGATTGCCGACTTCGATGCCTTTCTCGCCTACATTCCGGATCAGGATCCGCATCATTGGCAGCGCGGACTCTCCTACTACTACGCAGAGAAATACGAGGAGGGGAAGGCCCAGTTCGAACGCCACCAGACGGTGAACACTCAGGATGTCGAAAATGCTGTCTGGCACTTTCTCTGCGCGGTGAGAGCGCCCGGGGGAAAGGTAGAGGCGGCACAGAAAGAGCTCATTCCGATCGAGCGGGATTCGCGGATTCCGATGAAGGAGGTCCACGATCTCTTTGCCGGACGCGGTTCGGTCGAAGAGGTCCTGAGCGCGGCTGCTCCGAACACTGACAACATCCTTTCAGATGAAGAGCGGAACCACCTTTGCTACGCCCACCTCTACCTGGGACTTTATTTCGAAGCGATTGGCGAAGAGGAAAAGATGAAGGAACACATTCGTCTCGCCGCCTTTGAATATCCCATGGAGCACTACATGGGGAAGACCGCGAAGGTTCATGCGAAGCTACGGGGCGTGGGACCTCTCAAGGTTGAGTAGCATGGTGTCTGGTGGGACGAGGACATTCCGCTCCTCGTCCACGCCGGTGCTGAGGACAGAAATATCCCCGCAACAGGCTTGCTCCGGCAGAGTAGGCGTTATTAGTGCCCTTTTGACTTGGTCCACGGGTCGGCGTATTTTTTGATCGCGGCCTTGGCGGTAGAATCGAGATTATCAATCGAACAGGGGTTATCCTTCGTGTCCATGCGGAGAATGGCGTTGCTCCCCCGACGCGGATGAGAGTTGCCTGAATTATCTCTCCGCTCGTGTTGGTCCAGGCACCCGCAATTGGTTCAGGCCGTTTGGGATGGTCGGCCTCTGTGGTGTCAGCTCCGGTCATGGCCGGCTCCCCGGCGCCGATGATGGCTCCTGTTTCGATCCATTCTTTCAGCCTGGCGAGTTCATTGACGGAAAGCGGTCGTCCTTTGCCCTCCGGGGGGCATTCTATCGCCGCCTTCCTCTGGTAGGGAGACGAGTTCGAAAAGGTCGCTCTTGTCAGGGGCGCAGGGAACGATTGTCTTGCCGTCTCCGATTTCTTTGGCGATTTCATCGAGATCAAGCCCGACTCCTCCTTTTAAATTCCCTCCAGGTGGCAATTGGTGCATTTGCTCGCGAAGATCGGAAGAATATCCGCTTCGAACTCGATCGCGAGGACCGGCGAAATGAAAACAAGGGTGGTGAAACAAAATGGGAGGGGAGATCTCATGGAATCAATACCGTCAAAGAATAACCCATCGCGGCAAACACATGACAGAAATAAAGTTCTCCTGAAAATAGTGGCGAGCGGCCAAAAAGATGACTGTTTTACATTGTAAATGTCTTGGAGACTCCGCTACTCTCGAATTTGATGCGGAGACATCCATATTTAAGCAGTTATCCATATCCATCGGTTTCGAAACGAGCGCGTGCGGGCTTCTCTCTAACGGAAATGATCGTCGTGCTGGCGATCATGTCAGCGGTGTCAGGGGCTGTGATCGGATCCCTGACCACGCTCCGTTCCACGAGCCTCTCTGTTTCTGCGAGAGAGTTTGCAGATTTCATCACTCTCTGCCGAAGTGAAGCTATTGCCCGTCGCACCGTGGTCCGCGTGGTGATCGTCGAAGAGTCAGGCACAGAAAAAGAGAGAAACTTCCGTGCCTACACAGCCTTCGCGTGGGACAGACGCTCGCGTCGTTTTGAGCAGTATAAGAGTTGGGAGCATCTCTCCGATGATGTTGTTTTCGAAGTGGAATTTCCCCGCTACGTGAAAGAGTCGGAATACTACCGCGAAGATCCATCCTCTGTCCGGGGAGATTATCTCATGAGCCTCCCCGAAAATGTGTTTGAAAAAGAGGATCGAAACGGAAGTGGAGTAAACCGGTTTCGATATGTTGAGTTTTCGCCTGCGGGGAGAGCCTCGGCTCCTTCCGCCTCTCTGCGCAATCTTGTCCTCGTGATGCGCCCCGGAAATGAAACTTCAGCTGATCGCGACGTCGCCAACTGGGCTCAGTTTTCGATCGATACCCTTACGGGGAGAACTCGCGTTTATCGCCCCTGATGAAAAACCGAATCCGCAGCGTTTCTTTAAACGAGGGAGCCTTCTCTCTCGTCGAGGTCGTTCTTTCCGTCGGGATTGCCGCGATCGCTCTCGTCTCTCTTCTCGGTATGCTCCCCTACGCGATGGAGTCGAGTCGGGACGGTGCCGACCAGACGGCGATTGGGACGGTTTTGGAGGATGTGCATGATCGTATCAAGGGGAAAATACTCACCCCGGGAGAGGTGGATGAATCCCCTTTTTTTTATGATCAGCAGGGTCGTTTCTGGGCGGAAGGGATCGGTGGCCGAGTCTCCGGTGAGGTAGGGACTGATCGCTTTTTCCGAGTCGAGATTGAGCTTAGAAAGGCTCCGGCAACAGCTCCCTACAGGCACACCCGCGACCTTCATGCCGCCGTGGTTTCCATTTTCTGGCCGATCGACAAGAATGGTAATCCTCTCGGTGGCGACGAACCGAAATCCAGCCTGAGCTATTTCCTGACGACCTTGACGGGGCCGGACTGGGAAGCCATCGATCCAATGTATCAACCGAAAATAGAATACTGACGGAAAAATGGAAAAGAGAGGTTTTCAAACCGGGCGCTCTGATAAAAGTGCTTCATCCATGAATGAAGCGTTCAGTATTGTTGAAATGATAGTCGCTTTCTCGGTCATGGCGGTTCTCATGTCCATTCTTCTCGCCGCGGTGCCTCCGGTGACATCGACGTGGATTGAAAGCGGGCGCCGCATTGAGACTTATCAGCGGGCCAGGGGAGCGCTTGAGATGATAACGAGGGAGCTGACTCCGGCCGTCGTGGATACCCGGATGCAGTTTATCGTGCTGCCCGGTGAGGAACTTGCCGACGCGGGAGCCGAAAACGTCGCACCACTTTCACCGGCTCTTCTCTGGATGGCGCCCCTGGGAGAATCCGGTGCCCTGAGGTGCGTGGGCTACTATCTATTCCGTGATGGAGAGCGTGGATTCTATCGACTCAAACGAATCTATATCCGTTCCGATGATCCCGAGGGCAACTTTCCTCGCATGGTTAACAGAGAGGATGCCCGCGATCTCTCGATGAGAACGGATCCCGTCTCGGCGCGCTGGTTCACCGATCACTGGGACATGAAGACTTTTGATGAAGAAGATCCGCAAAATAAAGGAGTGGTGGTGTCTACGGCTGCCGATGGTGTCGTCGCATTCTGGGTGCAGTGCCAAGATCTTCTTGGTAATCCCGTTCCCTGGCTTTCGAAAACCAAGAATCACCCGAAGAGTGAGCTGATCTACAACTCCGCCGCCTATTTTCAGATGGCGACGACTGTCCCGTTCGATTCCGGGGAATCGACCGAGTTTCTGAGGGAAACACCACAGGTGATGAAAGCTAATCGTCTGCCTGCCGATATCGAAATCAGTCTTGTCACGGTCGATGAGAGTCTGCTTTCAAAGGATCGGGAAATCCCCGAAATGGAATCTGTTTTCGTCGGCAGAGTACTCGATATGGATGCCTCAGTGCAGCTCTATTTGCAGAGACTCAGGGAATTAGGAATCGATGAGGCGGAGGTTTTTACGACGAGAGTTAAGTTGGTGAACGGAACGTGAGAATGATCGAACCTCCGCGCCATTCAGTCTTCCTTCCGGATCGATCGGATGGAAGAAGGTTCTCCCGTCGGGGGGGGGCGTTGGTCATGGTCCTGCTGGTAGTCTCCATGCTCGCGATCCTGACATTGGCCTACTTCAGCACGATGCAGATCGAGCAGAGGGCTGCTCATGCATTTGCTCACACTCAGGAAGTGAAGATGGTGGCGCAGGGAACCGTCAGTCATGGTATCGATATCCTGAGGACAGCGATCCCGGAGCCCTCCATGATTCATGAATCGGCGGCGGGAACCCCGGCGCGCAACTGGGCGGTCAATCCGGGCCGGATCACTCTGTTTGATGACAGCGGGAGCATCGTTTATGTCCCTCTCCACACCGGAGTCGCGGAGAGCGATCCGAACGACACCATTGACCCCGATGTCTCCTCAGTCGACTTGAACGAACCAATTCCCGGAAGAGAATTTCCCCCCATTGTCATGTCGGAAGGAGATCGCGCCGGGAGTAACGCTGAGATCCCCCCGATGAGAGTGAAGTGGGTACCAGTCCTCCGGAACCCCGGGGAACCTGCTGATTCAGATAATCCAATTTCCTCACGGTATGCGTTCTGGATCGATGACGAGAGCGCACGGATCAATTTCAATGTCGCGCTGGGAAAGCCGTCGCGGGGGAAGGTCGACACGGAGCGTTTCTACGAGCAATATGCTCTCGGAATGATGCCACCGCTTTTTACCGGTGGAGCCGGAGATGTGGAGTTTAACGCCAAGAGTCAGGATCGCGAATGGGGCCTCGGACAGCCGCGCTCTATCAACCTCGACGTTCTCTTTGACGATCGGAAGGATCTTCTCGAGGAGAAGCTTCTAGCGCATGCGTGGCTTCGCGGATTCAGCCGGTACCCCGAATCGATTCTCGAATTCGTCGATATGCCGGAGAGGGACCGGCAGGAATGGTATCATCGAAATAAATTTCATCTCACGTTTTATAGTCGTGCTCCGGAATTCAATGCTTTTGGGCGCTCCCGTTTTTTTACGACGAACTATCCGCTTTCGCTGGAAGCCGGTCCGCTTTATCAGCTTCCTTTCGTTTACAACGGTCCTGAAGTAAAAGATCCCGACTACGAGATCAGCGGAGTTCTTCACCTCAATTCTCTACTCGGAAGTCTCGGGTTTACGCATGAGTTCGAAGATGAAGAGAAAGGGAAAGTTCACGCCGCCAATGTGGTGAATCGTGCCCAGTTGGAAATGCTGATGCGCTATTTTTCCCGGGAGTGGCCCGGCTATGGAAAAAGTTTTATCGGGAAATACGGCGAGGCGGAATGTTACCAGATCGCTCTGAACATGCTCACCATGGCCCGGATGGCGACGACAACGATGAGAGCGAAGATGGAAATCAATTCGACCCGGGACCTTGGCCTTCGATCGACTTCGGTTCTCTATTCGCCGCATGCGACCGAGCGGCCGAAGGCGAACCCGGAGCGGCACTACTGGGAGGTGGACTTAGAGCCGCCCGGGGCAGGTCCGGCAGAGACGATCCCAATGCTTCCCCAGACCCCGGGACCGCACATCACGGAAGTTCGTCTTCACTTTAAATCATTCCCAGCTCCCGGAGGGAGTCCCACGAAGCGACAGATAGGGGTGCGATATGAAGTGGAATATTTCATGCATGGACTCGGCCCGGTTGCGTATCTGAACGCGCTCCCGATGCGCGTCGATTATTTCAAAGTAGAAATGGGTGGCGGAATCCCCGGGGTGCCGGCGATCTATGAGTTGGGACCGCCAAATCGAGAAGCGGGGGAGGGTCGTCCGGATCGAAACTGGAACTACAACCCCTCGAAGAACCGGGTTGATGATGAGACCGGTGAGGTCCTCTTTAACCGTAATGGAAAACCCAAGAGACTTGTCGATCGCCGCAGTCTCGGCTCTCTCAGCGCGGTGGCAGGAAACAAAGTAAGGATCGCCTCCGATTTTCACCCGAATAAAGTCGTCCAGAACCGGGTTCTCGTCTCAAGCCCGTGGCGATACCTTGGAAAACGGTCCCGTTTCCTCGCTAATCCTGAGGACAACCAGCCCGATATCAGCGATGAAGCGGCCGAGATAGATATCAGGAAGAATCCCCGGATCAGCTTTAAGGTGAATTGGCGGCTTGGAATGACGGTGAGTTCGGACAGTAGGCGACCCCGTCAGATGATTCCTTTGGGGGAAGATGAGGAGGACACGCTTCAGGCCACCTTCTCCCTTGATCTTCGAACCGGCGACCGGGAAACGGTATCCTGGCAGATCAATGATCCCCGCCTCAGCTCACATAAAGAGGAGTGGATCATCGATACGGAGGGTGGAGGCACTCCCGGTTCTCCGAATGCGATCGGGGGAACGCTCCTCGAGCCGGAAAGAACGGCCTCAGAGCGGAGCAAGTTCCGATATTTTCAAAGAGGCCCCGGGAGCGCGCGCGACCCGGAAAAATCCGCCGGGAAAACCTTTGGACTTAACCGGCCCGATGAATACAACTCACGGAGTCGCGTTTCCTCAAAAGGATACTGGAGTGTCCTTCACACCGGGATCCAGAGTCGGGAGCCCTGGCGAACCCTCAACCTCGGAGGGCGACTTGAATCCGGAGATCCACCGGATTCTCTCCTTTTGAATCTTCTCGGGGCAACCTATCCCATGCAGCACGATCAATGGAAGATCAATTCGACCCTCCCGGATGAGTTTTCCACGGTTTCGTTCATGAACAGTACGGCCGGTCAGATCAATCTGAATTCGCGGATCTATCCAGAAAGTAACGAATGGTTCCGCCCGCCTCCGCGAACGAAGCCGCTCGAAGCGGTCTTTGCCCATCTTCGGCCGGATGCGGAAATCGATCAGTTCGTTTCAGGGATCAAGGCATACCAGGAGTATGATTTTTTCCGCTACATCGGGGAGCTTTCGAAAGTGGAGGGATATCAACGCAGCACTCCGGGCGCGACCGAATTTGAGAACGAGGAGTTTCTCCGCAACATGGCAGGCTGCCTCACGACGCAGTCCAATACCTTCGGACTCTGGGGCGCGGCGCAAGTGGTCCGGAAAATTCCCGGGCACACGGAGTGGGGGGAATTTGAGGATGGTGATCAGGTTTTGGCAGAGAAGCGTTTCTACGCCCTCATCGAACGATACATCTGGCCTGGGCGGGATGGGCGGCCCGGAAATGCCCATGCCGATTCGATGGGGCGATGGGATCGGCTCGCGCGTCAGAATCAGTCCACCAGTGGGTGGGACGGCACCACAACAGACACCCTTTTTCAGCTCCCCGGCTCGCCCCCCCTGAGAAAGGGAGGAGGGAACCGGCTGACACTCGATCCGAACGGTATGTATCCCTGGTTTGACGGACCTCAGGAAGTGGAGATGGACGAATACGCATCGAGAGCCCTTGGCAGTGTCAGGTGGACTTCGAGCAGTCTCGAGGAGGCCTACAACCCTCCGCAACCGGCGATCAAGTATCGTGTCATCTATTTTAAATTTCTCGACGAATGAAAAAAATCCCCGTTCCTCTTCTATGGTTGCTGACCTTTCCTGGTACGGCTTCGTCGCAGGGTGAAAATCCGATCATTGCGATGCTCCCGGCGGCTCCGGCGGAAATGCTTGCCTGTCTTCCCGAACGTGTCGAAGGGTGGAGGTTGTCCGTGTCGAAGGCCTCTTCAGGATTTGAGGAATGGCTCAATACGGTCGCAAAACGGGAGTTTGAAATGGAAGCGGTTGAGGGCGAAAAAATGATTCTCCGGAAGGTATCCATCTCTATAGAGGATACCGGCGGCTACCCACCGGCTTTCTCCCTCTTCTCAGATTTTGAGCCGCAAACGGGTGATGGATTTGAGAAGCGGCTCATTGCCGGATACCCCGCCCTCATTATCGAATATGAAGAAAAGGAGTTTGAGGCCCAGATTCTGGTCGGAGAGCGGTTTCTCATTCGAATATTTTGCGAGAATCAGCCGCGGCGGTTTCTTAAGGAATGGCTCGACCGGATCGACCTCAGGACACTGAAATCTCTGCCTGCAGGAGCTCGGGTCCCGCTACCTGAAGAAATCACTGTTCATGAAATCGACGAGTTGAACAAAGAGAAGAATCGCTCCTATCGTCTGGCAATTACTTCGTCCGTTCGTGCTGATGAGGAGTCCATTGAATTGCAGGACGAAGACTGAGCCCGGCATGTTCTGCTAGCGGTTCAGGTCGAGGACATCTTCCATCCACTCCTTTATTCGGGTGAGGCGATCACGATCCCC
>JARGOP010000014.1:0-25849 GCA_029233965.1 Verrucomicrobiales bacterium | reverse complement strand
GGTCGAGGACATCTTCCATCCACTCCTTTATTCGGGTGAGGCGATCACGATCCCCTTGCGCTTGAGCCTGAATTCTCCGAATTCTGCATTTCCGCGATCCTTAATGTCGAGCTTGCAGACTCGTCGCCCGAGAATTTCCGCCCAGTGCTCCGCAGGCTGCTCCGACCAGGTGATCGTGTTGCCGAGATCGAAGTAAGAACGAACCATGGGCGAATCGAAGGAATCAATGAAGCGGACCATCTCCTCGGCCCGGTCAAGAAAAGAAGCTTTCACATGTTCAACACAGAGAGGAATGCCGTATTCCTCTGCTTTCTGAAGGGAGGTCCGGATCAGGGTCTGCCAGGTCCCGAAATTCTGATCGTAGTCTTTTCCGGGAAGGCGTGCCGCAAAGATGAGAACGGAACTGCATCCAAAGCGTTTCGCGAGTTCGAGGGCGGGCAGGATTTCGGGATTTCCCGCATTCACGATTCCATGGACAGGAAGTCCTGTTTCGGCGATTGCCGTTTCGACTTCGACCGGATCGACGGTTTCATCGGTCTTGATCTCGGTGCCGTCGAATCCGATTTCCTGAAGAAGCCGGAATTTCTTCAAAACGCTCAGGGCGGGCTCGTCGATCATGTGATATTTCACGGCCAGTTTGACCCGGTCATTGAGATAGCCTGCCGCGACGTGGCTGATGGCGAGTCCGGACGATGCGATGAAGAACTGACGGCGATTCATGTTGCGGGGAGGCTAGCTTGCGACGCCACCATCTGACGAGCAAACACGATCCCTGATGCTGCCTGCCGATGCCTTGATGATCCATGGCGGCCGGATGATAGAATCGTCCTCATGGAATCGGGTTCTCTCAAACAAGGTCAGTTCGTGAAGCAGTCCGTCATTCTCACGGCCGCAGCGTCGGCTTTCCCTTCCGGAGTGTAGAGTCAGTCGGAAGAGAGTGAAAAAATCAAAATTGCTCTCATCGGATGCGGAGGTCGGGGAATCGGTGCGGCCGCTCAGGCCCTCGCGGCAGATGATATGACCGAGATACGGGCGATGACGGACGTCGTGAAACGCTGGAAAAGAACGCGCCCTCACCGGAGCAGGTCAAGGTCACTCCGGATCGACAGTTTGTCGGCCTCACCGTCTACCGGCGGGTCATGGATCTTGACGATGTCGTCATTCTCACGACGCCACCGGGATTTCGTCCGTTCCTCTTTGAGGCAGCGGTTCAGGCGGGAAAGCATGTCTTTATGGAAAAGCCGGTCGCTGTCGAATCGCCCGGAGTGCGCCGGGTCCTCGAGGCCGCGAAGCAGGCGAGGGCAAAAGATCTCAAGGTCAGGGTGGACGGATCATCCATACCGGGCCTGAGAACGGCCAGATCTATGACCATTTCAGCGTCGATTATGAATTCGCCGACGGCTCGATCGTGACGACACAGCATCGACAGATCCCCAAAGTCTTGAGCTGGATCGGGCAGAAGATCATGGCAACGAAAGGAAGCGCCGAGCTTTCCTTTAAAATGAATGGGATGGTGAGGCCCTCCGGCGAAGGCGCTGAGGCCTTTCGCGGACGCGAGACGGGGAACTCGTATCAGCTCGAATACGACGCGCTCTTTTCGGCGCCTCCTCGAACCTTTTCGCGATCATGGGTCGCAATGCCGCCTACACGGGTCAGGTCGTGACCTGGGACGAGGCGATGAAGTCGGAAGATACGCTGGCTTTCAATCTTCAATCGTGGGAAGAGGAGCCGCCTTTTTATCCCGATAAGAACAGGCTCTACGAACCCTTCCGTCCCGGACTGGGTTAGGAAATGTAGCCTCGGCAGACTCGCTGAAGGTGGGTTAACCACCGGGAGGGTGCGCGGGGCGGGGCGGTCCTACTTTACACCGCCGTGACGCGCACCGGACACACCTTCAATTCCGCAGTCTGGGTCACCGGATCGTAGCCGGAACCGGTCAGGATATTCACGGGCACATTCGCAAAGGAGAAGGAGGTGAACACTGTGCCTTTGGGAGACATGTCAGTGACTTTGACCTCGATCTCGATCTCGCCGCGGGCACTCGCCATCTTTGCCATGCCGCCGTGGGTGAGGCCAAGGGACTTTGCATCGTCCGGGTGAACCTCGAGCGATTCATGAGAAAGGAGGTATTCGATCCCGGCACTGCGGCCGGTCTGCGTACGGGTGTGATAGGCTTCGAGACGTCGTCCTGTTGTGAGCCAGAGCGGGAAATCCTTGCTGATGACTTCGGCAGGATCGCGATAGCCAACGACGGTGAATTTGCCGCGTCCGTTCTTGAACTCGCCCTCGTGGAGGCGTGGCGTCCCGGGGTGATTCTTGTCCGGCACCGGCCATTGGTACTCGCTGTCTTCGATCCGGTCCCAGTCTAGTCCGGCATAGATCGGACTCAGTTCGCAGAGTTCGTTGAAGATTTCCTTTGCTGACTCGTAATCAAAGCCCGGCGTGCCCATTCGCTTCGCGATTTCGCTGACGATCCACCAGTCGGGCTTCGCTTCGCCCACCGGGGGAACCGCGGCGCGGAGGCGCTGCACGCGTCGCTCGGTGTTGGTCTGGACTCCGTCCGTTTCGCCCCAGGCCGTCGCCGGGAAAACGACGTCGGCGAGCTGCGCGGTTTCGGTCAGGAAGATGTCGATGACGACGAGATGATCAAGGCTCTTCAGGGCGTGCTCACAATGATTTTTGTCCGGATCCGTCACGACGGTATTTTCCCCGTCAATGATCATCCCATGGATTCCTTTGCCACACAGGTCGAGTGCCGTTACTTTTGTGATGCCACGCTTCGGCTCGATCTCGGTTTGATAGAGTCTGGAAAATTTCTCGACACTGGCCGGGTCATCACAGGCCTGAAAGCCGGGGAAATTGTTCGGCACCGCGCCACAGTCTCCTGCACCCTGGATGTTGTTCTGACCGCGCATCGGATTGATGCCGCCGCCCTCGATTCCGAGGTTGCCGGTCATGAGGGCGAGGTTGCAGAGTGACTGAACATTGTCGACGCCGCAGATGTGCTCAGTGATGCCGAGGGTGTAATAGATCGCGCTTGGATTGCCCTGACCATAGATGAGGCCGGCTTTCTCGATGTCTGCCGCCGGAACTTCGCAGATCTCCGAAGCCCATTCGGGAGTGAACCTTTTGATGTGTTCGAGGAATTCATCGCCACCGGCGGTGCGTGCTTCGATGAAACTCGCGTCGATGAGGCCTTCGCGCTGGATGACGTGCGCCATCGCAAGAAGGAGTGCCACGTCCGACCCTACGCGGATCGGGAGGTGAAGATGCGCCATCTTTGCAAGACGGGTCTTCCGCGGATCGGCGACAATCATCTTCGCTCCGTTCGTGAGGGCGCGCTTGAGACGCGTCGCTGCGACGGGATGACACTCCGTCATGTTCGTGCCGATCGCGAAAATCACGTCGGGCTTTTCCATATCCGCGAGTGGGTTGCTCATCGCGCCTCGCCCTATCGTAGCTGCCAGACCGGCAACTGTCGGAGCGTGTCACGCTCGCGAACAGTTGTCTATGTAGTTGGTCCCGTAGGTCGCCCGGATGTATTTCTGCATCGTGTAGGCGGCTTCGTGAGGTGCCCGCCCGGAGGCGATACCGTAGACACTGTGACGTCCGAATTTATCTCTGACTTTGGCAAAACCGGCGGCCGCAAAGTCGAGCGCTTCCTCCCACTCGCATTCGTGGAGTTCGCCGTCCTCGCGGCGGATCATCGGTTTCTTGAGGCGATCCGCATTCTGGATGAAGTCGAAGGCAAACTGTCCCTTGATGCAGAGGGCACCTTCGTTCGCGGGACCATCCATCGCCGGCTGGACGCCGACGATCTTATCGCCTTTGCTCAACATGTCGACCGAACAACCGACGCCGCAGTAGGGGCAGATCGTCCGCGTCTTCCTGATCTCTCCTTCGGTGTCGGAATCCCGCAGTGCTTTCCTGTCACCGAGTGCTCCGGTTGGGCAGGTCTGAACGCACTGTCCGCAGAAGGTGCACTCTGAATCACGGAGGTCGTTGTTGAATTCGGTGATGATCTGCGTGTTGAAACCGCGATTCATCACGTTGATGGCATAGTCGCCCTCACGTTCGGCGCAAACCCTGACACAGCGGTAACAGGAGATGCAGTTATCGTAATCGCGGAGGATGAAAGGGTTCTTGTCCTTTGTATTCGAAGTGCCGGATTTTTTCCCTGCAAAGCGTCCGGTGCGGGCGTCGTAGCGGTCGACGAGGATTTTCAGTTCCTGCGAAGCATAGCCGCTGAGCTGGTTCACATCGACGCTCCGATTCTCAGACGCCACGAGTTCCAGCAGTGTCTTCCGGTGTTTTTCAATTGTGTCGGTTTTGGTCTTTACGATCATCCCCTCAGCGGCCTTTGTCGTGCAGGAGGCGACGGGATTCCGGATGCCTTCGACTTCAACAATGCAAAGTCGGCAGGCACCGAAGGCTTCGAGTCGTTCGTCGTAGCATAGGGTGGGGATCTCACGGCGATGGCGTTCCGCCACTTCGTAAATGGTTTCGCCGGGTTCGAAGGCGACCTCTTCACCGTCGAGGGTGAGGATGAGGGCCTTCGCTGTCTTCTGGGCGTCGAGGTCGGAGATCATGGGGATTCTTGTCTGGGGAATGAAAGGGTTCGGAAGTTTCAGGCTTCACCGTTGAGGTGGGCTTCGATCTGTTCGGGGAAGTAGCGCATGAGCGATTCGGTGACGTGAGGAGCGGCCATGCCGAGTCCACAGGCACTCGTCGATTTCATCGTGCTGCCAATGTCGTTCATTTCGGCGAGCCATTCCTCTTTCGTGAGCTTTGGCGTGCTGCCGTTGAGTCTTTCGGTCATCCGCTGGGTGCCGATGCGGCAGGGGAAACATTTGCCGCAACTTTCATGGGCGTAAAACTCCATCGCATCGTGAGCGGCATCGACCATATTGCGTGAGTCGTCGAAGACCATGATCCCGCCGGCTCCGAGGAAGGAGCCCTTACTCTTGATGCAGGGATCATCGAGCGTGATATTCAAATTCTCGCCGCCGAGAAATCCTCCCGACAAACCGGCCATGGTCACCGCCTGGAAACTTCGCCCGGGGAGGGGGCCGCCGGCCCAGTCGTTCAGCAGCGTTTGCAGGGGAAGGCCGATCGGAATTTCATAGTTGCCCGGCCGTTGCACGTCACCGGAGAGGCTGATCACTTTTGTTCCCGCGTTTTCTCCGAGGCCCAGATCGCGATACCAGGCGGCGCCGTTGGCGATAATGTGAGGAACAGAGGCGAGGGTTTCGACATTATTCACCGCAGTCGGCTTGTCGTTGAATCCGTGAGTGACTGGAAAGGGTGGCTTGTTTCTCGGAAAAGGGTGTTTGCCCTCAAGGCTGTTGAGGAGAGATCCCTCTTCTCCGCAGATGTAGGCTCCGGCGCCGCGGCGGACATAGAGATCAAAGGTGAGTCCTGAACCGAGTATGTTTTCCCCGAGTAGGCCGTTGGCGCGGGCGTCTTTGATCGCGTTTTCGAGAATGGCTTCGGTCTCGGGATATTCGTAGCGCAGGTAAATAAACCCAAGTGGTGCTCCGGTGGCGAAGGCGGCAAGGGTCATGCCTTCGATCACGGCGAAGGGGTCGTGGTCCATGAGGGTGCGGTCTTTGAAGCATCCGGGCTCGCCTTCGTCCGCGTTACAAACGATGCACTTGGGATCTCCCGGGGCGTCCGCGACGGCCTTCCATTTGACGCCGGTGGGAAAGCCGGCCCCGCCGCGTCCGGCGAGCTTGCTCTCCGAGACCGCATCGATGACATCCTGCGGAGTTGCTGCGAGCGCTTTCTCCAATCCGCGGTAGCCGCCGGAGGAGCGATAGCCTTCCAGCGTGGCACGACCCTCTTCGCGAATTTTGGAGAAGACACACTCGGTTACTCCCCCCGGATTCGGGACCGGCATGGGGGTGGCGCGATGGACGAGAGTTTCTTTCGTCAGTCCGACGAAGGCTTTGTCATCGATGATCACGGGGATCATGTCATCGCAACGTCCGGCACAGGGCATGGCGGTGGCTCCCTCGGATTTGAGCGATTCAAGCAGTTCGTTGCCGCCATGGAGACAGCAGACGTTTCCCGTGCAGACTCGTGGTGCCGATTTGCCGGGTTTCTCGCGGGAGAAATGATGATAAAAGGTGACGGTGCCGAAAAGCTCAGCAAGGGGGATCTTCAGACCTTTTGAGACAGCGCGGATCGATTCCTCGGAGATCCAGCCATCGCGATTGTGAAAGGCATGGAGCAACGGCAGGAGAGGTGCGGGTTCGTCTTTCCAGCGGGTGATCAGTTCGTCGTTGCTCTGGCGGGGCATACTGCCATAATGTCAGGGTCGATGAACTGGGTCAAGACGCGAGCATGGCATGATTGCAGAAACAATTTGGCTCGACCTCGTTCTTTTTTGGCAGGGAATCGGGAGAGGTAAGGGGCATTTCGACATTCCGGCGCAGGTCTGTCATCCCCGCTGATTGCCGTCGTATCGCTACACCCAGGCGCGGCGCAGGAGATCGAGGAAGTTGCCGTGGAAGATTCCGGCGATGTCTTCTTTGCTGTATCCGCGATCTCTGAGAAGCGATTCAAGGGTTTGCAGGTCGGCGATGCTGTCGAGATCCATGGGGCCCTGCTCGCGGCCGAATCCACCATCGAGATCACTGCCGATTCCGATGTGTTTCGCGTTTCCTGCGAGCTGACAGATGTGATCAATGTGATCGATAATGTTTTCGATCTTCACGCCGGTGGATTGCGGGGTTGAGAAGCCGCGTTCCCACCCGGGAACCATCATCCATCCGTCAAAAACGCTCCCGATGACAGCACCCCGCTCAATGAGCCGCTTGATCTGTTCATCGCTGAACTGGCGGGGATCATCAACGAGAGCCCGGCAGTTCGAATGGCTTGCCCACACCGTTCCGCTGAAGAGATCCAGTGCCTCGAAAAAACAGGCGTCGCTGAGATGCGTGGCATCGAGAATGATTCCCAGTTCATCCATTTTCCGAATAAGGTCCCGGCCACCTTCGGGGAGTCCGCCGACCTGGTCGTGCCCCAGCGCGTAGCGTCCTTTCCCGTAGTGTGCCGGCCCGAGCGCGCGGAGTCCGGATTCATACGCCCGCTCCAGATAATCAGGCGTGACGATTGAATCCGCTCCCTCCAGACTCAAAATGTAGCCGATCGGTTCTTTGGCTGCAGCGGCAGCGACCGGATCGCTCCATTTCGCAAGGTGAGCATCGAGTTCGGCGAGATTCCGAACCGGGGCCATTTCCCCCATTTCCACCATGGTTTCGTAATAAATCCGCTGCCCCTGAGTCATGGCCCAGGCCTGGGATGGTGATTCCCAGCTCGCGCAGGGGCCGGCCGGTTTCATGCAGCCTCCGATCTGCGTGGCGACGCAGAGTCCGATTCCCCCGCGACGCATTTCCTCGAAGGTGACGGTGTTTTCTCCGCGTCCCTTCATGTCGGTTTTTCCCTGCTCCAAAGATCGAATTTCCTCGAGGGAGAGGGTCAGATCCCGGTTCCACTCAAGGGCGTTCATGGAGAGATCAAGATGGACGTCGAAGATTAAATTCATGGCAATGGGCTGGAAAAATTCGGAAATTCAGGGCAGAGTGTCAGGAATCCCTGTAAAAACATGAAACCGACTTTTCTCCTCTCGGCTTTGCTATCATGCTTTCTCATTTCTGGCAATGCGCAGGAATCCGCCCCCGCTCCGATCAACTACGGAACTCAGGGGAATGCCGCGCAAAACCGCAGTGTCTACGAAATAGAACTTCAGCGTGCCGCGCAGGAAGCACGGAGAATGAAGGAATTGAAGGCGGCGATGGCTTCGTCGGCATTTGCGCCCCCGCCCCCGCCCCCGATCACGACTGCGGATCAGTTCCTGGCGGCGAATCGTCCGCCGATGCCTCCTCCCTCGGAGAAGCCCGAGGTGGAGAGACGGGAGGCCTATGTGCCCGAGTTTGAGACTCCATCCACACCGTCGTCGGTTCCCTCGCGTCCGGTCGAGCCTTCCGGAAATACGGCGAGTTTTGAGATGCCTGAAAAGGAACGCAGTTTTTTCAAGTGGATCAAGGGGAAGAAAGACGATGACTCTATCAGTGATCTTCCGCCGGCAGGGGCGGCTCAGTATGAGACAGAAAATCCCTACCAAGAGCCCGGGGAGACCAGCGCTCCACCTGCTCCGCCTGCCCCTCCGGTTGAGCAGGGAATCCCTGACGTTCCGGCGATGAATGAGGAGCCTGCTCCGATCATGCGGAACTCTGCTCTGCCACAGGTTGAAGCCCCGTCCGAGCCGGCTCCGATTTTCGTGCGTCGTGAAGAGCCGGTCGCGGCGAGCGGAGAAACTGCGGTCGTGGAAAAGGATACCGATGCGATCGTGAGTGGCGTCCTCGTGAAGCTCTTTGCCGGAACACAGGTGGCGGTCCTGAGCAGGAATGGCAGCGATGCTACGGTTCGGCTCCCTGACGGCCGTGTCGGCACCGTAAAGCGCAAATCGCTCTCACGCTGATCGACCTGAGACCCGGTTCCGTGCGGGTATTTTCCAGATTTCGTCCGTCACTCTCTGACCCCTGATGATCCGGGCCTCGTCGTAAAGTGCGACGCAGGGACAGACATGGTAAGGGATTCCGAGCACTTCCGCTCCGATTTCGAGGCGGGATTCCGGAGCGGTGCGAATAACCAGATGCTCTTCGCTCTGCGAGACGAATTCGAGGATTTCCAACTCAGGGAACCGAACCCGGTTCAGGATCGGGTTTTCTGCGGAGACCGCCTTGTGCCCGAGGTCGAGACAGGCAAGGCCGCCTCCGGGATGGCTGATAACGCGCGTGAGGAGAAAGGCCGCCGGTTCGAAGCCGAGATCGGGATAGTGTTGGCCATAGCCCGCATCCCAGAGCACCGGGGTGCCGGGCGAGCATTGCGAGGGCGTCGCTGAAGTCATGGACCGCTTCGCATGAAACGCATAGGTCGGTGTGCCGCCGGAAACAATCAGGGGAACGTCGATTCCGGCGCCCGCCAGTGTCGCGAGAAACCCGTCCAGTTCCGAAATTGCCTCGTCGAACTCTGAGCGTCTCTTCGAAACCTCTGCGGTGTGGATGTGTCCATCGTAGGCATGGAGTCCGGCAAAACGGAGGGCTTTCGAGTCGATGATCTTTTGCACCAATGCGAGTGCTTCGTGAGAAGGCGCAATTCCTGTCCGGTGCATCCCGATGTCGAGATCGAGAAAAACGCTCAGCGGGGTAGCAACAGAAGCCTGCCCAAGGCCGGCCAAGCCTGCCTCGCTATCCACCAGTGTCGAGAATTTCGAAGCGGGATACTTCCCGACGAGAGTTGCCAGTCCTGCCACGTTCGGTCCGACGAGCGGATAGGAAATCAGGATGTCAGAAACGCCGACCTGTGCCGCGAGCTCCGCTTCAGCCAGGGTGGCGCATTTGGCAGAAGTGATCCCCAGGGCGATTTGCTTCTCAAGAATCTCAGCACATTTGTGCGTTTTGATGTGAGGGCGCAGCAAGGCAGGGTTGCTGCCGACCATCGCCAGCATCCTCGCGAGATTGCGATCAATGGCGTCGGCATCGAAGAGCAAGCCGGGTGAGGGAACCCTTTCGACACCGGTGATGGATCGCATTGGGAGAGGGGGGAATCAGTCTTTGATCTCGACGATGATTTCGATCTCTACGGGGATGTTGCCGGGCAGAGAGTTCGTTCCCATCGCACTGCGAGCTCCGATTCCGGCTTCCTCCCCGAAGACTTCGGCGAAAAGGTCGGAGAACCCGTTGACTACGGCAGGTTGATCAAAGAAGTCGTTGGTGCAGTTGACAAGGGCTAGAGTCTTCACGAGGCGTCCGACGCGATCCAGAGAGCCCAGTTCGTTGCGCAGAGTGGCAAGGAGGTTGAGGCCGACCTGACGCGCCACTTTCTGCCCTTCTTCAAGGGCGACGTCATCCCCGAGACGTCCCGTCATGACGCTGCCGTCATCGAGGAAAGGTCCGTGTCCTGACAGATAACCAAGGTTTCCGGTCTGGACCAGCAGCTTGTAGACCCCCATCTGCTTGGGGGGAGGGGGCAGGGTGATTCCAAGTTCGTTCAGTCGTGCTTCAGCGCTCATATGGTACGCGTCTTACACCAGAACCAGTCCGTCCGTCAACTCAGGTTTGTGCTCGAGTGCGTTCCAAGAAGAGATAAAGCGGCCCGGAGTGTCTCCGAAGAGAGGGGAGACTTCAAAAGTGACCGGGGGCAGGCCGGTGTCGTCAGTCTCCAGTGCTATGCCCGCCTCCTTTGCCCATCGGGCAAACTGGCGGAGTTGATCCGCGGAGCTGGTTTCAACGGAATCGACGCCGGTCGCATTTTTCACCGGGGAGAAGTCGTTGGCCCGACTTGTTTCAATGATCACCGGATTCGCGGCGAAAGGCAGCGCATCGAACACGAACATTTCGAATTTGTAAGCATTCGGCTCGGTGGGTTCGTGAATGGATCCGCTTTCATCGATGAAGGGAACCTTCTTGTGAGCGAGGTGAAAAGGCAGCTTGGCGGATTCGTCCCGGCCGCTTCCGAGGCGATCCACGAAGTTCCGGTCAAAAATATGAATCGCGATGCTGCCGGCGCGGAACTTGATCTCACCGCTGTCGTCCCGCTCCTGCGCGAGTCGCTCCGGGAGGTCGGAATACTCGACAACGAGAGCTTGTCCGTTCTGCTGACAAAAGACGCCGACCTTCTCTTCCGGGTAGGCCTTGGGCACCATCTTGCTTGAGAGCTCCGAGTCGTTCATGAGGTGAAAACCGATAAACGCCGGATCGATGCATCGCACGAGCGGGTTATCGACCTGAAAGTAGCTGATCGTATCGATCCCGTCGGCTTCCATCTGACGAACGGCTCCTGATCGAACGAGTGCCCGCAAGGACCCGCCATGACCATCCGGGCTCAGGGCAATCTGTCCTTTGTTCGACATGAGAATTTTTCCATCCGCGTCGACAGCAGGCATGAGACCCTGGCTGAAAAAGTGAACTCTGTCTTCGGGGAGGCCGAAGAAGTCGTTCTCCTTGAAGAAAGCAACGGTTTGATCATGATTGATGACCGAGGTCAGAATAAACCAGGGGACGGGCCGACCAAAAATCCGACTAGAGGCGAGAATCTTTTCCGCGAAGACCTGGAAAAGCGATTTTTTGAGCACCGGAGTCACTCCGAAGGTTCCTTTGGGCCCGTCGTAGCCGAGGCGGGTTCCCTGACCACCGGCAACAGTGAAGGCGGCGACGCGTCCGGCCCGCAGAGCTGCTTCGCCCTTTTCCCGTGCCTCGATCCAGAGTGAGGGATTCCCGCCATCGCTATTTGGCAGGGGGGTGAATTCCGCCGGTTCAAGCGAGTCCGCGATGGAATCGTTCTTTGAGCCGGTGTTTTGCACCAGGGAGGAAACGAGTCCGCTCAGTTCCTCCAGATCGATGTCAGAGGCCTGTTTCAGCAGGTTTTCCTGCTCCGGTTCCGTGAGTTCATCGAAAAAGGTAAAAACATGTCCTTGTCCGTTGTTTTCAAAATATTCGCGAGTTTTGCTCATCATTTCTTTTGAGTCGAATTAACTGGGTTTTGAGAGGGGTTACGCCTCGCCGAGTTCCTTTGATCGGTCGGCGGCCGCGGTGACGGCCCGTTTTACGATATCCTCGAAGTGGTCGCTCCGGAATGATTCCAGCGCCGCGAAAGTGGTTCCGTTAGGACTGGTGACATTTTCCCTCAGCTGGCCGGGAGACTCGCCGCTTTGAAGCAGCAGTTCGGCCGCTCCGGCGACGGTGTGAGCGGCAAGGGCCCCGGCAATATCGGGTTCGAGTCCGAGTTCGATGCCACCGGCGACGAGAGCTTCAATCATCAGAAAAACATAGGCCGGGCCGCTTCCGCTCACGGCGGTGACGGCATCGAGATCCGGCTCGCTTACGGCGCAGACATAACCCACCGCGCCGAGGAGGGATTCAGTCAAGGCAGCATCCGCCGCTGTCGCCGTGGTGCCGAGGGCAAAGCCGGAGGCCCCTTTCCCAACAAGTGCCGGAGTATTGGGCATGACACGAACGACGCGATGGCGACCGTTGGTGGCGGATTCAATCGAGGAGATCTGAACGCCGGCCGCGATGGAGATTAGCAATTTTCCCTCACTGCTGCCGATATCGCCCAGCATTTCGAGGAACCCCTGGGGTTTGACGCACAGCAGAATGACGTCTGATTCGGAAACGACCTCTTCATTCGATTGAGCCATAGCAACGCCCAGCTCGCTTCCCATCTCCCATGCTGCAGGCGTGTAGTTATCAAATACCCGCGTATTCCCCGGCGGCACGATCCCCGCCTTGAGGATGCCCCCGACGAGGGCGCGTCCCATTTTTCCACATCCGATGACTCCAAGTTTCATGTTCGAATCGTTAGCTCAGAATGAGGAGCACGTCAGAGAGAATTCAGAAATTTGACGAAGGTGTTTCAAGACAGTCCACGTGCCTGCTCAATCCACTGCCCGCTCCTGGCTCGTGCCGTAAGACGCGGGAGGCGCTCGCCGAAATCTGAAAGCTGCCAGGTGGCGAGATCTCTCACCCCGTTTACCCCGAGTTTGGAGAGCTCTTCCGCAGCACGCGGGCCGATGCCTTTGATCGCGGTGAGCGGGAGATCGTTTTGCTGAAACGAAGCCTCCGCACGAAGCCAGTCACCGTGCGCATTGCCGGAAAGTCCGCGCCTTTGGCGTTGGAGGTAGAAAAAGTAGGCCCGTTCGGCCCTGGTTGCAGCGGAAAAGGAGTCGGTCACTTGCATGGTGCAGAATTTAATTTGTAGAAATTAACAATATATATACCTGCAATAAATAATGAATTTGTTGGAATATCATGTGAAACCTTGGAAAGTTTGCATTTCAGGAAGCAATTTTCCTGCTCAGGGAGACATAAGAAATTCGTTGCGGGAATTGGCCATCGGGCAATATGGTCAAAGGAGACGCTGAGTGCCTGAATTGACCGCTATGCCCCTTGTTGAAAATCGCGCCGGGACGACGACATCTTCCGTTGAGGCTTCAACCTACGTTGAAGCCTACCGCATTATGCTGCAGGGGCGTTATTTCGAGGATAAGCTCGGCGCCCTTTACCGGGCCGGCAAGGTGGTCGGCGGTGTCTATCTCGGTCGTGGCCAGGAGGCATTCAGTGTGTCTCTGGCGATTCAGCTTCATCGCGAGCGGGGGGATGTCTATGCCCCGCTGATTCGGGATCAATCGGGGCGGGCTGCTTTCGGAGAGCCGATGATTGATGCCGCGAGGACCTATCTTGGCTCGGTTCTGGGGCCCATGAAAGGGCGGGATGGAAACATTCATCGCGGCAGGCCGGATCTCGGACAGCCTGCCATGATCAGTCATCTCGGTTCCTCTCTCTCTGTGATCAACGGCATGCTCATGGCGAAACGTTTTCGTGGAGAGACTGGAGTGGTGGGAGGCGCGACCGCAGGGGACGGGGCGACCTCGACCGGGGCTTTTCATGAAGGGTTGAATCAGGCCGCTGTTGAGAAGCTGCCCATCGTTGTTGCCGTGGCTGACAATCAATTTGCCTACTCGACCCCGACCAGTCGCCAGTATGCCTGCGACAGTCTCGTGGACCGTGCGGCGGGATATGGAGTGACCGGATATTCGATCAACGGAACTGATTTGTCAGAGTGTCTCGAGACTTTTCAGAAGGCTGTTGCGGCGGCGCGGGAAGGAGGAGGTCCCCAGCTGGTCGTCGGCAAGCTCCTGAGACTTTCCGGACACGGTGAGCATGACGACGCGAGCTACGTGCCTGACGAAGTCAAGGCCGACAGGTATGGCAAGGATTGTATTCAAGTCGCTCGAACCCGCGGCCTCGCCGAAGCATTTTTCTCAGAATCCGAATTGGAAGTGATGGAAAGCGAGACCCTGGAGATGGTGGAAGAGAGTTTCAGCCGGGCTCAAAGCGAAAATGCTCCCGATCCTGCGAAGGATGACTGGTGCGCCCTGTCGACCCGTTCCCTGATGGAGGGAACGCACTGAGCGGTTTCCTCCGATTGTGTCGAATTTGAGGTTGAGCTTTCCCGTTCACCCTGTCAGTCTCGCCGCTTCCATGGATAACCCCTTTTTCATTCTTTTTGTAGGCGTCGCGGTGGTCATCGGTATGATCATCGGACTTCGGATCAATGCGTTCATTGCCCTGATCTCGGCGGCGTTGGTGGTGAGCTTCCTCGCTCCCGGAGAAATTGCGGACAAGGTCTCACGCGTCGCGAGCGCTTTTGGAGGCACGGCGGGAGGCATCGGCATTGTCATCGCGATGGCCGCCGTGATCGGGAAATGTCTCATGGATAGCGGTGCTGCGGACCGCATTGTTCAGGCCTTCGTCGGCGGGTTGGGCCAAAAGCGGGCTTCCTGGGCCTTAACCGGCAGTGGCTTCGTCCTCGCGATTCCGGTCTTTTTCGACACGGTGTTTTACCTGCTCGTGCCGTTGGCCCGTTCCCTCTATCGCAGCACGAAAAAGCACTATCTGAAATATATCCTCGCGATCTCAGCGGGGGGGGCGATCACTCACACGATGGTGCCGCCAACTCCGGGGCCTTTGCTCATGGCGCAGCAGCTCGGGGTGGATCTCGGCGTGATGATCGGCGTTGGGGCCCTCATCGGTCTCGTCGCCGCCATCGCCGGCCTCGCCTTCAGCTCGTGGCTGGACAAAAAGATGCCGATCGAAATGCGGGCACTTCCCGGGGAAGAGGAAATCGACGAGAACGAGGTTCCGGATCGTAAACTTCCCAATCTCTTTTTGTCGCTCCTCCCGATCATTCTTCCCGTGCTTCTCATTGGAGCCAACACGGTGCTGGAAACGCGGGCCAACGGAGAGCGGGCGGCACAGGTCAAGCCCGCTGATTTCACCGATTTTGCCGCTTTCTCGGCAGCAGTCACCGGTGCCGAAGAAGGTGCGCTTGAAACCCTGAGTGGAGCAGTCGATCTCTCGAGCAAAGAAGCGGCGGCCTCTTCTCTGAATGAGGTCATGACGGATCGTGTTGCCTTTGACACCGGAACCAATCTGGGGCGATCCAATCTTGCCTTTGTCGAGTACGAGAACCGCAAGGTGATCGAAGCCGCGCTTCCTGAGGGCGTTCTCGCCCCGCAGGTCTGGGACACTCCGGCCCGCAAGGCTGCGAACGTGAGCAAGCTCTATGGAAACGCCAACCTCGCCCTTCTTCTCTCCGCGGTGATTGCGGTTCTGCTCTACGTTTCCAACTGCCGCCCGACCCGCAAGGAGTTTTCGGATTCGCTGGAGTCTTCGCTCATGAGCGGTGGTCTCATTATCCTGATTACGGCAGCCGGGGGGGCGTTCGGAGCGATGCTCGCAGAGGCGCAGATCGGCCCGGCCATTGCCGGGATGTTCGGCTCGTCGGGTGGTTCCGTCGGGATTGGCCTGCTCGTGCTCGCCTTCGGGATTTCAGCGCTGCTGAAGTTTGCGCAGGGTTCGACCACAGTAGCGGTGATCACGGCTTCCGGGATGATTGCCGCGATGATCGATGGAGTGGATCTCGGGTTCCATCCTGTCTACCTCGCGACCGCGATCGGTGGCGGGGGACTCTTCGGTTCCTGGATGAATGACAGCGGGTTCTGGATTTTCACGAAGATGAGCGGACTTACCGAGGCCGAGGCGCTGAAGTCCTGGACTCCGATGCTCGCGATTCTCGGACTGACCTCGTTCCTTATGAGCATCCTTCTCTCGCTTGTGATGCCGCTGGTGTAGTGAGAGGAAATCGTAGTCCCTGAAAAGGATACTCTTTGACGGAGTTGTCGCTCTCGCGACAGTGCGCCCGTGCCGCTATACCTCATCCTTCCATTCGCCGCCGCGATCATTTACGCGCTGGGGTCGATTTTCATCAAACGTGCCCTCAAGGAAGGGGTCACGATGGATCAATCGTTTCATCTCACGAATTTCGCGGTGGGCATCATGTTTCTTCCGCTTTTCTTTTTTGAGCGAAACATCATCGATTGGTCCTTGATCTGGAAGCCGGCCATCATGGGGGGCACCTTTTTCGTCGGGACCTGGCTGACTTTCGTCGGGATCAAGCGGGGCGACGTTTCGATGGTCACTCCGATCATGGGAACGAAGGTCGTTTTTGTCGCCCTCGGAGTCGTTCTTGTCACCGGCAAGATGCCCAGCTTTGCGCTCTGGGTCGCGGCGATCATGACCGCTGTCGGGATCCTCGTCATGGGGATGGCCGACATGAAAAAGGGGCAGCACCTCGTTTTCACGATCTTCATCACCCTTGCCAGTGCGGCCGTCTTCGGGCTCTGTGATGTTTTGGTCTCAACATGGTCTCCTCTGTTTGGCGCCTTGACCTTCCTCGCGATCGGTTCGCTCGTGGTTGCCCTGCTTTCCGGAGTGATGTGGCTGTTTCAAGCAAGGCCGAACCTGAAACTGCCCCGGGTCGCCGGAAAATGGGCATGGTGGGGGGCTTTTTTCATCGGACTTCAGGCGATTTTCATGGGACTCGGCCTCGGGTTCTTTGACGACGCGACCGGGATCAACGTCGTCTACGCCTCACGTGGATTGTGGGTCATCGTCCTCGTGGTTGTTTTGGGGAAAGCGTTGGGTAACAGTGAGCATCACGACACGGGGAGAATGTTTCTCTGGCGTGTCGCCGGCACGGTTTTATTGACAGTTGCGATTGTCATTGCCGTGATGGACCGGGCAAAAGCGATTTCTTCATGAGTGATTCGACGACATCAAAGACCATGGGCATGATCGCCGGGAACGGCATCTATCCGGAGACCTTTGCCCGCGCGGCCCGCGCTGCCGGCGTTGAGCTGATCGCCGCCGCCGCATTTACCGGCGAGACCGCGCCGCACCTGGTTGATCTCGTCGATGAGATCGCCTGGCTCCGGGTCGGCCAGCTCGGGAAAATGATCAAATTTTTCAAATCCCACGGGATCACGGAGGCCGTCATGGTCGGCCAGATTGCTCCCGGGAATCTCTTTGAGCTCCGTCCCGATCTTCGGCTCCTGAAGATGCTCAGTAAAGTGAAGGAGCGCAATGCCGAGACGCTCTTCACCGCGATTGCTGATGAGTTGGCAAAAGATGGCGTCATTCTGCTCCCGGCGACGACATTCCTCGATGATCTGCTTCCGGGGGGCGGGCATGTCTGTGGTCCCCGATTGAGTGAGCGCCAGGAGGAAGATGCCGCCTTCGGGTTTCGGATCGCAAAAGAAACGAGCCGTCTCGATATTGGACAGACTGTGATTGTCAAAAAGGGAACTGTGCTCGCGGTCGAAGCGTTCGAAGGTACCAACGAAGCTATGAAGCGTGGAGGACAACTTGGAAAAGGCGAGGCCATGATGGTGAAAGTTTCCAAGCCCAACCAGGATTTCCGTTTCGACGTCCCTGTCGTGGGACCGGCAACGATCGAAACCGCGGCGGAGTGCGGCGTGAATGCCATTGTCGTCGAGGCCGCCTCGACCCTGTTGCTCGGGAAAGAGGATGTGGTGAAGCTATGCGACCAGCATCAGATCACAATTGTGGCGCGGGGCGATTGAGTTCGACTGAAATGAGAGGTTGCTGTGGGCCTTACATGCTGCCATAGCAGAGGTCATGAGCGTAAAAGTCGGAGTGGTCGGAGTCGGAGCAATCGGTCGAAATCATGCACGGATATATTCCGAACTGGAGTCTGCTGAACTCGTCGGGATCTACGATGCGAATCTGGAGCACGCGCAGGCGGTCGCGGCAGAGTTCAACACCGAAGCGGTGGCCGATCTCGAGGAACTGGTTTCCCGGGTGGATGCCGCCTCGGTTTCCACTCCGACGATCACGCACCGGGAGATCGCATCGAAGCTCCTCAACGCCGGGAAGCATGTCCTTGTCGAGAAGCCCATTTCCGACTCCGTCGACGACGCGCGTGCGATCATTGATTTAGCCAATGAGAAAGGACTCGTTCTCCAGGTGGGGCACATCGAGCGATTCAATCCGGTCATGAGCCAGCTTGAGGAGCGGCTCGACTCTCCCAAGTTCATTGAGTGCCACCGGCTTTCTCCTTTTCCCAAGCGCAGTCTCGATATCGGAGTCGTTCTTGACCTCATGATTCACGACCTCGAAATCGTGCTTCACCTCGTCAATTCGCCGGTGGCTTCGATCGATGCTGTCGGCATTAAGGTGCTGACCCGTCGCGAGGATATTGCGAATGCCCGGATCCGGTTTGAAAACGGCTGTGTCGCCAACATCACGGCCAGCCGGATCAGTCCGGAGCGGATGAGAAAAATTCGGGTCTTCCAGAGCGACGCCTATTTGTCGCTCGATTATCAGGATCAAAGCGGTTGGATTTATCGCAAAGATGGAATGGAGATCGGGCGTGAGGAAGTGCGGGTCGAAAAAGACGAGCCCTTGAAATGTGAACTCTCCGCTTTCGTGGATTGCGCCGCGAAAGGCGAACAACCTAAAGTGAGCGGGCAGCAGGGAGCCGCCGCATTGGATGTCGCGCTCGAGATCACTCGGATTATCGAAGAGAGCGCATGACTCTCAAATTCGCAAACTTGAGATGCTTATTTAATATTTTTAAAATAAATGATTGATCTGATGGTAAAGTGAACTTAAATTTTAAAAGTTCACCCGATCCATCCTATGCCGAGTTCCTCTTTTTTTCTTGTTTTCGCCGTCCTCATCTCCACTACCGCGATTTCTTTTGCCGGGGTTTCAGAGAAGACCCGAGAGTTTCGCCCGTTGGAAGCGAAGAAGATCGTGATCCGTCCGGGGGCCAAAGCGGGCACGGCTGCGGCTGATCCGGGCGCCGCAAAGGTATTCCTTCGCGATGCCTGGTCCCGGTTCGATGCGAAGAACTGGAAGGGGGCTGTCGACGGTTTTGTTTCAGCTCTGGAGGCTGATCCGGAGTGCCGCGAAGCGGCTGAGGGACTCGCGATGAGCATTTATCACGCCGGGGACTACACCTCGGCTTACCGTCTCGGAGAGGAGTTGAAAGTTGTGATGCCGAACGTGCGCCGTATCGTGGCGGAGACCGCGCTGACAGATGTTCGTGGTCTTGTTGCGAAAGGGGATTTCGTGAATGCGCGCGCCTTTCTTTCCCATTTCCCCGCGACCGGACCGACGCTCGCCTACGCTCACAACCTCGTGCAAACGGCTGACACTCTGACGACTGCGGTCGGTAAAGAAGAAGAAACGTTGAGTGACCAATCACTGGCTCACAACTGATCGAGATCGCTTTTTACTTTTTCCCGTTAACATCCCCGGTTCAAAAAGGGGCGGTCGGTTTCCGGTCGCCCTTTTTTTGTCGGGGCTGCTGGACTGGCCTTCGGCGAAGGGATTGAAGCGGCCGACCGGGCTCGAGTGTATGTCATGCGGCGGTTGCGGTTTCCGGCGATTGCGAAGAAATCTGCCTTTCCGTCCCGGAGGGGGGGCGTCCTACTTCAATTTTACGGAGAGGCTTGGCGCCGGCAGAACCGGGTGACGCGAACTGGCGAAAGCGTGTACAAGCCCGCCGCCGCGATTCTCCATCGTTGCTCTCACGACCACGAGAGTGGCGATGCGGTTTCTGTCTTCGTTCAGAAACGAAGCCAGCTTCTCGCCGCGAATGCCAAAGGTGCCCGACTGAATGCCGCGGGGAAGCTTAAAGTGACCGAGGACTTTTGCCGTTCCCGGGAGTAGCGCGGTTCCATTGCTGATGTCATTGGCCGGGGCGGTCGTCCAGGTCATCGGCATGTCCGGCCACTCATCGTATTGATCTGAAGTGATTCCATAAACAACGAATTCGGAGTCGTCGACGTGGGAAGCGAGGCCCCATCCAGTCGGGACAAATCGCAAACTGAGTTCGGCGGTTTCAATTTGTTTCCCTGACAGTCTACTGAGGTCAAAACGAAGATAAGATTTCCGGTGCGGGCCGCGTTCGTCCTTGCTGTTTTTCAGGAGAAGGAGTTCATCGGAGATATGGTCGTTCGGTTCGCCTCCCCAGACGTAGGCATCATCAGAGCCGGGGTCAGCCGTTGAAAGAGAGATCCAATCCTCATGGTGATGACGTGGCGAAGGAGTCGGTGCCCAGGTTGCTTCCTCGAGCCCCTCGCTGACATCGCCAAGCCCCTGGCCGGCGACATAATTTCGCTGTCCCCCGCGAAGCTCGATGCTTTCCCCGGAGCCGGGAAGTTCAACTTCGACGAGACCATCGAACACCTGGGTCTGAGTTCCGCCGGTCTGGGGATTCACGTTCACGGCAAATCGTGTCCCGTGGTCGATCACGTTGGCGGTCGGTGTTTGAATCGTGAATCCCTCGGCTCCTTCGCTGACCTCCGCGACAGCGGTTCCCTCGGAGAGGATACAATTCATTTCATCGATCAACTCAAGCTCGGCGGGGGCTTCGAGGATGACTTCGGCTCCGGAATCGAATTGAATCGTCGCCAGTCCCCGCACCAGTTTCAGAGTGCCGGCGCCGAGTCGTGCTCCATCCATCGTCGGAAGGGTTCCGCTTTCCCAGCGTGCCGCAGCGGTGATCGCCATGGTCGCAAAAGCATCCTCCTTCGGCTGCGGTTTCACGAGGGCGAGAGCGAGAAGGGCGATCATAGCCGCAGCGGCAAGGGTCTGCCACACCGTGGGAAGTCGGCGCGGCCGGAAGTCGGCGAGGTCATCAATCCCGGAAGTCGCATCCGGGACCTGCTCCCAGTGGAGGGCGGCATGGTCATGAGTGAAGTCCACGAAGCATCGTCTCGCCTCTTCATTCGATTCGAGGATGGACTCGAGTTTTTCCGCCTGCTCCGGAGTGATCAATTGCTCGATGTAGGAGTTGGCCAACTCGAGTAGTTCGTCGCGTTCGGTTTCGTTCATGATGAAAAATCAGGCGATGGTTCCATGGATTTCCTTCTCCACACAGTCATGCAGGTTTTTGCGCAATCGGCTGAGAAGGCGGTAGACCGCTCCCTCGGTTCTTTCCGTCCGGTGCGAGATGCGCTCGATCGAAGATTCGTCCCGATAGCGCATGTGGAGGATTTCGCGATGTTCCTCGTTCAGCTTGGTTACGCAGGTGAGGAGAGCCTCTTCCCGCTTTTCCCATCGCTGCTCACGGATCGCGGATTCAGATTCTTCGCTGAGAAGTTCCAGCATCTTGTCGCTGAGCGTTTCGGCGCGGTCGCGTTTCGATCGTCGGCGATAGGCGAGGATTTGATAGAAGAGAATTTTCCTCGCCCAGGCCGCGAAGTTGGTTCCCAACTCGAATTGCTCAAACTGCCGCCACATCACGATTTTGCCTTCCTGGAGAATATCCTGGGCGTCCTGCGGGCACGCGACGAGTCCGGTCACGTAGATGCCGAGCTTTCTCTCATGCTCGCTGAGGAGTCTGAGGAAGGCTTCGGTGCGCTCGTTCTCTGAGTTTTCGGACATCAGTTTCTACCTGAATAAGGCAGAAAGAGGCCGTTTTGGACATCTCTTTCCACGGTGGGCGGGGGCGCTTATGGCTCTATCGCGTACTGCCTAAGTTGTCCAAACTCCCTCAAAGTGAACTTCTTCCAGTGTAATGGCCGTATTCCCCCGCATCCCGGCAATCCTGTTTCTGTGCTGTGTTTTTTCCATCCCGGTGCAGGCGACGGAGGAGTTTGCCTATTTTGAGACCAAAGTTCGGCCGGTGTTGGTGAAACACTGCTACGAATGTCATTCCGAGGAAGCCGACAAGAGAAAGGGGGGGCTCTGGCTCGACCGGCGCGAAGGATGGGAAACCGGCGGGGACTCCGGGCCGTCGATCATTCCGGGTGATGTCGAGGGGAGTCTTCTCATCGAAACGGTTCGATATCTGGAGCCAAGTCTGCAAATGCCTCCCAAGACCCGCCTCTCGACGGAGGAAGTTGCGGTGCTCGAAGAATGGGTCGCGATGGGAGCACCGGACCCGCGCGACGCACAGCTCGCCGGCGCTTTGCGAAAAGAGGCGATCGATTTCGAGGCGGCCCGCGAGGAATGGGCTTACCGGCCGCTTGAAAAACCGTCTCTTCCCGAGGTGTCGCAAGAAGAATGGGCGGAGTCAGCGATCGATCAGTTCATTCTCGCCGGGATCGAACGCATGGGATTGTCCCCGGCAGAAGATGCCGAGGCTGCCTCGCTGATCCGCCGGTTGCACTTTGATCTCAACGGCCTGCCTCCGACGAAAGCGGAGATCGGGCAGTTTTTGGCAACCCCCTCACCGGAAGCCTACGCGGCGATGGTGGATGATCTGCTCGCGCGTCCTGCCTTCGGGGAAAAGTGGGGGCGTCACTGGCTCGATGTCGCCCGGTATTCGGATTCCAACGGCGGGGACCGGAACTACACCTTTTACCAGGCCTGGCGCTACCGGAACTGGGTCATCGATTCGTTGAACCGTGATGATTCGTATTATGATTTTGTCAGGGCTCAGCTTGCCGGTGATTTACTGCCTGCAGAAAGCGATGAGGACAAAGCCCGGGGATTGATTGCGAGCACCTTTCTTGCTCTCGGGCCGAAGATGCTGACTGAGCGCGACAAAGAGAAGCTCTGGATGGATACCGCCGACGAGCAACTCGACACTCTGGGCCGGGCCTTTCTTGGCCTTACCCTTGGGTGTGCCCGCTGTCATGATCACAAATTCGATCCCGTTTCGCAGGAGGACTACTACGCCATGGCCGGAATCTTCCGTTCCACCGGGGTCGTGATTGGAACCCGCAACGGGTGCGTGAACGTCGCGAGCTGGATCGAGCGTCCCCTGCCGGTGGGTGGCGAACTCGAGAGGGAAACCTCGAAGAAGGTCGAGAGACTGGAACTCGCGATGCGCCTCACCGTGGAGCAGCAGTTCAAGAACAAGGCCGGTGGCGGGATGACTAAAGATGATCTTCCTCTTGGCGGGATCATCTATGATGACACGTATGCCGAGTTGGTAGGGGAATGGGTGGAAAGCACTCATTCGCCAAATCACTTCGGAGCTGGCTACATTCACGACGACCGGAAGGGGAAGGGGACGAATCGTGCGATCTTCCGTGGCAGTCTTCCCGTGAGTGGGCGCTACGAAGTGAGGATTGCCTACAACGCTGAGGGAAACCGGGCTGAAAAGGTGCCTGTCACCGTCGTGGGCCGGGAAGGACGCAGGAAGCTGATCCTCGATGAGACAAAGTCGCCGCAAGTGGGTGGACTCTTTCAGCCAGTCGGGGTTTTTGATTTTGAAAAGGGGGCCGACTGCGAAGTGATCATTGAATCGACCGGGACGGAAGGGCGCTATCTCATCGTGGATGCGGTGCAGTTCATCCTTGTGGAAGACATCGAGCGTGAGACCTCAGCGATCGCCGCGATGGATCAGGAAAATGTGGATCCGCTTTACCGGATGTCTGAAAAAGAATTGAAGAAAGAGTTGGGGACCTTGATCGCTGACCTGAAAGATGCCCCTGTCGCGATGGCACCCCGCGATGATGTGGCGGCGGATGACACCTATCTCCGGGTGCGGGGAGAGGTCGGTCAGCACGGGCCGAAAATTCCCCGCAATTTTCTGAAGGTTCTCCACGAAGGTGATGCACCCCGGATTGAAGAGGGAGAGAGCGGTCGACTCGAGCTTGCCGCCTGGATCACAGGCGATGACAATGCGCTGCTCGACCGGGTGATCGTCAACCGGGTCTGGCATCATCTTTTCGGCAGGGGGATTGTCGCGACGGTTGATAACTTCGGGCGCCTTGGTTCCGGTCCCACTCACCCTGAATTGCTGGATTACCTCGCGGCTTCTTTTCGTGAGGGCGGGGGATCGATGAAATCTCTGATCCGGGAAATGGTGCTGAGTCGGAGCTACCGCCTTTCCAGTAATTGTGAAAAGGGGCAGAGAGCGGATCCTGCGAACAAGTGGTTCGCGCGTCAGAATCACCGCCGACTCACCGCCGAGGAAATTCGTGACAGCATTTTGTTTCTATCAGGCACACTCGACCGCGAACCCGGGGAAGCCACCGCGAGTCAATTCGGGGAAGATCTCGATAAGCCTTTTTCTTTCGTGAAGGAAAGGAAACGCACTGTCTATCTTCCGGTCGCCCGGAACAATCTCGCTGCCGAGCTGGCGGTGTTTGATGCGGCGAATCCGGATCTCGTCTCAGGAAAACGGGCCGAGACCACCGTCCCGACCCAGGCTTTGTATCTCCTGAACAGTGATTTCATGCATGAGCAGGCAGGGATTCTCGCCGGGAAGGCGCTGGAAGAAGCTTCCGCAGCCGGAGAGGAAGTCGACTGGCTCTACGAGACCCTCCTGGGTCGTCGACCCAACCCTGTTGAATCTTCAGACGCTCTCGGGTTTATCGCAGGATTGAGTGGCGGTGCTGAAAGCGGTGGCCCGTTGGAGGCTGCGGTGGCTCACTTTACTCACGTCCTTCTCGCCTCCACTGAATACCTCTACCTCGACTGAAATGAGTCTTCGATACACCGCCTGCGGGCAATTCGATCCGCCTTCATTTTCGAGACGAACCCTGCTGCATTCTGCCGCCTGCGGGTTTGGTTCAGTAGCTTTGTCAGGGTTGGCCCGGGCGGAATCGGGTCCTCTTTTTCATCACCCCCCGAGAGCGAAGCGGGTGATTTTTCTGTTCATGCATGGTGGGCCGTCCCACGTCGACACCTTCGACTACAAGCCCGAGTTGCAGAAGCGGGACGGGGAACGACTTCCTTTCGCGCCGGCGAAGAATCTGGATCCGACGGCCACGAAGCAGGCGAAGCTCATGGGGTCGCCGTGGGAGTTCAAGCAGTACGGACAGTCCGGTCTTTGGGTGAGTGAATTGTTTCCCGAGGTCGCGAAAATGGCCGATGATCTCTGCGTGATTCGTTCGGTGCAAAGCAAGGGGCAATCGCACGGTCAGGCCGTTTGTATGTTGCACACGGGTTCGGACAATTTTGTGCGGCCTTCGGTAGGTTCCTGGGTCAGCTACGGCCTCGGAACGGACAATCAGGATCTTCCCGGGTTCGTCAGCATCAGTCCCCCGGCCAGTCATGGCGGACCGAGAAACTACGGGCCGGCCTTTCTTCCAGCGGCGCATCAGGCCACGACGATCGGGAGGAACGGCAAACTGGAGGACGGAGCCAACTTTGACTTTCTGAAGCCGAAGTCGCCCCGCGACGTCCAGTTCGCAAAGCTCGAATTTCTTCAGCGAATGAATCGCGGGCATCTCGAGAAGACACAGTATGCCCCGGTCGAGGGCATGATCGAATCCATGGAGATGGCGTTTCGGATGCAGGCGTCCGCCCCGGATGTGATCGACACGATGAATGAGCCCGATCACATCAGGGAACTCTACGGAATTGGCACGGAGGAGACCGACACCTTCGGAAGGCAATGCCTTCTTGCGCGGCGCTTTGCGGAATCGGGAGTTCGCTACCTTCAGGTCTCGACGCCGAACGTGTGGGATCAACACGGCAATCTTGTGAAAGGCCACGAGAAGAATTCTCTCGCGGTCGACAAGCCCATCGCCGGGTTACTCACGGATCTGAAACAGCGGGGAATGCTTGAAGACACGCTCGTCGTGTGGGGCGGGGAATTCGGGCGCACTCCCATTGTGCAGGGCTCCAACGGTCGCGATCACAATCCTCAGGGATTCACGATGTGGATGGCCGGGGGCGGGGTCAAAGGCGGCTATGCTCATGGCGAGACCGACGAGTTCGGGTATTACGCGGTGAAGGACAAAGTTCACATGCATGATCTCCACGCCACGATGCTGCACCTCATGGGCATTGATCATGAGCGCCTCACCTATCGCTACGCGGGACGGGATTTCCGACTGACTGATGTCTACGGTGAGGTCGTGAAGGGGATTTTGGCGTGATCGTTAAGGAAAGAGTGGGATAATTTGATATTACCTGATGCTTTGCAATTATTTCGCGTGAGCCGGAAGGTCGGATGTCAAACCGCTCCGTAGGCCAGCATCGCCTCGGCAACTTTCTTGAATCCT
>JARGOP010000089.1 GCA_029233965.1 Verrucomicrobiales bacterium | reverse complement strand
CGGGGGCAGGGGGTGAGAGGCGAGTTAACCAAAATTCAGGTCCTGACGCCCGGGAAGACTGAATCAACAGGGCTGTCTCTCCGGTTTAACCCTCTTGCGGCTGCTTCAAAATCATCGCCTCCGCTATCGCTTTCGCCTGCTCGACGAGAGCGCTATCGCCGATGAAATCCCCGAATTTCAGATCGGGGAGACCACTTTGCTGGGTCCCGAGGACTTCTCCTGATCCCCGCTGCTTGAGGTCTTCATCGGCAATGCGAAAGCCGTCTCGTGTTTCCGTAAGGATTTTGAGGCGGTCGGCGGCTCCTTCGGCTTCGGGATCGATCATGAGGACGCAGAAGCTTTTGTGCTCACCCCGGCCGATGCGGCCGCGGAGCTGGTGGAGTTGGGCGAGGCCGAAGCGTTCCGCGTTGTAAATCAGCATGACGTTTGCATTGGGAACATCGACCCCGACTTCGATGACGGTGGTGGAAACAAGGACGTTGGCTTCGCCGCTGCGAAAGCGGGTCATGACTTCGTCCTTTTCCTGCGCGGAGAGGCGACCGTGGATGAGGGCGAAGTGGGCGCCGGGGAGGAGTTCCTTCCACTTCTCGAACTCGACACTGGCGGCCCCGGCTGTCGATTTCTCCGACTCTTCGATGAGTGGGTAAACGATGTAGATCTGTCTTCCTTCGGCGAGTTGGTCTTTGAGGAATTCCGAAGCCTGTTTGGTCTGGGTGGTCTTGCGAATCCCGGTGATAATCCTGCCGCGCCCCGGGGGAAGCTCATCGAGAATGGAAACGTCGAGGTCGCCGTAGAAGGCGAGAGCGAGGGTGCGGGGGATCGGCGTCGCGGTCATGACGAGGACATCCGGCGAGTCTCCGCGCTGGATGAGTTTCTGTCGCTGCGCGACCCCGAATTTGTGTTGTTCATCGATCACGGCGAGACCGAGGCCGTTTCCGAATTCCCTGTCATCGTGAATGAGTGCATGCGTGCCGATGAGGAGGGTGCCGTGCCCGGGTTGCTTGCCGGAGAAGAGGGGGAGATCGCCTCCTGCCTCTTTCGAGCCTGTCTTCAGTTTGACCTCGATCCCGAGAGGTTCGAACCATTGTTGAAAGGTCAGGAAGTGTTGCTCTGCCAGAATCTGCGTCGGGGCCATGAGGGCGGCATCGAATCCTGCTTCCACGACCATGAGGATGGCACCGGCCGCGACGAGAGTCTTCCCGGCCCCGACATCTCCCTGAAGGAGCCGGACCATGGGGTGGACGGAACTCAGGTCATCGCGGATCTCTGCCATGGTCCGGAGCTGTGCATTTGTGGGTTCAAAGGGAAGGTTCTCAAGAAACGATTGGAGAAGAAGGCGGTCACGGAAGTGAACTTTGCCGCCCCGCGCGCGATGCTCAGCGCGGCGCTTCCGGAGGATGAGTTGCAGTTGTGTGAACTCTTCCAGCGCGAGGTAGCGTTGCGCCGGTGCAAGATCCTTCGCCGTCGCCGGATAGTGAATGGTGCGGATAGCCTCCGCCCTCGTCAGTCCGGTCTCGCTACTGTCCGGCGGGAGCCAGTCGGGAACCTCCCCGGCTTTGAGTTGCTGAGCCAGTTGAAAGATAAGATTCCGGAGGGGCTTCTGCGAAATGCCGCTGACGAGCGGGTAGATCGGAACAATACGACCCATGTGGGCATCTGCCGAAGCCGGGTCATCGTCGATGATTTCGAAATCCGGCTGGTCGATGACGATGCGTTTTCCGCTGACTTTCGGTTTCCCGTAAATGACGAGCTCGTGGCCCACCGCGAGAATTTTATGAATGTAGGCAAGGTTGAACCAGCGGAGGACGATCCGGTTTCCGAGGACATCGGGTCCGCCCGCCGGTTCGATCGTGGCTTCGAAAAAACGACTCCCCCGGGCCCTCCCGAACCGGCTCTGGCAGTCGATGACCTGGACGTGCAGGCACACCGGCGTTTCCATGGGGCAGTCCGGAAAGACGTCGAAACGGGTTCGGTCTTCGTAGCGTCGCGGGTAGTGGGAGAGCGCGTCCCCCACAGTGACGAGGCCGAGCTTTTCGAATCCTTCCGCTGATTTTTTATCGAGCCGGATCAGGCCGGTTTCATCGATCCGCGTATCGAGAGAGAACATCAGTATTTCTTCCAGAGAGACGGCACGAAGAGGACCAGAAGGGCGAAAAACTCAAGACGGCCGAGAATCATGAGAAAGCTCAGGACCATCTTGGTGGCGGGATTGAGAAAGCCGAAGTTCTCGGTGGGGCCGACCGCCTCAAATCCCGGGCCGATGTTGAAGAGGGTCGCGAAGACGCAACCGATCGTGGAGATCATGTTGAGGTCCGGCTCCAGGAGGGAGACCACGACACAGGCGGCTCCAGAGACAACGAAACCGAGTGCGATGAAGAATGAGGTCGTCGTGAGGACCTGCTCGTCCGGGGCGATTCCGTTGAGCCGAATGCGGAAAACCTTGTTGGGGCGGAAGGAGCGCACCAGTTCGCGCTGTGCCGTTTTGAGATAAAGGATGACCCGGTTCATTTTGATTCCCCCGGCGGTTGATCCGGCGCACCCACCGATCAACATGAGGAGCATGAGGAGTATCTGGGAAAACAGGGGCCACTGGGAATAGTCGGAGACGCCGAAGCCGGTTGTCGAGCTGATCGAGATGACGTTGAAGAATCCGTCGCGCAGCGCCTGACGATAGCCGAAGTGCGTTGACGCGAGCATGAGGTCGAGACCGATGGCAAGGACGGCGAGGAGAACGAGGATGAGGTAGTACTTTGCCTCCTCCTCTTTGCGGAGACGTTTCCAGTTTCCGGTAATCACAAAGACGTAAAGCATGAACCCGATTGAGGAGAGAAACATGAAGAGGGAGAGCCAGATCTCGATCCCGAGATGGTCATAGTGGCCGACGCTGGCATTCTTCGGGCTGAATCCGCCGGTGGCAATGGTGCACATGGCGTGGCAAACCGCCTCGAAGACGGGCATGTCGAGGAGGATGAGACCGAGGGTGCAGACCGAGGTCAGGCCCAGGTAGACTTTGACGAGGGCGAAGGCGACGTCACGAATCCGCGAGGTCCGGACGTCCGAAATATTGAGGCTAGACTCGTTCGCAACGAGAGAGCGGCTTCCCACGCCGAGGAAAGAGAGGACGGCGACGAAGACGACGAGGATACCGATCCCACCAAGCCACTGCGTGACCGAGCGCCAGAGGAGGATGGCGCGGGGGAACGCTTCGATGTCACTCATGATGGTCGATCCAGTTGTGGTGAAGCCGGAAGTCGACTCGAAAACGGCATCGAAAAACCCCAGTCCGTGATCGTAGAGGAGGTAGGGCAGCATGCCGAGGAGACTGACCTGAATCCAGCTCAGGCCAACGATGAGAATAGCTTCGCGACGAAGCACCTCTGGCTTGCTGCCGGCGCCAAGGAGGTAGAGGATGAGGCCGAAACCAATCGCAATGCCGGTGGATTTGCCCAGCGCATCGCTGGCGCCGACCTCGAGGAGGGTGCCGCCATCCTGCTGATGATCCCACCAGGCAAAGCCCCAGCAGAGGCTGATCGTGATACCGATGAGGATCGCGAGGATCCCGAGGATCTTGAATACGATGCGGAAATTCATCAGGGAGCGACCAGCTTGAGGAATTCGCGCTTTGCCCTGGGTTTCACCAGTGCGTAAAGACTGTCCCCGGCGTTGATAATGTCTTCGGCGGTCGGGACTTCACCCCGGACTCCGTGAAGTTGCGCGACGAGAACACAATCAGCCGGCCATTTGATCTCCCGAACGCTCTTGCCGATGATAGAGGAATCATCATGCACCGTGGCTTCGATCAGTTCCACGCCTTCGAGAGTCTGCAGAAGGTGGAACCGGTCCGAGGTGATGAACCGGGCGAGATCTTTCCGCGTTGCCTCACGGGGGCTCACGGCGGCGAGGATTCCCATTTTTTCGCCGAATCCGGTCATGGCGTCGGCGTAGTCAGCCCGGTGAATGAGGGGCAGGCAATACTTCGTCCCCAGGCTGTGCGCCTGGAGACAGGTCATGACGTTGTCCTCGTCAACGCCGGTGACAGCGATAAAGAAGTCAGCTTCGCCGATCCGCTCTTCTTTCATCTCGGCGATGGAAGTCGCGTCGGCATTGATGATCGTGACGTTGGTGAGAAGATCGCTCAATTCCCGGCAGCGCTCGGGGTTTTGTTCGAAAATCCGAACGCGGCAGTTCCAGCTTTCGAGCGACTGCGCGAGGGAAAAGCCATATTCGCCTCCGCCGAAAATGACAATGTTGCTCTTGGCGTCTTTCCCCGACTTATTCCGAAATTGCAGGACGGTGTCGTGCAGCTTCGCGGGTTCGCCGAAGAGGGTGACGAGGTCATCGGTCATGAGGATCTCGCTCGCGGAGGGGACAATCGTTTCTTTGCCCCGGGTGATCGCCCCGACCCGGATTCGTGAGGGGAAGTCAATGTCGATGAGTGCCTTGCCGCAGAGCTTGCTGTCATCATTGACCTGAACTTGCTGAATTTCGACATAGCCGCGGGCGATCTCCTCGACCATGGCGGACTTGGGATTGCGGACATATTTGGCGAGCTCGATGGAGGCAAGCCGTTCCGGGCTGAAGAGGTAGTCGATCCCGAAATGTTCGCCGTAGTCGAGGAAGAGGGACTCCCGCTGGATGCCCGGGTGGACGCGGCAGATCGACTTCGCGGCGCCGAGCTGTCGCGCGACGGAGGAGGAGACGAGATTGATGTTGTTGTCGCTCGTAAGGGAGAGAAAGAGATCGCAATCCGAGACCCCGGCTTCGATGAGGACACTGATCGAGGTCCCGTCGGCCACCATGACGCGTGCGTCGATGCGGTTGTTCAACTCGGTGGCAACCTTCTCGTTCGCTTCGATGACGACGATCGAGTGACTCTCGGAGGCAAGACTGAGCGCGATATGGGTGCCAATCTCACCGGCACCTACGATGATAATATTCATACAGGCGGAATCGCTTCTATCCTAACGCCCCCGGGAGGGGATTCAATGATCGAAAAACAGGTGGGCTTCGCTCAGATGCCGACCCGCGCGCGGACTTCCTCAAACTTTTCGCTCGCCCGCGCATAGGAGGGGTAGGCGGCCTCCTGTCCTTGCGGAAGATAGCGGAAGTGTTTATACATCCAGAGCCACGGGGCCGGATTTTCGCGAATGACGGGCTCAAAGACATTCCAGCACGCCTGGGCAATGGTTTGGTCTGTGTCATCGGGACCGAAGGTGAGCTTCCTGAATCCGCGGATGAGATACGTGCCGTCAGGCTTGGGAATGCAGATGCCGGGGATGACAGGCAGACCGGTCCGCTTCATCAACTCGGCATGAATCGCGGTGACGCAGGTCATTTTGCCGAAGCACTCGATGATCGTGGCCGGCTTCGACGGCTTGATCGTGAGGTCGGTGAGGAAAGCGGCGTGTCCGCCCCGCTTGAGATTGGTGAGCAGCTTGCGGATCGCCCCCCGCTGGGAAATCACTTCGTGACCGGAGATCTCGCGGTTCTTTTTGTAGATATCAGTCAGGCTCGGGTTCTTGAAATCCTGCGCGACGATCGTGAACTGGTAGCCGCGGAACCCCATCATGAGCGCGATCCATTCGAAATTGCCATAGTGAGGAGTCACCCAGATCGCCCCGGTTTCGAGAGCGGACTGGACCGCATCGGGATCGTCGATCTGAACTTCGCAGTAACGTTCGTAGTTTTCCCGCGTGAGACGGCGGCTCCAGAACTGATCGATCACGGTCTGAGCGAAGGAGCGGTAGGAGTCTCGCGCGAGATTCCTGATTTCGGCTTCGTCCTTTTCGTCTCCGAAGATCAGGGTGAGATTCTCGATGGCGGTGATTCTCCCTCTTTTGTCAGCGAGAAACGCGACGCTTCCCAGAATTCGGCTGAGCCAGTGGGCGGCGCGGCGCGGGAGAAGGGGAATCGCGAAGTAGAGCCAGGTCAGGCCCAGCCATTCGACCTTGTAGCGTATCTTTTTCCAGACAGACATGAGTCGCGGAAGTTCGCCGATTGCGGCGCGAGTGCAACCTGTGCTCCTCGTTGGAGTGAGGCCTTTAGGCCTTCCGCATTGGTAGGGAGGACACATGGCTTCGTAAAGCGCTACAGCGCTCACCCCAACCTTGATGCGCTCGTCGTTCATCTTCGATTCTGTGCCATATTACCTCAAGCTATGCACCATCAGACCTTCGTTTCCCTCTTTCGAAAGATTCTTTCCATGCCGACGGCGCCGTTTCACGAGTATCACGTCGCGGCTGAAATCCGGGAGCAACTCGCGGCGATGCCTCATGTCTCCGTGAAAGAGGATGCCTTCGGAAATCTCATCGCCTGCTACAAGCGGGGACGGAAGAAGCCGAAACTCGCCTTTGCAGCGCACATGGATCACCCGGGCTGGGTGAAATGGAAGGGGGAAAAAGTCTTCCTCGGCTGGGTGCCGGAGGAGCGTCTCGACACTCACCCTGTCGAGTGGTTCGGCGACTTCGGAATGTGGAAGCTGGAACCGTTCGAATTGAAGGACGGCAGGATCCATGCCCGCGTCTGCGATGATCTCGTGGGCTGCGCCGCCATTCTCGCGATGTTCCTCGAGCTGGAGGCAGCTGAGGTGGAGGCGACAGTTTACGGGCTGTTTACCCGGGCGGAGGAAGTGGGCTTTATCGGTTCGGTCGAAATGGCGAAAGACTGGCCGCTTCCGCAGGGCGTGTGCTTTGTCTCACTGGAAACGTCGGCCGCGCGCGGTGGCGCGGAGATGGGCAAAGGACCGGCGATCCGGGCGGGGGATCGCATCAGCGTGTTTCACGATGCGACGACGGCGGAGCTCGTCGATGCGGCGACGGAAGGAAAGATTCCGCATCAGCGGGCGTTGCTCGACGGCGGCGCCTGCGAGGCGACGGCGATGAATCTCTACGGAATCCCGGCGGCCGGCATCTCGGTTATTCTGGGAAACTACCACAACTGCCCACCGGAAAAGGGGATTGCAGAGGAGTTCATCGCTCTTGAGGATGCGAAGAATCTCGTGAAACTCATCACCGCCACGGTCGTGCGCATGAGTGAAAGCAGGGCCGGTCAGTCGTCGAAGGCGCAGCTGCGAAAACGCCTTGAGAAACGCGTCCGCGACCATCGAAAGTATGTGCGGGCCGCGAAGAAGTGCTGGTGACAGTGTGATCAAATAAGAAAACATCGTTTCCTTATTTGATTCTCAACTCAGCGGGTAATTTAGATAAACGGTGTTCTTTTATTGTTGCCGGCCACTTCGCGGAGAAAGTAGGGTGGCGAAACATGAGTGACCCGGACGACAGGAAAGCAGGCTGGGAACGGGCCAGAAAGCCCGAGCAGATTGAGGTGCGTCGCAAGGCGATTCTGGAAGCAGCGAAAAAGCTCCTTGATGAAGGTGGCGTGGAAGCGGCGGGACTTTCCGCGATCGCCCGGTCCGCCGGTTTGTCGAAAGCGAACCTCTATCGCTATTTTGAAAGCAGGGAGGCGATTCTGCTTTCGATTCTGATGGATGAACTCAGGGAATGGTCGCGTGCTCTCGAGGAAGCGCTTCAGGAAGTGCGGGAACCCGGGGATGTTGCCGAAGTGGCGCAGCGATATGCCGATTCGATTTCGGGACGGGACCGTCTCAACGAACTGATGTCCACCTTTGCCCCGGTTTTGGAAAGAAATCTAACGGTTCAGTCGGTCGAGATGGAGAAAAGTGAGCTGCGAAGCTGTTTTGTCCGACTGATTGCTCCCCTTTGCGCCGCCCTTCCCCGGTTTTCGAAATCACAGGCGAATGAGTTTCTCATCATGCAGACGGTTTTTCAGATGGGTCTCTGGCCTCATGCGAATCCGTCCGGAACGGTGGATGAGGTGTTGAGCAAAGAGGCTTTCGCGGATCTGCGCATGAACTTTGACGAGCGCGTCCGCTGGCACGCGTTGATTCTCCTGCGAGGATTGGAAACCGTCGATGCTCCGAGGATTCGCCCGAATTAGATCTTTTCAAAACTAATGCGCCTCTATACGATCCCGGGATGCGTTTTGGGACCGTGTTTTTTCTGTTGGCTGGATGTTTGAGTCTATCGGGAAATTCAGTTTCAGCCGGGGCGAAGCCTAACATTCTGTTTATCGTCGCCGATGACCTGGGCTACGAGAAGCTAGGCTGCTACGGTGGGTTGGGAACGAAAACGCCGAACCTCAACCGGCTTGCGAGAGAAGGGATGAAGTTTGCGCGGGCCTACGGAAGTCCCGTGTGTACTCCGACGCGGATGAGCATCTACACGGGGCAGTATCCAACTCGTCATGGCTACACGTCGGTCCTGCCGGTTCACAACGGCACCAAGGAGGCGGTCGATTTTCAAGACAGGTTTCCGAGCTATGCCAATCAGTTGAGGGACGCGGGATATTTAACTTCGATCACGGGGAAGTGGCAGCTCGCCACTCTTGAGTTTCATCCCGATCACCTCCGCGAGGCAGGGTTTGATTCCTGGTGTGTCTGGCAGATTTGGAAAGAAGGAGCCAAGACGATGCGCTATTGGGATCCCTGCCTGAATGAAGACGGGAAAATCAGGGAAGGCCTTTCTGAGCAATTCGGACCGGATGTGATGGCGCGCTATGTGGTCAGGCAGATGAAAACCGCGGTCGAGGCGGGGAAGCCGTTTCTCATTCATCACAATATGCTTCTGCCGCATGAGCCGATCGTGGAAACACCGGTGAACCGGAAACGGGGCGAAGAAGCTTCCCTGTGCTCCATGATCCAATACATGGACAGAATCGTGGGAGGCCTTGTCAGAGCGGTCGACGAAATGGGGATCGCGGAGAACACCTGCATCGTTTTTCTGGGAGACAACGGCACTGACGCGGTTAATCAAATCCGGACGACCCGAGCAGGTTTGGTTCGCGGAGGCAAACGAACGCTCGATGACGGGGGCACGCACCTTCCACTCATCGTGAGATGGCCGGGGAAAGTTGAGGCTGGAAAAACGAAACGGGATCTCGTCGATGTCGTTGATCTTTTTCCGACCTTCTGCGAAATCGCCGGAGCATCTCTGCCGGAGGGGAAACCTCTCGATGGCGTTTCGCTCGTGCCCTGTTTAACCCGGAATGAGCGGGTTGGTCGTGAAGTGACGGTGGCCGGCTACGGAAACAATTTCAGCGCTTTCGACGGAACGTGGAGGCTCAACTCGAATGGCACCATCATCGATGCTCAGGACCTACCGCGGGAAACGGAGATCTCTGAAGAGGATTTGCATGAAGTATCTCGAAAAGCGGTTGAAGCAATGAAGCCTTTTCTCGAAGTGCTTCCCTGACGCTATTTCTGCGCCAGCGCCATCTTCTCCGCTGCGATGCGCTGGGCTGAACGATAAGCTCCGCCGCCGAAGTGGCTCACGAGCCAGTAGGAAAACTTTGCTTTGCAGCGCGCCATCTTCGGGTACTTCGAGTTTTCGCAGGCTGCGAGGAGGTCCGCGAGGAAAATATCGTCGCAGTCTTTTTGCAATTCACCGACGGTATCGTAGCAGAGGTCATGCTTGACACAGGCCGGCCGGAAATCAGCGCCATGATGTCCCTGTCCGGCCGCTAATAAAAGTCGGAAAGGCCCTTTGATGGAATCAGGTCCGCAGGGGCATTTATCCTGATACTTGTCCGCGAAAGCCGGAGTGGCGAAGAGAGCGAAAAGGACGAGGAAAACAGAGAAAGGCACGGATTTCATGAACAGAGTAGTCGATTAGATCACATTTCCGCCTTCAGGAATAAACTCATCGCCGTAGTAGAGGCGGTAGCGGCCGAGGCGGGAACGAAGCTTCAATTCGCTGTCGAACGCCCGCGAGAGAGTGTGTGAGTTCAGGGCACGGCGTTTTTCGCCCTGAGCGATGACGGAACCGTCCTTCAGGATCAGCGCGTGAGTGATCGACGGAACGATTTCTTCGACATGGTGGGTCACGATGATCAGAGAACGGAAGGAACCTTTCTGAGTCAGATCGTCGACAAAGGTAAGGAAATGCTCTCTCGCGACCGGATCGAGTCCGGCGCAGGGTTCATCGAGAACGAGGAAATCCATCTTCGGAGCCATGAGGGCACGACCGATGAGAATCCGCTGGCGTTCCCCCTGCGACATCGTAGCCCAGATCTGGTCGCGAAGAGGGGCACAGTTTACGCTCTCAAGCACTTTTTCCGCGGCCTTGATCTCTTTGGGATCGTCGGTCTTTTGCCAGTAATTCACCATGGCATGTCGACCGGCGAGAACGATCTCGAGGCCTGTTTCTTCAGGATCGATGAGTTGTGCGATGCTTGCGCTGACGAATCCGATGCGCCGACGCCATTCGTCCCAGTCCTGGGAAACGGAGTTGACCGCGTCTTCGCGGCCCCGCATGTGGATTTCCCCTTCGGTCGGAGTCAGATAATTCATCAGCACATTGAGCAGCGAGGTCTTGCCCGAGCCGTTGCCACCGAGAACGACCCAGTGCTGATCCCTTTCGACGGTCCAGCTGACATCGTTGAGGATCTCCTTGCCGTTACGCCGAACGGTCACTTTCTCCATTTCGAAAACGGGGGCTGCCATAGTAGGAAAGGCTATCGTGGGAAAGAATGATTTCCACCGAAAATCTAATTGTCGGCATTTCCCGTTCGTCCCACCATAGAATCACTTTGGTCCCACCATAGAATCACTTTGAATACCGATGAAACTGTTCCAACTCTTGACCATCAGTCTCCTTGCCTTTGCTTCCCCTCTGGTCGCTCAAACTCAGGAGGGACCGCGGAAAACGGCGAATCTTCCCATTTTTCAAATGCTGCTCGGAAAACGAACCGAGTCGGGAGTCCTGATTCCGCAGGCCAATGCTCAGGCGATTCCCGGCAAAGTGGTTTCGATGGGCAGCCCGGCCCTGGGGGGGGGCTCTGGTTCCAAATTGACGGCCGCGCCGAGTATGGCCCGGTGACCTGGGAGTATCGCTGGATGTTTCTCTTCAAAGAGGATGGCGGGAAAAACACCGTGATCGGTACCTACATCGACACGATGGGGCAAAGGATCACCTACGAGGGAAGTTATGACGAAGAAAATCAGCGGGTCCAGCTCATCGCGAAACTTCAGGGCGGAGGAACGGGACGGTTTCAGCTCAGCGTCGACGAACCGGGAGTCATTCTGATCGGGAGCGTCCACTCCGATGCCAACGAGGATCCACAGGTAACCTACTCGGCACAAAATGTGGCGGCTCAATGAAGAAATTGTGACGCTTTCTCCCGGCTAATCATTGGACACTCAAGCGAAGGCTCCGCAGATTGTCTCATGGCCAATCAACTTGAGCAACTGAAGCAGTTCACCACCGTTGTCGCCGACACGGGAGATTTTGAGTCGATGCGGGAATATGAGCCGCAGGACGCGACGACGAACCCTTCGCTGATTCTCAAAGCCTCGCAGCAGGAGGAGTATGCGCACCTGGTCGATACGGCTGTCGCGGACTTTGGAGGCAGCCGCCCGGTTGAGGCAATCATCGATCGTGTTCTCGTCGCCTTTGGAAAAGAGATCCTCCAGATCGTTCCCGGTCGTGTCTCCACGGAAGTCGATGCCCGCCTTTCTTTTGATGAGGCCGGAACCATCGCAAAAGCAAAAGAGATCATTGCGCTCTACGAAGATGAAGGCATCGAGCGCGAGCGGATCCTCATCAAGATCGCCTCAACCTGGGAAGGGATCTCCGCCGCGACCAAGCTGGAGGACGAGGGGATCCACTGCAACCTCACCCTCATGTTCTCTCTCGCTCAGGCCATCGCCTGCGCCGAAGGCGGGATTCAACTCATCTCGCCCTTTGTCGGCCGCATTTACGACTGGTTTAAAAAGGACACCGGCAAGGAATACACCGGTGCGGACGATCCCGGCGTGCAGTCCGTGAAGCAGATTTACAACTACTACCGCAAATTCGGTTTCGAAACCGAAGTCATGGGCGCAAGCTTCCGGAACACGAGTCAGATCATTGAGCTCGCCGGCTGCGATCTCCTCACGATTGGAACCGGTCTCCTCGAAGAACTTCAGAACTCCGGGGAACCGATCGAGAAGAAGCTCGATCCCGCAGCGGCAGCTGATTCCGACGTCGAAGCGATCAAGATGGATGAAAACACCTTCCGCTTCATGATGAACGAAGATGCCATGGCGACGGAGAAAACCGCCGAGGGCATTCGCAATTTCTCCGCCGACATCCGGAAGATGGAGAAGCTCATTGCGGACAAAATGTGAGGGCGGGCCTTTCCCGTTTCCGTCGATTCGACTGGAGATAGACCGGCGAAGATGTAGCTTCGGGAGTCCATGAAAAAAGCTCTCCCGTTGATTCTCAGCCTCGTCGTTTTTCTGGGGTTGATCGTCCTCGTCACGATTCTCCGGACAACGGGGGAGGAGCCTGCGGTGGTGAAGAAACCGGAGGTCAGCCGGGCTCCCATCGTTCATCCTCCGACCGGCCTGGCTTTTGACTGGGAGTCGCTCGCGGCCTATCACGAGACGATTTCAGCCGATGAACTCCATTTTCTGCTCGAGGAGGTCTACACGGTCGATGACACCTGGAAGCAGGTCATCTCCATCGATGCCGAAACCGCGACGATCGAAACGTCGGACCATCCCTTCGAACTCCGCCTGCGCCGGCTTGAGCTTCCGCCCCCGGCGGAAGTGAACCGCTACTGGCACCCGGCGACGACTCTCGCCGACCTGCACATTGCGATCGATCCCGGGCATATCGGCGGCGACTTTGCGGGGATCGAGGAAAGACAGTTCGGAAAGCCCGGGGACCGGCCCGTGAGAGAGGGCGAGCTCACCCTCACAACGGCTCTTCACCTCAAGCCCCTCCTCGAGGCGATGGGCGCGACCGTCAGCCTCGTGCGAAAAACCAACGCGCCGGTGACCGCGAAGCGTGCGGATGATTTCCTCGGACTCTACCGCGATTTCAATCCCGGCTGGCCCGACGCCCTGCTGCGTCCCTACGCCGAGCAGCGCTTCTATCGTCGCGACGAAATCGTCGAGCGGGCGAGGATCGTGAACGAAGAGATCCAGCCTGATCTCGTCCTCTGTCTCCACTACAACGCCTCAAGCGGGAGTGGCGAATGGGCCTCGCCGAATCAGCCGGTGCTCGTGGAGGAAAACCATTTTCACCTCCTCCTCAACGGGGCCTACACTGTCGGCGAAGTGCTCGACGAAGAGAATCGCTTTCAGATGCTGGAGCGGATCCTTCAGCGCATTCACGAGGAGGAGGCTTCCCTCAGTGCGGTGATGGCTGATGTCTTCGCCGGGCGGACGGGGCTGGAGCCCTACGCCTACGATCCTGAATCGAAGCGTGCCCGGAATGTCGACGGGCATCCCTACCTCTGGGCCCGCAATCTCCTCGCGAATCGCTCCTACACCTGCCCCGTGATTTTCTTCGAACCCTGGGTCATGAATAATACGGACACCTACGCCTGGATCCAGGAAGGCGACTATGGAGGGGAACGCGTCGTGAATGGTCGGTCGCGGCCATCGATCATGCGGGTATACGCCGAAGCCGTCGCGGCGGGAATGTCGGCATATTATTCGGCTCCGCGCGAGAAGTAATGATCCTCCGGTGAAACCGGAGGCTTTTGAAATGTGAGCCGCTCAAAGC
>JARGOP010000088.1 GCA_029233965.1 Verrucomicrobiales bacterium | reverse complement strand
CCCATCGCACTCTTCCGTGCAATCTTTGGCACGATCCTGGGGCGCGAGCGCTTCAGCGTAAAGTAGGCCAGTGAAAGAAGCCGGAGCCCGATGATGCGATCCACAATCCGGTAGCTCGGCTTTTTTCTGACGAGATAATTGAAGAAAATCGCGATGTAGCGACCGTTCATTTTGAATGGCTTGAAATCGAGCTTCACCGTGTAGCGGAAGCGGGTTCCTTTCGGATACCGCTTCTTGTAGGCTCTCTTCGCTTCCTTGAGACGGGATCTGATCTCATTGTCGAAAGGCCGGAAAAAGTATTCCCGCGCCAGCGCAATGATCCCGAAGGTGTATTCCATGTATTCGATATCCTCCTCGGGAAGCCCGCACTCGAGCGCCAGTGATCTCATCCGCTTGATCTTCACCATCGACGCGTTCGCCGACCGGATCGATGCCTCACCGTCTTCGACAAAGTAGTTCAGCATTTTCTTGAGTGAATGCGCGACAAAGATGTGATGCCAGTACACGCCAATGAGCGGGGGAATCCTGACACGACGAAAATAAAGTCGTCTCCGTGCGAAATCGGGCAGGTAAAGCAAGTCGGTCACGACCTCCTCCGAAAGACGCAGCAGTTCGTGCAGCGCCGGGGAATCGGGCACGCCCGGCAAATGCGAGATCGCCTCCTCCACCAACTCACCGTGCTTAAAGAGGCGCAGCGCGACGAAGGTATTGATCTCAGTCCAGACGCTGCTGTTCTCCAGAAAAGCAAGGCGACGAAAGGGCGTCCAGCCTCCCGTTTGACACCAGACTGAAATTCCGACCACGTTGGGCGCGTCCCGCAGTTCGATTGAAAGCTGTTCGTAGTCATGCCCGATGAAGCTCGGATACTCGCCGCAGCCTTCATACTCGCGGCGCGTCTGCAGTTCGACGATCTTGGGGATATCGGTGACGAAGAAATTCCGGTTCAGAGAGAGGTAGCGAAAGAAATCCGACTCCCCATACTTCATCGACAGCACCAGTGAAGGGCTCGTGATCCCTGCGACCGTTTTCTCCAGTGTGGCATGATGCCAGATCAAATCCCCCACCTCATGAGCTCCGACAGTCCAGGTCCGGAAAATGCAACGGCGCTGATGTTTCTCAAAGACAGGAAGAACCGCCTTGAGGCAGCGGTTCACCATCGCCGGATTCTTGAGAACCAACTTGCTCCGAAACTGCTCCTTGATGTCGAGTCCGTCACTTTCCCCGATCCGCAGGACGACCCCGGCCACCTCCGGAAAGTCAGTAAAAAACCCGTCGAGAAGCTCGACGAGAAATTGGCGCATCTTTTTCTCACTCTTGCCGATCCGCTTTTCGAGAGCGGGAGTGAACGTGAGAATATCCATCGTCAGATAGATGTGCATTCCCTCCCCGTGCATAACCCGGAAAAGTTCCCGGAATTTTTCCTGATACACCGCAATCCGTTCCCTGACACTGTCCTCGTAAAACTCATGGTCAGCGAGATGGGGCACGTCGTCGAGCGTGACTCCGTTGTAGCCAATCTGCGATACGCTCCGGCAGAAAATCTTCATGTCCGTGCGGACGCGGGCGAAGGCATTGTCCAAATCCGGCGGTGACATGCCCTCGAATCTCATCCAGGGCAATTTCGACCAGTTGATGCGGAAACGTTCGTATCCCGGAAAAAACGGGCCGATCGCATCGATCAGGTAAAGCGGGGAATTGAGAGCAGGCAGGTCCAAAGCAAAGGACTGTCTTACCGTATCAGGGAATCAACTGCAAAGGCTTACTTCGCACCCCGGGCTGTCTCAAAGTGACAAATTCGTCAGGCCCCTGAGTCACGGAAAAAGGCCAGCAAAAAACTCGCCCAAGTTCCTGAGGATGCGCATAGTAGGCGACATGAAATCCACCAGCGCTCAATCGAAGCCTCGTTTCACCGCGTTTATCGCTCCTGCGATTGCCATCGCCTGCCTGTCCCTGCTCGCCCTTGCCGCCGTTGGCTGCGGAGACAGCACTGCCGAAACCGCTGCCGACCCGAAGAAGATCGTCTTTATCTCCGGCATGCCCAGTCACCCGTCAGGGCAGCATGAGTTTTTTGCGGGAGCCACTCTTCTCGCCAATGCACTGAACAACGAAAGCGGCCTTCCCCTGACCGTCGAAGTCGTCCGTCACGGATGGCCCGAAGATGAAACAATCTTCGACGGAGCGGACGCCGTCATCATTTACTCCGACGGAAATGCGAAGCATCCGGTGAACGGTCATGAGGCAAAACTGGACGAACTCGCCAAGAGCGGCGTCGGCATCATGTCTATGCACTACGGCGTTGAAGTCCCCCCCGGCGAACAGGGGGAACTCTTCAAGCAGTGGATCGGCGGACACTACGAGGCCGGCTTCTCCGTGAACCCCCACTGGACCGCTGAGGTTGAGATCAATGCGGAGCACCCCATCAGCAAAGGCGTCCCCGGCTTCACCGCCAACGATGAATGGTACTACAACATGCGCTTTGCCGATCCGGATTCCTCCGCCCACATTCTTACCGCGATTCCGACTGCGGATCGCATCAACCGCTACATTCACTGGACTCCCGCCGGAAAAGCCGGGCTTGGAAAACGCCAGACCATGATGTGGGCAGTCGAGCGCGCCGACGGCGGACGCGGGATCGGATTCACCGGCGGTCACTGGCATCGCAACTGGGCGATCGACGATTTTCGAAAGGTCGTTCTCAATGCCATCGTATGGGTGGCAAAGGGTGACGTCCCTGAAGAAGGCGTCTCTTCGAATGCGATCACCGAAGCTCAGCTCAATGAAAATCTCGATGAGAAAAAGGACATGGTCCACGTTGCCCTTCCCTCCGAAGCCGACCTTACGCAGCCACCGGCGCCGGACAAGGAATTTGGCTGGCCCGGAATGCCCAAGCCCGAGGGGGCAAAGCCAAAGGGTAAAGGCAGCGCAAAAGCCAAGGCGAAGAACTGAGCTGACCCGCTTCGTCTCGTGAAAATCGGCATCCTCGATTCGGGCGTCGGCGGATTTTCTGTCCTGCGGGAAATCCACAGCCTGCTCCCGGGATCGCCGATTCACTACGTCGCCGATTCCTCGTGGTGTCCCTACGGCAACAAACCGGGGGACGTCATTCGCGACCGCGTCGCGCGACTCGCCGACTACCTCCTCAGCGAAGGCACGGAGATTCTCGTGATTGCCTGTAACTCGGCAACGATCCACGCCGTGGGCTCGCTTCGCGCGACCTACCCGCTGCCCGTCGTCGGAATGGAGCCGGCCGTGAAGCCCGCCGCCGAACTGACCCGCTCCGGTGTCGTCGGCGTTCTCGCCACGGAAGCCTCCATTGCCGGGGAAAAATTTCACCAGCTCGTGAACACCCATGCGCAGGGCATCCGCGTCATTACCCGCCCCTGCCCCCGCTTTGTCGAACTCGTCGAAGCAGGAATCCTCTCCGGACCCGAAGCCGACGCAGCGGTGCAGGAAGCGCTCGCCCCGCTCCTTGAGGCCGGTGCTGATGTGTTTGTGTTAGGCTGCACTCATTACCCCTTTCTCCGCCCCGTCATCGAGGCACGGGCGCCGGAAAACATCTCCATCATCGATACCGGACCCGCCGTCGCCCGAAGGGTCGCCAGCCTCATCTCCGACCCGTCCGATCTTCACAAAGAATCGTCCGAAATCCATATCGAAACGACAGGCAATCCGGATCCTCTCAAGATACTCTTAGCCAAACTCCTCCCCGGAATCCAGACAACAACCGGCAGCGCCACGATCTCATGAGACAGCTTCTCTACTTCTTTACCCCTCTCCTCCTTCTCTCCTGCGTGGCGAACGCCACGCCGAACTTCCTCATCATTGTCGGCGACGACTGCACCTACAACGACCTCCCCCTCTACGGCGGGCAAAATGCGAAAACGCCGAATCTCGACGCACTCGCGGCTCGTGGTCTCACTTTCAATCAGGCTTACCTCGCCAGCGCGATGTGCCAACCCTGCCGGGCCGAGCTTTACTCCGGCCAATACCCCATGAGCAACGGCTGCGCCTGGAACCACTCCGCAAGCCGCCCCGAAACCCGCAGTCTCCCCCACTACCTCCGCCCCCTCGGTTACCGCGTCGGCATTGCAGGAAAAGTTCACGTCAAACCCGATGCCGCTTTTCCTTTCGATGCCGTGGAAGGCTTCGACCCCAGCTGCGTCCGCGCCCCCACCAACCCGCACGATCTCAGTGGGATGAAACACTACCTCGCCGGCGAGGAACCCTTCTGCCTCGTCATCGGCCTGACCGAACCACACGTCCCCTGGATCATGGGCGACGCCTCGCAATACCCGCGCAAAAAACTCAAGCTCCCGCCGAACCTCGCGGACACCCCGGAGACACGCGGACATTTCGCCGACTATCTCGCCGAAATCACCTACATGGACTCGCAGATCGGGGAGATCCTCGCCGCGCTCGAGGAATCAGGAAAAGCGGAGGAAACGCTCGTCATTTTCACCTCCGAGCAGGGCTCCCAGTTCCCCGGCTGCAAGTGGACGAACTGGAACACCGGGCTTCACACCGCTTTTATCGCCGCCTGGCCCGGGACCGTCGCGGAGGGGAAACGCACCGAGGCTCTCATCCAGTATGCCGACGTCGCCCCGACCCTGATCGAGCTCGCCGGCGGGGAAACGGAACCCCAAATCGACGGAACCAGCTTCGCCGCCGTCCTCAAAGGCGAGGCCGACAAGCACCGCGACTTCGCCTACGGGATTCACAACAACCTCCCCGAAGGCCCCCGTTATCCGATCCGGTCGGTGACCGATGGCCGCTTTCGTTACATTCGAAATCTGCTGCATGAAGAGCTCTACATCGAGAAGCACCTCATGGGCGGTGGCCGTCTCAACAATCCCTACTGGGCGACCTGGATGGGTGACGATCCCATGAAACAGCCGAACAGCTACGAAGCGATCAAGCGCTACATGAGCCGTCCCGCCGAGCAGCTTTACCACACCGCCGAGGATTCCTATGAAATAGAGAACCTCGCCGGCGACGAAGGCTACGCCGGGGTCAAAGCAAAGCTCAGCGCCGCCCTCGATGCCTGGATGAAAGCCGAGGGCGATCCCGGCGCGGCAGTCGACACCATTGAAGCGCTCCAGGCGTCACGGAAGGGTGAGCATTTGCATGGGTCGTTTGAGAACTGAAAGCTACGCATCTTACTTGAGCTCGTCATCAATCCAGCCCCACTGTTTTTCTTTTACCATCACAAAGCGGCAGCGTCCATCGCTCATCGCCGCCCACAGTTCGCCGATTTTGCGATCTTCTTCCGCGTCTTTCCATAGATGCCCGCCTTTGTTTTCCACGATGAGAATGGCCTCATCGGGAAGGAGACCGAGAAAATCCGGGTAAAATCGCCCTGTTGCGCTATGGAGGAAGAAGGAGCATCCTGCCTTCCGAACGAGATTTCGCACCCAGTAGCGAATCTCCCCCTTCGACGCCAGTCCATCAAGATGACAGGCGAGAAGGTATTCCTCCTCACCATCGAAGTCACCGATGCGTGGATAATAATGATGCCGGAACTGGTATTCGCCGTAGCGCCCGTCATAGTCACGATCCGGGGAGTAGGCGTCGGGATGAAAATGATACGTGAAATCGTGTCCGACCCCAATCCGGTCTTCATGGCCTTCGCTGAAGAAAAATTCCTGATACGCTTTCCCGACCGCCACACGACGCAGATCCCGGATGCGATCCTCCAACAGTTTCCGCAGGAGGAACTTCTGCCGATTCGCCCGGGCGAGGTCGAATCCCTCTTTCGCGAGAAGGCGGCTCAGCCAGGCCGAGACAAAAGCCCGCTTGCTCGCGTGAGTCGTGTAGGGATCGGGTAAATTGCGGCAAAGCCATGCCGCTAGGAGCTTGTCGGGGTTAGCGCAAGCGCACGAGGCGATCGCACGGTTGGGAACGCCCATTTCAATGAGGCGGCTCGGGCGAGTCGGATGCATAGGACTCGCATCGAGGATGCCAACGTCTTTCCATCACTTCCGGGAGGGGATTTCGGCTTCGATGGGCCGGATTCCGGGCCGGAAAACAGCTGATGCAGTCGCTTGAGATTGTAGGCCAGGCAGACCAGCGTCCATTCCGCCGAGACTTTTTCTTTCCCGCGTAGGCTGAAGCTCCGGAAGCCCATCGCTTCCTTGATGATCCCGAAGACCGGCTCGACGGTGTGGTTGCGCTTGCCGTAGATCGCCTTGCCCTCCTCGGTGCGCAGCTTCTCTCGCATTGCAATCAACCTCGGATCAGTCGGTTCCTTCACCTCACGTTTGCTCTGCTTGTCGGGACGAAAGTCGTAATAACGTTCGCTGTGGGCGTCCTCGCGATGGACGCTGCAGTAAAGTTCGATTCCCTCTTTCTCCAAGCGCTCAAACGCGTCGGCGTTGACGTAGCCGGCATCGGCCAGGGCCGCCTTCGGCCTGCCGAGCCGGGAAGGGATGCTGGCCACGGCATTTTCCAACTCGCCCCCGTCACTCGGACTCTGACTGACATGCTGGCCAACGATGAGCTGGCTGCCCTCGGCGTCCACCGCCGCCTGTGCATTGAAGCTCTAGGAGAAGCCCGCGCGTTTGTTATTGCGCATGATCCGCGCGTCGGGATCGTTCAGGTTGCACTGTTCGCCGGAGTCCTCAGGCACCCAGTCCCGCAGATCGGGCAGCAACAACATAGGCATTTCTCGGCCCACCGAAACAAATCGCGCGCTCATGATTCGAACTTATCGATTTTTCAGAGTTGTTCAAAGTCCGACAGGCTCCTAGCAATCACCCCGTTCCTGGAGGTATTGCACCAGGTGCCAGTTCAGGAACTCGCTGCCGTTGTCGCTGTCGAAGGCGATGCGATCAAAGGGCACAACTTCCTCGATTTCAGCGATCGCGGTGACCACTCCGTGCTGCCCCTTATTCCACACCGCCCGGCATTCGGTCCATTGCGTGTGCACGTCGGTCAGATCTACCGTCCAGACGAAGTCACCCTCGAGGCGATTGCCGCAGTGTGCCACGGTGTCGGCTTCGAGGTAACCGGGACATTCGATGTCGTCGTTGTCGGCTCGAATCGGAATTTGAGTCTTGATCAGAGTTCCCGGTTTCGTCCCGGTGTTGCGCTTGCGCTTCTCGGAGGCCTTCTCCGGTGCCAGGAGACGGTCGATACTCCGGGCACTGATTGCTTTGCGTTTTTTGCGCAGCCCATTGCCCAGACGACCGTGCTGCTTCTCGTAGTGCGGCAGCCAGATTTTGATCATCGGTTTGAGAAGCTTCCCGCAGGCTTGGTTGGCGGCCAGCCAGATGATCTTGATGACCTTGCGCTCGGCATCCCCGTAGGTAGCCTTGCGGCCCTGGGTTTCGGTCCGACCAACGGTCGATCCTACCGTTTGGTTCATGGATTTGATCGCGTGCTTGCGGCTCAATCCGCAAACCTCAACCAACTCGTCGAGCAGTCTGCTTTTGCCCTCGCGGCCTCGGCCCTGGCAGCGCATGCGCATCCTCTCGATGTATTCGTTCTTGCTCTTCTGACTCATTTCGGATGGGGCCGCATCCGGTGTCATTTATTCTGGCACAACGTTTCCTCAAACATCCTTGCGGCTTCGCTGCTCGGGTGTCATTTATTTTGGCTCAATTCGCAATGACCACGAGTCGCAGTTCCTCCTTGTCCTTTTCCTGCAAAGGTATGGTAACCTCGAGGCGGACCCATTCGGATGGAAGCTCCGCGAGATGCTCATCGGCTACCGCTTCAGGAATCACGCAGAACCTTGGTCCGGGTCGGTTCATAAAGTGTCGAAGTTGGTCGGGACTGACTTCGTGGCGAAAGCCCGATACGTGCGATCGGAAATACCAGACCAGGTGATCTTGACTGGTCTCCGCAATCGGAACCGTGGCAAATTCAGATTTGGGATCGAGATGGGGGGAAAGCCGTCGCATGATATCCCGGTTGAGCATTTTGGATGGAATATGGTAGGTGAGGAATAGAGAAATGGCCACCATCGCCAGAGCGGTCAGTGAAATCGTGATGACGGGTGTTCTGCCCACTCGGTGAGCCTTCAGCCAGCGTCCCGCCAGAAGTAGAAGAAGCAGTGGAAAAGCCGGCATGATATAGAGGGGCAGCTTGGTGGAGGAGAAAGTAAAAATGAGAAAAACGCTGCCAATCGTGGTCAACAACCATCGTTCGACAGGAAGGATGCATCGTTCCCTCCAGAGATTTCGAGCGAGCCAGGGTAGGCCGACTGACCAGGGCGCGAGACTGAAAAATACGGTGATGAAGTAGAAGGAGAGATAGGCAAGGTAGCCCTGCCAGGATTCGGGCCCCATTCCGTGCATCGTATGCGTCAGTCTGTGGGCTACGTGGAGCCCGATTCCCACCTCAAAGAATTGTCCACCAGTAAGAATCAGAGCGGGTACCCCCCATAATGCAACCACCCCGATCATGAGGGTCAGCCCGGCAGGAAAGCGGAACCTTCGACGGAAATGAGAACCACTCTCTCCCCATGCGAGGGCAGGAAGGCTCAGAAGAGGAAGCCATCCCACGGGGCCTTTCGCGAGAAAGGCAAATGCGAGGCTGAGCCAGAAGCCCCACCACCAGAGGCAGCGGTAGGGTGGAGACGTTCTTCGATCTCGGGCCAACTCCCATCCGGTCCAGGAGGCCGTCGTCATGAAAAGAACCATGAGGACATCAGGGCGTGAGGCTTTGGCATGCACGAAAAGGCTGCAGGTCGTCATCAGCATGATGGCCGCCCAGAGGCCCGCCTGAGGATGGTATAGTCTCGAGCCGAAGCCGAAAACGACCAGGCCGAGGAGCGATGCACTGATTACAGAATGAATCCGTGCCGGACCTTCCCCCTCGCCAAGAAGGAAAAAAGCTGCCGCCTGTGACCAGTATGTCAGTGGAGGCTTATCGAATCGATAATCGCCGTTGAAATGGGGGACGATCCAGTCGCCCCTCTCCCGCATTTCCCTGGTTGCCTCTGCGAAGCGAGATTCGTCGGCATAGGTAAGCGGAATCTGCCACGTCCCGAGACTGTGGAGAAGAAACGAACTCGTGAACAGGCCAAGAGCCAAGACCCATAGCGGCCAATCTCCGATCCTGAGTGCTCTCGTGACCCCGCTCATCCGGTAACCTCGCGAGCCTCCAGTTTCACGCGTAGACCGTAACGGGGGCGCATAGTGATCATTGCTTCCCGGCCGATCCGTTGGTCGGGAAGAACATTCAATCGAAATCTCTGACCAATTGTGCTCAGGACAATGGCAGCCTCGGTGCGTGCAAACTGCTCTCCGATGCAGTAGCGAGGGCCGACTCCGAAAGGGAGGTAGGTGCCCGTAGGTAATGACTTTTTCATTTCCTGTGTCCAACGTGCTGGATCGAACCTTTCCGGATCATCGAAGAAGGCTGGGTTACGATGAATTACGTAGGGGGGCAGGATGACTTCATCGCCTTGCCTGATTCGCAAGCCGCTCGGGAGAATATCTTCTTCTAAAGCCTTCCGAGCGAGAATCCAGGCGGGCGGAAAGAGCCTTAGGGACTCCGCGAGGACTCGGTCCGTCACGGGGAGTCTACAGAAATCGTCCATCTCCGGAGTTCGCTCCCCCAAAACCTCGATCCATTCCTCCAGGAGAGCTTTGTCGACATCCGGGTTTTCGGATAGAAGATGGAAGGTCCAGCTCAGATTGTTGGAAACCGTCTCATGTCCCGCTAAAAGCAGAGTAATAGCTTCGTCGCGAATTAGTCGGTCGCCCATTGAAGAACCATCCTCGTTTCGAGTCTTAAGCAGCATTCCGAGAAGATCGGGAAGCTCCTCTTCGCTTCGGCGACGCGCCTCGATAAGGTCACAGATCGCCTCATCGATTCGGCGGATCGCTTTTCGGTAGCGAAAATTGGCCGGGGTCGGCACCCAACGTGGTAGGGGTGCTTTCTGCATGCGACGAATGACGAGCCTTTGCGCGGTGCCGAAAGAGTCTCCGAGTTCCGCCGCTTCTCCCGTCAGATCCACGCTGAAGAGAGTTCGCCCCACAATCTTGAGGGTGAGTTCCATCATTTCGGCCGTCAGTTCGATTTCGTCTCCATCCTTCCAGGAGGCGATCTGTTCGAGCGTGGTCTTCTTTATGCAGTGAACGAATTCGTTGATGCTGCGTCGATGAAACATCGGCTGCATCAACTTGCGTTGACGCGTGTGAAGAGGAGGGGCGCTGCTGACCAGTCCCTCGCCCAGAAAATCCTGGTCGGCGCGCAAGGCTCCCGTTTTGTGGTAATGGGCAGCATGGGAAACCAGGACGTGCTTCACGTCCGCCGGGTTCCGCACCAGCCAGGTTGGAAAGTTCAGAGGGAGAAAGACTGTGTCGCCATGCTCTTCCGCCAAACTCTGAAGATAAACCGGAATATCATGACGAATTCGATGAGCGGCCATCAGCAACTGAAGACGGGACGGTCCCGGGTAATTTTGGCCGAAGGGCTGCTTCATGATCCTTCCGGGAGAGTTGTGATGAGAGATCTCTCCTGGCCCGCCTCGAGCGCAACAAAACTCAGCGGCCACCACTGATGGGGAAATTCTCTGACGTCGTCCTCAAGACGTCGGGCCCAGTGATTCAGGATCGCGCTGCGGTTGCCTAGTTCGGTATCCCGCCCGCAGGGTGGGTCCTTTTTCAGGCGCACCTTCGGTCTTCCATCGGAATCGTGCCAGCAACTCGACCAGAGCAGAAGAGATTTTTGACGCAGGGCGAGAAGAGCAGGGGCTGCATCCATGGGAAGGCCCGCTCCGAGGAAAGGTATCAAGGTACTTCGTTCGTGCCGCACGCTTACGTCCACGTTCAGGTAGAGAATTTCACCACGCCCGAGAACTTCTCGGATCTCCGTAAGTGCCCCTTTCCCGGTGTGGATGATCCGGATTCCGCTGCCACGAACGATCTCGTCGAGATACTCACGCATCGGTGGGAATAAATCGCGATTCACCACCACGCTGACCTTGTGCCCTCTCACAGCCATGGCGCCCGGACAGCACCACCAGGTCCCGTTATGTCCACCCACGACTATGATACCTCGTCCTTCGGCGAGATATTCTGTCAGCAACTCGTCGCCCTCCCAGACAATTAAGCGGCGGAGTTCCTCGGTGGTGTAGTGTTGCGCTTTGGCGATGTGAACCTGAAGCATGGAATGATATTCGAGGTGTCGGCGTTCCAGATCGCGCAGTCGTACGGCGTCGATTCCGGGGAACAGATTTTGGATATTTCGTCTCCGTCTCGACCTCATGATCCAGCAAAGCCAGGGTGTGAGACGCCGAGAGAGACGAAGGGCTTCCGCGGTATCTCGGCGACCGATGGCGCCATAAATTTTCCGGAAAATAAATCGAGATGGACTGGGCATGTCAGTTCGTCGGCTGCTTGGGTGTAAATTCACGTGGTGAGATATCGGCCCAATCCCAAGGCCACCATTGCTCGGGATGCTCCATGAAGACCTGCTCGAACTCCTGGATTGCAGTTCGCATAAGCTCAATCGAGCGGGATCGAAGACCGTCCTGTCCCTGAGGCAGATTCAGGGGAGGATGAATCCGGAGTCTATGGGTGCCTAGACCGCAACGAATGCAGGTCACCGTGAGCACGGGCGCTCCATGACGAACTGCGAGCAGGGCGGGACCGAGATTGACATTCAAGTCCGCCTGACCCAAACGAAAACGGTGATTGTGTTTCGTGACCACGGGGAAGTCGACAAACATCGCGAACACGGCATTGCGTTTCAACGCCTCCGCCAACTGTCTTGGTAGTCCTTCACCCAGGAGAGAACGCTGCACTCCTCTGCGCTGGAACATATGCTGTACTAGCGATTCCAGCCGGTCGAGAGGCAGCTCCTCTCCTGCGATGGTGGCCACGATCCGGTTTCCGGCAATGGTCAGGTCGTATCCTCGTATTCCAAGCCCCGTCACGATGGCGCCTGGTGACCCCAAGTGATTGATGAAGAGGATCGCACCGGATCCGTTTTCGAGTACGGTTTCGAGATGATGCTCTCCCTCGATGGCGATTCGGTTTTTCAGCGTTTCATCGGATGCGAAGTGCATGTAGAACGGCTCAATGCAGGATTCTCCGAGATGTTGAAGATGTCTTTTCCAGAAATCTGCTGACTCCTGAGGGACGAGTGGTTCGCCCTTTGTGATCCGACCCACTCCTTTCAGGATCCGATCCCGAGCCGAGATTCTCATTATCCAGCCGAGGGGTCTAGCGGCTCGACGTACCCAAGCTTCCGGGATGAAGCGAACGAAGAGTAGAAAAGGGATAACCGGCCATTGCAAGGCGACGGCCGCCGTTTGCAGAATCCTCCGTTTCATATCCTGGAGGGCTTTACCAAAGAAGTCGGATCTGTCATCGCAGAATCTTTCGTTTGTGAGACGGCTACTTTGCCAATTTCCGACAGTATTGCGGAAGCGACCCGATCGAGGACTCCGGATCCCCCGAGCAATTCCCGAATCCCTGAGAGTTTCAACTTCATGAAAGCTCTTCGTTCTCGATTGGTGAGAAGACCAATGGCCTCTTCAAAGAGCTTGTCCGTCGTGAATCCGTTTTGGAGCAATTCAGGAACTACTTCATCTTGCAAAAGGATGTTTGGCATTGCGATGTAGCGGCTCTTAACGAGGATGGAGGCGATAAGGAAAGTCACAGGATGCACGCGATAAAAAACGACCATAGGGACCTCGAGTAGGGCGGCCTCGAGTGTGGCCGTTCCGGAGGAGAGCAAGGCAAGGTCGCAGCTGCTCAGGCAGGAGTAGTCCTGGCCGGAAAGAAACGTAACCAGGTTCTCGATGCCTTGGCTGCCGATCGCATCTCTCAACGGTTTTTCGAGATGAGGCGCTGCGACCGGCAGGAGGAACTGGAGCTCGGGTCGCTCTCTGGCGAGACGGCTGGCAACCGAAAACAGGGATGGGGCAAATCGTTCGATCTCCTGCAACCGACTGCCTGGCATGAGTGCCACGACGGGACGAGAGGGGTCGAGACCTGCAGACCGAAGCGCAGCGGATCGGTCCAGGGTAGGTCGAACGATATCCAACAACGAATGGCCGCACCAGATGACTCGCGCTTTCGCTTTGCGAAAGAGAGATTCTTCGGCAGGAAAGGCCGGAATCACGAGCCGGGCTTTTCGCGCAATCCGGCGTGTTCGCCAGCGCCCCCAGAACCAGACCTGAGGAACGAAATAGTAAATGAAAGGAATCTCCTGTCGGATCAGAAAAGGGACCAGCGCCTCGTTGAAGCGTTCTCCATCCACGAGGACGACGAGATCGGGGCGTTGCGATTTCAGCAGCTTTTTCACTTCGGTGAGGCGACGGCATATCTGCCTCTCGAAGCGCACGGCCTCCTGAAGACCGATGTATCCCAGGTGGGCGACCTGAATCTCCACTCGCACGCCTGCCGCCCGCATGTGATGTCCTCCGTTCCCGGAGAGGACAACTTCAGGTGAACGTCGCCGCAGGGCTCGCGCGAGGTGCCCGGCCTGAAAATCCCCTGAGACTTCAGTCGCGGAAAGGAAGATCCGTGGTTTTTCGATGGAAAGAACCGGCTCCCCTCCTGAACTCATCATAGTCACAGTGTCCATGGATTCGCCGAGGTTTCAACTGCGTGTTCGAGAAAGCCTCCGTCTCCATCGAAATCTCGCAGAGGAAAGCGGCTCTTTCAACTTCCGAGAGCGTCCATCGGGA
>JARGOP010000013.1:3563-90176 GCA_029233965.1 Verrucomicrobiales bacterium | reverse complement strand
GCAGCTTTCGCATTCGTCCCCATTTCGTCCACGAAGAGAGCCGGACGACGAGTGATTTTCAGAATGCGATTGTGAAACACATCGACGAGGACGAACCGGGAATCCTCATCAAGACATTTCCCGACTACCTGACCCTGGTGATTCCCGACGAAGACCAACATTTCTGGTCGCCTCAATTGAATCTCAGCCTCGAGCCAACTGAAACCGGTAACACACAAATCACCGGCACCTACGGGCCGAACACGAATGTCTGGTCGATGTTTCTCTACGGGTACCTCACCGGTTTCTGCCTCGCCGGTGTCAGCACTGTTTTCGCGATTTCAAAGTGGGTCGTCTCAGGGTGGACCTTCGGTTTTTACTTCATGGGCTTCTTTTTTGCCGTCCTCACAGGACTCTACATCACCGCTCAGATCGGACAGAAACTCGCCGCGCAGCAGACTTTCCAACTCCACCAGGCCTACGAGAGAGCGATCGGAAAATCCATTGTCGTGCATTAGGCGACTACTCAGCCCGCGCCGCGGCCGACTCCCCGGCAATTCTTGACGTGGTCCAGGCAGCCTGAAAATTAAAGCCTCCTGTGACACCGTCGATGTCGAGCACTTCTCCGGCAAAGTAGAGCCCCGGGATACGTCGGCTCTCCATCGTTTTAAAATTCACCTCTTTCAGGTGGACCCCTCCGGCGGTGACGAACTCTTCTTTGTTCATGCTCTTCCCGGTCACTTCGAATTTCGAAGCCGTGAGCTGGTTGACCAGAGCCCGTCGCAATGGCTTTGACAGATTCGCCCAGGTCACTGCCTCGATTCCGGCCGCTTTCACAAGCCTCTGCCAAAGTCTCACCGGGATCGAGAGCCCCTCAATACCGGTTCCGACCTGCTTCTTCGGCGAGGCATCCCGATTTGCCTGAAGGAGATCTTCGACAGCCTCCACCCCGGCCCCGCCGGTCCAGTCAATCACGACCTCAAAGCGATACCCACGTTCCGCCAGTTCCCTCGCCCCCCATGCTGACAGCTTCAGAATTGCCGGCCCGCTCAATCCCCAGTGAGTCACGAGACAAGGCCCGGTGGATCGCAGGGAAGTTCCCGGAATCGCAGCTTTCACAGGACTCACCGAGACACCGGCCAATTCCTCGAGACGCGGATCGTTGCTACTGAAAGTAAACAACGAGGGAGCGGCGGGGATGACTTCGTGGCCAAGCCCGCCGGCGAGGCGCTGACCGGATCCATTGCGGACGCCTCCGGTGGCAAGGAGGACTGCGGGAGTCGCGATCTGCGTCTCGTCTGAAAGTGTGAGGACGAGTGTTTCCCCCTCCTGTCCGATCAATTCGACCCCGGTCCGAAACAGAATCTCAACGCCCGCATCTTCCGCCTCACTTCTGAGACAATCAATGATGGTTTCAGACGAGTCCGTCACCGGAAAGATCCGTCCATCGGACTCCGTCTTGAGTTTCACCCCGCGATGCTCAAACCACTCCACGGTGTCCACTGCGCTCCAACGATGAAAGGCCCCGATGAGACTCTTCTCTCCACGCGGATAATGCGTCGTCAGTGTGCGGGGATCAAAACAGGCGTGCGTCACATTGCATCGCCCCCCACCCGAAATTTTGACTTTCCCAAGGACCGAACCCGTCTTCTCGAGGATGACAACGCGACTTCCGGGACGGGCCTGAGCATAGGAAATCGCACCGAAGAAACCGGCGGCACCGCCTCCGATCGCTACAAAATCATAGGATGCCGGCATGCAGGAAACCCGGATCGGGAAGTCTTATCGCTTCTCCAGCCAGATATTGCGAAAGGCGACCGGATTTCCGTGATCCTGAAAGAAAATGAAGCCCTCTTCCTTTTCGGGCCGCTTCCCGCCGCCTCCGGTTCCCTTTGGCAATTCGACATCGTCGTGAATCACTCTTCCATTGTGACGAATCGTGAAGCGGGCGTTCGCGACCTTTTCGCCTTCTTCAAATTTCGGAGCGGTGTATTCGATATCGTAGGTCTGCCACTGCAGAGGGGGAAAGGACATAGGAACGTCAGGGGTCTTGAACTTGTAGAAACTTCCGCACCACTGATTATTCTCCGACTCGGCTTCCACGGCATTGTTCTCCTTCTTGAAGTCCAAACCGAATGAATCAAGAATCTGAATTTCATAATTGTTGAACACATACAGACCGCTGTTCCCGCGGTCCTGGCTGCTGAGGTTTCTCGCCGGCTTGTAAGGAAGGCGAAACTCGACGTGCAGGAAAAAATCGCGCACCGGAGTCGTCGTTTCCGCTCCGGCCCAGAGCAGCCCCTCCTCGATTTTGCCTTTGATGTAGCTGGTTGGGCTTCCGTCGAAAATCACGAGCGCTCCACCGGGAGCCTCTTTCCCCATCGTGGGGCTCTTGCGCTTGATCTTCTTCATCTCCTCCACTTTGGCTTCCAGTGCCTCCCGCTCCAGAATTGCGATGATCACGTCTGACCCATCCCAGCCGGCCCCGGGAAGTCCTCCGGCATACTCAAGAACATGGAACCTGCCCTGATCCAGAGCCGCCGCCTGAAGCCCGACACGGGAAGCCCCTTCCCCGGCGGTGTACTCCCCCTGCAGATCAAAATCAGGATGCTCTTCGGAGGCAAGATCCGGATCGGTCCAGGTAGGCACCGGATCCTTCGGCGCAGCGACAGCGCCGAAAAGAACCAACAGAAACGGAGTCAGCAACAAAAGTCTAAATTTCATGGGAGGATGAAACCGTACGAACGGGCCCCTGTAAAGGACTCGCCAGGAACGGGACCATGTCGTAAAATTTGCGCAGATGAGGCACAAGATACTCCGCACGATTCTCCGCCTGCTCCTGAGCGGCGGATGCTTCGGCTTTTCGTTCCGGGCTGCCACCACCGGCTACGAGAAGACGCAGCTTACGTTAATGCTGTCCTCCATCCCGGTTTTCCTGATCGGCGTCCTCATCATCTGGACTCCACTCTTTGCCCTGCTCACCCGCCCCTTCACTGCCATGGTCGACAGCCTGTTTTTTCCGGGAGGCAAACTCGACAAGCCGGTCCTGAACCTCAAGCTCCCCGCTTATTTGATCAATGAAGGCAGATACAGCGAGGCACTTGAGGAATACCGGCAGATTCTCAAGCACTACCCCGAAGAAGTTGAGGCCTACGAAAAATCCATCTGGCTGTATCAGGACATCTTCAATGAGCCGGAGAAAGCGCGCCGTATCTTAAGGCAGGCCGAACGCAGGCATTTGGTTCTCGATGAGCGATTCAAACGTCTCCTCTCACTTCGCGAGGAGCTCGACCGGCTCGAGAGGAAATCAAACTGACATAAAAAAACGCCGCCCTGCAGAAGCAGGACGACGTCTTCAAAAAATCAGAATCTGATTTCGTGCCCGAATCAAGGAGTCGGAACTTCAGCAATCGTTCTCGAAACACGGGAAACGATCGCATAGGGATCCCCCTGTGAGTTCGGACGACGGTCCTCAAGATAGCCCTTGTAGCCGTTCTTGATGAAGTTGACCGGAAGACGGATCGACGCACCGCGGTCGGAAAGGCCATAGCTGAACTGGTCAATTGACTGAGTCTCGTGGAGACCGGTAAGACGTAAATGGTTGTCTGGACCGTAAGCTGCAATGTGTTCCTCGCAGTTCTTCTCGAATGCAGCCATGAGAGACTCGAAATACTCTTTGCCTCCGGTTTCGCGAAGATACTCCGTGGAGAAGTTACAGTGCATTCCTGATCCGTTCCAGTCACCCTTGAATGGCTTGCAGTGATACTCGACAGAGACACCATACTTCTCGCAGACGCGATTCAGGAGGTAGCGGGCCACCCAGACCTGGTCACACGCAGTGGCGGAACCTTTCCCGAAAATCTGGAACTCCCACTGGCCTTTCGCGACCTCGGCATTGATGCCTTCGTGGTTGATTCCAGCGTCGAGGCAGAGATCGAGATGCTCTTCCACGATGGTGCGGGCAATGTCTCCCACCGAGTCGTAGCCGACACCGCAGTAGTAGGGACCCTGTGGACCGGGATAGCCTTCGCTCGGCCAACCGAGGGGCTTCCCATCCTGCATCAGAAAGTATTCCTGCTCGAGTCCGATCCACAGACCCGGATCATCCGGAATCGTGGCACGTGTGTTGGAAGGATGCGGCGTGCCGTCAGGCAGCATGACTTCGCACATCACGAGGAAGCCGTTGAGACGACTGGAGTCCGGAAAGAGGGCAACCGGCTTGAGAATACAGTCAGAGCTTCCACCTTCCGCCTGGAGCGTCGAGCTTCCGTCAAATCCCCAGTCCGGACAGTCGGAAAGCGACCACGAATCCGGATCACCCTCTTTCACAAGGGTCTTTCCGCGAAGGTTTGCAACGGGCTCGTAGCCGTCCAGCCAGATATATTCGAGTTTTAGTTTAGCCATAGTAACTAGTTGTCTTTTTTGTATTAGGAATTCGAAGCACCCAGTGGCCAAAGCTACCTGTGCCGGCCATGAGAACATCGGGTTGATTAACCATCTAATGAGGAGAGCAAGGTCCGTGCCAATTGTCAACGACAGGAGCGCAAAATCGCTCTAATTCGTTCATTTTCTGCGATTCACGGTTTTCCCGACCACTCTTCGTGTCGGAGACTACTGACGGCAGCCCTCCAGAAGCGTCTCAAGAAAATCACAGATTCCGGAGAGCGCTTCCCGGTGATCACTTTCCTCAAGAATCGTCAGAGACTCACGGCTTTTCGTGACCAGTTCCCGCCCGTTATCTACCGCGGCCTCGATCGATCCGACGTAGTCAGCGATGTTGGCGAGGGCGGAAACGTTGAGCGGTTCCTTCTGAATGAGAAGCCGATGAAGTTTTTCCCGCTGCTTTTCACTCGCTGATCCGAGAAGGTTTAGAATGGGAAGAGTCAGCTTGCCCTTGTTCAAGTCAGTCCGCAGGGTTTTTCCGAACTCCTGCTCTTCTCCGATGAGATCAATGCAATCATCGTAAATCTGATAGGCGGTTCCGATCGCGAGACCGAAATCCTTGAGAACCCCGCACACTTCGGGACTCTTTCCGTTGAGCCGGGCCCCCAGTTCCATCGCCGCTGCAAAGAGGGCCGCAGTCTTCTTCTCGATGATGCCAAAGTAGTCCTCCTTCGACAGCTGCAGATCAAAACGACGCTGTGTCTGGATGATTTCCCCGCTGCAGACCTCGTTGGCGGACATTGCCACCCGTCGCCCGATCTCCGCATCATCGAACTCAGTCGAAAGCATCAGCGCATGGGAAAAAAGACAATCGCCGAGGAGCACACTGAGCGCATTCCCCCATTTTGCATTTGCCGTCGGCGCCTGACGCCTGATCTCCGCATCATCGATGATGTCATCGTGAACGAGAGTGGCCACGTGGATGAGCTCAAGAATCACAGCAAGCTTGTGATGATCACTTGTGACCCCACCGGTGGCTCCTCCGGAAAGAAAGGTCAGTGCCGGTCGGATTCTTTTTCCCGAAGTATTCAGAATGAAACTCACATACGGTTCAACAGCGGGGTCAAAGGACTCTGCCTGGGCACGAATTCTTGCTTCCACCCGGTCCAGTTCCGGGCGGAGGAAAGCGAAGGGCGAGAGTTCGCTCTCACTGGAAGGATCGATGGTGGCGGCGTCCTGGGTCATCACGTTGCGTTGGGGCTACTGAATCGGAATCTGCGAAGATGTCAATTCAGACAGTGATTACGTTTCCGGGGACTATTCAGTTACCATTTCCACTGTCGCGGCCCGGTTTCCTGAAGGTGCACTCACCACACGCAATCCCGCCACGCGAACAGGGTGGCAAATACCCGTTGCATGCCCGTCGACTCAGGCATAATTTCTCACTGTGAAAACAACCCTACTAGCTTTCGGTGCCCCGGGAATGCAGGAGATGATCGTCATCTTCCTGATCGTCCTTCTCCTCTTTGGAGCCAAGAAAATTCCTGAACTGGCGCGAGGCGTCGGAAAAGGCATGGGCGAATTCAAAAAAGCGAAAACTGAATTCGAACGTGAAATCAAAGAAGGCGAAAAAGAAGGCGAAAAAGACTGGGACAGACATTCTGACTCCAGTGAAAAAGCCTCCGGGTCGAAGGACTGATTTTCCCTCCGCGCTCACGCATGATGTTGAGAACGGCTACCCGGCTCGCGCGGGTAGCCGTTTTTTTTGTCTTTTCCGCCGGGCTCTTCCCGGTTCGCGGCCAGGATGAGCCTGAGCCGATCACGCTCGTCTTCTACAATTTGAAGAATTATCTGGCAATGGAGCGCCGCATCGATGGAGAAATCATCGAGGACGCGCCCAAACCGGAGCGGGAAGTCGAAGCGGTTGTTGAGGCAATCCTTGAAATGGATCCCGACATCCTCTCCGTCTGCGAAATCGGGGACGCTTCTTTCCTGGAGGACCTCAGGACCCGACTCAAATCACAGGGACTTGATCTGCCCTACACCGAACTCGTCACCGCCGCGAGCGGCCACAATCGCAATCTTGCCGTCCTTTCCCGATACCCCATCGCGGAGAGCGATTCACGCGACGATTACACCTACTCCATCGGCGATACAAAACTCCCCTTCCAGCGAGGCGTGATCGACACGAAGTTTGTCATCAACCCTCAATACCACCTGCGCGTCGTCGGGCTGCACCTGAAATCGAAACGCGAAGTGACTGAAGCAGACCATGCCCTGATGCGTCTGAACGAAGCCCGCCTTGCCAGAAAACACCTGGATCAACACTTTGCTGAAGAACCCGGGGCGAATCTGATCGTAGTTGGAGACCTCAATGATCTGCGCATCGAACCTCCGGTCAAAGCGCTCCAGGGAAGCTTCGGTCAGGACGGTTACCTTTCCTCCCTCACCCTCTCCGATCAGTATGGCTTTCGCTGGACCCACCATTGGTCATTCGCGGATTCCTACGCCCGCTTCGACTTCGCGCTCTACAGCCAGGGCCTCAGTCCGGAAATTGAGCGCGACCAATCCCACATCTATCACTGGAATGACTGGGACAAAGCGAGCGATCACCGCCCGCTCGTGATTCGGATCACGCCCCGGGATCGTTAATGCTGCGTGCATTTGTCGTCAGCCCGACACCATTACGGTCAAATCGCTCTCAATTTGCCCGTAAATACGTGATTGTTACCAAATCAGATATTTATAGACTACACGGGTTACGAGGTTCCCTCTCTCTTCGAAACGCTTGATCTATGAAAGGCACCCCTGCTGTTTTCCTTGCTCTTCTCACCTCCATGTCCTTCGGCGCGGAAACGAAAGACGCACTCCCCGAGACCGTCAGCTACTACGAGCACGTTCGTCCCGTTTTTCAGGCGAAATGCCAGGGCTGCCATCAGCCTGCCAAAGCGAAATCGGATTACATCATGACCGAAGTCGCCACACTCATCGCCGGCGGCGAGATCGACACGGCGATCATCCCCGGCAAACCCGACGAGAGCTACCTCATGGAAGTCATCGTGACGCAAAAGGGCGAAGACCGTCCCGAGATGCCGCCGAGGGACGAACCGATGACGGACTACGAAGTCAAACTGGTTCAAAAGTGGATCGCACAGGGAGCCCTCGACGACACTCCGGAAAACGCGAAGCAGCGTTTCACGATGGAGACTCCTCCCGTGTATGCCGTCCCTCCTCTCGTGACTTCGATCGACTATTCCCCCGATGGTAAACTGATAGCCGTGGCCGGTTTCCACGAGGTGCTGGTTCACCGCTCCGATGGCTCTGGCATCGCCTCCCGTCTTGTCGGTCTTTCCGAGCGCATCGAGTCCGTCGCCTTTTCCCCGGATGGATCAAAACTCCTCGTCGCGGGGGGGCTTCCCGGAAGGATGGGTGAAATCCAAGTCTGGGACCTGGCGAAGAAGGAACTCGAACTGTCCCGCATCGTAGGATACGACACCGCCTACGGGGCGAGCTGGTCTCCGGACGGCAAACTGATTGCTTTCGGTCTGCCCGACAACACGGTTCGCGGCATCAAGGCCTCGAATGGAGACCAGGTACTCCTCATGGGAAGCCACAATGACTGGGTCCTCGACACGGAATGGTCTTTGAAGGGGGATCACCTTGTCTCCGTGGGACGCGACATGTCGGCCAAGCTCACGGAAGTTGCGACGGAGCGCTTCGTCGACAACATCACCTCCATCACTCCGGGTGCGCTCAAAGGCGGCATTAATGCGGTGACCCGCCACCCGAAACAGGATCATGTCCTTGTCGGCGGCTCTGACGGCGTCCCCCAAATCTATCGCATGGTTCGCGAAACCGCCCGGAAGATCGGCGACAACGCCAACCTCATCCGGAAGTATCCGGCGATGAAAGGCCGCATCTGGGATGTCGCCTTTGCCCCGGACGGGAAAACTTTTGCCGCCGTCTCGAGCCTAGACGGCAGAGGACAAATCAGCCTCTACGCCTCGGAGTACGATGCCACGATCACCCCGGAGTTGAAGAAACTTTTCGAGACCGCCCGCCGTGCCACCGAAGGCGACAACAGTGATCCGAAAATCGAAGAATTCCACACCCGCGGAGCCAAGTTACTCCACACCCGCGACTACGATTCGGCGCTTTATTCCGTCACTTTTTCCCCCGACGGAAAGACGCTTGCCACGGCAGGGGCCGATGGGTCGATTCATCTTCTCAATGCGAAAGAATTTTCGGAAGCGAAGACTTTTGCGGCCGCAGAAGTGGAATCCTCCCTTCCCGTCGTGAAAGCGAATCCGGAGAAGGTGGACCGTGCCAGAGCGACCGCACACGAGGGCGGCGAGGCTCTTCCGGAAGGCCGCAAAGTGGTTGCGCTTAAGGTCACTCCCGGGTCCCTTGCCTTCACATCCGCGAATGAATATGCGCAAGTGTTAGTCACCGCAACGCTCGACAGCGGAGATACCGCCGACGTGACGCGTCTCGTCACATGGAGTCAGCCCGGCGAGCTCACGTCCGTTTCCGCAACTGGAGTGATCCGTCCGGAAAAGACCGGCGAGAGCACCCTCGAAGCATCGCTCAACGGAGTCAGAACGCCTCCGGTCACCGTCGCCGTGTCCAATCTCGATGCCGACATTCATCCCGACTTTCTTCTCGATGTGAATCCTGTCATCACCCGCCTTGGCTGCAACATGGGAACCTGCCACGGTGCCAAAGATGGAAAAGGCGGCTTCAAGCTGAGCCTGCGCGGCTATGACCCACTCTACGACGTCCGGGGATTTGCCGATGATCATTCCGCTCGGCGGGTCAACTTTGCCTCCCCCGATGACTCCCTCATGCTTCTCAAAGCGACCGGGGCAGTGCCGCACGAAGCCGGTGTTGTCACCGAACACAACTCGCGTTACTACCAGCTCATTCGCCGTTGGATAGCGGAAGGCGCGGTGGTAAACCTTGAATCGCCGAAGGTCGTCGGCATTGAGCTTTTCCCCAGGAACCCCGTCATCCAAAACGTCGGGGCGATGCAGCAAATCCGTGTGGTAGCCCGCTACACCGACGGCAAAACTCGTGATGTCACCCTCGAGTCGTTCATCGATTCCGGGAACACGGAGGTCGCGGAGCACGATGATTTCGGCCTTCTCAAAACGATCCGCCGCGGTGAGGCCCCCATCCTTGCCCGCTACGAAGGAGCCTATGCAGCGACGACCCTCACCGTGATGGGAGACCGTGACGGTTTTACCTGGGAGTCGCCTGAAACGTGGAGCGAGATTGACAAGTTTGTCGCGGCGAAATGGGAACGAATGAAGCTCAAGCCGAGCCAACTCAGCAGCGACGCGGAATTTATCCGCCGCGTTTATCTGGACCTGACAGGGTTACCTCCGGCATCACACAGGGTGAAATCATTCCTCGCCGACGACACTCCGACCAGACAGAAACGTGACGCTCTCGTCGATGAACTGATCGGGTCACCGGAGTTCGTCGATCACTGGACCAACAAGTGGTCGGACATGCTTCAGGTGAACTCAAAGTATCTCGGTGCCGAAGGAGCGAAGACGTTTCGCAACTGGATTCACGATGAGCTTGAAGCCAACACGCCCTACGATGAGTTCGTCTACAAAATCCTCACCGCCTCCGGATCAAACAAGGAAAACCCCGCCGCTTCCTACTACAAAATCCTCCGCGATCCTGACATGATCATGGAGAACACCACGCACCTCTTCCTTGCCACCCGCTTCAACTGCAACAAGTGCCACGACCATCCCTTCGAGCGCTGGACACAGGATCAATACTATGAGACGGCAGCTTATTTCGCGCAGATTGATCTGAAGCGCGACGTCAAAAACGCACCGAAGGAAAACATCGGCGGAACTGCTGTGGAGGGCGCCAAGCCCCTCTACGAAATCGTCGAGGACAAGGGCGAAGGCGACATCAAACACGACCGCACCGGCATTCTGCAACCCCCCGCCTTCCCCTACGAGGCAACAATAGAGCGGGCCGCTTTCGCGAACCCGGAATCCCCGACCCGTCGTGAAAAACTCGCTGGCTGGATCACGAGCCCCGACAATCAATATTTCGCCTCCAGCTACGCGAACCGGATCTGGGGTTATTTGTTAGGCACAGGTATCATCGAGCCCCTCGATGACATCCGCGCCGGGAATCCACCCACGAACCCGCAACTCCTCAATCACCTCACGAAGCAGTTCGTGGAGTCCGACTTCAACGTTCGCGAACTCATGGCGGAGATCTGCAAGTCACGAACCTACCAGCTCTCGATCGAAACGAACGAATGGAACGAGAAAGACGAAGTGAATTTCTCCCACGCAAAAGCACGGCGCCTCCCTGCAGAGACACTCTACGATGCCGTTTACGCGGTGACCGGTGCGATCCCGAATATTCCCGGAGCCGGCAAAGGCGTGCGCGCAAGCCAGCTCCCCGATGCCAAGCTGGACCTCAAGAGTGGATTCCTCGCCAACCTCGGACGTCCCGCCCGCGAGAGTGCCTGCGAGTGTGAGCGGTCCGACGAACTGCAGATGAGTGCGGTGATGGCATTTCTATCAGGGCCCGCGATCGCCGACGCGATTGGAGCGGAAGGCAGCGAACTGGCCGAACTCGTGAAGTCGCAACCGGATGATCGAAAACTGATTGAGGAAGTCTACTACCGCGTCCTCGCGAGAGACCCTTCTGAAGCCGAAATCAAAGCCGCGCTCGGGATCATGAAAGAGATCTCCTCCGATCACGACCTTCTCCTCAGCAAAGCGGCCAAGGCCGAGGGCGACTGGATTCTGAAGCGGTCCGAGTTGGAGATCAAGCGCCTTCAGGCCATCCAGGAGGCCGAAGCCAATATCGCAGCCTACCGTCCTGAGTATGAGAAAAAGAAAGCGGCTGCGGAAGCCGCTCAAAAGGAACGAATCGCCGCAGCGGAAAAAGCCCTGAAAGAATACGAGGCCGGGCTTCCCAAGCTGGTCGATTCCTTTGCCTCCGAAGTGAAGGCGAGCCAGCTCTGGACCCAATGGCAGGTCCTGCCCGTCGCAAGTGTCACGGCATCCGACAAGTCGGAGGTCGCGGTCCTGCCCGACGGGTCCGTGAAGTCGAAAGGAGGAGACAAGCTCCGGAATCTTGACTACCTCGTGACCGGAAAAATCACAGCGGAGAACGTCACCGGCATCATGATCGAAGCCGTTCCCGATGAAGGCAATGCCGCCTACGGTGCCGGCATCAACGCCAACGGGAATTTCGTGATCACCGAGATTCAGACTCGCTGGAATACCCTCGCCGATCCGAAGAAGTCGCTGCCCCTTGAGATCGTCAACGCGAAAGCAGATTTCACTCAAGACGGATTCGATGTGAAAAACTCTTTCAACGGAAAAGTGGACCGCAGTGACAAAGGCTGGGCACTCGCCGGCACGAATCCGCAGGTCCCCCACCGTGCGGCCTTCCAGTTCAAAGAGCCTCTCGCCGGTGACGCCAAAGGCGCCAACCTCACCATCGGGATCCTCAATCGTTACAGCCGTGGCGACTTCCCCATCGGCCGGTTCCGGATCTGGTATACCACGTCTGAGGATCCCTTGAATTTCGGTCTCCCTGCCGATGTCGCGAAAGCGGTGACAATGGCAACCCCGGCAAGATCGGAAGCCGGGGCGAAAGCGCTCCACACCTATGTCGCGGAAAATGATGCCGAACTCCGCAAGCGCACCGGAGAACACCTGAAGGAACTTCGCCCTCTTCCCTCCGATCCCAAAATGGATGCTCTCAACGCGGCGCTTGCGAGCGCGAAAGTCGAAGTCCCGGAACCGGGTCCGCTCGTTCAGATTCGCCAGGACACCCAATACTCCATCCAACAGGCCGCGAACCGTCGACTCACCGCCACTCAGGACCTCGTCTGGGCCCTCGTGAACAGCCCGTCATTTTTATTCAACCGTTAGTCCTACCTGCCTGCGGGTAGACAGCCCGCAGCTACCTTTACTTCTCTCATTCTCTACTACTCCCAATAAGCCATGATCAGACTCCCCGGAGAAATCGCCAAAGACCTGTGTGACTCGCACCTCAAACCCGGACGCCGTGACTTTCTACGCGTTGGCGGGGCGGGAATGCTGGGCATGACTCTCAACAACATCCTCGCGGCCCAGAGCGCGAGCGCCGCTTCCGGGCTCGCAGGACGACCCGGATGGGGAAAAGCCAAGTCGGTCATCATGGTCTACCTGCAGGGCGGCCCGAGCCACATCGATCTTTTCGATCCCAAGCCGGATGCGCCTGACAACGTGCGATCGATCTTCAAGCCGATCAACACGAAGACTGACGGGCTCCAGTACACCGAGCTTCTTCCGAATCTCGCGAAGGTGACCGATAAATTCTCGACGGTTCGCTCGATGAGCTACACACCGAACGGTCTCTTCAATCACACCGCCGCGATCTACCAGATCATGACCGGCTACACGACTGACAAAGTGAGCCCGTCCGGCCAGCTCGAACCGCCTTCCCCCAAGGACTTCCCGAACTTTGGTTCCAACATTGTGAGGATGAAGCCGAGCGACGAGCCGATGCTTCCCTTTGTGATGATGCCCCGTCCCCTTCAGGAGTCGAACGTCATCAACAAGGGCGGCACCGCCGGCTTCCTCGGCAAGGCTTACGATCCCTACTACCTCTTTCCCGACGGCGATGACATGGACATGTCAAAAATGACGAAGATCCGCGTCGATGACCTCCAGCTCCGTCCGGATGTTTTCTCCCTCCGTCTCCAGCGGCGCGCCAAGCTCCGCAACACGCTCACGAACCAGATGCCGATCATTGAGAAAGCGGTCGAAGACTACAATCTTGATGAGTACTACGACAAAGCGCTCAACCTTATCGTTTCGGGGCGAGCCCGCGATGCCTTCGATCTCGACTCGGAAACAGACAAGATGCGCGACTCCTACGGCCGCAATACCTTCGGGCAGAGTTGTCTTCTTGCTCGCCGTCTCGTCGAAGCCGGGACCAAGGTCGTCGAAGTGATCTGGCCGAAAGTGGCGAACTCCGACAACCACAGCTGGGACCATCATGTCGGGCTTCCGAAGCGCATGAAGGATCAGTCCGCCCCCATGCTCGATCAGGGACTCTCCGCCCTTTTCGCCGATCTCGATTCGCGCGGTCTCCTCGACGAAACCCTCGTCGTCGCGATTGGAGAATTTGGACGCAGCCCCGAGATGGGCATTTCCACGAGTGGAAACAACAATAGCGCAGACGGCCGCGACCACTGGCCCTACTGCTACACCTCACTCATCGGCGGCGCCGGCATCAAGCGCGGCTACGTGCACGGAAAGTCGGACAAGACGGGCTCTGCACCGCTCGAAGATCCGGTCCACCCCACCGAGATTCTCGCGACAATTTATCACACCATGGGAATCGATCCGCAGTCCATCGTATACAACCACCTCAATCAACCCAGAGAGTTGGTCAAAGGCGAGATGGTCGAGAAGCTTTTTGCGTAGGAAGACCGGGTTACTTTTTGGCCTGGCCCTTGGGCTTCTTACCGCTTTTTCCGGGATTGCTTGGATCAAAACCTCCGGAGCTCCCGTGACCGTTGTTCCCGTCGTCCTCGCTTTCGGCATTCTCATCGAAATCGGTAGGATTTCCCGCCTCAGTCGCGGGTGGCGGTCCTGCGATTACAGCGCCGTTTATCGGCTCAAGCATGAGAATTTCTTCCAGCATACTGGAAGCTCCTTCGACCATTTGATCAAAAAGACTTTCTGAAGGAGCGGTCGACACTTCTTTCCCGGCTTCTTCGGAATTCGAATCCTCCACAGGAGGAACCGGCCCGGACGAAACCACGCCCGGTGTCGGAAGGTAGCCAAAGACACGCCTTTGTTGCTCCGGCCCAAGCGCTGCGAGGGTCAGTGACAACTTCCGCCCGTATTCGCGAAACTGTGCCTGGGTCGACCCGGCACTCTTAGCACAGTGCAGCGCCAAAAAGTCCTTCGAAGCCTCGTCCGCAGAAATTTGGGCGTTCAATTTTCCGGCTGAGCAAACCCATCAAATCAGAGTGCACAAAGTGGGGGCAGCGACCCCTCTCATATGGGGCCACCGTATCTCCGTCCACGCGAATTCAAATCGTTATTTTTATGCAATTTACTGAATTTATGGGCGCAAATTCAGATATCCGCCATCAATGTTGAAGCTCTGCCCCGTGATGTAGCTGGAGTCTTCGCTGCACAGGTAGAGCGCCAGCTTCGCGATTTCATCGGGTTTCGCCATGCGGCCGATTGGCTGGACGGCTGAGAGTTTTTGAAACATTTCCTCTTTGTTGTCCGGATAATTCTTTTCAAGATATCCATCGACGAAAGGTGTGTGTACTCTGGCCGGGCAGATCGAATTGCATCGAATGCCATGCTCGAGGTAATCCGCCGCGATGGAGTACGTCATGGTGTGGACAGCCCCCTTACTGGCGGAATAGGCGAAGCGATCTTTCAAACCGGTGACTGCGGCAATACTCGACATGTTCAGGACCACGCCGCCGCCGGATTTCACCATGACGGGCAGGATCGCGTTCAGGCATTGGTAGACCCCTTTCACATTCACCCGCATGACGCGGTCAAAATCCTCTTCCGAAGTCGTCGTTGCCGTTCCGATATTGGCAACCCCGGCGTTGTTCACGAGGATATCGATGCCTCCGAATTTTTCCACCACGACTCCGACTGCTTCGACGATGGAAGCACTATCGGACACGTCACATTTCAAAGGAAGGGCAACCCCGCCAAGCGATTCAATCCCCCGGGCCGCCGTGCTTCCGGCCGCTTCATCGAAATCAAGAATTGACACCGAAGCTCCCGCCTCGGCAAAAAGAGTCGAAATGGCGAGGCCAATCCCGGAGGCACCTCCCGTCACAATCGCAGTTTTATCGCGTAAAGAAGACATGCGCTGAGCATCCCGCGAAAGACGAAATCACGCAAGATGCTTCCATGGGAAAAGAAGGACGGAAACACGGAGAGTGCGTTCTACCGTTCAACCACTATTCGATTGCTGCTGCTCCGCCAAACCGGCCACGATGGACTCAAACACTCCTCCGGGCCAATCCATGAATCCTCCCCACCAGTCTGCTCCCGCCACACGATCCGGACTGGCAGTGTCACTATCCCCTGTTGCCGCTTCTTCGACGGTGATTCCTATCAACGTCTCAGGACCCGATTGCCCGGCTGCAGTAGCCGCGGCCTCAACCGCATCGGAACCCTGACCGTTTCCGATCATTGCACCGGTTTCTTCCCCGGCTGCTTCAGCGCTATCAGGAGCCGTCGCTGCCATCGTGCCCACGTCATTGTTTTTCCGGGCAGAATCCTCGGGACGGGCGAAAGAGATTGGCTGAGGAACAAACCCGAAAACCCGCTTCTGCTGGCCGGGAGAGAGGAGATCGACCGTCTTCGCGAGTTTACGACCGTACTCCTCGAAATTCGAAAAATCGCGACCGGAACTCATCGCACATTGAACTGCGAGATAATTCGTCGTCGCGAATCTGCGCGTTCAACTCCCCGATCGTCACGGAAAAGACGATTAAGAGAAGCAGTCCTGTCTGTTTGAGATTGTTCATCAGAAAATCACCCTTGATTCCCATGATTCTCTTTTTATTGTTTTTGCAAATAAATTCTAATAATTTTAAATTCCCCAATCGAGAGCAGAGATGAGCGAGCGAGTGCTTTGCTCTTTTCTCCTGCTCCAATTCGACTATTCTGGCGCAGATGTCATTTGGAGCTCCCCAGTACCTTATCTTGCTGCCATTGCTCTTCCTCGTCGGTTGGTATTTCAAACAACTCTCGTTATGGAGGCCCCTCCGCGCCCTTTTTATTCTGCTTCTCATTGGCGCCCTCTGCGATCCCCTCTTTCGACTGAGATCGGACTCCATGGATCTCTGGGTGCTTTTCGACCGATCCTCCTCAGCGCAGGAAATGGTTGAGGCAGGGGAAGAGGAATGGAAGTCCCTCCTCCTTCGTAGCAAACCGGGGCGGGAAAACCGTTTGCACTTTGTCGACTACGCCACCGACGTGATTCCCGGTGCCAACGCGGAGACAAATCAATACAGCGGCAGTCAAGATCAGACGAGAACCGCGCTGGCGATCCACGACACCCTCGCGCGAATGGAGGCGGACAGGCATCACCGCATCCTCGTGTTTACCGACGGCTACAGCACGGAACCCCTCGATGGCATCGCCGCAAAACTTCTCAGTGCGGAAGCGCCCCTCGACTATCGCCTCCTCAAAGCACCGGAGGTCGCGGATTACCGGATTGCCGGGTTGAAGCTGCCGTCCCGCTCGCAGCCCGCAGAACCCTATGTGGTCGACGTGACCGTCACGGGCAAACCGGACGGCGTCGTTCCCCTGACCATGTTTCGCGGTGAACGCGTGCTCTTCACAAGGGACGTGGAAATCACTCAGGGGATCGGAAGGATTCGCTTTTCCGACCGGATCATCACCCCCGGCGCACATCGCTACCGTGCCATGGTTGAGCCTGAAATGGACGCCCACGCCGGCAACAACACGAGAGAGCAGTGGATTGAAATTGTCTCGGGACCGCGCCTCCTTCTCGTAACGCGATACGAAAACGATCCTCTCGCGAAAACCCTCGGAAATCAGGGATTTGCCGTCGAAGTGGTCGATGAACTCCTCGCTCTCACTCCCGGGACACTCACGGGGGCACAAGCCGTCATTTTGAACAATGTTCCGGCTTACGAGCTGCCGTCCCCTTTCCTCAACGCCCTCGACTTCTTCGTAAAAGAACAGGGAGGTGGCTTTCTCATGGCCGGCGGGAGGAACAGCTTTGGTTCCGGTGGATACTATCAGTCTGCTGTCGACGAACTCCTCCCCGTGACGATGGAACTGAAAAGCGAGCACCGGAGGCTCTCTGTGGCGATGGCAATTGTCATGGACCGCTCCGGCTCGATGACGGCAATCACCCCGAGCGGCAATTCGAAAATGCAACTCGCCAACGAAGGAGCAGCGCGCGCCATCGAGCTGCTCGGGGAAACCGACGCCGTCACTGTTTTCGCGGTCGACAGTCAAGCCCACGAAATCAGCCCCCTCCTCAACGTGGGAGAGAACCGGGGTGAGCTGATCAACCGGGTTCGCAGCATCGAATCAATGGGAGGAGGGATCTTCGTCTACACCGGCATGAAAGCTGCATGGGAACAGCTGAAGCAGGCGGAGGCGGGGCAGCGCCACCTGATTCTTTTTACCGATGCCGCGGATTCCGAAGAACCGGGTGAATACAAAGCACTCCTGAGCGAAATGCAGAAAGAGGGAACCACCGTCAGTGTCATCGGGCTGGGAACGCGCTCGGACGCGGATGCCGATTTCATCTCGGACATCGCCTCCCGCGGAAACGGTCGCATCTTTTTCACGACGATTCCCGACGAAATCCCGAACATCTTCGCTCAGGAGACCGTCTCGGTGGCGCGATCGACCTTCGTCGAGGAACCTGTTTCCACGCAATCTTCCGGAAAATGGTATGAAATCGCCCAACGCGACATGGAGTGGCCCGGAAAAATTGACGGTTACAATCTGAGCTATCTCAGAGAAGGCGATGAATCCGCGCTCTTCAGCACCGATCGATACTCAGCACCCCTTGTCGCCTTCGGGCGACGTGGAATCGGACGAACCGCAGCCCTCGCCTTTCCCCTCGGGGGAGAGTTCTCGGAATCTGTGCGGAGCTGGGAAGGCTACGGAGACTTTCTTCAAACGGCCGTTCGCTGGATCATCGGAGAACAGCTCCCGTCAGGGATCGGCGTGAGGCACGGGATCGATGGCTCTGAATTGACGATCGATCTGATTTACGATTCGGAAGAGTGGTCCGAACGCTTTGCGCTCTCGCCTCCCCGCCTTGTCATCGAACGGGGAAATGAAGGGAAAGGCGCAGAGCCACTGACCTGGGAGCGCCTCGCCCCCGGGCATTACTCGGTCAAAACCGAGCTTCGGGAATCGGAACCGGTCCGCGGCGCCATTCAAATCACCGGAAGCGCTTTGCGCTTTGGCCCTGTCGTGGCCGGTTCCGCGCTGGAATGGGAATTCAACCGCGAGCGGGTCATCGAACTTGAGGAAACCGCGCGAACCAGTGGCGGTGGCGAACTGCTGGATCTTTCTCAAGCCTGGCGGAAACCCGAAGCATCGGGGGTCACCCCGATCCGGGAGTGGCTCTTTCTCGCCGCTCTCCTGATTTTTCTTTTCGAGACCTTTGCGACCCGCACGGAGTGGGCGGTGCCGCGATGGACGCCCGGCAGAAAGGCCCCGTCTTCCGTCAGCGCCGGAGCTGCCAAAGCGACTCCCTCTGCTGCTGAGCCGGAACCAACGGAACCACCCGACATGGCGAAAAACTCTTTACCCACCTCACCAATCCACTCCCGAAAGAGCCGATTTCAAAAAGCAAAAAAGCGTCATTAAGCCTTTTGAGTTTTTTCATCACCGTCTAAGATTTCCGTTTCCTTATCGACATGAGAAAAGCCGCCTTTACCGCCATCCTCACACTCACTCTGGTCTGCTTCGTTACCGCTCAGAATCAGGAGGAAAAGAAACCTCAGACCTGGCCTGAAAAAGCCGCCGAACGATTTAAAGACAACCCGACCGCCGAACACCGCGCCACGATTGATGCCGGCATTCCCTCTCGCACCGCGGATCCTGCAAAAGCACGAAAGGTCCTCGTCTTCTATCGCTGCGAAGGATTCATCCACACCTCCATTCCCTTCGGCAACTACGCCATGGAAGCCCTCGCCAGAGAGACCGGAGCCTTCACCGTGGATCTCGCCGATGAATACGATGTTTTTACGAAGGAGAATCTCGCCCAATACGACGGCATCATCTTCAACAACACGACGCACCTCAAGCCATCCGGGCCTCAGCGTGCCGCGATTCTCGATTTCGTGAACTCAGGTAAGGGCATCATCGGATTGCACGCGGCGGCCGACAACTTCAATGGCTGGGATGAAGGGATCGCCATGATCGGGGGCATCTTCGACGGCCACCCCTGGACTGCCGGAGGCACCTGGGCTTTCAAAGTGGAAGATCCCGACCATCCTCTGAATGCCGCCTTCAAAGGCAGGGGACTCTGGCACAAAGATGAAATCTACTGGTATAAGGCCGAAAACTTTGAAGGACGGGACAAGCTCCGCGTCCTTCTCAGTCTCGACATGTCTAAGCCGAAAAATGCCGAGCCATTCAAAAACGAAAAGTGGAAAGGGAAGATCGAGGACCCAACCAAAATCGATGTTCCGGTTTCCTGGTGTCGCGAGATCGGAAAAGGACGCCTTTTCTATACCAACCTCGGGCACAACGACATGACTTTTGCGGACAAGACGGTGCTTCAGCATATGCTTGATGGCATTCAATACGCCCTCGGAGATATCGAGGCCGACGCCATCCCTTCAGACGAAATCAAGGTAGAGGTCGTTTCGGCACCTGACTCCGCTGAGTAAGCGATCCCGGAACTTCATTCACCATGCTCGAACGATACCTTGAGTTCGCAGAGCGCACCGCCCGTGAGGCTGGGGCCCTGACTCTCGAATACTTCCTCACGGATCTTGCTCCGGCCGAGTTCAAGGGGGATGACACTCCCGTCACGATCGCCGACCGCAAGGCGGAGATGCTGATTCGGAAGCGGATTGAAGAAGAATTCCCGGATCACCAGATCGTCGGGGAGGAGTTTGGTGAATCCGCTTCCACGTCCACCCACCGATGGATCATCGATCCGATCGACGGGACGAAGTCTTTCGTTCACGGAGTGCCTCTCTATGCCGTTCTTCTTGCCCTTGAAATCGATGGTAAAGTTGAAGTAGGCTGCGCCTACTTCCCTGCGCTTGATGAGATCATCGTGGCCGCGACGGGTCTGGGGGCGCACTGGAATGGAAAACCGTGCCGGGTTTCCGAAGAGGGAGCGATCGACCGGGCGGTTTGCGCCCACATTGATACCGCCTACTTTGCGCAAAATGGAAAAGGTGCCCCCTGGCAGCGCCTTCAGGAAGCCGTTTATTACAATGCCGGCTGGTGCGATGCCTACGGCTACCTTCTCGTCGCGACCGGGCGGGCTGAGATCATGCTCGATCCTGTCATGGCCGTCTGGGACTGCGGCCCCTTCCCCCCCATCTTCCGCGAAGCCGGTGGATACTTCGGGGACTGGTCAGGAAATGAAGGGAACATCAATGGTGGAGAGGCTCTTGCCACCAATCGCCTCCTCAAGAATACGGTCGTTAGACTCTTAACCGGCTAAACCGCATGAACCTCTTGCGGACATCACTTCTCTGCAGCCTCTTTCTGCTCGCTACCGCAGGAATGACGAAAGACTGGCATGTCCATTCCATACTTGGCTCCGATGAGAACGACGGATCTCAGGGTGCTCCGCTCAAGACCGCGCAGATTGCAGTGAATCGCGCCGCGCCTGACGACCGGATTTTGCTCCTGCCCCCTAATTCGCTCTATCGGCAGTCCATCTCTTTGAAATCTCCGAAAGCCGGAATCGTCATTGACGGGAACGGGGTCACCCTGACCGGGGCTGACCCGCTCCCGGTGGATCAATGGGAGTCGTTGGAGGACGGACTCCATCGCATTCGCCTGCCCGTAACCCGGTGGGACCGTCATCTCCTCATTGTCGACGGCGTCGCACAAAGAATGGGGCGACTCTGTGCCAATCCGATTGATTTCCCCGCAGTTGAAGCGCTGCAGGAGGGAGAGTTCCGCTGGGACCTCATCAATGAAGAGGAAGGCTGGCTGACCTATCGCGGAAAACTGGACGGACTGGAATGGTCAACCCGCTCGAACGGATTCGCCACCTCCGGAGATCATCGGGACATCAAAGTTTTCAACCTGAATGCCCGCCACTTTCTCAACGACGGATTCAACATCCACGGCAACGCAAGAGGCATGCAGTTTTTCAACATCAAGGGAATTGAGAATTTCGATGAAGGGTTCAGTGCCCACGACGACTCAACCTGCTGGATCCGCGACGGTGAGTTCCTCAGGAATGAGCATGCCGTTGCCGATGTGAATCGGGCAGACACGTATTACACCAACTGCCTCTTTGCCGACAGCGTGGCTGTTGAAGTCCTTTTCCAAGGTGGCCGCCACAGCTTGACGGATTGTGAAATCAGAACCGGCCCCACTTCACTTCCCCTCTCGATCCGCGGAAACGAAAATCAATCTGCCGGTCTTGTGCTAAGAAGCGTCGATGTAGATGCGTCAAAGCTCCGGGAAAAGAAGTGGATCATTGGAGCAAGTGCCACCGTCTTTATTGATCGCGACACGCTACGATCAACCTCTACCCTTGAACTCGATAGACACCCTTCGTCCCGAATTACCGAAGAACTCTATCGAACCTTTCCGATTGGAAGAAATCAGGACGGATCCCCTCTCATGGCCTGGGTCGGCGGTGGCACCGGTAACCCGAGATCCAGCAGTTATCGAATCATCCATTTCGATAAGCATGAACTTGACGAAATCGCCGCAAAGATTTCACCCGGGAATGACTGGTTCGGCCTCCTCGCTCCTTTGCCTCATCTCGAATTTCCACCGAAACCCGGCGACAGTGATCCGACAACGGAAACAGCTCGAGCGATCTGGACATGGATAGGACTCTGCGCCCCGAACTCAGTCTTCCTCCCGAACACGCCTGCGGGACTTGCCCTGGGAGAAGCTCTCCGAAATCATCCGCCTGCCGGAGTCGGCATCGTGAACGTCTTTCTATCCGAAGCGGCGCCGAACGGTGAAACCCGCACCTCAGTCCTCTCAAGATTGCGAGAGGATCTTCCCTCAGCCGGCGACGCCATGAATCAGCGGCTTCGCCGAACCCCTGAGGAGGTGTTCGCGGCTCTCTCAAATGTCTACGGCAAGTCTTTCGATGGAACCTATCTCGATGCCCTCGCCATTATTGCCAACAGTAAAGCATCCGGTCCCGCTGTTGCCCTCGATTTTGCGAGAACTCAGTTAGAAACACCCGTATCAACCAATCCCGGCAAGCTCTCTGCTAATCTCCTCTATTGCTGGATCGACGAGCAGTGGGCAATCGAACGCGTTCGTCTTGCCGCAGATCAGGCCTTTGATCAGGAGGGGCGTCCCCTCGAAGCGATGCCGGGCCATAATGAAATGAGTGATTCCATTTTCATGGCTTCTCCTCTCCTTGCGGCGGCGGGGGCACTGACCGGGGAGCGGCGCTATTTTGATCAATGCGCCAATCATGTGCGATTCATCCGGAACCTCTGCCTGAGAGAAGATGGTCTCTACCGGCACTCTCCGCTCAATGAGGCAGCATGGGGACGGGGCAACGCTTTTCCCGTGATCGGTCTCACCATGGTTTTCGACCATTTCCCGGAAGACCATCCCGACCATGAGTTCCTCATGTGCTGCCTTCAAGACCATCTCGAGGCATTGGCAACGCATCAGAATACGGATGGATTATGGCACCAGCTCATCGACCTCTACGACACCTACCCCGAATTCACAGCCTCGGCCATGATCGCCTACTGCATCGCCCGGGGCATCAATCAGGGCTGGCTCGATGAATCAATCTGGATGCCCCGGCTTTCATCAGCATGGAAAACGATTAAGGCACTCATCAGTCTCGACGGCACATCCTTCGTCAACGTTTGTCCAGGCACCGGGAAACAGCCGACTCTGGGGGACTACTATCAGCGAGTGCCGATCACCGGACCGGACAAGCGGGCCGGGGCGATGGCGATGCTGCTCGCACAGGAGATGATTGTTCTTCGTTCCCGCTGATCAGGGGTGATAGCTGAGAATGAACGGACCTGCCAGTTTGACCGCTGCAGTAATCCCCCGGCTTTCACGAAAGGCCTTCAAATAGAAAAGGTCGGGGTTTTGTCAGGCGAAAGAATGACCCGTTTCCCGGGCGGCGGGAAGTAATGCAACCAGAGGGGGCCAAATCCGTTCCCCCTTTTCTCCGGGGAACTCCGCCCGGTCTTCATCGGGAGCGCTCGAACGAACCTCGTGGGCATACATCTCCATTCCCTTTCCCGAGTGAGCAGGCACTTCCAGCGGGAATTACTACGCGGAGTTATTTCAAACTGCATCATAGCATAGGTCTCTCCATCAGCCAGGCCGCACGAGAGTCGTGAGTCAACTTCCACACCCTGCGCACGCAGCCTATCACACCCCCGCCGGAGCGCCGCTGAGAAGGAAGAGGCGGGGACAGTGGAGCATAGTTCTATCGGAGAAAATGAAATGATTGGTGGAAAACACTGCCTACCGAGAGGAAAACAGTCATGATCTTCGGTGAAGAAGCCCGTCGGAACGGCAAAGCTTACTTGACTTTTCGTTTGAAATGAGAGGAATTCCTTCAGTGTTGGCGGGACTCCGATGATTTCCCCGGCCTTTCGAAGGGGACACTTTTGGACTTTCGAACGGGGATCCTGCTTAAGTAATTCGATGAAATTGAAAACTGACGAGAAATTGCCCAGAGACCCCGCGGAAATTATGGCTGCCACCTTCAGCTCTTTTGAAGGCCAGGCAATTTCTGATATTCAGGTGCGATCAGGGACACCGGTTTATTGCCACACCAAAAAGGGTCTCGAAATTCTTGATGCCCTGGGAGTCATCTCCTTCTGCGAGGTGATGAGTCTGATCAGTTTTCTTTATTCGCGCCAAGAGGAAGACGAGTCCGCAGAAACCGGGCATCTGCAGGAGATGGAGGACTTCGAGGAGCGTCTTCGACGTGATAAGGTTGTGGATTTCAGCAGCGAAGGTTTTCCTTTGCCGGACGGAACGTTCTCCGGTCGTATGCGCGTGCAGGCCCACCTCAGCACCCGGGGGCCGGGTATTACCTGCCGAATTCTAAGCGACCAGATTGCCGACCTTGGCCAACTTGGAATTGCGCCGGATACGGTACAGTCACTGCGAGGGTTTATGGTTCGTCGCCAGGGCTTTGGTCTTGTCACCGGTCAAACCGGATCAGGGAAGTCGACGACTCTCGCCGCGATTCTGGACTGGTTGAGACAAAATCATCCCCGTCACATCGTGACAGTGGAGGATCCAATTGAGTATCGGTATTCGCGGTATCTCCCCGATGATGGCTCGGGCCGGGAGATTGCCTCGCCCGGCTTCGTTACCCAGCAGGAGGTCGGCAAGCACGTTGCCACCTACCATCAGGGACTCAAAGATGCGCTTCGAAAGGCCCCCCATGTCATCCTGCTTGGTGAAATTCGCGACCGCGAAACGATGGAGATTGCCATCGAGGCTGCCCAGACGGGGCACGTCGTGATTTCTACTTTGCACACCAATGGCGCCGTCAAAACTCTTAATCGGATTCTCGAATTTTTCCCGCAGGACCAACACCGCTCTCTTCTTGGACGGCTTTCGGAAATTCTGATGTTCGTCCTTTCTCAGGGCCTCATCCCCACAGGGGAAAACAGAGTTCTCAACTACGAATTTCTACAAAATACCAGTAGCGCTGTCCGCTCCGGCATTGCCGGATACGGCAGTTCTTCGAAAGCCCTCGAAGACGTCCTCAAGCATAGCGGAAACATTGAATGGGACCGCAATCTCGGTCATCTCCTTGAGGCGGGGCGTATTTCCCATCAGTCCTACACCATGAACCGAATGAATGAGGATGAGAGCGAGAACATGCTTTTCACCTCCTAATTATCACTCCATGGGGGAAGATATCCTGTTTCCTCAACAGGAATGGAAACCACGATGAACGGCCCGCATAAGCGACGGGCACAAAGCACTCGTGAGAGCTCGATGTGCGTAAAGCGGTTCACGTGCCGGGGCACTCTCTGAGTTGCTTCAGGAAGCCCGTGGTGCCTTTGCAGGCCGAAGTTTGCAGGAAGTTCGCGCTTTGTCGCGGAATTTCCTCCCCCCTTCGCCCCTGACGGTCTTTAGCTATCTCCCTGGTGTCAATCTTTTTCAGTGGAAACCGATTCCAAATAACTGCTTTTTTTGCTTTTAAAAAACGCATTCCTCCTGAATATTACGGAGCTATGAAATTTACTCCCACCCGCAAGAACGAAGCCGGCCTAACCCTCATCGAAATCACTGTTGTCATTGCAGTCCTCTTGGGACTGGTGGCAGTGCTGTTTATCGGAGTTCAGAATTATCGCGAGGCGACCAACAAGTCCCGGTGCATCATGCAGATCTCCGCAGTGCAGAAGGCAGTTCGATCCCATCAAAATCTCAATGACCTCGCCACAGGTGGTACTCTCACGCAAACCGATCTTGTGGGAACAGGTAAGTTAATCGCGTCGGCTCCGGTCTGTCCTTCGGGAGGAACCTACACCTGGCTCGGAACAGTTCCCGCGGTCGGGACTGCTTACCTGACTTGCAGCGCCGCAGGTCACGCACCGGCAGATACGGCAGGTTGGTAGTCTCCCTGCCTTCAGTGCTGAGCGGTTCAGCATAAACATGCCGTGTTGCGTGAATCCCCCCCCGGAAAGCTAGCTGACCGCAGGATTCTTCCCGCTCTTGTGGTCAGCCGCATTCCACACCTTCCCTTAGCTCTCCCCATCGCGTCGGACGGGGTTCAGGTTCTCATGGAACATCTCCCGGTCAACAGTTCCCTGCGCTCCCTTTACCGGCAGTCAAAACAGCTGTCAAGACCTTCAGAAGGTCACTTGAGAAACTTGGGTTGGTATCGGCGGGCCGACCAGCAGGCTGTTCAGTGGCATCTTTTTGTTTCAGGGGAGCTCGTCCTCTCGAAAATTCGCGAGTTGGCTTCGGACCGGTGGCTGGACGGTCCCCGGCTCCCCGACCTGTCCCTTGTCACAGACGAAGGCGAGACCAGCCCACGCCTTTCGCCCGCTTCGCGGGAGTCATTACAGGGACTCGTGAGGGACTTGATTCAGCCTTACCGCGAAGCTCGTGATTCAGGACTGGGGGTGATTTTGCACCTTTCCGAATCCTTTCACATCAGGAAGCTGGCATTGGAATTTGATGCCGAGACCGACCTGTCCGACCTGGATGAACTGCTCATCCTCGCGCCCGAGAAGGCCCTCGGTGACCGTTCCGTTTCCGCCGAAGCGAGCGCCTGGAGGCTTCTCCCCCTCGCAGCGGGGGATCCGGAATCAAGGGACCGGTTTGGAGCGAGTCTTTCCAACCGGTTTCGCTGTTTCGTCGACGAATTGCGCGGGTTCGGCAATTCTCTCGGCTACCCCATTGCTGCGGAAGCGCGGAGTGCCGCACTCGAAATGCTGCGACAGGCTCTTACTCTTGCCGGTAACGACTCTGTTGAATCTGAAAAGGGCAGTCTTTTGGCGGTGGTGCGCTACCCGAAGCAGACCGTTTATGCCGTTTTGGATAATAGCGGGCATCCCGAAATCATCCGGGTTTTGCCGAGGCCGACTCCGCAAGGGCAGGAAGCCGCGGATCTCTCCGATCTTGTTCAAAGCGTTTTCGCGACGGGAAATGTTCCCGTTTCACGGCTTCTTTTCCTGGATCGGTCCCCCCCGGAGAACGGCGTTCCCGACTTTGGTCCGGTCGCAAATTCTTTTCCCGGAATCACCATTACATCGATGGCTCTGGGGCTCCTTCCGGAATCCGCCGGGTTTGCTGAAGGAATTCCCGAGGCGGAATTGCCTCACGCCGACCCAGATGACGGGGCGCTGGCGGAAGCCGCCCTTCTCGATTTTTATTCTACTACTACCGAGGAAGCGGCGCGGCTGCCGGGCCGGGCCGATCTCCTTCTCGCCCGAACAAGTCGCTTCTTTCGCTCAGCACTCTGTTTTCTCTTCATTCTATCCGGGCTCTATTTCGGGACGGATGTCTTTCGCAAAGTAAACTCCCCCGAGTGGAGCAGCTCGCCCGAGGCCGTAACTGAGGCAAATGAGCAGCTTGCCGTTCTTATGGAGGAAAAGAAACGCTGGCAGGCTTGGGATGACATCCTTTCGAACCGCTCGGAGGGCTGGCTCGCTTTGGAGCTTCCCCTTCGCCTTTTCCCTGAAAACAGCGGTCTTCTTCTGCAGGATTTTTCCTACAGGCTCGAGGCTCCGGTGATTGCGAACAATCGAGTCGGCTACACGAGGCGTTGGCGCTTTTCGGGCTACATTGACCCGGAATTGGCGGCCAATATCGCCTCTCTCGGTTCGGAGCGCGAAGTGAGTGGCATCGTAAAGCAGATTGCTCTTGAGAATGAAGCCCCTTATCTAAGTGACGACTTAGAATCATCGCTGGAACTTACCTTTCAACAACGACAGGCAAGCATGCCGGAGTCACCCTACTTCCCCCTCCAGTTCACGCGACGCTTCCGCAATGCGTTTGACCTTTCCCTTGGAAATCGAGTCGCACCTGAGAGGATGGACTCACTCCCGACCCTGCCCCGCATTACCAATTAATTTCCTCCCCGCCAGGGTATCCCCGAAAATCATCATGAATCGTCACCGCCAAGCAATTCTGGTTCACGGATATGCCGTTCCAGCCGCCCTGGCCGTGTTGTTGCTGGGTGTGATTTTCTATGTCCGCTCACAAGTCAGTGAGGAAATGGAGAAACGTGAGCTTGCACGTGAAGAGCTGCGAATGGTGAAAGCGCAGGTCAGTCTGCTTGAAGAGTTCATGGGGTCCGGAGAGAGGCGGGGAGATCTTACGACATGGGAAGAACTGGGTCGTGAGGATTTTTTTCATAAATTCACCCAGCTGATTGATCGCACCCTCTCCGAATTTCCGCCCGGTTCCCTGAGGCGCACCGCGATGGGGCAGGCTCCCGTGGGCGGGGCGGTAACCGGCCCCACCAACCTGCCTCATTCGCGAATCGCCCTGACTTTCGAAGGGTATTTTCAAGAAATGCAGACCCTGCTGGCAACTTTCGAATCCGAAATGCCGGCCCTGATGCTCGAGAGCCTTGAGGTGACGAGGGGCGGAGTTGAGGCGTCGACTGGCGGCGGCCCGTATCTCATTTTTCGAATTGTTTATCTTCACTGGGATGCTCCCGCGATTCGAACATGAATTTCTTTCCCGACTCCAAAGCCCATTCTCTGCAGGAATTGGCGATCCCGGCACATTACCGGTTCATCTTCCTGTTGATTGCCTTTTTCTTCTCCCCTCCTCTTTTCCTGAATCTGCCGGCCCAGGAGAGTGCTCTCGGCGTAGATGCGGTTGACGATTCGGAAGCCGGGATGCCTCCGGCATCACGCGAAGCGTTGCGGATGAGTGGGATTCAGGAAAAAATCCGAATGAATTCGAGGGTTCTTGACCCATTCGGGTTTCCGATGACCTCAGAGAAAAAAGCGCCCGAGTTTGTTCTAGAGCCCGAAGAGGCTCAGATCGAGGAGGAGCAGGAAAGACCGCCTTCCGGGTTAACTTCCCGAGCGGTCGGGGCTCTGCCCCTTACCGGAATCTATCCGTCGAAAAATCAAATTGTAGTCCGCGGCAGACTCTATCAGGAAGGCGCTTCGCTTCCAATACAGATCGAAGGAATTCTAGTAAACCTTGTTTTCGTAACCATTACGGCTGAAGGCGTTCACTTTCGCGATTCTGACACTGGGGAAGAAGTGGTCAGGCCTTTTCGCACCGGTGCCTTCATTCTACGCAGAAAGGCCCCCTCTTCGGACCCGCCTGAAGAAAAGGGAATTTTCCCGCGATCCGGGGTTATTCCCATTCGGTAGAGAGCCCGGAGGCGAGTCGTCTTGGGATGCATAGTTTTTAAATTCTCTTGAAAGCGACTCAGTTTGCCTTTTAACTCTCTTGTATGCGCCCCGATCTGATCCCTAGTGGAAACTTATGCCCGAGCGTCCCGTCAAGTCTGAAGATCTTTCCGGAGACCTTGGTTTCCTTCTTACTGAGGATTCCATGAACTCTGATGAATCTCGCTCGGTAACTATGCGAAGAGCAGCCCCGTCAGACCGTTTGCACTCGCTCCCCCGGATTATCTCGGTCTCCTTTATTATCACGATTCTACTGGGGGCTACCTACTTTTTGGCTTCTTCCGGAATGACCGAGGAGGCACTCCGCTTCGAGGGAGACTGGATCGGGCAATCTTCGCCTCGTCCGGGGCCAGCTCACGCCGCTGACGCGGTTTCCAATAGAGCTGAACCAGATACTTCTTCCGGCTACTGGGCTACACCGGCTTCAGGAGCTCCCGCCGGTATCGCCCGAACTTCGTTGCCGTTTCTGTCTGAAGGGGTGGAAGGTACCGTCTCCAATTCTCTTCCACCAGGCTTGCCATTGGAATCGGTCCCAGCGGTCCATCCCCTTCGGAACGAGGGGTCTTCGCGAGACGAGGTCGGCACTTTCACAGACTCCCCGACGAATTCTGATTCGGGAAACTCACCTGGAGATCACCCTCTGCTTCTCGCCCAGGTTTCCACTTCCGCCCGGGATACCGTTCCTTTGTCAACGGAAAGCAGCAGTAACACCACGGAAACCTTCATTGAAACGACCGAATCTGGATTCTGGCTTGAAAAAGCTCCCCTCAACGATGTGTTCCAACACCTCGCCCGATTGGCCGATCTTCAGTACTTTCACAACTCCTCGCTGGACACACCGGAGTTTGTCGTAACCGGCGAACTTCGCGATGGTGACCCAGTCACTCAGATGCAGGAAGTGGGCCTCATGTTCGGTCTCACAATCCACTCCACGGACAATACCGTTTACGTCTTTAACTCACAACAGCTGGCGCACCTGCCACAGGAGGCGGTCCGCTACCAGCTGAAGTATCTCCGGCCCGATGATATGGAGCAGACAAAAATCATTCTCCAGCCCTTCCTGACTCCGGGCACAGGAATCCTTGAGTTCGAGACCAAGACAAATACCCTTGTGATTTCTGACAACGAAAAGCAAGTCAAAAGACTCCTTGCCTTTCTGGAGGAAATAGATCAGCCCAAGCAACAAATCGCTATCGAGACCCGTATCCTGAGGATATCCACCTCCTCACGCAACCTAGTCGGAGTCGACTGGTCTTCCATCCTGGGGAACGAGGGTGGAATCAGCCTCAATGCATCCGGAAGCCTTAATTCCATTTTCGGACTTCCCGGGCTCGACAGCGCCACCTCCGTTGTTGCCCGAAACACTACAGGCACGGGTCTCAGTCTCGTGGAAACGACGCGTAATTTCAACTCTTCCTCCTCCGGAGACGGTGAGGAAGGCCACCTCGTGCTCTCTCCTATTCAGATCGAGGCGGTCTTTAAAGCTCTGAATACCGGAGGCCTTGCGGAACAAGAGTCGAGCCCGACTCTCATCACGGAAGATAATGAGGAAGGACTGATTTCTGTCGTAGACAGGATTCCAATCATCACCACCACTGTTACCGCAACGACAGGCGGGCAAAATTCGAGCGAGGAGGTCCGCTATAAAATCGACGATGAAGACAGTGTCGGAGATCCATCGACGACACGGGAGGTCGGAGTGACTCTCGCGGTCACTCCGACGATCCTTCCCGACGGCACTATTCGCATGAAACTGCGCCCCCGCTCCGCTCAGGTCGTCGAATATATCACCAGTTCTTCCGGAAACAGCTACCCGCGGGTCAACGAGTCCTCTGTTACAACGGTGGCGAGGGTTCCAAACGGACACTCGCTCTTGATTGGCGGATTTTACGAGGAGGTCCGCTCGGAGGACAGTGCTAAGGTGCCGGTTTTCGGCGATGTCCCGGCGCTGAGGCACTTATTCAAGAATTCCGATCAACAAAAGGATCACACCAGTCTCGTTTTCATCGTGACTCCGTTGCTCTATCTCCCGGACGATTCCGGCGCGTCCGACTTTATCAGCCGGAAAATCCATCAAAGCCACATCCTTCCCGACGAGTTTGCCTCCCCTGATCCGGTCCACCCGGATCGCAATACCGCTCCCAACCTGCGCGCCAATCTACCACGGGCGCAACCGGTTCTCAATCCACATCTTCTCAACCCGAACCAGGGTCCTACCCCGGAACGTTCAGCCCCGTCGCACGTCACGCCTCCCTTCGGCAATTTTTTGAGGCAACTTTACTCCCCCCCTTGAGAAAATCCTCTCGCCAAGATTTACCATACTGATATCTGTGCATAAGAGATCGGTTTTCTGACTCTCAAGCAGACTCCTGCAAGCCGAGAGGTGAATGACTATTATGGACAAAAAATCCGTCGCACCATCTCAGGATGATTCTGGAAAAAATCGAGACGATTTCTCTCCGAAAGCCGTAGGGCACTCAATACGAAAAACCGTGGCGCTGAAAACTTTTGAAATCGTTAATACACATTGCCCCGACCTTGCAATCGAAGAGTCTCTCGTAACAGACTACCTCAAAGAAAACGTTGCCGGAACGGTTGGTGAAGTGCCTGAGGATTTTCTTTCCCACGCTTTCTCGCGAAGCGGTCTTCCCCATCATCTCCGCGAAGACCTCCTCGAACAGTTTGCCTTTGCTGCCGGGCTGCGCTTTCCTTTCCTCGGTTTCGCTGACCGGATGGCTGTTCCTATTGATTTTTACACCCAGGAAGGCGACATCGCCGAGCTTTGCCGGATTCTTCAGACTCCGGTCCTGCAGGAGGAGTCGGGCTGTTTCCTAACCCTTGCGTCAATCAACCCCCTCACCGCGGAAGCCCTTGCCGCCGAAATTGTCCGGATTTTCCGAAGCCGCAGTGTCGTCACTCCGGTTATTTTCCCGGTTCGGACGGGTTTTGAGAGCTGGCAGAGCCTCTGTCGACGTCATTTCGCTTCATGAATCTTGATCTTGGATTTCCCGTCAATGAAACATTTACCCGGCAGGTTATTGACGAAATCATTACCCTCGCGCCGGAGGGGCACTTTGCCGGAGATGACGCCGCGATCCGGGCTTCTACCTCGGCGAGGATCCTCTCAATCATCGCCTCCCAATGCGGCATTCCGTTTTTAGGACGGATCAGAGACTTCATTGATCCAGTCCTCCTCGAAATTTTCGATCCGGCACTGCTCAATCGCGGGCTTTTTGTTCCGATCGCGAGGGACCAGACCCGATTTTATTTCGCCGTTGTCAATCCATGGGATACGACGGCGGAGGACGCCATCTCGTCCCGCTTCGAGGACCTGGAACCCGTTCGGATCCTCGTTCCCTATGCCGAAATTATTCCCGTTATTGAATCCGTTTCCGGAACTCAGGGGCCTTCACGAAACGAACTCGAGTCGATAGAGGTCGACGAAAGCTCCGAAGAAAAGCATTATTTTGACATCAATGCGGAACATGAGGAGCCACTCGCAAGGCTCGTCGCCAAGATCCTTTCCGATGCCATACGATTAAGAGCTTCAGACATCCACGTCAAATGTGGGATTGGCGATGTCACCTACAGCTACCGTATCGATGGAGATATGGGAACGAAGTATCCGATTCCAATTAAGCTGAAAAATCGGATTGATGCCTTCCTTCTTAATCTCATGGGTTTGGCACCTGAAGAGCGGGTGAAGAGCCCGGGGATTTCAGGACGTTTCGGAGTTAATTACCTGAATCGCTCCATCGATATCCGCTTTGAAAGGCATCGCACTTACCGCGGCTATCATGTGACGATGCGACTTCTAGACAAGGCCCATTTCGAGGCAAAACTGGGGGTCGGTTCGCTCGCCTTCGATCCCGCAACCCTTTTTGAACTTGAGCGGGTAATGGCGATTCCCTCCGGGATTATCGTCATGTCGGGACCGACCGGCTCCGGCAAATCGACCACTCTGAACGCGATGCTGCGTGAATTGAACCGTCCCGAGGATAATATTCTCACCCTCGAAAATCCGGTCGAGGATGAAATTCAGGGAGTGATCCACTGCGATATCCGACCAAACGAATTCAAGGCAATGATTGCCAGCTTCATGCGTAGCGATCCCGACATCATTCTCATGGGTGAGGTGAGGGATCTTGATTCAGCAGAACTTGCGATCGAGGCCGCAATTACCGGTCACAAGGTTTTAACAACGATCCATACTCCGAGAGCCTCACAAATCATTGAGCGTTTCGAACAGATAGGCATTGAACGCTGGAAGATTGCGCAAACGCTCAAAGCAGCCTGCGCCCAGCGCCTCCTCAAACTGCTCTGCCCTGTCTGTAAGGTGCCCAAGCCACGTCTTCTGGAGCGGGATATCCGCAAGTTCAACCTGGAGGATTCGATGAGGGATCTGCCCGTTTACGTGCGGAATACCGGGGGATGTCACAGCTGTCAGGGGCGGGGGTATCACGGGCGCGCCGCCATCCTCGAAATCATTCCAATCACGGCTCGCTGGTCGGACGAACTTTCCAAGGGAACTCTGAGCCCCTACGAGATGGAGCGCGAGGTCCGGCGGGATGGTCGGCTTCCTTCACTGAGAGACAGTGGTCTTGAGCTGCTCCGCGAGGGGCGCACCGATCTGGAAGCCCTGAGTAAATCCATTGATCTCACCAACGCGGAATGACTCCACCTCCACCCAGACGATCCTCTGCACGCGAGCTCCTCGAAGCAGCAAGAGAAAAACCGGTTGATACTGAAGTTATCGCAAAAGAGCCGAGGCCCTTTCTCGGAATCAGCCTTTCAAAGAATCTTCCGGGTAAGGAAGTTATTAAACTGTGCCGAAGCCTTGCCTCGATGCTCAGGGCAAACATCAATACTTCGGACGCCCTATCCTATTACGGTGCGAATCATCCGTCTCTTTTGATCACGAAGCTCACGGCAGAAATAAGAGAATCCCTCGGCAATGGAATGCCTGTCGACGCGGCCTTTAAAAAAACCGGGCGTTTTGATGAGAAGATCATCTCCCTTGTCCGGGCCGGGGCTGACTCGGGACAGCTCGCGCGGGCCTTTCAATCTATCGCCGACCGATTAAAGAAAGAAGCGGAATTCCGTTCGCGAATGCGAAAGGCGACCTTGCTTCCGGGTATCATAATCTTCGCTCTCCTGCTCCTTTTCGTGTTTTCACAAATCCGCGTGATCCCCCAGATCGAAGATATCATTCTCGATGTAGGTCAGGAGCCCGATCCGATCTCCGCGATACTTTTTGAAATCAGCCGGGCCACCCGAAAGGTATGGATACCGGTGATTCTTCTCCTCTGCGGCTCGGTTTTTTCTTTTATTTTCGTCGAAAAGGTACGCAGCGCGGTGGTTTTTTTCCTGATGGCACGATGGCGCCTTCTCCGCAAACTCGTTATGGGAATGCGGCAGCTTCTCTTTATCGGCTCCCTTGAAATGCTCTATTCAAACGGGATTAATCTGGCTAAATCCGTCGAGATCGCTTCAGATTCCCTCAAGGGGACACCGATGCATGAAGAGCTTCGCAGTGCCGGAAGGCGCTATATCGAGACGGGCCTGCCTTTCTCCGAAGCTTTACGGAAATTCACCTCGTGCGATCCACAGGTGGCACATCTCGTCTCGATCGGAGAGCGGTCTTCATCTCTTGACGAACAGTTACGGCTCCTTACCACCATGTATGAGGAAGAAGTCGATCAGGTGATCGGTGATTTCACACAGATAGTGAACTTCATCGTTCTGCTCATGGCCGGCCTTCTCATCACACTCGTTTTCGGTGGCTCCTTCCTCCCGATTTTCCTAATGGGCCCCAAAATGATGAGCGGGCAGGGCATCTGAGTCGGAAAGCGGGATAATTTCCTCATCTTTAAACCTATGCAACAGACTTCATTTGACCGGTGGCTCCAGCGAAAATTCGTTCACCAAACCCGGTTTTACTGCAATACGCTTCCCCGTGCGCTTCCGGGCAGTGTTCTTCTTGAGGAGAATGACGCGGAGAAGGGGGGACGATATCTTTATCGAATTACCGCCCGTGACGAGGCAGTAATACAGCAAATTACCAGGTCCCTCGAAGCTGAAAATATCACTTACACCTCAAGGGTCGCAGACCGCGCGGGGATTGCGGCAAGTCTCTTCTCGAATCCAAACCGTTCCTTCACAATGAGTGTCGTTTGGATCTTTTTCGGGATTCTCCTCCTCGTTCTGGTTTTCTCCGGTTTACCCGGAGAAGCCTGGCAATGGCTTACGAGTAACCAACCATCCCTATGATCGAATTTTCCGGCCCTGATCCTACGGCACTTTCATCCAAGCTCCTACAGGCCTTCCGGAGCCGATGGTTTTCGTAGCGAGCGGCCCGTATAATTGTTGCCCCGTTCGAGCCTTTTGCGCCGCTCAGGACGGAAGAGTATCTTGCGTGAACGAGAGGCATGCGATAGTCTCCCCCTCCATGCACTCAACGGAGACCAGCCCGCGTTCAACCGTCCCCTCCAAGGGTGGAGTCTTTTTCCCCAAGGGGCTCGAAATCGGTTATCGCTCCCTACGGCGGCCGCCGACCCGTGTCGCCTCCTTCGAGTCAGAGATATGTCTCGGACCCGGGCATTATCTTCTTCTCGCCCGGAACGGTTCCGGCAAAACCACTCTCCTACGCACGCTTGGCAGCCTCACTCCCCCCCTTAACGGCGCTTTTCGAATCGATGGCAGGCTTCTCCATTTCTGCGACGATCTCACCTTCGATGCCGGCCACAAGCCCCGTGAGATCCTGCGGGCGCTTCTCGATCATGACTCTTTCAAGACCTCCCTTTCTTTTGCCGACGAATTGGAATTACCGCTCGGTCGTGATTACGCCACCTTATCGCGAGGAAATCGCCAGAAGCTCGTCGCTGTTCTCGGGGAAGCGGCGGCGGCAAATCAGGAAGGTGGTTGTGTTCTGCTTTTCGACGAACCTCTCTCCGGCCTGGACTTTGTGGCGCGGGACCTAGTCAGGTCCTGGTGGCGCGAACGTAAGGAGGGGGTCTGTCGTATCGTTTCACACCACCCTGACGACGCCGCACTAGAGGCTGACGCCGCGCTGGTGATCCGGGAAAACTCCGTCGGGTTGGTTGATTCGAAGGACGGATTCCTCGACTGGTCGGGCCTGAGGCGCTCGCTCTTCACCACCCGATCCGAACCATGAGTGGTCTTAGGCTTTATTTATCCTCTCTCTTTTCGCGGAAGGTCATCCTCGTTTTTGTCTTCCTCCTTCCCCTTCTGGCGATCTTTCTTCCAGAACTGACCCCGGTCTCGCTCAAACCCTCCCTGATCGAACCTGCCCGGGCTCAGGCGGCATGGGTCCTGCTCTGGCTGACAACCGTGATATGGATTCTCGTGGAAGCTTCCTCAACCGGTTCCCGATGGCAGCGCGGCGGTATTTTCGAACTGTTGCTTCCCGCTTCCCGTAACCGCTTCCCGAAAGCCATGCTTGCGCTTCAGATTAATGCCGGTCTTGTCTTTCCCTCAATTGTGTTGCTGATCGAGACAATCCTGATCTCTCTCTATCTTTGCACCCCTTCGGACTCCGCAGAAGCCCGTCTCTGGTCGGTCACGAACTTGCAATACGGAACCCTTTATTTGATCGTGACGGCACCTCTTTGCCTTCTCGCCTTTTCTCTCGGCACCCGGCTGAACCCGGTTGTCTCCTGGATCATCGTCGCGGCTTTTCTCATTTACGGATTGGTGATTCAGGAAAAATTCGCCCCGTTTTTGTCCGGGGGCGGGATTGCTTCGAGCCTCGGGAGCCTCTGTCTTCCCCACTACCATCTGGCCGATTTGACGGACCGGCTCGTCTTCAAGCTCGGGCCTCTCCCTCCCGGCGTCTTCGGTCAATTTATTCTTTATTTCGGCGGTTGGGGGATCATCCTCGGGGTTGTCGCGTTGACTCTTTTTCGCCCCGGAAGGTAACCGGATGAAATACATGAACCCTATCCTTGCCACCGTGGCGCTTGTGGTCGGCGTGACAGCGGTTTTTTTATCCGGAATCAGTCCCTCTTCTTCACCGGTGCCGCAGCAGCACTCCCGCCACGCTTTACTGAATCCAAATCCCTTTTCTCTCCGCGGTTCGGCCTTTGGATCCCTTTTCTCGCGCCTCGCCGAAGATGATATCGACAGGGTCTGGCACGTCGGACTGGAGGGCGAAATCCATTCAATCGGCGTTGGATGGCTGGCACGTGCCCGGGAGGAAAAGTCACGTCGGAACAATCCGACTCCCCCGGGCGGTGCCCACCTGATCGCGATCCGTCGGGATTTGCGTAAGATGCTGGTCAACGCTTTTCTCCTTGATCCGGGAAGTTACACCATCTATGAGGCATTGTATCTTTTCCTTACCTCAATGGACGGGATCGATCAGGAGAAAGGCCAGCAACGCGCCGACGAGCTCTCCAAGTTCGCGCTTCATTGGATCTCCAGTGAAAACGAAGATCCCGAGCCCTGGCTTACCGCATCCGCCGCGTCAATTAACCTTCACCTTTCAACCTCTCAGTCCGGCAGTATCCCGCATCGCGCCCCAGCCAGTCCGGCTCATGAAGAAACGCAGATTTTAAATGCTGCTGCTTGCCTGAATCGCTTTGACGCCCTCTGGGTGGAAAGCGGAGCGCAAGGAAGGTTGGATCTCCTCTCTGATGAGCGAAGAAACGAGATCGAGGAGCGTCGTGAATTTCTCGGGCGGCTGGTTGCTGCATGGCAAAAGCAGGAAGAAAAGGGAGGCGCTCCAAAATGAGGCAGCCTTTTCTACGAAGAACAATTCACTCTCATACTAAAGTTTTTAAAAAAACGGGAAAAATTTTTAATGACATTTCACGGGAAAAAGCGTATTTTTTTCCGCATTGGCTGCATAACATCTCAAGTTGTCCGTCTCAGGAGCATGTCGATTCCAACACAAATGAGCATGAAATCCCTTCCCTCATCTCCTCTGACGCTAAGAAAACAACGAACTGAGATTCTGGGACTGCTAGCTTGTGCACTCGTTTTTTCTGTTCCCTCGACGGTCTGGAGTCAAAACCGTTCGCCGGTTATTCCCGTCGGCACTCTCAGCGCCTACCCGACTGTCGCCCAGGCCGGGACTCATCCAACTCTCACCTGGTCCGTCACGGTTCCGGAAGTCGTCTCTGACATCATCACGATCGAAAATGGCGGTACGATCAGAGCTCAGCGGGATGTGTATGCTGACATCCGGGTTCTCGGAACTTCAGTGAAGCGCGTCTGGCTTAATTACCGCGGAGAGATAACCCGTTGGGAATGGATTCCTACCGAAGCGAGCGTGAGCAAAGGCGGAGGTAGCCTTAGCCGCATCTTTTACGGAACGAACAGCCAGGTTGTTCCGAATGCGATAGTCCACACGACGAGGCTACTTCAGGGGGAAACGCTTGACGTGGCCGGTCGTTATTCACCATCAAGCAGATCCTGGAGCACGCGCTACAGCTCGACCACCGGTTCCACCAACATCAGGGCGCTTCGCAACGGTGACACGCCGCCGACGACAACACCGCTCTACCAGCAGCCTTCCCTCGAGAGTTTTCTTTCTCCCATCCTAGACAATCAGGGACGTATAAAGATCGGCCCACGGGACGTAGTCTACCTCATGGAGTTGACACATACCGACATGAGTCACGGTGGCTATGACCTTCAGGACATGGCTCTTCTGGTCAGTGTTTATGACAAAATAAACAACAACAACGGGCACGGGAACAATGTTGATGGCGTCGACTCCAGCAATCCCGGTGGAAGTCCTCTGCTCGAGAATGACACTGACCCAACGGTCGACGATGAAATTTACTCCAGGTTGAGGAGGGGGCGCAGGCGTCGGTAAACATTTTTCCTTGTGAGAAAAGCAGCGCCCGTCTCCACCACCGTCCGCACAGCCACCGATCAGTCCCGATGAAGATACATTTCGCTGCCGCCTTGGTCCTGGCCTTTTTATTGGGGGACATGGCTTTTTTGCCGCTTACGATGGCGCAGGAGGTAACTGGCCAAAAGACCGGGTCGCCGGTCATGTCAGAGCCTGTCTCCGCCGAGGAGCTCTCCAACCGGCTTCGCCACGCCAGGCAGCACGATCCGATTCGCAAGCTGGTGCCGCCCGGGAATCCCGGTTCAGATCCTTCCCGGGGAATGCACGGTCGTGATCTTATCGCCGAGTCTACCGTGCTGAATCACGGCGGTTTGATGACCCTTGTCCCGAAACGGTCAGTGCTGCACCTCCCGGAAGCTCTCGAGAGCCGCGTAGGAACCAAGGACGGTGCCGAGTTTCAGCCATGGTCGAAATTCTTTGAGGTAAACCGGTCCTGGCTTCACGCCGAGCCGGTTACCCGCGAACGGGCCCTGGGCAAGACTCCGTTTTCCGCTGAAGAGAGAAACGCCCTGCGCTCCAGCGGCAAAATTATCATCGCCACCTACAAGGGCGGTCCAATCTCCGTGCTTCCAACTGCCTTCACTGAGGAATCCGGCGACGGGGAGCGCTCCGGTGAATCCACTCTCCGGACCAAGCCCGACCCCGGCGGTCCCAGTGTTACTGCCCAGCCTTGAAGTGAAAGAATGAAGAACGCGATCATTACCCTCCTGCTTTTTTGCGTCTGTGCTCCACTCCGCGAGGTTTCCGGAAGTGACTACGTCTTCTTTATCCGCCAGATCCAAATGCCGGATAATCTGGAGTGGGATGTAAGCGTTGCTCAGTCCGGCCAGATTCAATCCCCCCTGGAAATTAATCCTTATGGGGCGCGCTTCGAGCTTTGGTCGATTCGGAACGCTCCTCTCACGAGCTATCTCCTCGATTCCACCTACGTTAATTCCTACATTCCCGTTTCCACCGTCCGCATCATTTCCGAGGACCCCTATGAAACCGTCCCCAGAACCCGGGCAGACCGGCCCTTCTCCGTCGAAGTGGATATAGTAGGACTTTCCTCAGACCCGGCGGCCCCTCCAGCGGCGCGTTCCGTGAAACTCTTGAGACACGCCCAGGCTTATCCGGAGCAGTCCATCGGCACGGAAATTGACCGTGACCTGGCAAATCTCCTATCTCAGGGGACTGTCACAGACAATGGAATACACTCCTTCGCTTACCCGGTGAATGGCATCCCCGGTGCCGACCGGACTAAAATCCGCGGCGAGGAACGTTTCTCAGTCTTCTCGCTGGAGGATTATCAGGCTCCCGAGTCGCTTCTCGACTCCGTGACGCTCCAAGTCTGGCCGATGACCACCCACTCGCTCGAAGGGCTCGTCAATGGCCAGGTCATTAAAGGTGCCCTCCCCGATCTCTCGATTGAATACGTGGACCTTTACCCCGACTCATGGACTTACCTCCAAGCCTACAAGGGGCCGCCTGTCCTCGGTACTGAAGGAATCGTAGTTCCAGGTTCTTCTGTCCTCGTAGACGGATCCGTTCCTCAAAACGAGACTCTGCAGATTAAGGATCTTGACTCCGTCATCCGGGAGGATGGCTTATGGACTTTTGAGGTAGTTACTGTGACACCCTTTGGCGCGGAGAGACTACAACATCTAACCATCGAAATCGATCGTACGATTCGTGTCAACGGAACTCTCAACACGGTCAACTGATCCCCGTTCTACTATCTCTGCACAGTGCGCCTCGATCACCCTGAACAGATCGTTCCGCAATAGGGATAGACAGCGGGCTTTCTCCCTCGTCGAGATCACGCTGGCCATGGCGCTTTTGACTGCGCTGTCTGTGATACTCTTAAAAGTCTCGATTCAGATATCCTCTATGCAATCGTGGGCGGCGATGCAGTCGCTGACCGACGCCTATCTTTCCCACGAAACAGCCCTGGCCTCTCGCCTCCCCTTTTCAGAACTTGTTTCAACGGAGTCTCCCTGGCCGCTGTATCCCGAATTTTCCGAAACAGAGGTGGCGATAGGACGTTATCCGGGCGGGCGCGAGATTCGTGCATCTCTTGTTCGTTTTCGCGAACCTGATCCTAATAATCTCGATCTGGCCGGTGGTAGCGGTACCCTCCTAACGAATCCGGCGCGCACCGAGGCCTGGAAAGCGCGTTCCGTTATCTCCTATCGTGTCGCAGGACGTGATTATCACAAAGCGCGAACCATTCTCAGAGTGCGATGAAGATTCGAAGAAAAAACCATATACTCGCATTCACGCTTATCGAAATGGCCATGGCCATTTCGATTTCCCTGGGGCTTGCAGTGGGATTACTTGCTCTGATCGGACAACAAATCGAATTTTCCCGCCGTATCGCCGACTTTCAGTTTTTGCGTGATGAGGCGCCGCAGATTAATACCCTCTTTGCGGCGATCATAAGTCGGGCCGATTCCTACCGAATTCATACCGATCTGACCTCCGCGATCGCCGGGGAACCGTCACCCGACTCGTCAGGTTCGGCTCTGCAACTTCGTTTTTTCCAACCTGATGGATCGATTCGGCGAGCTATTCTGGGCCCGGGTCCCAACGGGGAAAGAGGTATCCACTACTACCTGGAGAGCCCTCTGGGCGGCGTCCCGAGCGAGCCTTCATGGACGATAAGTCACGTCCCCACTACCGTTCGATTTTCCAACCTGAGTGGAATTCTTTCAATTACGCTTCAGGATGAAGCAGGCTCCGAGATCACCTACAGTGGCAACCCGGACTGACGCTTTGAATCACCGTATGATGACCATCTTGAATTCAAAGAAAACGAACTCGTCGCAGCGGGGTGCCTCGACCGTTCTCATGGTTGTCGGAACTTCCGCTTTTCTCCTTGCCCTTCTCGGGGGAAGTTTTCTGGTTTCCCTGAGGTCGGCCTCGACACAGTCAATGGCTCAGCTTCGTCAGGACTACACTCAAAGGGAGGATGCTTTCCTGGCAGCCCTTATCCACCTTATCCCCAACCGTGCCATGGGCGCGATGCGGCAAGGCAGCGGATCATCTTCAGAGACCTACACATGGGCGTCAATATTTGAGGACGCTATCGAACTTTCCAACAGCAGGGAAGTTCTCGACGCCGAGATGACCGCCTCCCTCGGTCTCGTCGGAATCTCCGCGAATACCGCCTCCAGCGGATTCAACGATAACTTCTCGGTGGGAGCACCTGCCGGAGACGGCCTTGTCCTCCCCGGGAACCTGGCCAATTTGAATCTGATCAGTAGCACAGGTCTCTCCGAGAAACTGCCGGCGAGCTTAAATCTGCCTTCTGCCCTCGTTGCCGCCGATGCGAGCATTCCTCTCATCTCCCCGGAAAAAACCTACCACCCTCTCGACGAGAAGGGGCTTTCGCTCTCAGCATCGCTTCATTCCCGCTACAATCTTCTCACTTATCCGCAGATCCGCTTCGGATATTGTGCTCCCGGCTCGCTTTTTGTGGCCAAGAGAAATTGGTGGGTTTTCACGCTGCGCACTCGCATTAACCCGGGACGGGATGAGGTTTTGGAACGTAATTTTGTGCTCTCCATCTATGAAATCCCCTCACAGATTCCTCTTGCCGCCTCAGGAAGACTTCATTTGGGACGCCACGCCGATGGGACGAACTGGAGTAGCATAAACGTTGAAGGGCCTGTCTACGGGGCTGATCTGGAAGCGATTGGTCCTTTCAGTGCAGCCTCGGGATCACTTGCGGCACGACGCTCGATTTCACTGGCGGCACCTACTTCCGTGGGGGGAGAATCCCTTTTCGAAGGCTTCGACGATCTCGGGATTCGCGAAGCGCGCGAGCGGCAAACGCAGGTAGACTTTTACGCAGCCTCGACTTCCGGTAGCGAGAAGGCACGCTCGCTTTTTGTGGATGTTATGGCGGGAACGGACTTCCTCTACCGTTCCGAGAGCACTGATCCTGCCAACAGGGTCAGTCCCGTAGGATGGGATGATTATGCCCGCGGTGCGAATCAAGCCGCCATGATTGCCCGGATCAAGGCAGTCGCACCCTCTTCTCAGCTTCCCACGGCGGTTGAGTTTTCCTATCTTGATAACACCGGTCTGCGCCGCACGCATCTTCTTGAGCGCGGTGAAAACTGGAATCCACCACTCGCCGGAGAAGACCCGTCGATTCCCTTCGAAACGGAGATTCTCGAAAACGGGCGTCACGCCCTTGTCGTACTGCCGGAACTGTTTCCCTCTTTTCTCCTGACCCTCACGGATGCGGCGTCGGTTGATGTCAACCACTCCCTGCTCATTGAGCACGACGCGACATCACCGGAAGTCATTACTCCAACGATACCCTCACAGCCAGATCAGTTAGCCGTTGCCTTGCGCCAATGCGCTGATTTCACTGATTTCACTCAAGGATTTGCCATTGTTACACCCGCACGTGTCTATCTACTGGAAAGTTTTAACCAGGTTCCAACGGCGGTGCCGGCCGGAAGTGGCCTCCCCGAGGGGGAATCTTTTTTCCCGCCCGTCGCCATTTTTTCCCCGGAAAAGCGTTTCGGGGAACAGCTTAACGTCCCGACCCCGGTGCATCTTTCAGGGCGAATTAATGCGATGAGTGAAAGCACTGACTCGAACCGCTCGCCCCTCGATTTTAAAGGCGCAGACGACGATGATATCGGTGCGGATATCACTTCGGCAGAACTTTTTTCAGCGGCGTCTCCGGCTGCGATTCCCCCGATCCACTTTCTCCACTGGCTGGTGATGATCGAAGAAGTTCATCCCTGAACCGACCGGATTTCCACTGATGCGCCCCCCTTCCCCTGCGTGTCCTTTGAACGCGAGGGGAATCCGGGCTGATACGGACAAAATCAACTGTGATTCCGGGGACTGAACCTCCACCGGGAATTACGGAATGCAGGAGACGATAATACAAACGGAAGGTTTTTCGAAACGCCCAAGGATGTCCGGAGCTCACTCTTCGAATGTATAGAAACCTGCGGTAGCACGAAACACGAACGCTCCTCGCCGGGATACCGGACACCCTCTGCGGTCGAACAAACTTACCCTATCACAACTGCCAAAATAAAATACTGGTGGTCCGAATACCCATGGCACCTCAGCGGAATCACACTACCGTCTTCGATGATGATACACCCGAAAACGGTCTCCGTTTTTTCAGGGTTGCCTTACCTTGAGGGTCGATAAAGCGCCGGGTCTGTTCACGGAGAACTTCCTGGAAAGCCGCAAAAAAGTCTACCGCCGAATCCTGCGCCAGTCACTTGAAGACGGCCCGGCGGGTAAGCGACTCCCCGGAGAGGGCGGAGAGGATTCCGGCGATACCTCGACAGTAGGCATATTTTCGGCCACCGCGAGAAGAACGGATCGAAACAGATCACCGGGATTGATCTTGCGAGGCTTCCGGACAACGAACCTGATTTGGGTTGCAAGGGTGAGCAGGAACCTGGATAATGGTGCGTTGGTGAGTGCATCGAAAGCTATCGTATCTGGCAGAGAAAGCCGCGTTCGCCAGCCTTCTATCCGTCAAACAAAATCGGATTTAATTTATCGCAAACTCCTCAATATCAACAATTTGCAGGATTCGGCTTTACATTCATGCCCCGATACCTGGACTTTCGGGCCAACGACAAATACAAGTTGGATTTCGTGAGATCAGGATTGATTACAGTGATGCTTAGCCGATAAGTTTAGGGGCGCATGGACAACCCGAAGAATCACTCTACCGCATCCGCCCTCCAGGGAAGACCGTCCAGCAAAGCTGAACGAAGGGTAACCAGTGGGTTGTCGCTGATCGAAATAACCCTCGTCATTTCCATCCTCGTTGCGCTCTCGACCGTTGGGATAGTTTCTTATCAAAACCTTAGCTCATGGCGCAAAGGGAAATCGGCCGGAATCGAGCTGCGTTCCATCTACGCGGCCCAGCGGCTCTACCTCGCAGATCACCCCACCAAGTCTGCGGAGATGCTGGAAACCAGTTTGATTCTACCCTATCTGCCCAGCGGAAACGCCCTGCCCAAGATAGATTCGCTCGATGGCAGTCCGCTCACGATTCGAATTACGACCATGCCGCCGGTCTTCCTCAGTGGTGACACCGTTTATGATCCTTCAGGCTCCCCGGGCGATGGCCTTTGGGATGTCGGTAATCAATGAGGATAATTCCGCAGGACATCGTGGTTTGGGGATCCCCCCCCGGAGCAACTCTTTCCGAGCCGAAAAAAGACGGAGCCGAAGCTCCGTCCGAAGTCTGAACTGATCTCTCTCGCCCGGGAAATCAGGTAGCCTGCTCACCCCGGGCCATGACGACCTTTCCCGTGCGGACTGTCTCGATGATATCATAGTTGGTGAGGAGACGAATCGCCGCATCGACCTTTTCGCTCGCACCTTCGACACGAACAATCATGGAGCCTTCGCTCATGTCGACGGTCTTACCGCCAAAGTGCTCGACAATTTGAAGGACTTCCGTGCGCTTCTCACCACCATCGACGCCCACTTTCACCAGTGCCATTTCGCGGGTGACGGAATCGTCCGGCGTATGCTCGTAACAGTGAATGACATCAATCAACTTGTCACACTGAAGAATAATCTGTGAGAGACCGGCAGGGTCACCGCTAATTCCCAAAGTCAGTCGCGAAAAGCGTGGATCGCGTCCCTGCGAAACAACAAGCGAATCAATGTTGTAGGCACGTCTCGCAAAAATCTGGCAGATTCGCATGAGAACACCCGGTTGGTTGTTCACGAACATACTCAAGGTGTGACCACCGATCACGTCGGGACGCGGCATCGGCTTCTTGTCAGTGGTGGTAATAGCCCGGCTCATATTTTGAGAAGTTTAGAAGTAAAGTAGGAAAGAAGTAGTGAATTCCCGGGTGAGAGCGGAGGGAGGAACGAGAGCATTCTCTGCGACTCGACTCCTCTGCTTCTCAACCGGATCGCCGGTGGCAATCAGGTTGAACCAATTGGCTTCTCCATCTTGTATTTCGGCGGTTCGATCAGCATGTCTTCCAGGGCGGCACCGGCAGGAATCATCGGGAACACGTTGTCCGTCTTGATACACTCGGCATTAATGACGACAGGGCCGTCATTGTAGTCGAGCGCTTCCTGGAGTTTCTTCCGCACATCTGCGGGACGCTTGATATTGATCCCCTTCGCCCCGTAGGCTTCCGCCAGTTTTACAAAGTCAGGATTGCCCTCGAGATCCACGCCGCTCTCACGGTTCTCGAAGAAGAGTTCCTGCCACTGGCGCACCATGCCAAGATAGTGATTATTCAGCACGAGAATCTTGATCGGGAGCTTGTGAATCACTGCGGTTGCAAGTTCGCAAAGGGTCATCTGGAAACCTCCGTCACCGGAAACCGAGATCACGGTCTCGTCAGGGCAGGCAAACTGGGCGCCGATCGCGGCCGGGAAACCAAATCCCATGGTGCCGGCACCGCCTGAACTGAGCCACTTGAATGAGGCATCGTTCGTGTAAAACTGCGCCGCCCACATCTGGTGCTGACCGACGTCCGTCGAAATGATCGCATTTCCATCGGTGAGATCGTGGATCTCATCAAGAACCTGCTGCATGCGAAGGCCTCCCTGCTTCTTGTAACCAAGGGGGAACTTCTTTTTGTATCCGTTGAGATGTTCGAGCCAGTCGGCGTGGTCGGCCTTTTCCACAAGGGGAAGGAGCTTTTGCAGAACCGCCTTCGCGTCGCCCACCACCTGAACATCAGGGACAATCATCTTACCCATCTCGGCGATGTCGATATCCACGTGGATAATCTTCGCCTGAGCACCGAACTTATCAGCCTGGCCGATGATCCGGTCATCAAACCGCGATCCGATATTGAAAATCAGGTCACACTCACAAATCGCTTTGTTGGCGTAGGCGGTTCCGTGCATCCCGAGCATCCCGAGAGAAAGCGGATGAGATTCCGGAAAGACCCCTTTGCCGAGCAAAGTCATCGTAACGGGACACTCCATCCTGTTCGCGATTTCCATGAGCTCGGACTCTGCGCCCGAAATCATGGCTCCATGACCGGCAAGAATGAGCGGCTTCTTCGCAAGATTGATCAAACGGGCCGCTTCCTCGATCGACACTTCATCGACATCCATGGCCTTCTCCGGCTTGTATCCCGGAAGATCGAGCTCCGCAGCAAGCTCGTCGTCAAAGTCAGCCGTGAATGGAGACTGGCTGATGTTCTTGGGAACGTCGATCAGAACAGGACCGGGACGGCCGGTTGTCGCTATGTGGTAGGCCTCTTTGGCGATCCGCGGAAGGTCATTCGTTTCACGAACCAGATAATTGTGCTTCACCACCGGAATCGTAATCCCGAAAATATCGGCCTCCTGAAAGGCGTCTTTACCCAGCATCCAGGTCACCTGCTGGCCTGTCACAATGATCATGGGGACAGAGTCCATCTGCGCCGTCATGATACCGGTGATCGTATTTCCCGCCCCGGGTCCCGAAGTCACGAGAACCACGGCCGGCTTGCCGGTGGCACGGGCATAGCCGTCAGCCATGTGACAAGCCCCCTGCTCATGGCGGGTGAGGACAAACTTCATGTTCGTCTCAACCGTTTCAAGCGCATCGAAGATAGGAAGAGCAGCACCGCCCGAGTATCCGAAGACATATTCAACACCGAGGCTATCGAGTGTCTTAATGAGCGCCTGTGCGCCGTCGAGTTCGATTTTTTTCTGCTTTGCCATAGTAGGAAGGGTTACTTGTCTCAAAAATCGCAGTTTTCAGGGAAACATCAACCGATATATCGTCCACTTTCCCATAAAATGGCAATTTTCGCCAATCACCCTCACGAAAAATTGCCCATCTTGAGGATAATTGCCCAATTACTTCCCCCTGGACACAAAAACAAGGTTGAGCCAAAGACCCAACCCTGTTGAAAAACACGTTCTGTTTTCGACAAATCACGGCAGTGGGAAATCTAGGTTCAAGGTCTTCACCTTGAGACGAATCTCTTCCAACTTGGCCGAATCTTCGCGGGCAACGATCGCTTCATGAATGAGCTGCCCGATGGTATCCATGTCTGCTTCCTTCATCCCGCGGGTAGTGACCGCCGGTGTTCCGATGCGGATCCCGCCGCCTTTGAAAGGGCTCTCGGTATCGAAGGGAATGGAGTTTTTGTTCACCGTGATCCCGGCCTTATCGAGCGTTTCCTGAACGATCTTTCCATTCAATCCCGAAGGACGCAGGTCGATCATGAAAAGGTGATTGTCCGTTCCGCCGGCAATGATGCGATAGCCCAGTGACTCCATTTTTGCCGCGAGCGCTTTCGCGTTCTTCACGATCTGCTCCTGATACGCTTTGAATCCGGGCTGAAGCGCCTCATGGAAACAGACCGCCTTGGCAGCGATCACGTGCATGAGCGGGCCTCCCTGGATCCCAGGAAAAACAAGAGAGTCCACTTTCTTGGCGAGATCGGGATCGTTCGTGAGGATCAGTCCTCCGCGAGGCCCCCGAAGACTCTTGTGCGTCGTCGTCGTGATGAAGTGAGCGTGCTCGATCGGAGACGGGTGAACTCCTGCTGCAACGAGGCCGGCAATGTGAGCCATATCGACGAAGAGATAGGCGCCCACCGAGTCGGCAATTTCGCGCATCCGCTTGAAATCGATGATGCGGGAGTAGGCCGAGGCTCCTGCCGTGATCATCTTCGGCTGATATTCCTGAGCCGCCTTCGAGAGGAGATCATAGTCGATCGTCTCCTCTTCCTGAGAAACACCATAGTGCTTCACTTCGTACAACTTACCGGAGAAGTTCGCGAAGTGCCCATGCGTGAGGTGACCACCGTGGGCGAGGTCCATCGTGAGAATCTTATCACCCGGCTCGAGCACACTGAAATAAACAGCTGCATTCGCCTGTGATCCTGAGTGAGGCTGCACGTTTGCAAAGCCCGCCCCGAAGAGCTTCTTGGCCCGTTTGATCGCGAGAGTCTCGGCGACATCGACGTTTTCACATCCACCATACCAGCGCTTCCCGGGGTAACCCTCAGCGTACTTATTGGTGAGACAGCTTCCCTGGGCCTGCTGAATTGCTTTGGAGGCAAAGTTCTCCGAAGCGATCAATTCAATATTTTCAGTCTGGCGCTCTTCCTCGCGCTGAATCACCGAATAGATCTCAGGATCGGTCGCGGCGACATGCGGAGCACTTACTGAAGCGCCACATGAATTCATCTTCGCAACCCGACGTTCGTGGCGGCCACCGGCATCAAACTCAGCGCCGAGCCAGGCATCGACGATTTGTCCGGCCACTTCAGCGCTGGTGAAGTCACCGGCGAGGCAAAGGACATTCGTGTTGTTGTGGACCCGTGTTTTCGCAGCGAGAGCCGCATCAGTCACCACCGCGGCCTGAATTCCGGGGAAACGGTTCGCTGCCACCGACATTCCGATCCCGGTCGTGCAGCAGAGAATCCCGAGATCCTTCTTCCCGGAAACCACGGAACTCGCGACGAGATTTGCGTAGTCAGGGTAGTCGACAGACTCCGTTGAGAAGCAGCCGATATCCTCAACGTCATAACCTTGACCTTTGAGATGGTCGACGACAGCTTCTTTCAGTTCAAATCCGCCGTGGTCGGTTCCGATGATGAGAGTGGGTTTTTCCATGAGTAAATTACGAAAATCGTGCCGGGAGAAAGGATTTACGAAGCGTTAGCTAGTTCCGGAGACTCAAAAAGTCAAAATAACTTACCGGCCCGAAACCGGGCATTTCTCAGTCCCGGCTGCCCGGTGCGGGATCCCCCGTCGTAACGAAGCTGAGAATGGAGGACATTGACTCTTCGATCAAGTCTCTCGTGAGCTGATACTCCTCGAGATCTCCACCGATCGGATCAGGAACATTGAGGTCGTATTCGTCTTTTGCGATAAACTCACGCAACACGAAGGTTTTCTCCAGGCTGTGAGGAAAGTAGGCGCGAATCGTTTCGATGTGGCCGTCGCCCATCCCGAAGATGTGAGTGAAATCGTCAACCATCTCAGGAGTGAACATCTGACTCCGCTGCGCGGAGATGTCGATCCCCAGCTCCTTCATCGCGATGACCGAATTTTGACTCGGCCCATGCCCATCCATCGCTCCAAGTCCGGCCGAAGCGACTTCGATTTCATGCCCGGACTTCTCTGCGAGATCACGAAACAACCCCTCAGCCATGGGGCTGCGGCAGACATTACCGGTGCAGACAAAGAGAATACGGGAGTTCATGGGAAGAACGACACAGAGGTTCAATGGAGCGGAGAACCATGAATTGTAAAGCCTCAAGCCGGAAAAACCGCCTTGATCCTCTTCTCCTCGGGATTATGCTCGCCTTCCCTTTCGAAGTCCGCACTTCGAACCCGACATGACTCTGTCCGAACTACTCACTCCTGAGCGGGTCATTGCCGAGATGCAATCCGAAGAGCACTGGCCTGCCATTGTAGAGCTGGTTGATCATCTCGTGAAGACCAGCACCCTCACGACGGCCCAGAAGGAGCCGGCACTCGCCGCGCTCAAGGCTCGCGAAGAGCAAAGCAGCACCGGGATCGGCGGCGGGATTGCGATCCCTCACGCGAAACTTCCCCATCTTGACGAGATCGTGGCGGTCTTCGGAAGATCCACGCCGGGAGTCGACTTCTGTGCCCAGGATTGTGCCCCGGTTCATTACATCGTGCTCTTTATGGTCCCGGAGGGCCAACATGGCGCTCACCTCAAGACGCTCGCCTCCATCGCGAAAACGCTCAACAGTGCCGACACAAGGAAACAGCTCGCCGGCGCCGGAGATGCGGCGGAAATTCATCAAATCCTCGCGCAGCGTTAGCCTGAGCGGCGCTCTTTTCTTTCTACTATGTCCGCAACGATCGCTGAACTCCTCGCCATCCGCCTCAATGAGGCGCTCGCCAACACTGATTTTTCATCCGGGCTCCCCGAAGGTTTCGTCGCCCGGGTCGAGCAGGCCCAGAACCGTCAATTCGGCGACTATCAGTCGAATGCCGCGATGGTCCTCGCGAAGCAGGTGAAGCGGAACCCGCGCGAAGTCGCTGCGGCGATTATCGAATCGTTCGAAGGAGGCGAAGTCAGCGAAAAGCCGGAAATCGCCGGGCCGGGGTTTATCAACTTCCGACTCCAAACCGGTTTTTTAGAGGGAAGACTTGGCGGGTTGCTCGACGACGAGGAAAAGCTGGGCGTTTCCCCGAGTGGGACACCACAGACTATCGTCGCCGATTTCTCAGCCCCCAATGTGGCCAAACCAATGCACGTTGGTCACATTCGGAGCACGATCATTGGCGACAGCCTGACACGGATTGCAAGCTTCCTGGGCCACCATGTTATCTCGGATAACCACATCGGCGACTGGGGAACGCAGTTCGGCATGATCCTCTGGGGCTGGAAACACCTCCTTAATGAAGATGCCCTCGAAGCAGATCCCATCCCGGAGCTGCTCCGCATTTACCGCGAAGTAAATGCGAAGACGAAAGAGGATGAGGCGCTCCGCGATGAGTGCAAAAACGAGCTCGTCAAACTCCAGGGCGGCGATGCCGGAAATCTTGCGATTTGGGAACGATGCATCGCTCTCTCCAGGATCGGGCTACAGAAGATTTACGACCGCCTCGATGTAAAATTCGATCTCTGGCTGGGCGAGAGCTTTTACAACGACCGCCTCGCTCCGCTCGTCGATTCCCTCCTCGCCGCCGACATTGCCGAAGAGTCCGAAGGAGCGATCTGCGTTTTCTTTCCTAACGAGAAGCAACTCGCCGACAAACCGGCTTTGATCCGGAAATCGGACGGAGGATTCCTCTATGCCACCACCGATCTCGCAACGATTGACTACCGCATCGAAGAATTGAAAGCTGATGCGGTCTGGTATGTTGTCGGCGCTCCCCAACAGTTGCATTTCGACCAGATCTTCAGGATTGCGAAACGACGGGGTCAGAATGCCGAACTGGAGTTCATTCCTTTTGGATCCATTCTCGGGAAAGACCGGAAAATGCTGCGGACGCGCTCCGGAGATACAGTCCAACTCGCCGATGTCCTTGAGGAGGCGGTCGAGCGGGCCCTGAAAATCGTGGAGGAAAAGAATCCTGAATTTTCTCCCGGGGAGAAAAAGGAAATCGCTGAGATTATCGGAATCGGATCAGTCAAATACGCCGAGCTCAGTCAGTTTCGCATGACGGACTACATCTTCGACTGGGACACGATGCTCGCGTTGAAGGGTAACACCGCGCCCTATCTCATCAACGCCTATGTCCGGACGCGGGCCATCTTCCGTAAGCTCGGGAGCGACTTCGAGCCGGGCGGCACGATCACCTTCACCGCCGACGCTGAGAAGGACCTCGCGCTGAAACTCGCCCAGTTCGCCGAGATCGTCCCGGCGGTGTTATCCGACTTCCGCCCGAACACTCTGGCTACTTACCTCTATGAACTGGCAACGACCTATCATCGTTTCTGGGAGGCCTGCCCCGTCCTGAAGGAGGAAGGTGCCGTTCGCGAAACGCGACTCGCCCTCTGTGAAGTGACCGGTCGGGTCCTCCGCTGTGGACTTGGACTTCTCGGGATCAAGACGACCGAAAAAATGTAGGATACAATGGACGAACCGTCATGGCTGGAAAAAGCGCGGGGCTACATTGATCTCGGCATGTTCGACGAAGCATCGAAAGTGATCGCCTCTCTTCCTGAAGAACGACAGAAAAGTCCGGAAGCAAAGGAAATGCAGATCGTGATTCTTCTCGATCGCCAAAAACTTGAGGAAGCATTCACTCTGAGCCGGGATCTGGCGGAATCGGATCCGGAGAATCACGCCGGCTTCATCCAGGGTGCCTATGCGCTCCACGCAATGAACAAAACGCAGGCGGCCATCGATTTCCTCCAGACCGGACCCCACTCGCTGCGGGATGATCAATGCTACTTCTACAACCTGGCCTGCTATGAGCTTGCCCTCGGTCGCTCCGAAGCCGCGCTGACCTGGTTAACTCAATCCATCCAACTCGACTCGCGAAACAGAACCCGTGCTTTGAATGATCCTGACCTGGAAGCCCTTCGTGATCAGATCCCCGGGAAAGTGAAGTGACGATGCAGAAACAGGTCGAAGAATGCTTTCAGCGCAATTTTGAAGAGCGCGGGGAACTGGGCGCCTCAGTCTCCGTCTGGAAAGATGGAGAGGAAATCATTTCGCTGCACCGGGGTTGGCAGGACAAAGTGAAGTCAGTTCCCTGGGACCGCCATACACTCGCTCCGGTCTGGTCCGCGACAAAAGGGCCTGCCGCGATCGCCACCCTCATGGCTCTGCATGAAAACGGCATTCCCGTTCATTCAAGGGCGTCCGAAATCTGGCCGGAACTGAGAGCAGCAGCGGAGAGCAAGCTGACTCTTGCCGGAATCCTCTCCCATCAGTCCGGCCTTCCCGCCCTTGATCCTGACAAACGCGCCAACATTCTCAGTCATCGCGCTGTCATCCGGGAACTGGAAACGCAAACTCCGTTCTGGGAACCGGGAAAGTCCCACGGCTATCACCCGCGGACCTACGGCTTTCTCCTCGATGAAATCGTTCGCCGGTTGACCGGAGGCATTTCACTTGCTGCCTTTTGGAACGAGCGTCTCGCAAAACCGCTTCGACTCGACTTTTTTCTCGGAGATCTCAATCCGCGTCACCTCGATCGACTTGCGACCATGCTGCCACCGACCGTTCAACTTCCCGCCGAAGAGGAGCTCCCCTTCTTTCGAGCGCTCGCGGAAAAGGACTCCATTGCCCAGGCGGCGTTCAGTTCTCCCGGCGGAATGCGGGCGCTCAGTGACATCAATAAACTCGAATACCTGCAGGCCGGGATGCCTTCGCTGGGCGGTGTCGGAACAGCCGCCGCCCTTGCCGAATTCTATTCGATCCTCGCGCAGGGTGGTGCGAAGGACGGAGTTACCGTTCTGCCTGAAGCTGTCGTGAAGGCTGCCCGCAGCCTGCAGACGGACGGGCCGGACCGGATCTTCATGCTCCCCACTGCTTTCACCTGCGGTTTCATGAAAGATCCTCTCGATGAGCGTGGTGAAAAAATACGCCATCGCTTCGGGCCATCAACGAGAGCATTCGGCCAGCCTGGTGCCGGCGGCAGCCATGCCTTCGCCGACCCGGAATCCGGGATCTCGTTCGCCTACGTCATGAATCAAATGGAAGTCGGCGTTCTTCCGAATCAGAAATCGCTCGACCTCGTCGACGCCGTTTATTCGTGATCTTCTACCGGAAGTGATGAGGAGGGCTGATGCTCTTGCGGCCCGGCAACCTTCGCCGCAGGGAAATGGCAGCGAACACCAGCTTCAAGGTCTCCACCAGCGATCCAGATTCTCCTCAAGGTCGGCCCGGATTTCATGCAAGGCCGGTCTCGCGAACAAATTAATTTTCTCATGAGGATCTTTCGCGACGTTGAAAAGCGACGGTTCCTTCAGATAACCGCCCCAGGCTTCAGGGCCCACAGGAACGATCAATTTATACTCTCCCCGTCGCACCCAGCGATACGCCACATCCTCCTCCGGATGCCCCAGACGGGTCGCATCTCCGGGGTAAATCGCACCGAAGACCGCCCTCTCCGGATCCAACTCTCCAACAAGACTCTCCCCGGGCATTTCCTCGACGGCTTTGCCTTCCATGTCGGCCAGTCTCAGCAAAGTCGGCACAATGTCGATGCAGCTCACGAGTTCTTCATGACGACCCGCCGGAACGACTCCGTCCCAACGAATCAAAATCGGGCTTCTTACCCCCTCATCGAAAGGCGCCCGCTTACTGGTTTTCGTATGGGCAAACTCCTGAGGGCGGCCCTTCTCCGGAAGCTGACCCGGGGCCCAGCCATTGTCTGACACAAACACAAAAACTGTGTTCGCCGCATTGGCATTGGATTCTACAAAGCCGATGAGCCGGCCCACGGTTTCATCGAATTGAGCAATCGCGGCAAAGTAGGGAATCTCGTGAGGGAGGACTCCCGGAGTGCTCTCGACGATATCGTAGAACTGCTCCGGCGAGTCATGCGGCTGATGGGGAAGGTAGGGAGCATACCAGACCATCCAGGGTTTTCCCTCCGCTTCAGACGAGACGATGAAATCCTCGATCGGCTTCATGGTCTCCCGGCCGATCTGCAGTCCGCTGTCCCCGTTACCATGCGCCACGAGATCGCCGGACGCCAGTTTGCGAATCCCTCCGTAGGTTTGCGAAGCGGGGGGCGCGGTGAACGTGGTCATTCCTTCCGTGAAGCCGGCGTTCCGCCAATGGCCCTCCCAGAACTTTCCGGTTTGGAGGGCACGGTATCCTAACTGATTCACAAGATGTCGGGGAAGCGTGTCTACTTTTTTGATCAATTCGAATTCCTTTTCCCGAATCGTCACGTATTCCGCGGCGCTCGTCATCCGGTTGTAGGCACTGTTCCCCGGAGGTCCGTGATTGAAGTGAATCTGATGCTGGTGGGGATACAGCCCCGTCAGCAAGGTGACCAGCGAGGGGCGGCAGACACTGGTCGTGAGGTAGCCGTTTACGAAGGTCGCCGACTGCGAGGCGAGCTGATCCAGATTCGGCGTGTAGACCCGCTCATTCCCCATGAAGCCGAAGTCCGACCAGGTCTGATCGTCCGAAATAATGTAGACGATATTGGGTGGCCTGTCTTCCGCCGTGAGAGCCCCCTGCAAACTCAGCAGAGCGATCAGGATACCCTGAGATGCCTTTTTCATTTCACTCGCTCCAGTTGGATACGGTTCAGTCGCATCAGCTCACGGCCGGGCGCGGAAACGACCTCAGCTTTCATCTCCACCTCACCTTGTTTTAACTCGATCGTCCCCGCGTCGAACCATCCGAATTGCTCCGCCGTCGTCGTTGCCTGCACAGAATGCTCAATCGTGGAGTCCCCCGAAGACAGTCGCAAGACGCCTCCCGCATCGAGCGGACGGCAACCGTAGCTAAACCCCACGGTGTAGGTTCCCGGCTCGACCACGTCGAGTTGCCAGGTCGCACTTTCTCCCGGCGCCTTCCAACCGTCGATCGTGTCCCAGTCATAGCCGTCAAAGGTGTAGTTGATATGCTCCCCTTCCCAGGTCGCCCAGCTCGGCTCAATCTCGACCGGGTCCTCACCAGGCCCCACCGGGATTCGAATCGGCGCGTAGGTGATCCCATCGGTAACGTCTTCAAACCAGCGCACGAACTCCCTGCGCAATCGATCGGCGATCTCCGGCTTCTCCCTGATCAGGTTCTTCGTCTCGCCCGGATCGTTCTCCAGATCAAACAACCGCCAGCCCGAAGGGCTTGGCGTCGCGTCCGTGCCGAACTGAGCCATCAGCTTCCATCGCTGATCACTGACCGCCCAGCGCCGGTCCGGATTGGGGAAATAGCGGTCCCAGGTGTGATAGACATATTCATGATGCGTGTCGCCCTGACCCGACTTCAGGAGCGGCACAAGGCTCTTCCCATCGAGCACCAGATCCTGCGGCAGTTTCACCCCGGCCAGTTCACAAAACGTCGGCAGAAGATCGACATGCGAAACCTGACCCTCGACCATTCCCCCCGCAGGGACCGTTCCCTTCCATCGGACGAAAAAGGGAGCCCTTACTCCTCCTTCGTAGCTTCCTGATTTGTAGCCATTCATTCCCCCTTTCCAGAATTTGCTGACACCTCCGTTGTCGCTCGTAAAAATCACGAGGGTGTCTTCCGCAAGATCGAGCTCTTCAAGCTTCGCGAGCACTCTCCCGACGTTCTCATCAACCCTCTCAATGAGAGAATAGATCCGGGCCTCGCGAAGAGGCAGTCCCCGCTCCAGGTATTTTGCGAGAGTCTCGTCCCCCCCGGGCTGAGAGGAATGCGAGGTGTCGAGCAACCACGGGGAATGCGGGGCATTGAACATCAGAGCACAGAAAAACGGGTCATCACTCGCGGTCACGGTCGCCTCCATGAAATCAATCGCGGCATCAGCAAAGAGATCGGTCACATAGCCCCGCGCCTCGACCGGGGTTCCGTTGTGATAGACCTGATCGGGAAACTCGTAGCGTTCGATGTGGCCATGATAGTGTCCGAAGAACTCATCAAACCCGCGCTCCTGCGGCTGATAGCCGGGATATTTTCCGAGGTGCCATTTCCCGAAGAGGCCGGTTCGGTATCCGGCGTTTTTCAGCAACTGCGCCACCGTAATCTCACCCTTCCCCATCGAGTCGCCACCGAAGCGTGTGTTGTAGAGTCCGGTTCTCAGATAGTATCGTCCCGTCATCACTCCCGCCCGGGTCGGGGCACAAACCGGGGCCGCGTAGTATCGCCGGAACTGCGTTCCGTCGCTTGCAAGACTGTCGAGGTACGGCGTGTCGATGTGGGGATTCCCGGTCGCTCCCGTGTCCCAGTAGCCCTGATCATCAGTCATGATGAATAGCAGGTTCGGCCGATCCGCCGCAAGACCGGAAACACTGATCAAACAGGCGAGAAATAGCAGCAGGGGTCTCATTCCGGGATTCTATTCAGAGTGTAGTAGGCATTGGCAAAATCGAGGGGGCGACCGTCCGCCGAAAGAATCCCGTCGGTGCGCAGTTCGTGCACGTAAAGAGGGCGACACCCTTCCACAACCAGCCTGACACTCTTCCCGTCATCGAGAACTTCGACTCCGGTGATCGCATGTGATTTTGTCTCGATTTCGTCGCTGCCGTAGGATTTCGAATAGAGGTAGGTATAGCTACTCATCTCGAACGCTCCCTCCAATGAATCCGGATCGACCGGCGCGGTAAACTTCAACTCGAAACCGTCCGGCCTTGCCCTCATTTCCCGGATCGCAAAGGGATTCACCCCACGGTAGGAAACCCGCGAAAGTCCGTAGGAGCGGTTCCCGAGTGAAGACCAACCCCGATTCGTCATCCCGACAAAGAGGGACCCGTCCGGAGCAAACGACAACCTCACGACGGCGGCGGGGAACCCCTGCAGGAATGGAAAGCAGGCCCCCTGATACTCACCGCCGACTTTCTCGAGAAAGACCCGGCTGACCGCGGAATTCGTGAACTCCCCGATGAGGAGTTGTCCATCGAAAGGGCCGAATTTCCCATCCTCATCAATGACCTGAATGTCCGTCGTGCTTCTTCCCATTTTGTTATAAGGCAACCACACGGCAGGCGGAACAAACTCCGCACAGCTCGCGAGGGCCTCCGGATAGGGAAGATTCGCTTCCGGCACAGCGCTGAGCTGGAACGGAGCTTCCAGGTTCTCCAGGGTCCCGAGTGATTCCTGGTTTCCGAAGAACACCCCTTCCCTCAAATGATAGATCGGACTGGCCGGCACCCAGGTCCCCTGCTGATCCGAGTAGAACATGTCGCCTTCCCGGTTCATTCCCAGACCGCTGGGCGAACGCATCCCGAACGCCTTGGGAACAAAGCGGTGATCTTCTCCGATGATTCCACCCCAGCCCCTCCATCCGACGCTGTTGTCTGCGAGCTTTCCCATTCCAAGGTTCAACGTCACCCAAAGATTGCCATCGCCGTCGCGCTCAGGGCCATAAGTGTAGGCGTGATAGTTTCCTGACACATTCCACCCGTCACATTCGGTGAGGTAGGCATCGGCGACACCGTCCCCGTCATTGTCCTGCAACCGGGTGATTTCAGCCCGCTGGGAAACCAGCAAGTCCTTCCCGTCGCGGTCGAGCCCGAGCGGTTCATGAAGACCTGAGGCAAAGAGCCGGTAGGAGATCTCTGCGACCTTATCAGAGAGAGGATTCTCCACCATCCAGACCTCTCCTTTTCGAATCGACACGGCCAGCATGTCCCCGATCCACTCCATCCCACTCACCTCCATCGTGATCCCGTCACCGGGCTTCCACTCTGTCGACCGCGAATCACTCGGGGAACTCGCCGTCATGAGTTCGAAGACCTCGTAGGAGGCCTTGGCGTCGTCAGCCGGGGAGAGTCCCGCGAGGCCGAGGACAACTCCAATCGATAAACAGGTTTTCATTTCCATGAATAAGTCAGTGTCAGGGTTTTCCCGCTTGTTTCGCTCTTCACTTCCGCACCGGTCGGGTGGACCACCGCGGGAGGCGCGCCCTCCTCCCAGCGAATCGTCCGGATCAAAGTTCCCTCCTCGACCCGGTAGTTCTCGGTAATCTCGCGATCTCCTTCCACCTTGATGAAAGTCGGATTCCCTTTTTCGTCGATGCGGTAGCCCAGGAAGCGCCCATCTCCGCCGCCCTCAGCGAAGAGATAGAGCTCGTCGCTGAGGGGATTCTCAAACGGAGCGGCCCGGGTGAACCAGGTGTCGTAGGCATCAAAAAACCGCCCCCGCCACACCAGAGACGGCCTTCCACGACTCCCGTCGTATGCCAAATGAATTTCACCGGGGAAGCCAACGAGGATCGCTTTGGTTCCGGTCTTCTCGAAAAAGGTACGCTGGATCACGGGGCGGTCCTCTGGAACCAACTCAAATTGTCCACCGCTGCGATCGGGAAACCCTTCGGGCACTCCCTGCCCGTCCTTGATGAATCCCCAGATCGCCGCGATCTGTCGCTCCGTGTCCCCCTCCAGCACATCAGGAACCATCGACTGACCTCCGGGCCAAAGTGGTGGCATCAGCGTTCCGGGGCGGTAGGAAGCCGGATTGAGAAGGTATTCCCGAAACCAGCCCGGCTGCAGTCTCGAATCCAGATTGCTGATATCAAGAGCCGGAATCCCGAGCGACTTCTGCCCGCCCCAGTTGTGGCAGGTGATGCAGTTCGTCCCGCCATGGATGCCGAGCAACTTGCGTCCGGATTCGATATCGTCCGGCCGGATTACGATTTCCTTTGCGTCGGAAACGGCATCCATCTCCTGGAACCATTTCGTGAATACCTCCGCATGGGCCGCGTAGGCCGGCATCTGCGTTTTCATGTAGGGACGAACGCGACTTTCCTCTTCCCCTGCAAAAACAGATTTCATCCAGTCTGCCTGCAGCTTGTGCCCGATACCGGTGAGTGGAGGAGGAATTCGTCCGGAATCGCCGATACTTTCGTCTCCGATGAAAAACGCGTTGGTCTCCGTCGTCGGGCCACCGATTCCGTCACGATCATGACAGGCATAGCAATTCATCGCTGCGAGTGTCAGCTTTCCATCCGGGTCCTTCTCAGGCCTTTCACCGGAAAGGAAAAGCTTCAGCGAGTCGCGCTGGGTGTCCGTCAAATCATAGTGCGGAATACCCGCAACCGGTTCACTTGAGAGACAATGCCCACCGGCGTCACCGGAAGATCCTGACAAAGGCATCAGCGCTCCCGGCGTAAGCCCGGGAAGATCGTGACACGAGGCGCAGTTGAACTTCGTGACGATTACCTTTCCCGCTTCGATCAATTCAGGGGAAGATTTCGGCCAGGGGGTGACGCCGGAGAGTTCGCGCGGATCGGATCCCTGATAGTCGATGAGATGGGCCGCGATGTCCAGCGCCTCCTGACGATCCAGCTGAATGTGTGGCATCCGTCCGTCGGGACGATAAGAACCCGGACTGGTGAGAAAATGATTGAGCGCTTCCAGGCTCGTTTTCTTCCTGAACTCCGGATGCGCAATCGCCAACTCCGGAACGAGAGCTTCCCCCGGTCCCTGCGGCGATCGAAAATCAGGCGTCGGGGCGTGGCAGGCGATACACCCTTTCTCGTGATACAGCGCACTTCCGCGCTCCGCATTGGCATGGCGATCCGCCGGATACTTGATCCCCTTCCCGATGCTGCCGAGATAAGCGACCACCGCATCCAATTCTTCATCGCTCACCCCGTGAAACAATTGCGGCATGGTAGAGCCTTTGCGCCCTGACTCCGGATTCTTCAAAAAATCGACAAGCCAGTCGCGCTCGATTCGTTGCGACAAATCAATCAGCCGCGGCCCCTTTCGACGCACCACCGTAGCAGAACCACCGTGACAACCGGCACAGCCCAACTCAGAAAAGAGAATTGCACCACCCTCTGCGGTCGGCGTTTCCGAATGAAACCGCTCATAGCCAACCACGTGGGGAGCCGCTTCAGCCAGACACGTGGCGGCGGAGAGCACGAGCGCTGACAGGAACTTCTTTTTCGCTGATGAAAACATGTCAGGGTCAGGCAAGTTTTTCGAGACACTCACCGATGTAGGTCCGCGACCGGTTGATTGCCGCGGTGATTTCCTCCGCCGTCTCCAGCATGGGAATTCCGCGTGGCACCGGATGCATGAAGATCTCAGCCAACCCATCGAACTTGATCTCGTGAAGTGCTTTCAGAATCGGGACGTAGTCGAGCGAGCCGAAACCGGGGAGCTGTTTCAGTTCCTCCTCCTTCGCCATCTTCTCTTTCGATGAGGGGTGATACTCCTGGAAATAGATAAATGGAATATTCTCTTTACCGCAGTCCCGAATCAGCTTCGGAATGTCATCGACCGCGTCGTAAAGATGATGCGGAGCAAAAGCGATCCCCACATTCGGCGACGGATTCAGCTCCGCGAAATAGCGAATCGAATCCGGCGAGGAAAGCATCGCGTTCTTGTGATTCTCAATCGCCATCGTGACCCCGAGCTCCTCCGCTTTTTCGTAGTGGGGTTTCAGCTTCTCAAAAAAGGCTTTCACCTGAGTCTTCGCCGCGGCTCCGACCGGGTCATCGTCCCCCATTTTCCCGGAAGCGCAGACCGTCATGTGACCGCCGTTCTTTTTCACCCAGGCCATCTCCTCATCCTGTCGAAAGGGTCCGAGCGGATAGCAGGTTGAAATCGCCATCGCCGTGTCATGCTTTTCCAGCAGGGCCTGAAAGGCATCGTCACCCATCTCCGTGATCTGCTCGCGATGAGTCGCATGAACCTTCCTCCAGATATCGACCGCTTCACAACCGGCCTTCTTCACTTCTCCGAGAACGGTGTTCATCGGCATGTCCCCATACATCGCCGACGAAAGAACGTAGCGGGGATGAGGTGGCTTTGCGCCGGCAACCGTCGGGGCGACGGCTGCGGCAGCGAGGATCTGACAGGCTTTTCGACGATTCATGATCACGGGGGTTTTTGTCAGGATTACTTTGCGGCTTCTTCTTCCAGCATTTTGATCCACGGGCCGACGTAATGGCCGTTGTCGTGGAAGGTCCGGCCGGAAACGAGATTCCCGTCGATGACGCAGGGCTCGTTCACATAAATCCCTCCGCAGATCTCGAGATCGAACTGACACTTCGCGACCGTCGCCATCCTGCGCCCTTTGACCCGGTCGGCCCGGGCCGGAATCTCCACCCCGTGACAAACGCTCGCGATCGGCTTGTTCTGATCGAAAAACCACTGCGTCATTGAAATAAGGTCCGGATCCTCGCGAATGTATTCCGGGGCACGTCCTCCGGAGAAAAGAATGCCGAGATACTCTTCCGGCTTCACCTCTGAGAAGGCGAGGTCGGCTTGAATCTGGTATCCTTCCCACTCGCGGGTAATCGTCCATCCGGGACGCACCTCGTGCATCACCATTTGATAGAGTCGCTTTTCAGGGGCGATCACGACAGGTTCAATGCCCGCCTCCTGCAGGCGGTAAAAAGGATAGAGAGTATCCACGGTCTCGGTCGCGTCTCCGACCACAATGAGTGCTTTTCCAATCGAGTTTGACATGAGACTACCCTAACAGGGTTGACCTCGCTGTCCCTACAGATATCATGCAGGAAACCTCAGGTTTTTCGTCATCTTGATTTCTTCTCCAAAAACCGACGTCAAACGCGTTGCGATCCTCGTGGAAACGACCCGTTCCTACACCCGGGAGATGCTTCGCGGTGTCAGTCGCTACCTGCAGGGCGCGGGACGCTGGTCGACCTTCCTGGAACTCAGAGCGCTTGAATCCTCCTTCCCCCTCTGGCTCGGAAAATGGGATGGAGACGGTATTCTCACGCGAACTCACAGCCAGGAGATGGCTGACGCAATTGCGCTAACCGGCGTGCCCGCCGTTGAATTGCGATCCATGAACTACCACCGGGGCTTCCCTTTTGTCGGGATGGACAACGCCCTCATCGGCGAGATGGTGGCGGAGCATTTCCTGAACCGGGGTTACCGTCGTTTTGCCGCCTACACCCTCGACACTGAGGCCTTCTTTCGCGAACGGGTAAGTAATTTCGTCAGTCGTGTCGAATCGGCGGGAGCGACCTGTGAACTCCTTCCCTCGCATGGGGAATCGAGCCCGCTCGACTGGGAACTCCACCAGTCTGAATTGATGGAATGGCTCGGTTCCCTCGAGAAACCGATCGGGATCTTTGCCACCAACGACCAGCTTGCCTCGCGCCTTCTTGATGCCTGCCAACGGGCGCAGATCGCCGTCCCCGAGGAAGTCGCGGTGGTCGGGTGTGAGAATGAGGAAACCCTTTGCACCTTCACCTCCCCTACCCTGACAAGCGTGCAATTCGACGGAGAACAGGTCGGATTCAGAGCCGCTCAAGCGCTCGATCTCCTCATGAAGGGCGAAACTCCGGAAAATCAGATTCTGATTCCGCCGAAAGGGATCGAGGTTCGGGGTTCCTCCGATGAATGGGTCATCGAAGACGCCCTCGTCCTCCAGGCAGTTCGCATGATTCGGGAAAGCGCCCTGAACGGCATCACCGTCGGGGAAATTTGCGGTCGCCTCAATGTCTCGCGCAGCACCCTGGAACGGCGCATGAAGACGCACCTGAAGCGGGGGGCGAAAGAGGAACTGCTCCGCGTCAGGTTCCGCGAAGTGACCCGCCTCCTCCGAAACACCGACTTCACGATCGAGACCATTTCCGACATGGCCGGATTCTCCCACGCCCACTATCTCCAGACCGCATTCCGCGAGCGCTACCAACTGACCCCGGGAGAATACCGCCGGAAGAACCGGGTGTAATCCGGGCCATCCCGTTCGGCGGCATCGGGAAGCAAAACGGAACTCGTTGTTGCGCCCTGGGTTTGCAGCAACGCCTTCGCGGGCAAGGTGCAGCTCGCACCCTCCAGACTCATGCGCAAGCTCAATTCAAACCCGCCGACGACCCGTCCCCGCCCTTCGACGGAGGCACAAACCGCAAATCCAGATTCCAGCCCGCCTTCGCGGTCGTATCAACGATCAGCTTGGCGAGGGAATGAAGAATTTGCTCGTTCAGCGCCATCTCAATCCCCTGCCCTTTCTCGGGGTGCATGCAGAGAAGCTGGCTCCCGTCCGGACCCGCCTTCAATCCGATACTGAAGAGCAAAGCCGGCTCCTCCCCCAGCGGCAGATACGTGCTCTCCTGATACTGCGTTTTAAAATCCGCCTGGGAGACCATTTCCTTGTGCTTGAGCTCCTGCTTTGCTGACTCCACGAGGGCATCCTTCAACGGAGGAGCGCCGCGCTCCGACATCGGCGGATCCTCTGCCGGTTCGGTGTGGAGCAGTTTCGATAAGGTGTTCCAGAGAATGCCGGCATAGCGTCTCGTCACCCAGAACCGGAACTCCTGGCGCGCCTTCGTGTTCAGGCGAAAAAGGATGCGGTCCTCCGTCGAGACGTAGGAAAGCTGCATCTGGTGCATCTTACTCATGGCATGAAAGTCGTTGCAGGCGGGGCCTCGTCAAGCGTCCTCATACAGTTTGAAGAGGCCGGAATGATCAAGCCCGCCATGACCCAGCTCTTCCACGAAACGAATCCAGAGCGCTTTTGAATTCTCCAGCGTGCTAGAGTGTAAGCCCACCTGTTCGGCCAGTTCCGCCATCAGCTTCACATCCTTAAGCTGCAATTCACTCTTTCCGCCGGGTTCAAAATCACGTCGCACCATGCGATCCCCGTGGAGTTCGAGAATGCGGCTCTCCGCAAATCCTCCCCGAAGCGCGTCACGGACGAGGCCGGAATCCACTCCTGCCAACTCCGCCATGCGCAGGGCCTGAGCCACCGCATCAATCGTCTGCGCGACGATGAGTTGATTCGCGAGCTTGGTCACCTGACCCGCTCCGCTCTTCCCTATGTGGGTCACTTTTTCACCCACCACTTTCATGAGCGGGAGAACGCGATCGAAGGCTTCCTTCTCTCCACCCACCATGATCGTTACATTTCCCGCCTCGGCTCCGACCTGCCCCCCGGACACGGGGGCGTCGAGCCAGCAGGCACCGCGCTCCGCGAAGGCAGAAGCAAAGCCAAGCGTCTCGTTGTAGCCGGTTGTTCCAAAATCAATGACACAGGCACCCGCTGCGGTCACCGGGAGAATCGTTTCGATGATGCCTTCGACGACGTGGGTGTGGGTCAGATTCAGGCAGATGATTCCATCGCCCACCGCTTCAGCGAGGGCTGCCGGATCCGTCGCGACCAGCATTCCCCGCTCTGCAGCCTCGCGGCATCGGGGTTCACTCCGGTTCCAAACGATCATCTCCGCACCGGCATCCTGAAGATGACAGGCCATGGGCCACCCCATGTGGCCAAGTCCGATAAATCCAATCTTGTGTCGTAAAGGGGTTTCGCTCATCTTCGCTCGAATTACGATCTCAGATCACAGCACGAAACGCGAATGAAAGTTCTTATCACCGGTGGAGGTGGATTTATTGGAAGCCAGTTGGCCAAACGCCTTGCCGAAAAGGGCACTCTCATCGGCCCTTCCGGTGAGGCGGAGGAAATCGACGAGATGGTACTCTTTGATTCCCACTTTTCCCCTGCGATCGAACAGGGTTCCATCCCTCACCGAACCCTGTTGCATGGCGACCTCACGAATCGGGATTCCGTTTTTGAGGCCGTGGACCGGGATGACATCGCCGTCTTTCATCTCGCAGCGATGGTCAGCGGGGAATGCGAAGAGCGCTTCGACGATGCCCTCTCGGTGAATCTCGATGGAACGCGCTATGTCCTCGAAGCCCTCCGCGCACGCCGGGGAACTCCGCGGGTGGTGTTCGCCAGCAGTGTCGGTTCCTACGGTGGCGAAGACATGCCTGACACGGTCGGAGACCTCACCAAGCAGACGCCGCGCACAACCTACGGGATGACCAAAGTGATCGGCGAACTCATGATCAATGATTATTCGCGGAAAGGATTTCTCGACGGGCGTTCGGCCCGCCTGCCGACAATCATTATACGTCCGGGCGCTCCCAACGCGGCCGCTTCAAGCTGGGCAAGCGGCATGTTCCGGGAACCCCTCAGCGGGGAGACCTGCTACCTCCCCGTCCACCGCGACCAGCTCCATCCCATGCTCGGGTATCGTGACGTCGTCGATTCCTTCATCGCCCTGCACGAAGCTGATCCCGACCTTATCGGCAGCGACCGTGCCTATGGGCTCCCCAGTCATCGCATCTCGGTCGCCGAAGGCCTCACCATGCTCGAACAGGTCGCGAATGAGCGAAACATCGCACTGGGCCTTGTCATTGATGACTTCAATCCCGTGATTCAGGCCATTGTCGACACCTGGCCCACGGCGACGGATGGCTCGCGAGCCCTGAAACTCGGAGTCCCCACTCCGAAATCAGTGAAAGACATCATCCGCGACTACATCGACGATTTCACTTCCCACTCATCATGAAACTGCTGCTCCAAATCCCGCTTCTCGGTATCATTCTCATCGTGTTTAACGCGATCATTCTAAATGATCCGCTTTCGCTAAGACCCGACGCGGCGGCCGTCTTCACCCTGCCCCTTCCCTCCGGTATTCCATGGGAGGCGACGGTCAGTGATCTCCTCATCATTTCAGGGGTGATCCTTCTCTACCTCGAGCTGTTCAAAGCCACCCGCACCGACGTCAGCACCATCATCGAACACGTTTTCTCTCTCCTCGTGTTCCTCGTCTTTCTCGTCCAGTTTATCGTCTATCCACCGGCGGCAAACTCCACCTGCGTGATCCTCATGTTGATCGCGTTGCTCGATGTCGTGGGCGGCTTCACGATTTCCATCTCGACGGCGAGACGGGACATGGCGTTCGGTGGCCACTAGCCCCCGGTCACGCAAATTCACCCATCTCGACACTTTCGCGGCGCTTGATCGACTCCTGCGCGGCAAGGCAAACGGCTACGGCAAGACGGGCTGACGGTCCGTCGTTGAGCGGCGTTTTGCCCGATCGAATGCAATCGACGAAATGCACCAACTCCGGACCGATCCCGCGATCGACCCGGCCTGAGCTGTCGGTGAAATTTGCCGCGTCTCCTTCATCCGCGATCACCAGTTGCTCCCGCTCTCTCTCATCGAAGGGATGATACGTGAGTTCCAGGGCCTGATTTCTCGTATCGATCCTTCCTCCGTCACCGCAGACTCCGATCTCGCAGTCGCCTCCCTTCGGAGCAAAAAGACAAAGCTCCAGGGAAGCGCGACGCCCGCCCTCGTATTCAATGAGGACCTGTGCATTGTCGAGTCCTTCCCGGTCAGTGAGAACATTTGTTCCCCCATGCGCCGAAACCCTCACCGGCGGGCGATCCATCATCCAGTTGAAGAGATCAATATGGTGAACATTTTTCTCGAGAATGGTTCCTCCCGTGAACTGCTCACTGGAGCGCCAACCGGGGCGCATCGGCCCGCGGAATTCTCGGCACCACATGAGCTGGAGGTCACCAATGTCGCCGCGATCAATTCGCTGTTTCATCTGCTCGTAAAGCGCCTGAAATCGCATTTCATGACCGATTTGAAGAACCTTGCCGGTGCTTTCGGCGAGTTCAATAATTTCATCGCACTGCTGCAGATTCAACCCGAGGGGCTTTTCACACATGACATGCTTCCCTGCTCTGAGTGCCTCTATCGCCGCAGCGTGATGCTGGTCGTTTGTCAGGGCAATAATAACGGCGTCAATCTCCGCCATCGCGATGATCTCGCGCCAGTCTTTCGAGCAACGCAGTTCGGGCCCTACTAACTCGCGCGATGCCGAAAGGCTTTCGTCGCTGCGACTGCTCACCGCAGCGATCTCGACATCGCTCATCCGGATCAAATTCCTCAAATGGGCTTCCCGCCCAAACCAACCGGCTCCTAATAAGGCTACTTTCATGAATTCTTTGCGGGGGATCGTCGATGACAAAACAGGCAACGGGCAAGTCAAATTCGCCCGCACCCGCGTCACGCCCACAGATAGAGGAGAGCGACACCGCCAACCGCAAGAACGGCCCCGATGATCGCGCGACGCGAAGGATGATCCCCCTCCGTCATCGCCGCAAGTGGCATCAGAACGATGGGAGTCATCGCCGTGATCGCGAGAACGATCCCGCTCTCCAGCGAATGGAGAGCCCACTGAAAACAGCTCACTCCAATCACCGGACCAAAGAGGGCCGCGCCGAGGACCCAGGGGACCAGCCTGGGCTGCATCACTTCACGCAATGTCTGCGGATACTGTCGTTTCATAATCCAGCGAACCACCAGCATCGCCACGGCAGCAAAGAGGAGCCCGGCAAAGACACGCTGAAAAGCCGCGCTGATACCGTTGACGATGATTCCGTTTGCGAGCGCCACTTCTTCCGCCTTCCTGCTGATGACAGCACCGGTGCCCTGACCAAATCCTGCGATGATCGCCATGAAGATCCCGAAACCAAAGTTCCCCTGGCGCTCGATCTTCTGCCTCGACTTCGCGCCGGGACGAATCGCGAGGGTCACTCCCGTGAGAATCATCGCCGCGCAGAACATCACTTTCAGCGAAACGCCGTTACCAAGCCAGACCCATTCCAGAAGCATCGCGAAGAGCGGAGCGAGGCAGAGATTGAGAAGAATCGTGAGCCGGCTTCCCAATCTCTCGTAGGCGAGGAAAAGCGCGACGTCCCCGAGCCCAAACCCAATGAGCCCGCTCACAAAAAACCAGCCAAAGGTTTCCCGTTCCAGAGACTGTGGCCAGAGAATCGCGACGAAAATCCCCAGAATGGCCGTCGCAATGCCGAGCCTGACGAGGTTCCCCCGCACCGCTCCGAGACGAACCGCGACACGCTGACCGGTCACGGCAGAGAGCGCGAAAAAGAAAGGAGTGAGAAGCGCACCAATCATGAAAAGATGCCGCCCCGCAAAAGGAAGATCAGCAGTTGCAAAGGCAACGCCATCCGGAATGGTTTGTAAAGCCAATGAACTGCGGCCCAGCCTCCAACTCCTTTATTCTCCGGGATACCGAAATCGTTCCCCTCAGCGAACCTGCCGTCTGTTTGAATGACGCTGCCATCGTACAGGGTCATGGCCTCTTTGAGACCGTGAAAGCCTACCGGGGAAGGCCCTACGCTTTACCTGATCATCTCGCTCGAATGAGTCGGGGCGCCGATGCACTGGGTTTCAAAGCCCCCGCTCTCGATGAGGCTGCAGCATCGATCCGCCGGGTGCTTGAGGCGAATGGATTGGAAGATTCTCCAACTTGTCGCATTCGTCTCACCCTGACCGGGGGAGTCGAGTCTCCGTCCCTCTTCTACGAGGCTTCGGCGTGTCCGTTTCATCCCGAAAGAGCGAAGGTCATCACCGGTCCTTTCGTAAGAAACGACCGCAGCCTCCTCGCCGGATTCAAAACCGTGAGCTACGGCGAAAATGCAGTCGCGACTCGACTCACCAAAGCGGCGGGAGCCGACGAAGCCCTCTGGTCGAACACGAAGGACGAACTCTGCGAGGGCACGTGGTCGAATGTCTTCGTTCGTCTTGAGGGCAGGTGGATCACTCCCCCGCTCTCTTCCGGCTGCCTCCCCGGCGTGACGCGGGAGAAAGTTCTCGCTCTCGCTCCTGAGGTCGGGATCGCGATCGGCGAAGTGCCCATTCCCATGGGAAGCCTTTCAGGAATCGAAGCTGCCTTTCTGACTTCATCGATCCGGGAGATTCAACCGGTTGTGAGCATCGACGGTCGCCCTCTCGCTGAGAGCGGCAATGCGGATATGGAAAAACTGAAGACCGTCTACACGAAACTCGTCGCCTCGTCCCTGTAGCGCTATGTGCCGGATCGTCCTTTCCCTCCTCGTTTTCGTCCTGACGAATTTTCTCTCGGCCGAAGAACTCTCCATTGACGATGCCGCCATTCGAGAGAGCTTTCTCGAACAGGTCCTCGCGGTCAAGGAATCTGAAAACACGAAGGGCCTGAATGCCGCTGCGCTCAGGCGTGAGCTGAAAAAGGAGAAGCAGGGAATTCCCGGCCTCAAGCTCTTGCCATCGCATAGCAGGACATTGGCGGGAAGGGCCCTCTACGAAACGGCGAGACGTTCCACGCTGATTATCGGACACCTCTATCTATGTGATTCCTGCGATGAATGGCACACGAATCTCGCCGCCGGTGTTGCCCTCTCGAAGGACGGCACCGTGGTGACCAACTACCATGTTCTTCAGTTCGAAAGAGCCTCGATTTTTGCGGCGATGGATCATCGCCAGCGGGTCTTCCCGATCCGGGAAGTCCTTGCCAGTGACAAGCAGGACGATCTCGCGGTGATTCAATTGGATACCGATTCGGAATTAGACGCCGCGCCCCTCACGGCAGATTCCTCCGTGGGTGACTCAATTGGAATCGTCTCTCACCCCGATGCTCACTTTTTCACCTTCACGACCGGTGAGATCTCGCGTTTCTCAATCGATCCCGGAAGCCGGGCGCGCCGACTCGAGGTCACGGCTCCTTTTGCAAGAGGCTCGAGCGGCTCCGGAATTTTCGACTTTCAGGGAAATCTTGTTGGCTTTGCCTCGGCGACGAACGCGATTTACTACGAAGAGGACAACCGGGAGCGGCGCAATTTGCAGATGGTGATTTACTCCGGAGCACCGACAAGCTCGCTGCTCAAATTGATCTCCGGGAACTGACTCGTTCAGTCCACCAGTGACTTTGCCCAGGCAACGATCCGGGTTGGATCATGGAGGGAATGCGGATGATGGCCCGCACCGGCCTTAATCACGGTCGTGATATCCCCTCCCCCCTCTCGATAGTATCTCTCGAGACGACCACCGTTCTCCGCATAGGGAACAACCTCGTCGTTTCCGCCGGCCACGAGAAAGAGGGGAACCTTCTCAGAAATCAGCACATCGATCCGTTTCAACGGGCCTTTCCATTCATCGCGGGTCGCCTCATCGAGTCCGTAGGCATCGAGTGCCTTCACCCACAACTCTTCGGAAGCCTGTCGCGGCCAGCTGTTGATATCGAGAACCGGAGCATCGAGGTAGAGACCGGCAACCTTGGCGGGGTTTCGAATCGCCCAGTTCATCGCCCCCAATCCCCCCCGACTGAACCCTTCCAGAATCGGGGTTTTGTTCAAGCGGTAGCGATCCACCGCGGAGACATAAAACTGATCGAATGCTTTCATCGCTTCCGGCCCGCCAAAGAGATGCCCCACATCAATCCAGGCAACATGCCACCCTTCCGCGAGCAGCGCTTCGTCGACTGCCGGAAACGCTCCGTAAAAACGGGCCCGCCAGATCCAGGGGGCTCCCTCCGCCACCACTTTCGGTTTCGTGACCCGGCAGGCTCTCCCGTCGATCTCAAACTCGTCCGTTTCATATTCGTCGAGCGAGAATCGGGCTAAGGGCAAGTCTCCGGGAAGTCCACTCACTTTCCGGATCTTGTTCGTCTCCGAATCACCGATGTAGAGATCTCCCGTCACCGGATCGGCTCCGACCCCGTGAAGTCGATTCATTGCACATTGAAAAGGATCCGGAGCATCGGGCCCGTCCCCTCTCGCTCCCGTTCCGGCGATCAGGCGAACGACAGGATTCTCCCCGCTGAAGTCGATCGCGCGGACGGTATGCGACTCTGTGTCCGCGAGATAAATGAGCTTTCCGTCCGGAGAAATCGCGACACCCTTCGGCCCGGAAAGTTCCGCCTCGAGAGCCGGAGCGGGATCCGCATTGAATCCTTTCTTCCCGGTTCCCGCGACAAGGTTGAGAGTCATCGTTTTCGAATCAATCCGGAAGACCTGATTGCCCTCACGCAAGGCGAGCCAGAGATCACCATCCGGAGCAAGGTCGAGAGCGCGGGGACCCTTCAAAGGGGTATCAGGACCAACCGGCGCTCCGTCCGGAGTCGCGTCCGGCTTCCCGTTGCCGCACCAGGTGCGGATGATTCCCGTTTTCAAATCCACGGCTCGAATCCGGTGATTGCCGATGTCGCAAATCAACAGGGTCTCTCCGGACGCATCGAACTGAATCGAATGAGGGCGATGCATCATCGCATCGACCGCTGGACCGCCATCGCCGGAGAACCCTTTTTCCCCGGTCCCGGCGACTCGTTCCACCTGATTCGTTCTTGCATTGAGTCGCCGGACCACGTGATTCAGCATTTCGACCCAGTAGAGATCGCCATCAGGATGAAACCTGATTTCGTAAGGTTCATTCAATTCCGCTTTGAGGGGATCTCCTCCATCGCCGCTCAGGCCCGCCTTGCCCGTGCCCGCAAGGGTTTCGATGACCCCCGACTTCCGGGAGATCCGGCGAATCGCGTGATTCCCCGTGTCGCAGAAAATAATATCCCCGTCGGGAGCGACAATGACTCCGAAGGGATTGTTCAACTCCGCCGCGACAGCGGGTGCGGAATCTCCGGAATAGCCACGGGCCCCTGTTCCCGCAACCGTTTCAATACGGGTTTCGGCTGAAGCGGAAAAGACCAGAAAACACGCAGCGGAGATTGCGAAAGACAAAAAAAGGAACCGGTGATGCATAGATCACACCATGGACAATTCTCTCGCTTCGCGCCAATACAATTCGCGAGATCATCGGGAATGAACTTGCCAACTGAGACAGGGATACCCGCCCCCTACCAACGCCGGGTTGCCCCTCGAACGAGCCCCACCATGACCCCTTGAATCAACAACTCCTGTGCCGGGATAAGATCCGGATACATCTCGTTTTCGGCTTTCAGATAAGGCTTTCGCCCGTTCGAAACGAAACGCTTCAAAGTGGTTTCCCCGTCGATCAAAGCAGCGACGATATCCTGGTCACGCGGCTCGCGATACTCCAGGACGACGTGATCGCCGTCCATGATGTGAGCATTGATCATCGACTCCCCGCGCACCTTCAGCGCATACGCTTTCGATCTTTCGGTCAGGCCCATGGAACGAACGTCCACCGAGAGCGTTCCATCCGCCTCAGGCAGCGTGTCATCGGCGTAGCCGGCCGGAATCGCCCCGTAGATGGGAACGTCCACAATCGGCTCCCGATCCGCTGCATCAGCAAGTTGGAGGGAACGGGCTTTTCTGTCCTTCTTGATGATCGCCCCTTTTTTCTCCAGGGCGCGCAGGTGGCTCACGGCAGCGGTTTGGCTGGCGAACCCGAAATGCTCCTGAATTTCGCGAGTCGACGGCATAATCCCTGACTGACGATGAACAGATTGAAGGTAATCCAGAATCTCTTGTTGGCGCGCGGTAAGTTTCATTTTGAACAGTGTTAATCAGAACATTCGATAAAATAGCGGATGCGCAAGAGAAAATCGGATTTTTATTAGCCTTTCTGAATGAAATCCAAATTCCTCATCGTTATTGTGTTGGTCGTCGCAGCAGTGCATGTCCTGCTCTTCGTCGTGACCCAGCGCGAGACTACTCCACCAAAGGCCGTCGAAGCTTTGTCAGAAGCTCCGGAAAAGCGGGAGATTGCACGACCCGTTGAGCCAGCGAAGGCGCCGGAGAAGGTCCCCGCAATCACCGCAGAACCTGAAAATGCGGATTCCGAACAGGCTGTTGCCGACGCCGTCAGCCTGATTCAGAAGAGTAGCAATCCGATAGCAGCGTCCGCCCCGCAAAAGGCTTCTCCCCCGGTCTCGGAATCCAAAGATCCCCCCGCATCTGACGCCACCATGGTTGTCGGTCTCGTTGAGGGGCAATCAAAGCTTCCCCCCGAACTTTTCGCCGTCGCCGAAGAAGGGGCCAAAGCAGTGGCAAAACAGGATTGGGAGACCGCGCGGGAACTCTACCTGCAACTGGTCCGCGAAGCCCCGGGAAATGCTCTGGGCTACGCCAACCTCGGCGTCGCCGAACATCAGCTGGGGAATTTACTGGCTGCTTCCGGAAATCTTCGAAAGTCGCTGGAAATCAATCCGTCCATTGCCCAGAACTGGCAGACCCTCGGCATCATTCACTATGAGCGCGAGGAGCTCGAACTTGCCATCTCATCTTTGACCCGGGCGATTCACGAAGACCCTTCCGATGCCCGATCCCGACTTTACCTTGCCGCCGTCGTTCGCTCCTACGGTTGGCTTGAAGCTTCGATCACGGAGTTGGAGAGAGCCGTGGAGACAGATCCAAAGTTTGCCGATGCCCATTACAATCTCGCGGTCAGTTACCTAGAGGTTACGCCGCCGAAAGTCGAGCTGGCCAGGCGGCACTATTACTCGGCGATCGATCTCGGGGCGGAATCCTCCCCCGAGATCGAAGCCATTTTCCGCTCGACGGATCAAAACGATTGAATGATTTTTTCTGAGATTCGGTTAGCATTCGCGGTTCGATCATGAGAGGCAAAACCAACTACAGCTCAAAACGAGGCAAAGCATTGACCGTATTTGCTCTGGGAGCTGCTCTTTTCCTGAGTCTGACGGGCTGTCAGTCAACAACGGAGGAGCCCATGTCGATCGGGGCGCAAGTTCCATCACCTGATGGCTCCGGCCAGAGATCTGACGAGGGGCGCCAGACGAACAACTACCCCACCCCCCTTGCCGTCAGTTTCGGGGGGCGTACGACCACTCCTGAAGGCCCACCTCCGAATATCACGGCACGGGCCGCCATTCTCGTGGATGGCTCCGGGCGGGTTCTTTTCGAAAAAAATGCCGACAGCCGGATGCCGGTCGCGAGCACCCAGAAGCTCCTTCTCGGAATCATGATCGCAGAGCGGGGCGGGCTCAATGAAATCGTCACGATTCAGGATCCCGATACCTGGGCGGAACCCACAAAAATGGGGATCAAAACCGGAGAAACCTACACCCGCGGGGAACTTCTCCGGGCGGTTCTTGTGCGAAGCAGTAACGACATCGCCCGGGCCCTCGCCCGTGACCACTCCGGGAGCGTCTCACAATTTGCCGCAAACATGAACCAGCGGGCGCGCTCGCTGGGAATGTATGATTCCTACTTTACGAATGCGAGCGGTCTCCCCACCCCGGCGGGGCAGTATTCGACAGCCCGGGACCTCGCCAAGCTCGGCAAGGCCGCTCTTCGCAATCCGACGGTCCGTGATGCCGTTCGCACAAAGGGAATGGTCTTCCGGTTTTCCGACGGCAGGACCACGACGATTTCAAATACGAATCTGGTCCTGCGAAACTTTCCCTACTGCACCGGGGCAAAAACCGGGTTCACCAATGCCGCCGGTCGCTGCCTCGTCTCATCCGGCAGCGCCAATGGTCGCGATGTCGTCGCCGTCATTCTCGGGAGCACCTCCCCCACCGTCTGGAAGGAGTCGGAGGCACTCCTGCGTTACGGTCTCGGAATGTAGGGAACCGGTTGAGAGTCCCCCTCTTTGACCGAAGGTAACGCACTGACCCCGGGACTGACGTGAGCGTTATACTAAAGAAAAAGAAATTCTACCCTGTGAGTAATCTCCTCGGGGAGTATCTCGGCAACTACCAGCGCTCGCTTGATATCCCGGTCGTCTACGACGATCTGCATCGCTACTCGGCGCTGTATCCGCTCTTCGATCGCGAAGGAAACGACACTCTCTGGAAGACGGTTCACTACGAGCCATCGATTCGGGAAGAGCTCAGCGCAAAGCTGATCCGGATTTATTCTCTCATTAAGACCAACGATGTGAAGGTCAGTGATCACCTCATCATGGAGCGTGTTGATTTCTGTGAGTTCGGAAATTCCAGGCCATTCCGGGTTCGCATCGTCAATCAATTCAACGACAACTACGATCACTTCTACGTGAAGATCGCCGACGCTTCCCGGATCTACGGACTCGAGCTGGAGCACATCCTTTCCCCCAACCGCATCAACTATCTTGTCAACGGTGACACCCTCATCGAAGAGCACATCGCCGGCGTGCCCGGTGACATTTTCATCCGCGATTACTTCGCTCGCGAAGACACGAATCTCGTTCGCGTCGCCAAGGAATTCGTAAAGTTCAGCGAGCGGAGCTTTATGCGATTGTTAGGCGACATGCGCAGTTACAACTACGTTGTCGACATCACCCCGGACTTCGAAGACGCCCAGTATCGGGTTCGCGCGATCGACTTCGATCAGCAGAGTTACATGGGCTTTACCAAAATGTATCTTCCCCAGTTCTTTGAGGAAAATGCTCAGGCGGTAGGCCTCTGCACTGATCGCATCAACTACAAGACGATGCGCCAGTACCAGGACGAAGAGCGCACCCTCATGGATCGCCGCATTCGCCTCGCTCACAACCGACTCAGGGACTTCTGGAAGACGATGCGTCCGGATGATATCGCTCCGGAGGAAAACATCCTTTCCCTGCGGGATGGACTCAATGAATACCATGAAACCACTGCTTTCTCGGCTTGCGAGACGATGGGAGAACTGGTCCAGATGAACCTCGACGTTTCCGTTTCCAAGACCGAATCCTGATGTCCCACCACCGTCACTTTTTTCGCGCTTTCCTCCGGAATTCAGGAAAGGTCGGAGCCGTCGCTCCCAGTTCCCCCGAATTGGCGAAACTGATGCTCGAATGGATGGACTGGGACTCGATCGACTGCGTCGTGGAATTCGGGGCCGGAACGGGAGTTTTTACGGAGGCGGTGCAACGCTACCTGAAACCAGGCGGTAGATTTTTCGCGATCGAAAGAGATCCCGTCCTCGCTGAAATCACGCGGAGCCGCTGTCCCGAAGTCGATCTCCACGAGAGCTGCGTCAGCCGGGTCGCCACTATTTGCAGGGAGGCCGGAATTGAGAAAGTTGACGCGATCGTCTGCGGTCTTCCGTGGGCTTCGTTTTCCTCTGAAGTGCAGGATGAGTTTCTCGACGCCATGTTCGAGGTGCTTCCCGAAGGCGGGCAATTCGCGACATTTGCCTACTGGCAGGGGCTCATGCTCCCGGCAGGGCAGCGTTTCCGGAAATACCTGCGACAGCACTTTTCCACCGTCGAGCAGAGCCCGACTGCGTGGAAAAATCTTCCCCCCGCCTTTGTCTATCGCTGCGAGCGATAACCTCAGGAAGCCGCCGCCACGGCAGCCTTCATCTTCTCGAGCCCTATCTTGGCGCACTCCAGAGCCGGCATTTCCCAGTAGCTCTTGTTGAATAATTCAAGTGAGAGTGCCGGGTAGGCTCCGACCGCTTTGAAATTTCTCAGGATTTCCGTGATCGGCGCAATTCCATCCCCCGGGAAAACGCGGTCCGCATCCTTGATTGTCTCACGGGGAGGATCCGCAGGGTAATCGTTCATATGATAGGCCTGCAACGCCTGAGGGCCCATGAGAAGGATGGAATCAAACGACGATCCCCCTTTGTAGGTGTGATAGACGTCCCCGAGAAAACAGGCTTTGGGGTGCCCGGCACGAATCGCCACGTAGACGGCTTTCTCGACCGTCCCGATCACGGGGTGGCCTCCCCACATTTCCACCTGCGGGACGATTCCCATTTCATCGCCGAGTTCGAGCAGAGCGCGATACCGATCCGCAACATCATCGAGAGCAACAATCTCGTCTTTCTGGATCCCGGCCGGGGGAGCCGCGATGCGAACTCCGCCAAGCTGCGCAAGAGTGTCCATATCCCGCTTGGCCTCTTCCAATCCCGCCGCACGCTGCGCTTCGTCATTCACCGCCCACGGCGCGAACCCGATTGCGCTTTCCACGGTGAGCCCGTGATCATCAATCCGCTTCTTCAAATCCTTCAGCGATCCACCATTCTCCACATAGGCATTGATCCGGCGGAACCAGGGCTCGATGGAATCGTATCCAGCTTTCCCCGCGATTTCGATCTCCTCCGCCGCATCAAGCTCCTGCCCGCGGATCGTCGACATATTCAGGCAGAGCTTGAATGACTTGTCACCGGATTCGTCTTGCGACTTCGCGGAAGCGGCGCCGAGCATGACACCGGAACCGGCCAGAAGACCGCTGGAACGAAGGAAATCACGTCGGCCGCCATGGGAAGAAAGAGAGGAATTACGCTGCATGGCAAATCTTTGCCATTTTCACGACCGGCAGGCAACTCTCTTCGTCTCCCTTCATTCAGGTAGCTCTAACCGCCGATTCCGCTAAGAACACGGGCGAAAGCTCCGTATTTATTGAAAGAACCATGGTCCTCATCCGTCCTATCAATAAGAATCGCTTTCAAATGACTTTTCGAAGACCGCTCATGCTCTGTCTTATCATCGCCTTTTCTGCGTCCGCTTTGACGGCAGAGGAGCCGCTGCGTCCCGCCTTCCTGCCTGAAAAGCTTGAGGATGCCAAAGGGAAGAAGATGGACAGCAGCAGCCTTGCCGGGAAATACATCGGCCTCTACTTCTCGGCATCGTGGTGTGCTCCCTGCCGCGCTTTTACTCCTCTCTTGAAGCAATTCCGCGATGATCATCTCGATAACGGCTTCGAAGTTGTTCTCGTCAATTTCGACAAATCGAATACCGACAAACGACGATATATCAGGGACTCCGGGATGGAATGGCCGTCGGTCGAGGGAGCGCGACGCAAAGCGTCAAAAAACCTCGCAGAAACGTATCAGGTGCAGGGGTATCCGACCCTGATCATTCTCGATCCTCACGGAAACGTTGTCACCGATCGCGGGGTGGACGCAATTACCTATGAGCCCGAAACCGCTTTTGGACAGTGGATCAAATTTGAAACGCCCGATGCCTGACAAACTTACCTACCCTGAGCCGGCCGGGAACGTCGTTGCGATTGATTCAGCCCGTGCCAAGGATGTTCCCGCCGAAGAGGCTCACCAGCAGCACTCCATGAGCGAAGAGAGAAAACCACCCCGCATCGATCCCGATCAAGACCTTATCGATCGCTCCCGCGCGGGTGACACGAAGGCATTCGATGAGTTGGTGGAGAAGTACACGCCAAAGCTCTACGGCCTCGTTTACCACATGACCTCGAACCACGAGGACACGAACGACGTCCTCCAGGATGTCTTCGCGAAGGCCTATCGCGCCATCAGGCGTTTCAAGGGCAAATCGACTTTCTACACCTGGATCTATTCGATTGCGACAAACATGACGCTGAATTTTCTCAAAAAGAGAAATCGCCGGCGCGGCATGAGCCTTGACGATGTCGACATGGCGATCCAGAACGACCCCGATTTTATCGAGGCGACAAGCAAGTCTGATCCGGTTCGGGAAGCAAATATTTCTGAATTGCAGGAAAGATTGAACATGGCCATGCAGGAGCTGTCTGAAGACCATAGAGCAGTGGTTACTATGTTCGACATTCAGGGAATGCCTCACGCACAGATCTCAAAGATCCTGGGGGTTTCTGAAGGGACGATCCGGTCGCGGCTCTTCTACGCCCATCGGCAGTTACAAACCTATCTGGACGACTTCCGAAAGTAATTTCCGGGGCGTGAGGAAGGCGAGATCTGTCGTTGATATTGATCCCTTATCCTCGTAACTTCCCATCCGCCTTGGCATTTTCGATGAAAGACTCCGAAGACGTTCATAAACTCCTCCGCCTCAAGCGCTATGAATCGCCGGGCGAGGAATACTTCCAGAAATTCGCCGAAGATTTTAAAGATCGTCAGCGCTCTGAACTCCTCAAAGGTTCCGCCCGCTCCCTGCTGTTCGAGCGGGTCACACTCTGGCTCGATGAAATGAGTCCGAACCGTTGGGCCGTTCCCGCAACCGCCACCGCCTGTGCCGCCGCAGTGACTGTCGGAGCCTTCCTCACCCTTCAGCCCGGGGATTCAGCGACCGGCGAAAACGCGGTCGCAGAGGTAGCCCCGCCTTCCGCTACGCTCCCGGATTTTCAGGGCGCTACCGACGAAGTGATCGAGCTTTCGCTTCCCAAGCCGTCGCACCGCGTTCCCGGCGGCGTGCTTCAGCAGAACGATAACGTCCTCACCGCCGGTGCCGACCGGGGATTTCGCGAACTTTAAACCCGGGAGAAATGGACTTCTCCACCTTTCGCTATTTTGCGCTGATTCTGCTTTTCTCAGTATCAGCTCCTCTCAGTGCTGATGAATCTGAGAAAGAGGTCATCATTCAGTGGTCGCGATCGACCTCGACTCCGGTCCTCCCGACCCCCAATGAGCGCTGGTTCATCGGCGTCGCACCGAAAGCAATCAATCCCACCGAAAATTCAGAGATCACGCTGAAAATCGGAGCGGATGAAATTTCCTCCCGCTTGATTCACTTCGATCAGGCTCACCGCGTCTGCCTGATCGAAAGTTTCGTTCCTATCACCGGGCTGACCGTCCCTGAATTCGCAACCTTCCCCCTCCCCGATGCCGGCGAAAAGCTCCACTGCTGGAAGCCGGGTTCAAGCTGTCCGACCACGGTTGCGGGAAAGGAATACAGCGTTCGCGGAGAACCGTTTTCCTCCCCTCTTCTCCGGGTTCGGGTTGCCGACGCAGCAGAGTTCTGTCTCCCGGGAACACCGCTGATTTGTTCTCAGGGCAAGCTCTTCGGAATTCTCGCCGAGGTGTCGTCAACGGTCGAAGGCGAAGCACATGCGATCCCGGCTTCCTGCCTCCACAAGCTTTTGACGGAATTTGCGCGTTATCACCGCACCGGAAAAGTCCGGGTCGGACTGGTCTTCGAAGACAAGGCTCAGACCCCGCAGGTCATTGAAGTCCGCACCGGATCTCCGGCCGATGCAGCAGGGATTGAGCCTGGTGATGTCATCTTGAGTGTCGGCGGGCACGAGGTTCCCGATCTCGATGAACTCACCCAAATGATACATCTTCTCATCGCCGGTGACACCGTAGATGTCACCGTGCTTCGCGGGCTTAAAGAAACGACGCTGAAGTTGACTCCGGAGTTCGCTGAACCGGTGGTTGCCGAGGCACCCTGAAGATTTCGCCAGAGCGAAAAGGATAAGTTTCACCGTTCTCTACGGCGGCCCCCCCCGATTCACCGGGAGATTACCTGAGGCCTACCCGCCCCTGCAGAGCCCGCATCAAGGTGAGCTCATCCGCAGACTCAAGCCCGCCCCCCGCAGGCATCCCCTGAGCCAAGCGGGTCACCGATATCCCTTCGATCCCTCTCAGGAGTTCGCCCAGATAGTTGGCCGTCGCTTCGCCTTCGACATCAGAACTGAGAGCAAGGATCACTTCACCAAAAGCCCCGGCGCGAAGCCGATCCAGCAACTCGCGGATCCGCAGTTCCTCCGGACCGATGTTGTCGAGCGGTGAAATTCTTCCCCGAAGCGAATGATAGTGCCCTCGAAAAGCGCCGGAACGCTCCAGCGGCAGGATATCAGTTGGTTGCTCAACGACGCAAAGCAAGGCGCTGTCACGCTGCAATCCATCGCAAATCGCACAGCCTTTTTCGACCGTGGAGAAAAATCCGCAAACCCGGCACTCGATCACTTCCCGGCCCGCCCGCTCCATGACCTCGGAGAACGGCCTGGATACTTCTTTCCCCTGCTGCATCAACCAGACCGCAATCCTTTCGGCGCTCTTGGGCCCGATCCCGGGGAGCTGCTTCAAATGCACAATCAGGGATCTCACAGGATCCGGATAATCGACGTTCGCCATGATGATTACTACGCTCCTCACATGAGGTTGATCAACCTCGCATGCCTGCCGGGAGTGACTTCATGCCCTTCTCCAAACGCATCCGCGAGGCCGGCCTGCGCCTGTGAGATAAAAAAGTCGAGCGGCCTGTCATCAATCCCCGAACTCCGGGCCCGGCTGAGATGATCCAGCGCTTCCTCATATTTCTCTTCCCGGAGAAAAATCACCCCCTTCCAGAAAAGATCCCGCTTCTCCCTTTCGGCCTCAGAATAACTGTCCGCCGGGGCGAGGAGCTGATAAATTTCCGTCATCAGTTTCGTCTCAGGATCGAAAAACATTTCCATCGGCCGCACTTCGAACGCATCCCGCACGAGATGATAGGTCTGCGGGCCGATGAGAAGATCGGAGCCGTAACGACCGTTGGCATGAGCAAGCCGCCTTGAATAATCTGTCTCGGCTCCAATCCCACTGAAGAAATAATGCTCGTCAGCTCCGTAGACCCCGATCGTCATCGGGCCGGAACTGATCCCCACCCCGTAGGACAAGCCCTGAAACCATCGTGTCTCGCATTCATGACTGAGGTTTCGAAGCCTTGATCGTAATTCGAGGGCCGCGCGACAGGCTTCGATCGCATGGGTCTCCGAAGGCTTGAGCATGCCGAAATAGCCGCGGACAAGTTCGGGTCCCGACTCATCGAGATAAGCCCCGCGACCGGCGAGGAAGGTCGAAACGCTTCTCAGGAAGAGATTACTCATCTTCACGAGGTCAGCCGGTTTCAGCTTTGACTGCATCTCGGCGTGATTGAAGAGACGGCATGTCACCACCGTTACCTCGTGAGAAACTCCACTGAAATTGGGAGGATCGTTGGCTTCCAGCAAATGATTGAAGGTCCGATGAGAAACCCGCCGACCAATCAGATTTTCGAGGACCCGCTTCCTCATCCCTTTCTCGGTGCCTGAAAACACAAATCCCGCCACGGCAGCAAGAGCCACGGCGGTGAGGGACGAAAACGGATCAAAGATGACATTGTGGAGTGCCAGGGTCGGAGAGATTCCGAGCACGAGAAGGGCCGTGCAAAAAATCACGAGAACTTTCTGCGACGGGTTCGTCACATCAATGACACACCATGCGACACTTCCCGAAAGGATGATAATGATCAAACACTCGAGCCATTTCATCCGGAGTGGATCATCGGTCGTGATGATCCCCTGGCTCGTCCACTTCGACTTCAGCCATTCCGTCATCGGCTCAAACACTCCGAGAAAAAAGAGCACCAGAACGAGGAGCGAAACACTTCCCCCGATATATAGAAAAGTCAGAACGTAGCGGCGCATGAAAATTCAGGGCGTCCGATGATCGAGGAGACCGCGTCTACGATCCTGTTCATCGGGGACCCACAGTGTAGAGTGCCCCCGTGGACGGGGCAAGCCAAGGATCCAATCGTTCCGGCGCGGCTACATCCCGTTCGAGACACCTGCAGCGCCTTTACTCTGTCCGAACTTTCTCTCCATGGCACGACGCAGCCTCTTCGCAGGAGAGTGCCGATTGAGACGCTTGAAACGCTGAAGGCTTTCTTCGTCACTCAACCACTCGTCGTGAAGATGATGGAGATTGGTCGAAACCCTTTCATGGACGGTTTCCTCCCGCGTCGCCGTGAGTCGCTGATAAACACCGGTAGCATCACAAAATTCCACCAACGCTTCCATGTATTCCCGATGAAGGAAAATCGAATGTTGTTGGAGAACTGAAAGGTCCACTCCCAGAGCTTCATCAAGAGCGATGATCCAATCCTCTTCCTCCGCGAATTCAATCGGAACCTCATCGTGCTCCCAAAGTTCGCAGTAGCTGCGGGCCGCCGCGCTCCCGGTCGGAATATTCAGCCGCGCAACGCCACCGGACATACAGATGATTCGGCAATCGAGATTGCTCCCGCAGTAGAGCCGCGAATGAAGAAGCATTGATGCGATGTCCCAGATATTGGCGGAACCGAATCCAGCGGCGTTCCATTCAGGAAAAAGCTCAACCCATGAGCGAACCGCAGAAGACTTTGCCCCGGGGCGTCGGGTGGAGGCCTCGAAAAAGACCAGTCCGAGTCCGTCACGCTCCGAGACTTCCCGCAAGACAGGTGCGAGTCTGTCTTTCTGACGGTTCGAAACCTGGCTCACTTCGACGGCAATCCAGCCATTGGGAAAGCGGCGACGGAGTTCCTCAAGCGCATCGCAGTCGCGATGCTCCCGCAGCTGACGGGTCCCCACCTGCGGCAGAACCGTGAGCGGACAAGGCATTTTGCGCACCGCAAATCCTTCAGACTCCAGAAAGTTCGCTCCGTTCTCGTCGCGAATTCCAATAAAGCTCGCCTGCTTCAAAGTCCGGAATAAATGAGCTTTCTGATCCCCGGTGAGAGAAGAGGGATCCGATAAGCCCAAAGCGTGAAGGCTCAGGCCGGCCCCGTAGAATTCCCCGTCCGCCGAAAGCAGATAGGCAAGATCATCAGGTTGACCGGAGCGTCGCTTTACATAGGAATTGAGTTCTTTATCGCCTCCGATCATCGAGAGACTTTCGAATCGATCCGCTTCTTCGCCCTTCACCGCTGCGGAGTAACCTGTCTTTAAATCTGTGCCCAGGATATCCCCACCGCAATGAATCAACTGAAGTCGCCGCCCCGTCATTTCAAGGGCGCTCTCGCCATAGTTCCGGATCGAGTGCCCGCCGAAAGAAGTCATGTCAGCACTGACCAGAGAAGAGCAGCGAAACTTTCCAAGATTCAGAACACGGGTGAGGACGTGAGGCCGAAGCATTTCACCGACATCGTAATGATCAGAAGGCCCCACAATGATGCCGTCGCCGGATGGCGTCGAGACCCGGTTGACCTCCTCAAGAGGACGAACCCAATCCATCCCCGGCCGATGATGATGACGCTCCGATCCTTCCCCTTTCAGGGAAATCAGATCGCTCGATTTCTGGTTGATCGAATGCTCCGCCTCTCGCATTCTGAAATATTACGCAAATCCTAACTATTCACAATAATTAATGATAATTTTTTTGTAATTTCCGGAAAATTCAACTGAACTGATAAAAATTCAGAAAATTCTACTCAGAGAGACCGATGACCCGGCGCATTTCCTCCACGCTCGAGGGATTCTTCAAAATGCCTACCAAATAGTCGCAGGTCTTCTCCTCGTCAGAAAAATTCAGCCACCTCACGAGGTTCTCCGGTCTTTCCAGTCGGGAAAACACGGCCCGGTGAATCCGGTCACGGTCGATCCACATCGTTCCGTAGCCATGGGAACCGTCTTCATTGTTCTGATTACTCGACCAGACATGGATGGCACTGCCGTCCGGCTTTGCTCCAAGATACACAACGAGATGGCCCCGCTCCCCTTTCCCGATCTTGTCATTCCAGAAAATTTTGAGGAAATCGCCGGCTCTCGCCTCGGAAAAGGATTCGAAGTTGGTTCCCAGATCGAGCCGCTCGAAAAGACGCGCGGTTCCGGGCCCATTGGCATTCCAGTGACCGAAGAGTCCGACACCATCAAACTCCCCGTGAATCACCGCCCTTGAGCCGCCGACATCCACGAGTTCGCGATTGAGCTGCCCGGGGAACTTCAGCGCACCCCTCTTCTGCAGATCTTCAAGCACGGCACAAAAAAGCAGGTAGGTCGCACTGGAGCAGAAACTGTAACCGGCAGCCTTTCCGGGTTCCACTTTCAACTTTCCGTTCAGCCCCACCTGCAAAGAACGCCCCAGTTCCTCCACCGTCTCATAGAGATCGTCGAAACGCTGAGACTCCGGTAACTCCCGCCGGTAGGCCGCATAGACACCGCCCTGAGGCATCGCGCTGATCTTCCGGACCAGCATTTGATTCAAATCCCCGGCAGTCGAGTGGATGCCGGGCAGACAGAGGAGAACAACGACGATCAGTCTTAAAGGAACCATCGGCTATGGTAACTCACATCAAGTTGTTCGCCACGCTCTCTGCATCGCGAGAATGCGTTTCAGCTCATTGCGCTCGGCAACCGGCGTGGCAGGATCGGCAATCAAGTCTCTGAGATTCTCCTGCTCGAGCCAGAGGATGACTTCATCCGGCCAGATTCGGATATCGAAACTCTCGTGAACTTCGCCCTCCTCCCAGATCGGAAGCGCTACTCCGAGACTGATTTGGGGTTCATCGGCGGCTTCCGTATCACTGGAAGTGGACGCAGGAAGCGCCCCCGGAAGAGAAACGGCCAAAATGAGGCAGTGCAGGAGGAGTTTTTTCATCAAAGAGAGGGGTCACAGTAAAAACGTTCGAGCCCCATGAGAACTTAGATCTCCCTCTCACAATCCGGGGTTTTCTTTCAATTTTGCCCTCTTCTTTTCCAGCCCGCTCAGATTCCCTGATTTTTCGGCGATCCAACTCCTTGACAAGCGATCCAAACCGCATAGATTCCCGCTCCCCAGCTCCCTCGGCGGCAAATGAGACCACAATCGAACGTGGACGGGCCGCCTCCCGGATACAGGAGCTGAGAGTATTAAAGACGGAAATGAAAACGTTTTCTGCAAAAGCTGAAGAAATTGACCGCAAGTGGTATGTCATCGACGCCGAGAACAAGGTTCTCGGAGACGTCGCGGTCGCTGCTGCACGCCTCCTCAGAGGCAAAGACAAACCTCTTTTCACTTCCCACGTAGATTGTGGTGACTTTGTTGTCGTGATCAACGCCGATAAAGTGCGGGTGACTGGAAACAAGGAGCAGCAGAAAATTTACACTTCCTACTCCGGCTACGTCGGTGGTCAGAAGCGTGAGTCTGTCGAGAAGCTCCGCGACCGCCGCCCTGAACTCATCGTCGAGCGCGCCGTGACCGGAATGATTCCGCACAACCGCCTGGGACGTCAAATTTTGAAAAAGCTGAAGGTCTACGCCGGCAGCGAACACCCGCACGATGCCCAGCAGGTTGAATCCTTCACCGTGTAATTTCCCACTGTAATTGAGCTATGAGCGAATCCTTTTCAGCAACCGGTCGACGCAAGACATCCACTGCGAGCGTAACCTTGAAGCCCGGTAATGGAACCATCACGATCAACAAGCGCCCCTTCGAAGATTACTTCGGTACGGTCTCTCTTCAGAATCAGGTTCTGCTTCCCTTCCACGTCGCGAACGCCGTGAACCAATACGATGTTTCCGTTAACGCCAAGGGCGGCGGGGTCACAGGTCAGATCGGAGCCATCCAGCTCGGTATTGCCCGTGCTCTCCTCAAGACGAACGAAGAATTAAAGGACACACTCCGTGAGTCCGACCTTCTCACGCGTGACTCCCGCAAGAAGGAGCGCAAGAAGCCGGGTCAGCCGAAAGCGCGAAAGCGTTTCCAGTTCTCGAAGCGTTAATCACCTTCGACAACGATCTGCGAAGATCATTTTCCAAACAGGGTTGGGTGTTTCACTCAACCCTGTTTTGCGTTTACGGGATGACTTCCAAATTGAAAAGCGAAGCTTCCTGTCTCCGAAACTCTCACGAGTTTCGCGACTCTGTCTCAGCC
>JARGOP010000013.1:0-3463 GCA_029233965.1 Verrucomicrobiales bacterium | reverse complement strand
TCAAATCTGTGCGTCGATCTCTTCAGCCGCACGCTTTGGCCCGAGGTGACGGACATCAGCGGCACTTTCGAGAAAAATACCGTCCTCTGCAATATTCACAGCATGATCCCCCACCCGCTCAAGGCTGCGGACGATAAAGATGAGGTGCAGGAATGACTTCAAGGTCCCGGCATTATTGTCCATGTGCTTCGTAAGTTCGCGGATCACATCGTTGTGTGCAGCATCCAGAACCCTGTCCCGTTCATAGAGAGAAAGACCGAGATCAGTATCCCCTTCGGCGTAGGAGCGCATTCCATCGCGAAGGAGGCCCAACGCTTTCTCATACAGAGGCTCGATCAACGCCGCCTCTTTAATCTCGGGGTGCTTCAGAATCTTACGGGCCCGTCTCGCAATACTCTGCGCCTCGTCGGAAACCCGCTCGAGATTATTGGCCACCTTCATCCCCGCAATCACTTCGCGGAGATCACTGGCCACGGGATTATAACGCATCAAAATTTCAAACGAATCCGCATCGATCTTCTTCTCAAGAAGATTCACCTCGTCATCCTCAACGATCGCTGCATTGCAAAGCTCCGCGTTCCGCGTCAGCAATCCGCGGATCGCACTTTCCAGGTTCTGCTCCGCGATACTCGCCATCCGAAAGACGCTGTCGCGCGCCTCCCGCAGAGCGACTTCAAAATTTCCAAGTCGATGAGTAGATTCTGCCATGGTCGTAAGGGAATATAGCGATGAACCGGAAGTTCACGCCGCCACTATGATTGTAGCAGGGTCTTCTTCCACCGTCTCAACAAAATCAGACTCATGCTCGGCGAGAGATTCTTCAGTTTCCCGTCGCGCCATGAATTCTTCGTAGTGGATCAACTCGAATTCACCCGGCTTCATTTCGACAATCGCGGTCAAAGACTCGACCCAGTCCCCTGAATTAAGATAGTGAACTTCGCCGTCGAGAGTCTTATCGGCCGGAGTGTGAATGTGGCCACAGATGATGCCACGACAATGCTTCACGATCGCGAGTTCTTTGAGTTGATCCTCATACCGATCCACGAAGGTGACCGCCGTTTTCACCTTTTCTTTGATCTTCTTACTCAGCGAATAGTATTCCTTGCCGCGAAAGGCACGCCACTTGTTGTAGAGGCGGTTCACACTGAGCAGAAGTTCGTAGCCCTTCGCTCCCGCGATCGCCACCCAGCGGTGATCGGTCGTGACAGAGTCAAATCCATCACCGTGGACCACGAGATAATCGCCCTGCGGGGTCGGGTGTATGTACTCGTCGACGATCTTCAGGTTGCCGAAGTTAATCGGAAGAAAGCGCTCCAGGATGTCGTCATGGTTGCCCCGGAGATAAATGACTTCAGTCCCCTGCTTCTCCATTTTCTTCAAGACCGTGCGCACAAATTTCGTGTGTTCCGGCAGCCATTTCCCGCCACCCCGCAGCGCCCAGCCATCGACGATATCCCCGTTAAGAATCAACTTTTTGCAACGCGTCGCTTTAAGAAATTCGATCACTTCGCTCGCCTTGCTTCCTCTCGTTCCGAGATGAACATCTGAGATGAAGATGCTGTGGTATTCGTTCTTTTTCATGAGATGGCACTGTTCAATTCTTCGAGTTCGAGGCTTTCCGGAGTCGGGAGAACGGTTTCCCCTGAGGCTAGAATCGAGAGTTGCTTTTCGAAACGCTTAATGACTTTCTTCCATCGAACTTTTCGTGCTGAAGCCCGGGCATTCACGCGGATCTCCGCGAGATCTGCATTGACCGCCTCCAGGACCAGTTCGAGATAGGCGTCGCCATCATCGAAGGGAGCCGTGAATCCATTTTCCCTGTTTCGGATGTGTTGCTTCGCCGCCGCGTAGTCAAAGGCGACCACGGCAAGCCCGCTCGCCATTGCCTCCATCGTGACGTTCCCAAATGTCTCGGTAATGCTCGGAAACAGAAAGAGATCGGCTGAGGCATAGTGCTCGGCGAGATCCTCCCCGCGGAGAACCCCGGGGTAGATGAACTGAGGATAGTCCCGCTTCAACTCTGCAAGTTTGGGTCCATCCCCGACAAAGACTCCGCGAAAGTCAGGAATGCGCTTCTGGATTTCCAGAAAACTCTTCACAAGGAGCGGCAGATTTTTCTCTGCGGCAATTCGCCCGACATAAAGACCAACGAGAGTCCCTTCGCGGGCTCCCCATGATTGACGAAGCGGCTGTGACCGCTTTTTCGGAGAGAAAAGACGGGTATCGACCCCCTTCGGCAACAGTTCCAAATTGAGGAAGCCTCTCGCATCAAGATCGGCGATGACATCCCGTGAAGGAACAAAAGTGCAGGTGGAGCGGTTATGCACGTGGCGGAGATACTTCAGCGCTGCCTTTTCAAGCAAGGGCACCTGGTAGTGGGCCATGTATTGCTGGAAGTTGGTGTGAAATCCCGAGGCTGCGGGAATTCCCAGGGCCCGGGCAGCGGAAATGGCGGAAGCCCCCAGCGGAGTTTCGGTCGCAACATAAATCACATCGGGGCGGCGCTTGTACCATCTCGACTGAAGCACCAACTTGATCGGGAAGCCGAATCGGACCTCCTTGTATCCCGGGAGTCCGATGGAGGGCACTTGCAACCCTTCCTCATCACAAGCGAGAACGGCGGGCCGAATCACATCGACCTTGTGACCACGTTCACGCAGTCCTTTCACGAGGCGCTCCAGCGTCGTCGCAACGCCGTTCGCCTGGGGGGAGTAGGTATCAGTAACAAAGGTGATATTCATGAGATTCAATTTCCGGTTGAGTTATGAAGTGCCTGCAAAATGAGGCGCTTCTCCAATCTGCGGTGAATTGAACAGATCAGTTCATCGAAAATCGTCTTTGGATTATCTCCTGAAGCGATAGTTGATAAAGCGACAGCTTCGTCACTTTCACTATTAAGCGGCGTTAATAGTCGTCAGCCCTTAAACAGACGAGTCGCAGCCCGGGCACCTGCCAATGACCCGGACTGCGACTACCCCTCAACTCGGGAGGAACAAATCGGTGACAAAATAAACAAGGGATGACACCGACCGTTTTCTCCCAAACCTTACCAATGAACCAATTTGATGCTCAGCAAGTTAGCACTCTGCCGGAGCAAAATTGAGTGTGTGTCTGTTTGTGTGAAAATTGCGTTCGCTGATTTCCCGACCTGACACGCTACCCTCTCATTGACCGGAGCGTTTTTTGTGAGGAATGGGTTGGAAAAAAGCATCGAATTCGAAGCGGAGTTTTCGTTTCAGCGATAATCAAGTTTACCAAGATTTTTAACATCTGCAACTCAATTTTAAAAACTTTTTCAAACTTGAGTTGGTTTCGGGCGTTTTCTTAAAAAAAACAGCTGTGGATTTCAAGATCTTCAAGCAAGCCCCCGTAGCGGATGCCGCCAGGCTTCCGATGAACGCTTTCTTTCCCGATGAACGCGCTCTTTTCGGAACCTTGGCAGGTTCCGCTACAGGCCTACCGG
>JARGOP010000087.1 GCA_029233965.1 Verrucomicrobiales bacterium | reverse complement strand
GGCAACTTCAGGGCCATCGCCTACTGGATCGCCGACGACCTGAGGCCGTTCCCGGTTTTCCACACCAAATAGCGAGGAGCCTAAAAGAAGGCAAGGTCTTCAACGCCTACGACAAGAACGATGATTCCTTTGTCGATGATAAGGAAATGGAAGCCATGATGGAGGGAAAGCAAAACTCGCGGGGGCGACGCGAAATCCGAAAAGCGATAGATCGTTCCGACCGAGACGACGACGGAAAGCTGAACATGAGAGAGTTTATTCATTGGTATACCGTAGGTCGCCTCGAAAACGGAGGCTGAGCGGAATTTGAGTCCACCGGCGATATCGCGTGCCCTCCCTGCAAACGCCGGCTTATCGCTTGGACAAACCCGGGAAATCGTTGTGAAATGAACGCATGACACGTTCGTCCATTTCCCCATTTTGCCTGGCCTCCTGTTTTGTTGTCGTTTCGGCGCTGCTGACGGGAGTTTGCGGTGGTGCCGGGCGACCCAATATTCTCTTTGTCTTCACCGATGATCAGGCGCCTTGGGCGGTGGGCGTGGCGGGGCATCCCATGGCGAAAACGCCCCACATGGATGAGCTCTTCAACAGCGGAGCCTATCTCCCGAACAGCTTCACCGTCACCCCCGTGTGCAGCCCCTCCCGCGCCAGCCTCATGACGAGCCGCTACGGCACGGAAGTGGGAATCACTGATTGGATTCGACCGTATCAGCAGTGGAATCCGGAGACTGAACTCGGGGGCACGGAGTGGGGCCTCGACCCGGCGCTTCCGGTCTGGCCCCGTCTTCTCCGCGAGGCCGGATACGACACCGCGCTGATCGGGAAATGGCATCTCGGACAGCCCGATTTTTATCATCCCCGGAAGCACGGATTCAGCCTCTTCATCGGGCATCGCCACGGCGGCTGGCTCACGGTCGATCCCGTGATGGAGAAGGACGGAAAGGACCGGGGCTTCTCCGGACTGACCGCCGATATTCTCGCCGACGAGGTCATCCACTTTCTCGAAAAGGAACGGAAGAAGCCTTTTCTCTGCGCCTGGCACACGCGCGCTCCGCACACGGCCTGGCTGCCGGTGAGCGAAGAAGACGCCGCACCCTACGTGGACATGACCGATGCCGAGACGCCGGTTCCTCATCCGGATTACCCCAACCTCGACACTCCGCGGGTCAAGCGCATGATGCGCGAGTATTTCTCCTCGGTGCGCAGCGTCGATCGCAATCTCGGCCGGGTCCTCACGTCGTTGAAAGAACTCGGCCTCGAGGAAAACACGATCGTAATCTTTTCCTCTGATCATGGGTATAACATGGGGCACAACGGCATCTGGCATAAGGGCAACGGACACTGGGTCACGAAGCCTTTGCCCGGGGTGACCAATCCCAACGTGCCGAAAGGACAGCGTCCCAATATGTACGACACCTCCATCAAGGTTCCCACCGCAGTTCGCTGGCCCGGGGTCATCGAACCCGGCACCGTGATTGAGGAAACGATGACAAACCTCGACTGGTTTCCCACGATCTGCGCCATGGCCGGGATCGCTCTCCCCGAAGACGCCACGATCCGCGGCCGGGATCTGACGCCAATCCTGCGGGGCGAAGCCGTCGCCGACTGGGATAACACCTACTACGGGGAATACTCGACCCTGCATCAGTCGCAAACGCACATGCGGTGCTGGCGGACTGCGGAATACAAGCTTGTCCGGGATTTCCTGAACCCGGAGCGCGACGAGTTTTATGACCTCGCTAAGGATCCCGGCGAAACGACCAATTTGATTGGCACCGAGGACGCCGGGCTTCAGGCAGTGATTGAAAAATACGATGCCCTCATCCGCGCGAAGATGGAGGAGGTCGGTGATGCGGTGGGGAATCTGTGAACCGCATTGAAGTCACCGGATGCGCCAAAGCGGATCTTGTCGAAAGGCGGAATTTCACCAAATCTCGAACGCTCTGCTCTCATCATGAAACCAATTCTATTTTCTCTTTTCCTGATCGTCTCGCTTGGTGCCTCCAACGTCATGGCCGGGGACATCCCGGTAATGTCGTTCAACATCCGATTCGGAACGGCAAAGGATGGAGACAATGCGTGGCCGCTTCGAAAGGACCTTGTCGTCGAGACCATTACGCGATTTTCGCCGGATCTACTCGGGCTCCAGGAATCAGTTGATTTCCAGGTCGAATTTCTCGCAGAGTCACTTCCGGAATACGAGGTCTATTCCGTTCCGAGAACGCCCGACGGGGGTGAGTCCTGTGCCATCTTTTTCCGGAAGGCGCGGTTCGAGAAGCTGGGGGAGGGGACTTTCTGGCTCAGCGAAACGCCGGAGGAAGAGGCATCCAAAAGCTGGGACTCCAGCCTGCCCCGGATCATGAGCTGGGTTCGTCTCAGGGACCGGAAAAGCGGTGAGGAAATTGTTTTCGCGAATACCCATTTTGACCATCGCGGCCCGATTGCGAGGGAGAAGTCCGCGCAACTCATCCGCAAGCGGATTCCGGAGATTGCAGGAGAGACGCCCTTTGTGATCACCGGTGATTTCAACTGCATAGACGGGAGCGCTCCCCATCTTGCGCTGATCGGAGATGATGCGCTCTTTGTGGATACCTATCGGGCTTTGCATCCACAGGTCGACCCCGCCAATGAAGGCACCTTTACCGGGTTCAAGGAAACCGACGATGGGAGGAGAATCGATTGGATTCTCTGTTCTTCCCCGCTCGAGGTGAAGTCTGCGGCGATCGACCGTTTCCGGAAAAAAGGCCGGGTGCCCTCCGATCATTACCCGGTTACGGCCGTCCTCGGCTTCGCAAAATAGATGGCCCTGCTAAGGGACTCGAAGTGAGTTAGGGCGAAGCGATCGCAGATGCGGCTCCAGAATTTGGAGCTCTCAATCAAGCCGTGCCCGGTGGTCTCTTGAAGCCCTGAAGCGGGTCGAACTCTCCGTAATGGCGTATCTGCTTTTGAGTCGCCTTCAGAAGGAAAATTTGGCTAGCCTGAATTTCTGATGAATTCGCTTCGGTTCGCCTTTCTTTCCGCCGTGTTGCTGCCCGGGTGGATTGGCGTGGCCCATGCCGAAATCACGCCGGAGCAGCGGAAGTATTTCGAAACGAAAATCCGGCCCGTTCTCGCGAAGGAGTGCTACGAATGCCACTCCGCCGGCGCGAAGAAGGTGGGCGGAAAACTGCTCCTCGATACCACGGCCGGATTGAAACGAGGCGGCGAATCCGGCTCCCCCATGGTTCCGGGGAAACCTGAAGACAGCCTCCTCGTGCACGCCCTGAAATGGCTCGACGATTTGGAAATGCCGCCGGAGAATCCGCTCCCGGCAAATGTGATCGCGGACTTTGAAAAATGGATCGCGATGGGTGCCCCGGTTCCGCCGGATGTAGAACAAGCGGTCGTGAAAGGCGGAGTTACCGAGCCGAAGAAATACAAGCCCGGCGAGCTCTGGTCGTTTCAGCCGGTCAAAGATCCACCGGTTCCGGAGTCCAAGAGCGAGTGGGCGCGTTCGGCGATCGATCAGTTCGCTTTTCGGAAAATGGCGGAGAAGAATCTGGAGCCCGCTTCGGATGCGCCTCCGAAAACCCTGGTTCGCCGTTTGTATTTTGATTTGATCGGACTTCCCCCGACCTTTGCGGAATCGAATGCGTTTGTCGCAGACTACGGGAAACGCGGTCAGGCCGCCGTTGCTGCCCTGGTCGATGAGCTCCTCGCGTCCCCGCATTTCGGGGAACGCTGGGGAAGGCATTGGCTCGACGTGGCCCGCTATGCCGAATCGAACGGCAATGACGGACTGAGTCGGAACGCCTCCTTCCCGAATGCGTGGCGCTATCGGGACTATGTAATCGATGCGCTCAATCGCGACGTTCCCTATGACCGGTTCATCGCGGAGCAGATCGCGGGGGATTTGCTCGAGGCGGAGACGGATCAGGAACGCGACCGCCAGCTCGTCGCGACAGGATTCCTCGCGCTCGGCGCCAAGCCTGCCAAAGCGATGAACAACAATTTCGAGATGGATATCGTGGCGGATCAAATCGAGGTCGTCACGAGCGGGATCATTGGATTGAGTGTGGGGTGCGCGCGATGCCACGATCACAAATTCGATCCCATCCCGACCCGGGATTACTACGCCATGGCAGGATTCTTCACGAGTTCGGAAACGCTCTACGGAATCGCCGCCAACGAAAAACTGACCGCTCCGCCAACGCCGCTTCATGTTTTAAAAACCCCGCCGAAGGTCCCGGCACCGCCTGAGGCTCTGAAGTTGATGGAGGAAACGGAAAAGCTGGAAATGCGGAATTATCCGCGCCCCAAAGAGGAACACACCTACCCGCCGGGGACCCCGGTCGCCATGGGGGTCCGCGATCGCAAAGAGCCGGCGGATTGCAAAATCAACCTGAAGGGCGACGCCCAAAAACCCGGGGAAGTAGTGCCGCGGGGCGTTCTCACGGCCTATCCTGACAAAACATTGGGAGAGCTCACGATCGATCCATCCGGGAGTGGTCGTCGTGAGTTGGCAAAATGGCTCACCGACAAAAAACACCCGCAGACGTCCCGCGTCATGGTGAATCGGATCTGGCTGCACCTCTTCGGAAAAGCGATCGTCGGGACGCCGGACGATTTCGGCGTTTACGGGGAGAAGCCGACTCATCCCGAGTTGCTCGACCATCTCGCGGCGCGATTTTCCGGCGATCACGACTGGTCGATTAAATCGATGATTCACGAGATCGTCCTGTCCCGCACCTATCAGCTCGACAGCCATGCGTCCCCCGAATCCATCGCTGCCGATCCTGAAAATATCTGGGTTTCGCGTCACACCCGCCGCCGTCTCGATGCGGAATCGATCCGTGATGCGATCCTGAAGGTCACCGGGAATCTGAATCCCGAACCTGCGGACGGCTCGCCGATTCGTCATCTCGATATCCTCGTGAATCGTGCCCCGGATCTGCACCAACCGAGCAATCACCGCAGCATTTACCTCTGTTTCATGCGCAATTCACCCCCTCGCGAGCTGGCGGCATTTGATCTCCCGGACGGACTGACGGTGACGGGGAAGCGCGATGAAACGATGCTGCCGACCCAGGGATTATTCCTCCTCAACAGTCCTTTCATCAAAAATCAGGCCGATTACCTCGCCCGGTCATCCGGTGACAACGTGCGCGAAATGTGGCGGCGGGTCCTGAATCGCGAGCCGTCGCAAACGGAACTGGCCGGAGCGAGGTATCTTTTAGAAAACACGGAGCCTGAAGAGCGTGCCTGGCCCGTGCTCGCTCAGGCATTGCTGGCTACCAATGAATTCCGCTATGTCGACTGATTCTCTTATTTCCCGACGCACAATGCTATCGACTGCTTCCTGCGGGTTCGGCTCACTTGCTCTTGCGGGATTGATCGGACGTTCCGCCGAAGGAGCGGGTTCGCCCTCGCTGGCGGCTCGAACTCCTGTCATCCCGGCGCGGGCGAAGCGGGTCCTCTTTCTCTGCATGAGTGGTGGGCCGGCACAGATGGACACCTTTGACCACAAGCCGCAAACGGGGAAAGCCCCTCATCCCGGGTCGGCCTACCGGTTTTTCCAACATGGCGAGAGTGGCCTGAAGATCTCGGAGTTGCTCCCGGAAACAGCGAAACACGCCGATAAGCTCTGTGTCCTCAACGGAATGTATTGCGACACGGGAATCCATGCTCAGTCATTTTTACAACTTCATACCGGCGATCGACTTCGAGCGCGACCGAGCCTCGGGGCTTGGGTGAATTACGGGTTGGGCACGGAAAATCAAAGTCTGCCCGGTTTCATCAGTCTCAACTCCTCGAAGCCATCGTGTCATGGGTCGGCCTTTCTGCCGGCAATCTATCAGGGAACCCCGATCGGAGTGAATGGCGAAGACATGAGCAAAGCGACGATTCCGAATGTGATGAGTGATCATCTCACTCCGGAATCGAAGCGCCGTCAGTTGGATTTTATTCAATCCATGAACCGGGAGCATCATGCGCGAAGCGGCGATGACCCGAAGCTGGAAGCCGTAATTCAGTCGATGGAGCTGGGCTTCCGGATGCAGACCACCGCACCCGGGTTGCTCGATCTTTCTCAGGAGCCGAAACACGTTTTGGAGCGCTATCGGGTCGGCGCCAAATACGCGGTCGGGACCTGTCGTGAATCAGATTTTGGACGGCAGTGTTTGCTGGCGCGGCGTTTTCTCGAAGCCGGGGTGCGATTTGTCGAGGTGAATCACGGCAGCTGGGATCAGCATAAAAATCATCGACGCGATCTCGAAGCGAACTGCCTCGCAACGGATGCGCCGATTGCCGCTTTGCTTCAGGATCTGGAAGAACGCGGCATGCTTGAAGACACCCTCGTGATCTGGGGCGGTGAGTTTGGCCGACCCGGAATCACGCCGGGCGAGAAGGACAAAGACATGACAGGGCACAACTCGAACGGCTTCACCTTCTGGTTGGCAGGCGGCGGAGTGAAGCCCGGTTTCACCTACGGAGCGACGGATCCGACCGGAGCCCGCGCCGTGGACGGGAAAATTCATTTCCGCGACCTGCACGCCACGATCCTCCATTTGCTCGGCATCCCCCCGAATGACCTGACTTACCGCTATGCGGGACGCGATCATCGCCTCACCGGACCGGAAGGGGGTCGCGTCGTGACTGACATTATCGCCTGAAGCAGAGGGGAATCGTGAGGCAGTTCCCGGCCGCAGAAAATTCGCCGCCGCTGGCCTTCCGGCTGCTGCCCAACGCCTCCGCCCTGCTCTATTTCGGCGACAGGTCTAGTTCGCCGGCCTCGCGATGAGTTTGAAAACGGCGACGTCGCTGAGATCGGGAGCTTGGGAGGGAAAGGCGATCTTGATTTCGGTGGAAGATTCGGTCGCATCGAAGAGAAATAACTGACCGCTCATCGCTCCCCGGTTCCGGCCTTCGTGCTGAACGATAATTCCGGAGGCATCCTCCCCTTCCTCAAGCGCACCGGCCGGCCATGAGATCCCGTAGCGGAAACCCGGTGCGGTCTTGATCGTGAAACCAAAGGCCCGCTCCTTCATAGCCTGTGTCTCATATTCGGCCGGCTCAGGCTGGGGAAAGTACCACCTCCGGTTTCCCGCCATGTTCGGATTATAGTTGATGATGCGTTTTCTCCCCATCGCTTTGTGGTTTCCTGAGATCGCTCTGGTCCCAACCGCTGCGGACGCAAATCCCGACTCCTTATCGAACCGGATCATGACGTCGGCATCGTCTGAGACCCCGACATACTCGAGCTTCAGGGTGTAGTCATCGGACGTGCCCTGAATCTCATCAACCCCGCTCATGGCGTAGCGGATTCCGGCGATGTCATCGGCGGAGAGCCCGCGGCGAACCTGTCCGGGGATAAGACTTCCCCCGCTCACCATCATGCCCTCCGTGTTCTCCATCGAAAAAACATTCAGAGCCACCTCTCGACTGCTGACGATGGGTGATTGATGGCCCGACGGCAGTTTTTCAACCTCGCGGGAATAGGTCGTCGAGTCGATCACGTCATTCGCCGGGAGCGTGAAAGGATTGTTATCCTCGATTTTAAAATAGACGGCATTGATGTCGTCGCCCCTCTGATCGTCAGCAGATCCGCGAAGGCCATCACTCCCTTCATCGAGATCGAGCTTCCCGTTCGGTCCCGGGGCTGCGGTGGAAAACTTTCCAAGAATGCCACGGGAAATGGGACCCTGCGGAATCAGGGTCGGGTGAGCCAGCCCGAGAGTGTGACCGAATTCATGAATGAGGGTTCCGAAGAAATCGGTCCCCCCGATCTTCGGGATTTCAATCGAGGGAGCCAGATTCTCCTCCCGGAGAAGAAGCGAGGTCCAGATCGCAACAGCATGCTTCGCAGAGAAAGCGACCTCGTCCTCCATCTCCTCAAAATCCGGATGAAGTCCCAGGGTGATGACCAATTCGCCGCCAGTTCCATCATAGCCGGTCGGATGTACGACCACTTCCGGATCTTTCGCGGCGGTCACGTAGGTGAAGGCTTCTGCATCGGAGACCGCGAAGAGGAGAGCGGTCGGAAAAAAAAGGGGAAGAAATTGGAACCGGATGAGCAAGGTCATGCTCCTTCGATTAAGAAAGCTTCGAGTCTGGCGGTAAAGCAGAAACCCGTGTCCCTCTCGCGGAAAATGTGACTCAGCCTCCGATTTCCCGAAAACCGGAGGTTGAGCCGGAACCGTTTCCTGCTGACCATGGGTAGCATGGAGAAGATCCTCTACCGTTCCGAAGACGACGGCACGACCATCGTCGATTACTATGTGGGGCCCAACCCGGCGGAGGGAGAGGTACGGTGGTATTTGTTTCCCCGATTGCCCCGAGGCGTCGATGTGAAAAAGGGCGACGAGATGGGAGGGCTCGGCTTCCTGCATGATGACACCCGACAGTCCTACGAGGACTTCAAGCGCAATCCAGCGCGTGATCTTTCCGATGCGATTCTCCGGCAGGTGGTTCAGGTCATGGAAGGAGGCTGAAAATTGAGAGCGGGTGTCCTTATGCTTCGCGCAGACTTTCGGATCAGTCCCTATCCGCGTGCTTGCGTTTCGCCGCGGCGGCCTTTCATTTTCAGCCCATGAAAAAACTTCCTTTCTTTCTCTCCCTGATGGCTATCGGCCTCTTCTCAACAAGCCCTTCCAACGCAGCTCCTCTCGAAGTCGGAGCAGACGCTCCCGCCGTGAAAACGGTCGATCAGAAGGGCAACAAGGTCGATCTTGGTAAAGAACTCAGCGAAGGTATCAGCCTGGTTTACTTCTACCCGAAAGCTGACACTCCCGGATGCACGAAGCAGGCCTGCAACCTCCGCGACGCCTTTGAAGACGTCGAAAAGGCGGGCATCAAAGTCTTCGGAGTCTCCGCCGACACCGCCGAGGACCAGCTCGCTTTCGCCGGGAAATTCGAGCTTCCTTTCACCCTTCTCGCCGACAAGGGAGGAGAGGTCATCGCCGCCTTCGGCGTTCCCGCCAATGAGCGTGGTCTCGCTGCGCGCCAGAGCTTCCTCATCAAGGACGGAAAAGTCATTTGGCGGGATCTCAAGGCGAACCCGACAAGTCAGGCACAGGACGCCATCGCCGCTGCGAAAGCGAGCTGATTTGGCTGGAATTCCCGGACAAAAGAGGCGCTACCGCCTGACCTTTCACCTCGACAAGGGGGCCCTGAGGACCGGGCTCCCTTTTTTGTCTGTGGCCGAGACCCTCTCGTCGCGAACCGTGGCTGCTCACTCTTATTCTGCGACCGGACTGCCTTGAATTTCCAATTCGCGCAGAAAAATGAACCCGTTCACTTTGCGCTGGAACGAGGTTTCGTGGATGTCCGGAAAGACGAGGCGCACGTGGGTTGCCGGCGACAGCTCTTTCTCCGCGAGATCGAAAACATCCATCGTGTAGTTCTTGAATTCCGTTTCACCGACGGTTTTGAAGTTCTCTCCATCGGAAGAGAGCTGAATCCGGACCGTTTTCGTTCCGCCCATCGCGGAGTTGTGGACCCGCAGGGCTTCGAGCCGGTGCAGTCCTTCGAGATCAACGGTGACCTCCTTCGGGAAATTCATCGATCCGTCCGTGGCCCACGCCGTCGTGTTCGTATCGCTCAGATTTCCGTCGGTGAGACCGCCCCATTTGCCATTGAGGATCGGCTGGTTGCAGACAAACGATTTGCCCACCCCCAGTCCCGAAATGATGCCGACGCCCAATGGCTCAAAATCGTCGGTGCGAAAAGGCACCGCCGGAAAGCCCTCCTCGTTGTAGAGATTGCAGCGCGGAAAATTGGCCCAGGCGTAGCGCACCGCGACCGGGGACGCGACCTCCGGCGAGGAAAGCGCGATCTGATCTTTTCCGACAATCCGCGCCTCAGCCCAGTGAAATTTTTGATCCGCACCGCAGATGGCGAACCCGGCCAGCTCGTCGGCGGGAACCGGGAAGCCATCCGTTTCCACCGTCCGGGTCGTCAATCCGCTCCCGACATCGTCGAAGGTCACGATAGCCTCATTGCCCTCGACCGTCATTTCCCGGAACATCGGTCCTGAGGCGACGAGGTCCTCACCGTAAGCTACCTTGAGTGCCTGAGCGGCGAGACGTTTTCCGACGGTGGGTTTGTCAGGGGGGTGAATATTCGTCTGGTGACCGGCTTCAATGATCGTTGCCATCCCTGTATTCGGGAGGGAAAGGGTCATCGTCTGCGCTTCCCGGAGCCTCGCCCAGTCCGTGTCTTCGGGATGAGGATTCGGTTCTTTGAACGCCGCGAGCTGAACGAAGAGAAACGGAAAGTCACCGATGCCCCACTGTTCCCGCCAGGAGGTGATCAAGGCCGGAAAGAGCGTCTGATACTGCTTCGCCCGTCCCGCATTTCCTTCGCCCTGATACCAGATCGCCCCTTTCACGGGGAACTCCTGGAGAGGAGCGATCATAAAATGGAAGAGTCCCGTCGGGCGCTTCATGTGCGTCGGTCCCATCGGTGACTGGGGCATGCGAACGCCCCGTCGCTCCCCGGCCGGCTTGGCACGCCACTCTTCCAGTCGCTTCTCGTAGGCTCTCTGATTCTGAGGGAAATTCGCCACGGCCGTCTCGTACTCATCCAGAATGATCCGGAATTCGGGACGGCTCTCGAGGACCTCTTTCGAAACCCATGATTCCGCTTTTGTCCCGCCCAGGGTGGCATAGATCAAACCGATCGGAACACCGACCTCGGGTTGGAGCTCCCGCCCGAAGAGATACCCGGTCGCGGAGAACAGCATCGCGCTTTCCGCATCACAGAGGCGCCAGGAAGGGCCAAAGGTCTCCTCTGTGACGACGTTTGCCTGAGGGGCATCAGCCCCGTCCTGCTTCAGCTTGAAGAGCCTGATCATCGGATTCGCTTCCGGCAGTCCTTCGTAGAGATCCCGGTATTCCTTGTAGCTGTCGCCCATATAAGCGGCCAACGTTCCCGCCATGTTGGATTGTCCGGTGCAGAGCCAGACATCTCCCAGCATCACGTTCTCAAGTGTCTTCACCTCGCTGCCCTCAACTGTAAGAGAGAACGGCCCGCCCGCTTTCATCGCCGGCAGGGTGACGCTCCAGCATCCTTCGGAAACGACCGTGGAGGCGGACTCTCCGTTCAGTTTCACGGTAACGGATTCCCCCTCCGCACCGGTCCCGTAAACGCGGATGGGATGATCCCGCTGCAAAACCATGTCATCGGTGAAAAGTCCGTGTAACGTCGCGGCTTCCACGGAGAGGGTGAAGCCGAGGGTGAACAGAGCCGTGAAAAAAGGCTTCCCGAAAGGTTGCCATCGGGACCGGTCGATGCCTAAAAGGGTGAGGGTTGTCATGAGAGGAGTCTTTCCGGCGAAGGCTTCACTGTCAATTGCGCAGAGGCGTGCGTGGCGTTGTTTGCACAACGATTCGACCATGTCTACCCGGGGGGAAGGGAATCGATTTCGCCTCGTGCGTGCAGGAACCGCCGCGGGGTCAATTTCTTCCCCTTGCCCTGACTCCGTCCCGTCCCTATCACCTCGTGAATCCCGTTTCCCCACGGCCTCATGAAAAAGCTTTTCGATCTCCCTCCTACTATCCGGTCTCACTCTCTCCTTTGGTCCCCAACCCGCTTTTGGCTGGGGACAGGATGGCCATCGCATCACCGCGGAAATCGCAGAGCGAAATCTCACACCGGAAGCAGAGGCGGCGCTTCGTGAAATTCCCGGCAACGAAAGGCTCGCGGAAATTTCAGCCTGGCCTGATGAGATCCGCTCCGATGGAACCCGGGACTTTGCGAAACCATGGCATTACATCTCGATCGACGACGAGGAGAGCCGGGGGTGCGGTATCCGGAGTGTTCGAAGCTGGAATGATCGTTGGCCCTTCCGCGAACGTGGGCGGCTTTTCTTTATATTTCCAGACCCGGCCGGGCGCGTCGTCATACTCAAGCGCTGATGCATTTCGCGCGTGATCTTCAAACTCCACTCCCGCGATGCACCGGGAGTGCCCCCCCTTGAATCTCTACTGAAACTCGATCTGGAGGCCTTCGCCACGCCAGGCTTTCGCGAGTTCCTCCTGAAGCTCTTCGTAACTCCGGCCACGCATGAGGTGCTTTTCCTGAAGAGCCGCAAGATCATCCTCCCTCGCCGCAGGAAGTTCCTTGAGAAATTCGACGAGGTGAGCCGCATTCCCCTCGCCATCGAGACGGAGAAAGTAGTAGGCGAGGACATTGGAGCTGCGGTAATTTACCCCGCCCTTTCCTGAAGCAAGATCGGAAGACCACTGCTGACTCGTGATATTCATGAGCGTCTCGAGATTCACCATCGTGAAATCCCGTCCCTGCCCGTAGGTCACATCTTCAACGATAGCACGGTCCATGGAACTGAGCTTGAAGCGTCCGTTGTCGTATTCCTGACACGACACGACTTCGGCAATTCCCTCGGAGAGCCAGGTGGGCATCGGAGTCATGAGCCAGCGCATCATGACCTGGTGGGCGATCTCGTGGGTCAGCGTCGTGCTGCGCTTGTTGCTGTCGACGACGAAGCGCGTTCCGGTATATTCCACTCCGAGATTCGGAAGCGGGACCTGGATGAGGCTGCTCATCTCATTCCCGCGACGGCGCCATGACATCATGCCGCCGCTGCCTTCCATACCGCCATCGGCATAGTAGTCGTCCTTCGTCATGTAGAGCTTCGTCGGATAGAAACCGTTTGCACTGGGACTGGGAGCAAGGCCGAGCGGCATCTGATCAATAAATTGAAAGGTCGCCTCAAAGATCCGCGCAAAATCCCGCACCACACTGACTGAAAGCCGATCCGGAGAATGGAATTCGAAATGAGGAGTCCGGTAGACAAAGAGTTCCTCGCCCTCTGCGGCTTTTTCTTCCTGAATCGCCGCGAGTTCCTCACCCTCTACCGTCTCAATCTGCTCCACTTCCAGGTCTGCAACAACATACTGAGGCCACTCGCCCAGTTGCAGATTCTCAAAATCGCCAATTCCGGGGGCGGTGTCTTTTCCTTCGGCCTCATCCGACTTCGCCGCCATTTTCTCCTTCCCGGAGGCCCACTCCCTCGCAAAAGTCTGGTCGGCTTCCGAGAGTCGGGAGAGGGGCAAATCAAAAACACCCCGATCCGTTTCCAATTTTACGGTGTCGTTTTCCAAATCGAGGATGGTTCCGGAAATCGTCTTCCCGTCAGCACTCGTCCACTCACGGGATTCGCCACGGAGAGGGGACACAAACAGAAAACCGGCCGTGAGAAAAAAAGCGGGAAAGAAACGTTTCATGAGCGGCAAGTTTATCGACGCTCCACCTTGAAAGCAAGCGGAGGAAACGTTTCAGGCAGCCTTCCGGCGAAGCTCTGAATGGAGGCCCACCGTCTCCTCTCCCCGCTTTCTTTGTGACATCAGAGATCGCGGACCGAAAACGAGAAAGAGCGCCGTTGCCGCAGTAAAGTAGGTCAAAGCAAAGGCCCGGTAGGTCGCCGGACCTCCGACCTCAGGAGTCACCGGAAAAACCAGAATCGTTGCGTTGAAAACGATTTGCATGACGAGAACGAAGAACCCGCTGCGTGTGTGGCGGTAAACAAAGGCACACATCGCGGCCACCCCCATCTGGTTGAAGAGGAGGGCGGGAAGAGGCAGCTCCGGAATGATCCCGAAATTGTAGATCGCCATCGGAAGCCACCACAACGTCCAGACTACTCCGACAATCAAGGCCGGGACATAGAGAGTGAAGCGCGCGGACAGCTTGCGCACTGCGTAGCTCAATCAGACGATCTCACCAACGCACAAACTCACGAAAAGAGTCACCAGCAACTTCGGGTAGGATACTAG
>JARGOP010000012.1:8601-96581 GCA_029233965.1 Verrucomicrobiales bacterium | reverse complement strand
GTACCGGTTTTATCCCGACCCTATTTCCGTACCGGTTTTCATCCGGCGTTTACAATCGGTCCATGATCGAACGCGAAGGCAGTGAGGGCTGCTTTTTCGACCAGGGCAGGTGCCCCGTCTCCGGCCTTAGCGATGGCGACAACGGTATCGCCCCACATCTTCTGGGCAGCCGTGACGTCTTCAGCCGTGATGGCAGGGCCGGCAGGAATGAAACCGACATAGTCAGCCAGCTCCCCGGCCTGAAGAGCAGGGTTGGAAACCATGGCGAAAACAGCAACCATTAAATATAAGCCACGTTTTTTCCTGCACGTTATATTTCACGCATAATTCTTTTACTGCAAAAGTTTTGCATTAATATGATCCCGCCATCGGTTTTCTTCGACGAAATCTTCCGGCAGACGTAGAAGCATCTTTTTTGCAATAATCATCTGATCTCCAGAAGCGAAACCGTCACTTTCCCCACCGCAGAAAAGTTCCTTTGCGTGTATCTCCCGTTCCCGCTAGCCGCCCCTGCATGTCATTATTCTTCGCTTCCATCTTTCTCGGGATCGTGCCGATGGTGATATACGCGTTCATCGTGTCGCGAATTGACCGCTGGGAAAAAGAGCCCCTCCCTCTCCTCGTCGCTGCGTTTCTCTGGGGAAGCATCCCCGCCGTCATCTTTGCGATCATTGTCCAGGTGATCATGGAAATCCCGGTCGCAGACCTTTCGGAAGAAGCCTCTCTCTTCGGGGAACTGTATCAGGCCAGCTTCGTGGCACCGGTCTCTGAAGAGATCACAAAAGGCCTCGGCCTTCTCCTGATCTTCTTTCTCTTCCGCCGCGAAATCGACTCAGTCCTCGACGGACTCATTTATGGAAGTGTGATCGGCTTTGGATTCTCAGCCGTTGAGAACGTCCTCTATTTCGCCGGGCAGACTGATCCCGGAGGCCTGATCTTTCTCTTCTTTCTGCGGGCCTTTGTCTTCGGCATGCTCCATGCCCTTTTCACCGGGCTTTTCGGTGTCGGTCTTGCCCTCGGTAAATTCTCTTCAGGTCCGATCATGAAACTACTCTGGCCTATGATCGGGCTGGCCCTTGCGATGGCAACCCACGCGCTTCACAACTATTTCGCGACCCTCGGCGGCGAACATATTTTTTACGCAGTCATCGGCGTGACCTTTGGGGTGACCTGGTTTGCCGTAACCATCGCGATCTGCCTCTCACACGAGAACAAGTGGATTCGCATTCATCTCGCGGACGAAGTCGCTGACGGTGTCCTTTTTGCGGAACAGGCCATCGATACGGCCCGGTTCTGGACCCGGAGCAGCCTGACCATCCTGACGCAGGGGCTGGCCGCGCTGAAGCGGAAATCTCTTCTCCATGAAGCCACGGAACTCGCCTACGAGAAGCAGCGACAGCATCGCTTCGGAGTCACGGAAGCCTGCACGCGCCGTCTTGAGATTCTGCGGGCTCAGGTCCGCGATCTCAGCCGTCAGGATCCGCATTTTCTCTCCGGTCGAATCCAACCGGGGAGAATACTCCCGCCGCCTCTTCCGCCGACACGGAGAGTGCCTCCCCCGCTCGCCTGAAATTCCTCGAAAAGACGATCAAGGCGGGGCGAAAAATTTCAGCCCAGGACCTCGAACTGCTCGAGAAAGGCAGTCCACTGCATCGGTCGCATCGCATAGACACCCTGTGAATGACGCCCGATCCCCGGATCGAAAATCTCCCAGCCGAATTCGGAATCGCGGCGACCGTAGTCGAGACGGCGAATCCAGTTTCCCATTTCGTCCTTTCGCCAGAGATCAGGATCATTTCCCGGAATAATTTCGGCAAAATTCCAAACGTTTTCGATCACCTCGCGCTCGTAGCCGCGACCGACATTAACGGAATATTGCGCTGGAGCAGGCTCAGAGACGCTCCCGCCACTTCCACTGCTCCCGCTGCCACTTGGAATGCCATTCCTTTCCTCATCTTCCGGGGAAAGGACAACGCCCGACGACCCGGCCTCATCGGTGAAATCTCGTCGATCTTTCACCGACTCATCAAGCACATCCCACCAATTGGGAAATTCGGGTTCCTCGCTCTCGTGATCCATGAAACTATTCTTTTGAACAGCTTTATCCTAATCCCGATTTCCGCGACGCCAAGCAAATTTTTCGTCTACGAAGCGATCCCTTCCTCAGCCGGGATGGTACTCCTGAAGTGCCCTCACGCCCATGTCCGAAGACTTAAGCGAACGAATCGAACGGACGCAGGCATGAGCCGCTCTCAGGGTGGTGATAATCGGAACCCGGTTCGCGAGGGCCCCGCTGCGGATCGAAACCTCGTCGCGACGCGGAATCCGTCCACTCGGCGTGTTGATGACCATGACGATCTCACCGTTCTTGATCATATCGAGAACGTTGGGACGCCCCTCGGCAAGTTTATGAAGACGATGCACGGGAACTCCGGCTTCAGAAAAGCGTTCCGCGGTTCCCGAAGTCGAGAAAATCGTGAATCCCATGTCGCTGAACTCCTTCGCCAGTCCGATGGCTTCCTCTTTATCGCGGTCTTTTACACTGATGAAGATATTCCCCTCGGAAGGCAGCTGTGAGGAAGCCGCCATTTGTGCCTTCGCATAAGCCATCCCGAGATCGGCATCAATTCCCATGACTTCACCCGTGGATTTCATTTCAGGCCCGAGGCTGATATCAATGCCCGGGAACTTGGAAAACGGGAAAACCGCCTCTTTGACTGAATAGTGAGTCGGATAGACCGGTTCTGTGAATCCGAGGTCGACCAGTTTCTCACCGGCCATCACTTTCGCCGCGAGTTTCGCGAGCGGAACCCCGATCGCTTTCGACACGAAAGGAACGGTCCGAGAAGCACGCGGGTTCACTTCGATAACATAGAGCTCTTCGTCCTTCACCGCGAACTGGATATTCATGAGGCCGCGAACTCCCAGCTCCACCGCGAGAGCCTTCGCCGCGATCGAAATCTGCTCGCGCATTGAGTCGGTCAGCGAAAAGGAAGGAATCACACAGGCACTGTCGCCACTGTGAATACCGGCTTCCTCAATGTGCTCCATTATTGCACCAACCACCGTCGTGTCACCGTCGGAGATACAATCGACATCGACCTCGGTGGCATCTTCAAGAAAGCGGTCCACGAGAACCGGACGATCCGGGCTCACATCGACCGCATTCTGCATGTATTCGCGCAGTTCGTCGTCGTGATACACGATCATCATGGCCCTGCCACCGAGAACGAAGGAAGGGCGCACGAGGACAGGGTAGCCAATACGGCCCGCGATCTCGACGGCTTCGTCAGAAGAGACCGCGGTCCCGGCAGGTGCCTGCTTCAGACCGAGTTTGTCGAGAAGCGCCGAGAAAAACTTACGGTCTTCCGCCTGCTCAATACTGGTCGGGGATGTGCCGATGATATTGCAGCCATGACGCTCCATGTCGGCAGCGAGGTTCAACGGGGTCTGTCCCCCGAATTGCACGATGGCTCCCCAGCACTCTTCCTGCTCGTAAATATTCAGAACATCCTCAAGCGTGAGCGGCTCAAAGTAGAGTTTATCACTGGTGTCGTAGTCGGTGGAAACCGTCTCCGGGTTGCTGTTCACCATGATGCTCTCGAATCCGAGTTCCTTGAGAGCGAAAGCGGCATGAACGCAACAGTAGTCAAACTCAATGCCCTGACCGATCCGGTTGGGACCGCCACCCAGAATCATGACTTTCTTTTTGTCACTCTCACGGGCCTCATTCTCTATCCCGTAGGTTGAGTAGTAATACGGAGTGTAGGCCTCAAACTCAGCGGCACAGGTGTCGACGAGGCGGTAGGTGGGAATGACGCCCGCATCTTTCCGCTTCACCCGGACTTCGTCATGACTTGTGCCTGTGATGCAGGCGAGCTGAGCATCGGAAAAGCCGAGCTTCTTCGCCCGCTTAAAATCCATCGCATCGAGGTCCGTCCCGAGTTCACCTTCAGCGATGATAAGGTCCTCTATATTCTTGAGGAACCAGGGATCAATTTTCGAAAGGTCGTGAATCTGCTCCAGGGTCAGGCCTGCCTCAAAGGCGAGCCGGACAAAGAAAATGCGTTCTGCATTCGGCGTCGCGAGGCGCTCGCGAATGTAGGAGATGTCGGGATTTCCATCTTTCCCGTCGCTACCGAGACCGGATCGCCCGGTTTCGAGAGAACGGAGCGCCTTCTGCAGGGCCTCCTTAAAAGTCCGTCCGATCGACATCGCCTCGCCGACACTCTTCATCTGAGTCGTCAGGGTAGCATCGGCGTCGCGGAATTTTTCAAAGGTAAACCTCGGAATCTTGACGACGCAGTAATCGATCGTCGGCTCAAAACTTGCCGGAGTTTCACGGGTGATGTCGTTCGGAATTTCATCCAGGGTGTACCCAACTGCCAGCTTCGCGGCGATTTTTGCAATCGGGAAGCCGGTCGCCTTGGACGCGAGGGCGGAAGATCGCGAGACACGCGGGTTCATCTCGATCACGATCATGCGGCCATTCTCGGGGTTGATCGAAAACTGAATATTCGATCCACCGGTTTCCACGCCGATCTCGCGAATGACCGCAAAGGAAGCGTCACGCATGTGCTGATACTCGCGATCCGTCAGCGTCTGGGCGGGAGCGACCGTGATCGAGTCACCGGTGTGAACCCCCATCGGATCAAAGTTTTCGATCGAACAAATCACGACGCAGTTGTCCGCGTGGTCACGCATGACTTCCATTTCGTACTCTTTCCAACCGAGGAGCGATTCTTCAATGAGCACCTCAGTGACCGGAGAAAGATCGAGGCCGCGTCGCACGATCACGTCGAAGTCCTCCTTGTTGTAAGCGATGCCGCCGCCCGTTCCGCCCAAGGTGTAGGCAGGTCGAACGATAAGAGGGAAGGAGCCGATTTCGGCGGCGATCTTGTACCCTTCATCGATTGTGTGCGCGACTCCGGAGATCGGCATGTCGAGCCCGATCCTGGTCATCGCCTCTTTGAAGAGAAGACGGTCCTCGCCTTTCTCGATCGCTTCGGCATTGGCTCCGATCATGCGGACACCGGCTTTATCGAGATAGCCCGAATTGAAAAGCTCCATCGCCGTGTTCAGCGCGGTTTGACCGCCCAGGGTCGGCAGAAGGGCATCCGGTTTTTCCTTCTCGATGATCTTCTGAACGACTTCAGCGGTAATGGGCTCAACATAGGTCCTGAAGGCGAACTCAGGGTCCGTCATGATTGTCGCCGGATTCGAATTCACGAGGACAACCGTGTAGCCTTCCTCCTGAAGAGCTTTACAGGCCTGAACCCCTGAGTAGTCGAATTCACATCCTTGGCCAATGACGATTGGTCCCGATCCAATCAGAAGAATTTTCTTTATCGAAGTGTCTCGCGGCATGGGGTTCCAGCTTAAATTTCTCACTCGTTGCATGGCGCGGGTCGATTCGCAAACAGGGAAACGACTTTTCGGGGGGTAAATCGCCGGGGGAAAGGGTTATGGTCGATATCCAACCCTGTTTGATCGTCGATGAAGAATCGCATCGCGCCTGAGATTCCACTTGAATTCACCGGCGTTTCTTTCAACTATGAGTGAGGTATCTCCCACACCTTATGAAATTTCTTTCTGCCCTTCTTGCTCTCGTTTTTGCTTTGCCCGCCTTCGTCACTGCTGAGCAATACGGTGACATCGCTCCAAAGTGGAAATGCCACTACCCGAGGAAAGACCGGAGCTTCTGCAAGCTTTTCCCTCAGTTCTCTCTCAAGCATGACATCTGCCGTCCCAGCCCGGAAGTAATCGGTAACATCGAATGGTGCCGGGAAGACATCACGGTGACGGAGAGAATGGAGTGCGGAAATTTCGAGACCTACGAGGCCGTTTCGATCACCTACCGTCCTGTCTATTGCAGCGGGGCATGGGGCAAAAAGTTCACGAAAACCTACCGCAAAGAGCCTTCTCTGATCGTGCCGCCCCTCGCCAAGAACTCGATCAAGTAAGGTCGGCGTTTCTCCGCGAAACAGTCAAAATGGAGTTTGATCTCAACGGCGAGCACAAGCGCTACGCCTACAAGCTTCTGGCCGGGCTCATCACCCCGAGACCGATCGCCTGGGTCACGACTCAGGATGAAAACGGGGTCGTGAACGCCGCACCCTTCTCATTCTTTAACGTTTTCGGAACCCGCCCTCCTATTCTCGGCTTTGCCCCCGGAGACAAAGAACCCGGCATTCCGAAAGACACCGCGCGAAATATCCGGCGAACCGGTGAATTCGTCGTCAATCTGGTCGACGAAGCCTCCGCGGAAGTCATGAACCAGTCCTCACAGGAACTCGATCATGGAATCAGTGAAGTGGCTCTCCTAAAGCTTGAGACCACCCCCAGCGTCGCCATTTCCCCGCCGCGTCTCACGATCGCCCCGGTTGCCCTTGAGTGCCGCGAATGGTCCACCCTCGAAATCGGTCAAAACCGTCTCGTAATCGGACTCATCGACCGCATTCACACACGGGCCGGGGTGCTCGACCCGGATTCCCTCCTCGTCAATCCTGATGCCTTTTCCCCCATCGGGAGAATGGAAGTTCCCTCCGGTTACTGCCGGACCCGTGACCGCTTTCAAATGACCCGGCCGGACTGATTTGCGGATGCGTTACGCAATATCAGGATCTCCGTTATATTTAATTTGGCAAAGTGAAATAATTCGCTTCATTCAGGGGTGGGCGTGCGACGGTCTGATTCCACCACTCAGATGTCGCAAATCGCCAAATTGACCTGCCAAAATCGTGGCTGACACTTCCACAGAACTACTCGGTAAAAACTACTTCCAGACACGGGAGAAGCTCAGTGATGCGATACAATCACTGAATGAGCTGGGCAAAGACAGCGGCATCGACCCGGCACGCATTGCCCTGCTCAGGAATCTGCTCGCCAATCTTGAGGACCCTTTTCTTTTTGTCGTCGTCGGCGAAGTGAATGCCGGGAAGTCAACCCTGCTCAACGCACTGTTCGGAGAAGACTTCTGCAACGCCGACGTGATCCCCACGACAGACCGGATCGCGTTTTTCAAATACGGCGAGGAAGCGCACGAGTTCGATTTTTCCGACGACATCGTTGAGGTCTTTCGCCCCAATTCATTTCTCAAGGACTTCAACCTCGTCGACACTCCGGGCACCAATTCCATCGAGAGTGCACATCAGCACATCACCGAGCAGTTTCTGCCGATGGCCGATCTCGCGATCTTTGTCTTTTCGGTGACGAACCCCTGGGGGGCGAGCACCTGGGACTTTCTCGACCGCATTCACCACCAGTGGAAAAAGAAGGTCATCTTCGTCCTCCAGCAATGTGATCTTCGCACTGAAGAGGAGGTCGCGGCGATCCTTGAGCATCTGCAAAAAACGGCCCATCACCGCTTCGGTCAGCATTTTCCGACATTCGCCGTTTCTGCAAAGCAGGCATTTCTTGCCAAGACATCGGCAACCGGAAACAAAGAGCTTTCTGAAGACAGTCAGATCGCCGGCCTCGAGCGCTTCATCTCAGGAGTCGTCGAGTCATCCGAACCACGGCTCGTCAAGCTGATCCATGCCTGGCGCGCTGCCTGCTTCGTTCTTGGTGAAATCAAAGAAAAGCTCGGGGCTGCTTCGGAAATCATCCGGGCCGATGACGAACTCCTCAGCGAACTGGAACCGGCCAGCAAGATTCAGCAGGAAAGAACCCTGAAGAAATGCGAGCCACTCTTTGAAGCCTTCGACCAGAGCTTCATGGCAGCAGGACTTCAGGCCGAACCATTGCTCGACTCGGAATTCCGAATCACTTCCGCTCTTCTTCCGCAACGCAAGAGTGCCGAAGAGATCGAGGGGCTCATCTTTGCGACGACGATGAAAGCGGTGCGACGCAGTGTCGGTGCCGGCTCCAATGCCGTCATGGAAGACGTCCAGCATCTCTGGGAGCGGGTTTCCGAAGAGATGCAGCAACACTTCAATCTCGAACTCAGTGTCGGAGAGGACGGCAGTCCTGACTGGACCGCTTCGCATGCGAGAATTCAGGAACGGGTCGAAGAGGCAACTGCGGAGGCACTCCGCGAACTTCATCTCAAAGACGAACTCGGGCGCCTTTTTGCCCGCCGGAGCCGCTCGATCTGGAGCTTCATTTTCTCGGCAATCCTCGCCGCACTTGGAGGAGTGATTCTCTCCATGGTCGAACTCACCCCGTGGAATGCCCTTGCCTTCGGGCTCTCTGCGATTTTTCTCGCCCTCGGAACGGTGGTCGGGGCGCATACCGTGAAACGCACCCGTGCGTTCTACTCAGCCGTGATCGAAGAACATCGCGAAAAAGTCGCGAAAACCCAGCGGCAGGCCTTTGCGAACGCGACTTCGGAGTTCTACGCCGATTTCGTGAACCTGTTTGAGCCTCTCCGGAAGGTCTGCCGCGAGCATCGTTCCAAATACGAGCCGCAACTGGCGGCGATCAAAAAGACCGAAACGGCCCTCGCTCAGCTTGAGCAAATCCTCTCTCCGGTGGAGAAAGCGCTCAACTCGCGGAAATAGCGGAAACGGTTTCGCCAAAGGCAATCTCGCCAAGATCGCAAATGAGATGCCCCGCAATGAGGTGACACTCCTGAACGCGTGCCGTGACCCCGGAGGGAACCGCGAGAAGGAAATCCGCCAACTCGCCGCAACGTCCGCCGCCTGCCCCGGTGAAGGCAAAAGTCGTGACCCCGGAAGCCTTCGCGATTTCGAGACCTTTCACGACATTCGGGCTGTTCCCCGACGTTGAAATCCCGACAACGATATCTCCCGGCGTGCAGAGTGCTTCGACCTGACGGGCAAAAACCGCTTCAAAGCCGAAATCATTGGCACAGGCCGTCAGCACCGAAGTGTCTGTCGTAAACGCAAGCGAAGGCAATCCCTTCCGGTTCCGGGTGAAACGCACCACGAATTCGGCGGCAAAATGCTGGGCATCCGCCGCGCTTCCCCCGTTTCCGAAAAAACAGATCTTATTTCCGGCTTCGAGCGCCTTCACGCACTGCGCTGCCATTTGCTCGATCACCCCGGAGCAGGAGTCCTGAAAAGCCGCCACCGTCACGGTGTGCTCGGCGATAGTCTTTTGGATGAGTTTGGATGAAGAGGACATAGGGAAGAAAATGAAAAATCAGGAAAGCGGAATCCCGTTCGGATATTCACGCTGAATGGATTCAAGAAGCTCAGCTTTCTCGATCGGGCTCGTGCCGAGCTTTCCGACGACGATGCTACTCGCCAGATTCGCGATCGCGGCCGCCCTCGAAGCAGGAAGACCCGCACAAAGACAGAGCGTGAAAAGTGCGATCGCCGTATCACCGGCTCCGGAAACATCGAAAACCTCGCGCGCTTTTGCCGGCATCAGAACCGGTGCCTCCCCTCCGGAAAAGACAAGCATCCCCTGCTCACCGAGCGTGAGAAGAACCTGATGACAGGCCCACTTTTCCAAGAGCGCATGACCCACTGAAAGGAGTGGTTCATCAGCGAGCGGATCGAGGCCGCTGTCCCGGTTCAGGTCCTCCACCCCGGCACAGGCAAACGCCTCGGAGCGGTTCGGCTTCACCGTCGTGACCCCCCGCCATTCAATCGGGTTCCCCGGTTTCGGATCGACCGTGATCACAAGCCCGTGCGGCTCAGCAGCCTTCAAGAGAGCGTCAACGAGCTCCGGCGTGATGAGCCCCTTGCCATAGTCCTCAATGATGATGCCATCGAGATCAGAAAGCACCGGCTGAAGATTCTCCATCAAGGCCGCAACCTGATCCGCCGAAATCGAGCGCCGCTTTTCCCGGTCAATGCGGACGACCTGCTGCTGTCGTGCCACAACCCGGGTTTTCGTGATCGTCTGCATTCCTTCGTCCTGCAAACAAAGACCGGTGCCGATTCCACACTCGCCGAGGGTGTGAGCGAGAAGCGCACCGTTCGGATCGGTTCCGTAAAGGCCGGCCAGTTCGATTCGCGTGCCGAACGGCGTGATATTGCGCGCCACATTGGCCGCTCCCCCGGGATATCGCGATTCACGCTGCACTTCGACGACAGGAACGGGAGCTTCCGGGGAAATGCGGGCCACGCTACCCCAGATAAACCAATCCAGCATGACGTCACCAATCACGAGAATATGCTGCTCCGAAAACTTCTCGAGCAGTGACTCCGGCGTGATGAACTCTCCTTCCATGATGGCCGCTAGGCTAAATTGGACCCTCGCGGAATGCAACCCATCCCTCCGCTCTCAAATTTCACTCAGACTCCCCGAATCTCCGCCCGGATCTCGCCCGGTCTGGTGAGGGAACGAAGCGAGACCTCCGCTTCGCGCTCCTGGCCGAGCCACTCCAACAGCACGCGCACCCGGCTCTGCCCGGCAATTATCTTCGTCACCACCGTATTCAAACCACTCATGGGACCATCAGTGACGATCACTTCATCACCCTCCCCGATCTTGGGCTCGATCACCCTGATCTCATTTTCCTCCTCGGGGAATTCTTTGCGCATCTCCGCGATCTCCGCATCGGAAATGCAGGCGAACTGATCCGCGAACTTAAGCACTCCCGTCACCCCGGAAGCGGCATTGACAGCCCGCAAGTCATCGACGAGATCGAAGCGGGCAAAGACATAGCCGGGAAAAAGAGCCTCGACGAACCATACCTTGCCACGGCGTGTCGACTTCTCGTATCGAATTCGGGGGCAGAAGACCTCATCAAGATTTGCGAACCTCTGCAAATGGCGGGCGGCGAGGTGCTCACTCTTGGGCTTGGTCCGGACACAGTACCATCCGGTTTCGGTTTTCTGAGACGCTTCTGACATGAACGGGCTCCTGAGAGTGAAAGGCTGGAGATTACATCAAATTCGCCGCTTAGGAAAGCCGGAATCCCCCGCCCGGCATATCCCTTGAACTCTTGCGAAAGAGATATTTATCCCTTACCTGTCCACTCCTCCCTACTATGGCCGAAACCTCCGACCAGATGCCGCCTTCGCGCGCGCTCGACATTGCGAAGTCTTCCTCCGACGAACTCGCGGAGGATCGTCGCAAAGTCTTCCGTCGTCTTCTTTCCTACCTCAGGCCCTATCGCACACGTCTCGCCTGGGGGATTCTTTTCGGAGTTCTCGCCGGTCTCGTGAACGGCGCGTTCCTTCTCTTACTTCAGATCGTCTTCGACATCATTATTCCAGCGGCAGACGGGCAGCCGATGAAGGAGGTCTATTACCCTTTTGCGGACCTCCCTGTATTTCAGGATTTCGAAATCCGGCCGCCGGCTTTTGTCGAAGGAAAAGAGTGGATCTTTGCTCTCATCGTCGGCCTCAGCCTGCCTTGCATCATGCTGCTGCGCGGACTCTTCCACTATCTCCACGCCTACTGCATGCTCTGGATCAACATGAAGGTGCTCTATCGCCTTCGTGATGAATCATTCACCAGCCTGATGTCGCAATCCCTGAGCTTTTTCAATCACGTCAAGCAGGGGGAGCTGATTCAAACGGTCGCCAATCAGACCCGGACCACTGCCGATGCCGGTTCGCAGCTCCTGAGTGCGCTGATTCAGTATCCGATCGCTATTGTCGCGATCATTGTCACAGCCCTCATTCTCGATCCGCTCTACACCCTCGCGGCCATCACCGTCTTTCCGCTCTGCATTCTTCCGGTCGCGTTAATCAGTCGGAAGGTTCGCAAAGCCGGCGGAAAAGAGGAGGAGGAATCAGAGGGACTCATGGTCACCCTGCACGAGAGCTTCAGCGGAGTGCGCCTCGTGAAGGCCCACAGTCGCGAAGAATATCAGCGCAAACGATTTAACGACGGGAACGGAAAGATCATCCAATTCATTATGCGCTGGCGCAAAGCGATGGAAATCTCCACCCCGATGGTCGAAATCGTCGCCGCTCTCGGAGTCTCTCTGGGCATGCTCTATGCCTGGACAAGCGACATCAGCACCGCCACTTTCACGACGATCAACCTCGGTTTGATCAGCCTGTATCCCCATGCCAAAGCTCTCAGCCGCATCCAGATTCAGGTGCAAAAGTGTTTCGTCGCCGCGCTCAAAGTCTTTGCCTACATCGACGCGGAGCCGGACGTGAAAGACAAAGTCGGCGCCGGGGAGCTCACGGACTGCAAAGGTAACATCGCCCTGCGCGACGTCGAGTTCTCCTACGTTAAGGACAAGCCTGCCCTCAACGGTGTCTCTCTCGATTTTGAACAAGGCAAACGCTACGCCCTCGTCGGCCAGAGCGGCTCCGGAAAATCGACGATTCTCTCGCTGATTCTCCGGTTCTACGATCCCGGAAAGGGCTCGATCCGGATCGACGGCGTTGACATCCGTGATTACACCCAGCAGTCACTCCGGGATCAAATCGGCCTCGTGAGTCAGGACACTTTCCTCTTTCACGACACCATCTTGAACAACATCCGCTACGGCTACCTCGAGGCAACGAAGGAACAGGTCATCCGCGCCGCCGAAATGGCGCATGCCCACGAGTTCATCACCGAACAGGAACACGGCTACGACACCATGCTCGGCGACAAGGGCTGCACCCTTTCCGGAGGACAACAACAGCGCCTTTCCATTGCCCGGGCGATCCTGCGCGATGCACCGATTCTCTTCCTCGACGAAGCCACTTCCGCGCTCGATTCGGAATCGGAACGGGCGATTCAGGATGCCATCAGCGAACTTTCGAAAGGCAAAACCGTGATCGCCATTGCCCATCGCCTTTCCACAGTTCTCGATTCGGATGAAATCGTTGTCATGAGCGATGGAAAGGTTCTCGATAAAGCCCCGCATGCCGTCCTTCTCGAGCGGTGCCCGGAATATCAGCGACTCTACCAGCTCCAGTTCGAAGGGAATTAGCCAATCCTATATCTCACGGGGAAATTTACGCCTCAGTGCGCCATGGTTGCGTCCTTGTCGCATCTGGTTTCATCAGGCACGCTTGAGGAATAATGAAGTTCGTCAAATTCCTCGTTCTCTCGCTCATTCTCCTGCTCGGCTTTGCTATCATGGCAGACGCTCAGACGCAGAAGCCGAATATTGTCATCGTGATCACCGATGATCAGGGCTACGGCGATTTGTCCGTCCACGGCAATCCGGTTCTGAAAACCCCGCACATCGATCAACTTGCCCACGAGTCAGTTCGCCTTGACGACTACCACGTCGCGCCGACCTGCTCCCCGACCCGCTGCGCGCTCCTGACGGGCCACTGGACCAACCGGACCGGCGTCTGGCATACAATCATGGGGCGCTCGATGCTGCGCGAAAACGAAGTCACGATCGGCCGGATTTTCAAAGACAATGGCTATGCGACCGGAATGTTCGGAAAGTGGCACCTCGGTGACAACTACCCGTTCCGCCCTGAAGACCGGGGCTTCACCGAAGTGCTCCGGCACGGAGGCGGAGGCGTCGGGCAGACTCCCGACCTCTGGGACAACGCCTACTTCGGCGGCTCCTACTTTCACAACAAAACCCCGGTCGAAGTCGAGGGCTACTGCACCGACGTTTATTTTGATTTCGCCAAAGACTTCATGGAAGCGCAGCTCGAAGCAGGCAAACCGTTTCTCAGCTACATTTCGACGAACGCGCCTCACAGCCCTTATCATTCCCCCGAAAAATACGTCGAGCCCTACAAAGACCTCAATACTGGCGTCGCACATTTTTTCGGCATGATTGCCAACATCGACGAAAATGTGGGCGCACTTCGAGACTGGCTCGAAGAAAAAGGTCAGACTGAAAACACCATCTTCATCTTCACGACCGACAATGGCACTGCCGCCGGTGGCGGCATCCACAACAGCGGGATGCGCGGCCAAAAAGGCAGCGAGTACGACGGTGGACACCGCGTGCCTTTTTTCCTGCACTGGCCCGGCGGCGGCTATGATGAGGAAGTCATGATCGAAACCATCACCGCTCACGTTGATATCGTCCCGACCTTGATTGATCTCGCCGGTGTTGAGCCTCCCGGGGACGTGGCCTTTGACGGCGTTTCAATCCGCCCTCTTCTCGAAAGCAAGGATCAGGTCAGCGACTGGCCGGACCGTATTCTTGTGACCGACAGCCAGCGGGTCAAAGACCCGATCAAATGGCGCAAGTCGGCGGTGATGACGGACCAGTGGCGCCTCGTCAATGACGCCACCCCGAAGGGAGTCCGTCACGAGCTCTACGAGATCGACAAGGACCCCGGGCAGAAGAACAACGTCATCGCAGACCACCCCGAAGTCGCGGCAAGGCTGAAAGAGTTTTACCACCAGTGGTGGGCCGAGTTGGAGCCGACCTTCGGCGATCCGGCACGCATCAAGATCGGCCACCCCGCCGAGAACCCTTCCCGTCTTACCGGGCACGACTGGATCACGACCGGTCTAGCCCCCTGGAATCAGGGCCATATCCGCGACGCGGACAACAAACCTGAAAATATCGGCTTCTGGTATCTCGACGTGGTGGAAGCCGGCGAGTACGAAATTGAGCTGCGTCGTTGGCCAAACGAGGGTAATGTTGCCAAGGTTCCTCTCACCGCAGGCGTCGCGCCCGGCGAACCCGTCCCCGGAACTCAGGCTTTCCGGACTCGCAAAGGAGTCGCCATCCCACTCAAGACGGCAAAGCTTTCTATTGGAGGAAAAGAGCTTACCGCAGAGATCGGGAAAGAAGATACCCATGTGACCTTCAAAGTGTCTCTCGAGAAAGGTCCTGCGGAGCTCGATGCCACTTTCGTTACCGGGGAGGGCGAAATTTGGGGCGCCTACTACGCGTATGTGAAAAAGCTCTGATTGTGATTTCACGCCGGGCCATCAATCAGGATTCGCGCAACAGGGCTTGATCGGCTAACTTTGAATCATCGGACGTCAGTCTGATGTCGTCCCGCCCATGCCCCGCCCGAACAAGTTGATCGCCGCTCTTCTGCTGGCAGGACTGGTCTTGTCCCTGACCTCCTGTGAGTCGGATCTCTCGGTGTTTGATCGTCTTTCTGACGCAGCAACACTCCCGCTCTGGCAGCGGGTTGCAGGAATCGCTCTTTCCACCCTCATCAGTGAGGATCTCGCCTGCATCGCCGCCGGAATGCTCGCCAGCGAAGGCGCTATTTCATTCCAATGGGCGCTGGCGGCGGCCTTTCTGGGGATCTACCTCGGCGACCTCCTCCTCTATCTCATGGGACGCATCGGCGGAATCGGTCTTCTGAAACGGGTTCCCTTCCGCTGGTTCATCAAAGAACACCAGATTATTCAGGCGGAGACCCTGTTTCGAGAACACGGAGCGAAATTGATTTTTTCCTCAAGGCTCCTGCCCGGTTCAAGGCTTCCAATTTACGCGGCCGCCGGAGTCCTGAATTATCCGCTCTGGCGATTCGCGCTCTTCATGTTCCTTGCGGGTGCCCTGTCTGCGATCATTCTCGTGAGCCTGTCCAATCAGTTGGGCGAGGTCGTCTTCAGCTGGCTCAAAATTTATGAGTCGTATGCGATTCCCGTCTTCATTGCTGTGGTCCTCGTCGTCTACCTCACTGTGAAGATTCTCGAGATTCTCGCCACGAAGCGGAGTCGACTTGTTTTCCTCTCCCGTTGTCGGAAACTCTATTTCCGCTTCGCGAAAAAGCCCTCTAAAGCCTGATCGCTATGCCTGCAACGATACTCTGGTTCCGTGCCTATGCAGCTCTCCTTGCCCTGACCTACCTCGGCCTCGTCGCCCTCGGGGTTGTTTTTCTTGCTCTCCCGCCGGAGCAGTTGGAGATGACCTCCGCCGAGTCAGTGCTCGTTGGATGGATCTTCATTCTTCTCGGTCTCCTCTTCACTGCCGCCGTTCTTCCGGCTTTTTTTCTCCCGAGGCAGGGCTGGGCCTGGATCTATGGACTGGCCCTCATGGTCATGGGGCTTACCAGCGTGATCTTCATTCCCCTCTGCATCCCTCTCATCATTTTCTGGCTCAAAGACCCCGTGAAGGATTGGTTTGTCCCAATTGCCTCTTGAGGAGCGTTCGATCCACCGGTAACAATAGCTTTTCCCACCCAAGATACTGTGAACTGGATCTCTCTGGCCCTCCGAAATTTGCTTCGCAACTCACGTCGATCAATCACGACGATCGCGGCGGTTGCCCTCGGCTATTCTGCAACCAACATCTTCGCCGGATTTGCCGGTTATATGTTTGCCAGCATCGAGGAGGCCCATATCTATGAGCAGGTGAACGGGCACGTTCAGATCTGGAAGAAGGGCGCCCGGGACTACGGCGGGTCAGATCCCGCAGCCTACCTGATCAAGGCCGACGAATTTGAGACAATTCAGGCAATTTCCGCTGAGGACGACCGGATCGAGCTCGCCGCCGGGATGCTGGAGGTCAAAGGCAACCTCGATTACGACGGCAAACCCGGCTTCTTTTTCGGTCAGGCCATGGTGCCCTCGCAAAAGGACGATATCTTTTCACGGTCCACTGCGCTGAAGAGCGCCTCAGGCCCCGGCGCGGTTGGAGAGAAGATCAGGGACGAAACCCCCTATGCGATTTCAATCGCACCGGGCATGGCGGAAAATCTTGGGCTCGAACCCGGCACCGATGTTATTCTCATGGCGCCATCGATCAGCGGCCAGATGAATGCCGTTGATGCGCAGGTTTTCGAGATCGTCGATGTCGCCTCCGAAGCGCTGAACAATCGCTATGTTTTCATGCCCCTCGAACTCGCGCAGGGTCTCTACGATACAAAAGGCGTCAGTTGTGTCAGGATTTTACTCAGCGAAGACGACGACACGGATGCCGTCGTCGAAACACTTCGGACCAGGTTGTCTTCCGAGGAATGGGAGGTGATTCCCTGGTATGAAGTCTCGCGCCTCTACCTGCGAACCAAGCGCATGTTCGATATCATCTTCGGGCTCGTGTTTGTCATCATCGCCACCATCGTTGTCATGTCCGTATTGAACACCATCGGAATGGCGGTGGTGGAACGGACCCGCGAAATCGGCACCTTGCGGGCGATCGGTCTCAAGCGTCCCGGCGTCGTGCGCCTTTTCGGAATCGAGAGTGCTTTCCTCGGGGTCATCGGCGCACTCACCGGACTCCTCATTACGGTCGGATTTTCCCTTTTCATCCACTGGCTGCAACCGACCTGGGAACCGCCCGTGACGGCTCGCGAAATCGTTTGGGAAATCAGAATCCTGCCGAAGTATCTCTTCATCACCCTGATGCTTCTGGTGTTCTTCACCTCCCTTGCCGCGATCGCCCCGGCACGCCGCGCCGCGAAGCAAAGTATTGTAGATTCTCTGGGCCACGTCTAAACTTCACCCATCATGAAACGAGTATTCCTTTCCTGCTTTCTCATTTCTCTCCTCATTGCCCCTCTCCGGGCAGACGAAGCCGCCCTTGCCGCAGCAGAGCAGGCCCGCGGCATATCGACAGGGAACACCGGAGTCCAATGGACCGTGAGCGTCAGTGGAGAAAAGAATGCAAAATTTGTGGCAACCTCACAGGGCGGGAAAGTATTCGCGGAAGTGATCGAACCGGCGGACGCTCAGGGCCGCCGCTACCTTGCCGAAGCCAAAGGCAACATGTGGTTCTGGAAACCCGGGATCAGTCGACCTGTTTCGGTCTCCAAGCGTCAGCGCCTTTCCGGTGATGCGGCGATTGGAGACATCGCCTCCACCAGCTTCGTCGACGGCTACAAGCTCGTCGGACAGGAGGCGGGGGAAGTGAATGGAGAAGCCGCGACGGTGTATTCGCTGAAGGCGAATTCCCTCGGCGACACCTATGCCATGATCAAATACTGGGTGACCAACGACAAGAACCTCGGCAAAAAGGCCGAGTTCTATGCCAAGTCAGGCACGCTGATCCGCTCATCAGTGATGGAATACAACAACACCGCGAACGGGCGGCCTTTCCTTTCCAAAATGATGATCACTGACAGTGGCAGGACGATCACCCTTCAATTTTCGAACATTCAGATCGGAAGTTACCCGGCCAAAATGTTCGAACGCGATAACCTCGGTGGTCCGAAGTCTTCGGGCCCCGGGCGATAATCCTGCTTCACACCGACGATCCGCCCGCATGGCCGCCCTCGAATTTTCAGCGGCAGAGAAGGAGGAGGCTGTTTCGCTGCTCCAGTCACTGATCCGCATTGACACCACCAACCCGCCGGGAAACGAACGCGAAGCGATCGAGTTGGTGGAGAACAGATGCCAGTCGATGGGACTGGAAACGGTTCTGGTTGGCACTTCAAGAGAAAGGCCGAATCTCGTCGCCCGCTGGCCGGCCGGTGCGCATCGGAAGTGCGAACGCCCCCTCATTCTCAGTTGCCATCTCGACGTCGTCCCCGCCAATCCTGAACAATGGACTCATCCTCCCCTCTCAGGATTTGATGACGGCACCTGCATCTGGGGACGGGGAGCGATCGATATGAAAGGGTTCGCTGCCATGGGCCTGTCCGCGCTGAGCCGCTTGAGGAAAGAGCAGACCCCGATCAACCGCGATCTCATTTTTGTCGCGGTCTGTGACGAAGAAGCCGGAACGCGGCACGGTTCAAAATGGCTCGTCGACAATCATGCAGACTTGTTGGGAGAGAATCCTGAATATGTCATCAACGAAGTCGGCGGCTTCACCGTTCATCAAAAAGGCCGGCGCTTCTATCCCGTGCAAGTGGCGGAAAAAGGCGTCGCCTGGATACGGATGACGGTGAAGGGAACGTCCGGTCACAGCTCCCTGCCATCAGACGACAACGCCGTAGTTCATCTTGGAAAAGCCATCGAAGCGATCGGTAGGACACGATTGCCGTGGCATCCAAGCGAAGAAGCCAGTCGCTTTATCGCCGGCTTTGCCGGGCCTGATGGTGCCGCCGCCCGCGCCCTCTCCCCGCTGCTGTCTCATCCCGTGATCGGCCCCCGGCTCCTGCCTCTCGCCGTGACGGACCCGTCGCGAAGGAAATCGCTCGAAGCCATTCTCCGGAATACGGCGAATCCAACCGTGTTGAAGACAGGAAACCCGATCAACGTGATTCCCTCTACCGCTTCGGTCGATATTGATGGACGGCTTGCCCCGGGTCAGAATGCCGCCGACCTCATTCGGGAGTTGCAAAACATCACCGCACGAATTCCCGGAGTGGACGCCAAGTTCGAAATCCTCGAAGAGTCTCCCGCTGTTTCCTTCAGTCCCGACACCCCCCTGTTCGAAGAAATCGAAAGAGGACTCAGGGAAGCTGACCCCGAAGCTCATGTCATCCCTTCAATTATTCAGGGTTTTACCGACAGTAAAAACTACGCCCGCCTCGGGGCGATCTGCTACGGATTTTACCCCCTGCAACTGCCGGAAGAGATCGACTTTGCCTCTCTCTTTCACGGCATTGATGAAAGAATCCCGATCACTGGATTTCATTGGGGTATCAAAACGCTGACGCAAGTGCTTCAGAAATTTCTAACAAAATCTTAACTCTCACTCCGAAAAGAGGAGGGTCGAGTTTCACCTCGACCACGAAGGGCAGGCACTGGAAGGAACCACGCGGGCTGGCGGCCACCCCGAATGCAGCGGCCCCTCCACACCTGCCTCCGATCACCGGCGTGGCGGACTCACCTCCGTGACAAGCGATCCGTTCTCCTCACTCATGACGAGGAGACTGAATTTCTCAACCTCATCCAACTCATTTGTGCTGAGACTGACATAGTCGAACTTACCACGAAGATCAGTGTAGCCATCCTTGAAAAAGCGAACATCTCCATTCTTCATTCTCGCATAGACTTTCACGTAGGCCTTCGATACCGGACCTTCCCTCTCGTCATGACTCACCTCAAGACGACCGTATCGTTCTGACATTTGCACATTGAGCTGATTCGAGTAGACCGCGATCATCTCCCTCTGTCCGGCACCGACAACTTCCACGAGAACGTTCTTACTCGCAAAGGCCACCGGGATCTCAAAGGTGAACGCGCCCCCGTGCTCAGGCAGCTTTTTCTCTTCAGTCAGGTTGGGCTTGATATAGGCAAACTGTCCACTGTCACCGGAAACAAAGGGTTTACTTGAAAAAAGGAACTCAAGATCCATCTCATAATAGTTTACCTCGATAGCGTCGAGATTCCGGAAGTTCAGAGCTGCCTCACGACCCGTTGCGGTGAGCTCAAGAAACGGATCAGTTGAAGAAAGTTGTTCCATCGAGCCCTCCTCTCCGGCACCTTCCTCCGCTCCTGACACTTCCTTAATCTGTCGTGCCACTTCGGCAAACCGGTTCTCCCAGCGAACAACCGGATAGTCCACATACTTCGCAGCGATTGCTTTGGCGGCCTCGAGGTCTTCCCGGTAGAAGGCAGCATAGGCCGCGAGATAGTCATACTGAAGACGCGAATCCAACTCTCCGGGTTCGATTGATTCCTGCCAGGCCAACCCGTCTTCAAGGCGATCCTGAAGAAAAAGGTATCCGGTGATCGCAAGCCTGTCTTCCTGCGAAAGCTCCGGCTTGTAGCTCAGGACTTTCAGTTGCGACTGATACTGCTTCAAGAAGCGGTCATTCAAGATGGACTGTTCCCGCCCGAGTCGATGGGCTCTTGCATTCACAAGAGGTGAATATTCGAGATGCTCATACCAATGCCGCTCAACCGGGTCAACACTCACCAGTTCACTGTCAATCCAGAGTCCCGACTGGGAGAGAAAGTTTCCCTGGTGATTCAAATATTCCCGCGCGACCTCAGTGACGCCGTGATACAAGCCGTAGCTCCAGAGCGTGTCATCGTAGGCATGTCGTTCCGCAATCAGCGCCGTGACCTTTCTGAAAAAATCAATATTCTCCCGCATTCTCCAGGCAATGCGACTGAGATTGATTCGATGGAGGTTCTCGTTCCTTAGAAAATCAAGCACCTCTTCTTCCGTCCCTTCCTGCGAAAGGTAATCCCATGAAGCCTCATCAACCCGGGAAAGGCGATCCACGACCTTGAATGACATGTCGCTCCCCGTTGCGATCACCTTTTCATCCCTGGCCGCCTGGACAGGAAAGGAAGTGAAGAGTCTCTCACCGGATACCCCGGGAAAGTAGAAGGAGACTTCCAACCTCTCCGTCGAAAACGGGGAAAGCGCAAAAGGATAAGACTTCGTATAGTCACTGCCGGCAACCGGAATCGCTCCCTCCGGAATTTGCACTAACATATCCAGAACATGATGCGAGGAAGTCGGATTTGTGACGACAATCTGACTTCCGTAGACAACTCCCGTCAAAAACTCATCTTTCACGAATTTGTCCTCCCTTTCTCCATCCACGATCCGGAATCGATCATCTTCCCGATAGAAATTCTGACTGACAAGAATCGGCGTACCTTCTTCGGTCCGCTCCGCTTCTTCGATTTCCTCGTGAAAGACAATCACGGGTGACTTAGCGGTGAATGTCATCTCGACATCATCGATCCTGATCTCGTGCTCTTCGGCCGTGAACGGCAAATCGAGAATACTGAGCGCCATCATCATCTCGGTGAAACTTTGCGTTGCCGCAGTGAACTCACGCGAATAGAAGTTCCCGTTCCCATCCCAGTTCGCAAAATCCTTCCAGAATCCGTTCACGGAAACGAGTTCCGCAATTTGCTGCTGGATTGGAATTTCGTAGTAATTGTTCTCCGCCCACTCTTTGGTGGATTCGATTTGGCGGAAGAGACGCTCTTTCAAGGCCCGTTCGCGGAGATTGGCCAATTGGTTCACCCCGCCGCTCATTCCACGGCTGCTTATGATAGCCAGTGCTTCCGGTGGCGGCGGGGCCACAGCGGCCGGACTGGCGGCGACTTCACCAAAACCATCGGCAAAACCAAACCCGCCACCGCCCGGAATTGCCTGGACCAGTTCATTCCCGCTACCGGCACGCCGTCCCCGAAGCGCCTGTTTGAAAAAGAAAGTCTCCTGCCCCACGTCGGACGGAATCAATTCATGAAGGCTCACGACATGGTCGGCAGTCGATTTCTGCAACGCCCCACCCAGCCTCTGCCCCAGTAAAATCTGCTCCACCACATTCAGGCGGCTGAATGCCCACGGCTTGAGAAACGACTCAAGATTTGCCCCGAGCAGGTAAAGATCCATGAAGGTCTTGTCCTTCTTGTTCTTCAAATAAGGAACCACAATTTCCGTGAAGAACTCAGGATCCTTTTTCGCAAGAAAGAGATGCAGCTCATGGCAGGCATGGTCCGAGTAGAGTTCCCGCTTTCTGCCGGCGTCCAACTCATTCCAGTTCGTGATGAATCCAAACTTCGCGAAATTGAGATCGGGGTTGATCGCAAAAAGCACTGAATAGACTTCTTCGATCGTGTCATAGAACTCCATCTCCGTGGAGCGGAGGTCCTCAATCCTGAGCGATTCCCCGGTCTCAAGCAGGGTCACTTTTCGCTGCTGCGTGAAACTTTTCTTATTGTCGAGGGACTCAGTGAGGCGGAGATCTCGAAATGGAACGGCCTCTTCAGGAGCCGGGGCAACGAACTGCCGCGATGTTGAAGTCGTGGCGTTCAGCGCCACGACATGAACGTGCTGACGTCCATCGAGAAGGGAGCCATCCACTTCGATGATCCCGTCTTCACCCGGCTCGAGATTGCTCAGAACCAGCGAAGGTTGGCTCAAAAACTGAAGCGACGGCGAAATCGCAACGAAAGGCTCCTCCACGGGAGCACGGTCCATCGCGGTTCCCGGAGCCGTACGGCTCTCCGCTTTCATATCCGCGCCCTTTTTGTAGGCATCACCAGCCTCGGCTTCGTCTCTCTCCGTGCTCGTTTCGTTAAGTTCCCAGGGATTGAGGAGCAATCCGGGCCGTTCCAGCATGTTCCCCGGATACCGTGTCAGAGATCGCCGATCGAGGATGTATCGATATTCCTCCCCGATGTCTCTTCCTGACAGATAAAGCGACTGATTGCTTCCCCGCGTGATGCGGAAAAGAGGCATTTCAATTTCCCGCTTGAGACTCTTGTAGGGGTCAAACTCCGGTAAAAAACGGGTCGCAACGAGATGAACCCTTGTAAATTCATCGGCATTCGAAACTTTGATGAATAACTTGTCACCTTCCCGCTCGATTGAACCCAGGTGGAGGGGGGAACGATCTGACAGTTGCAGGTGACGACTCTTTGAAAGGGCATATCCGGAGATCTGCGTTTCGGAAGCGGTTACGTAAAGATCGATCACCCTGCCCTCACGGCGAAGGATGACGCGATAGTCTCCCGCCTTGAGGTCGGAAATCTCCACCGCCGCATCGGAGAGAGTGGCTCTATCGAAAAAGTCAGTCACATGAATGCCCGAACGAACTTCAAAGAGGGCGAAATCGCTGCGCGACAATACCGCAGGCGGCCGGGATAATGGTACCATCACCGTCTCCCCGGCGACCGCATGGATCGAACCTGAGTGAGAATAGCGACCGTTCTGGATCGCCCAGCTACGCTGCCGGGTTCCCTGCGACTGGGCTTCCAGAAAAGCAATTCCTTCGAGTTCTCCCAGTCGAACAACACCAGCGGGATCGGATTTCAACACCACTGAAAGGGGCTGCATGAAATCCTCATGAGCCAGCACGAGCGTGACCGGACGGTCAGCAATCGGCTCTCCGGATTTTCCGAGGACTTCGATCCGATAGCCGTCTTCAAAACGACTGAGAAAGAGGTCCGAAACCTGACTTTCGGTATCGATGCCGTTCACCGGAAAATTACGCTCACTTGTCAGAACCGGAGACTCACCCGCCTCACTGACGAGAGGAAGTGTTCCTTCAAGCGATACCGCAATATTTTGAAGTCGTGCCGGGACACGGAAAGTGTGGACAGACTCGCGATCATCGAACAGGTCAAAAGACTCCACTTCGACAATGGAATCGACGCCATCAGCGTCCGTCGTCTGTATGCGCAGCGTTGGATTCTCCAGCAGTGTCACCGAGACCGGTTCCCCGTTTAGAGTCAGTTGAGAATTAACAATGACCGTTGACTCTCTGCCCGCAATCAATGACTCCTGCTCCAGAAAAAAGCCGGCATCGAGAGAGTAAGTTTCACGTGGAAGCTCTATGCTCGCAAAGCTTGAGATTTCACCGTCATTCAGGATGACCGAGGAGCGTCCTTCTTTCGAGAAAGGCAGGAGTATCGATCCCTCTTCATCAGCCTTATACACACGTCCACCGAACCAGATTGATGCTTCCTTGATCCATTCGTTGTCTTCCGAGACAACCTGAACCATTTCACCTCCCGGTGTCGTGTTGGAAAGATACTGGAGTTTCCCTTTTCTCACCAGCGCACGGGAGCTGATCCCGTTTCCGATCATTTCGACAACCCAGACCCCCCGCTTTCCTCGCATGGAATCGAAGGTGAAACTTTCCTCATGGCGGATCAGCGAAGCCTGCTCAAACTGATACCGTTTTTCTTGATTCGCAACGAGACCGTCCAGATTCAAATCCGTGCTGATCTCACGTTGCTGATCGAGGTAGTAGTTGTGCGTATTGATTTCGTAGACCTTCACGATCAGGTCTTTGACGTTCTTGAGATCGACTTTCAAAGTTACCTCATCCCGGGCGGTAAACTCATCGGGATTCTCCTGGCGAAATGTGATCTCCACCCGCTCCCGGATCGACTGAACCTGCGCGGGCGTCAGCATTGAAAAATAGTCGGCCGCATCTCCAATCCCGCGAATCAATTTCGTCTCGGCAAAGACCTGCTTCAGGTAGTCCTCGCGCAGGTAGGGACTGAAACGCTGATAGGATTCGTCGTCGACAAACACAGCTTCCAGAAAGTGCCGAACGAGGGCTTCATCGTTTCCGACAGGAGGGAACCCGGTTGTGGACGCAAAATCAGCATTGAGATCGGCCATCGCAATCTGCTGATTTCTCTCCTGCAGATAACGCGGAGCCATGTAGGACGCAGGCCTCGGCAGTCGCAGGTAAGTCAAAAATTCATCGAGCGGAACTTCGCCATTGGCACGAGCCTCGCGGAGACGCTGATACAGAACGGAAACCTTGAGCGAAGTAAAGGCCGGGGCCAACTGGCTTACATAGCCCCAAAGCCGGTCGAGATAGGCAGCACGCTCCTCCGCGGAGTGCTCAAGGAGAACATCTCCATTCGGTCGGAGGCGCAAGAGCCTTGCATCCACGAATTTGGGATGATTGGCAAGTTCAGGCATCAGGCCGACCAATTCATCGAGCTGTGCAAGCGTGAGCTGAAGGTGAATCGGGAACTCGCCAAAGCCCCGGCTCTCCGGAGTTCTCAGGTCAGCCGCGATCAGTCCGACGAGCCTTTCAAAATCAGGAAATACGAGGCGACTGAGAAGTTCGCGACGCTGCGCTGGATTGAGTGGAATTTCCTCCCGAATCAATCGATCAAAGCCTGATGTTTTGATTTTCGAAAGGCTGTTGCGCTGAATTGACTGCTGCAGAAAGGCATCCCATTCGATCCGGGCTACGTCGAGTTTCGTCGGGAAATCCGGCTTCGTATCGAGCTTTTCCTGTTCGTGATCGAACCGAACTCCCAGTTCCTCGATGAGATATTTCAGCGAGGCTTCAGGATCCACTTCATAGCCGAGAAGGGCCTGACGATGCCTGATCTCCGTGACTCCCGGAGTCTCCCCATGCCGTTTAATCCAGGGCTCAAGAAGCGCCACGACATCATCGAACCGCTTCTCCTGTTGCGCGTGCAACGCGGAATAGTAGTAAAACTCCTCCGTACCGGGAACCAACTCATTGAGGACCGCTCCACGGTCTTCAGCGAGGGCAAATCGCTCAAGGAAATCGAACCCTTCTTCGGCCGTTGTCTTCATAATCGAGAAGGAAATCAGAATCAGTACTCCAGAGAGGACGACGTGACGAATCGAGCGAAGCGGTAATGGGGTTTTCATGAAGGCAGCCTGGTTGTTGCATTGCTTTTATAACGCAGAGAACGACGAATGCATGAGCCTGAAGTTGTAAAGAATATGCAAGGAAACGTCCAGTTCTGCCAAAGCACAAAAAAAGCGGCTCGCCATGAGCCGCTTTTTTGAGGAGAAGATAATCTCAGAATGATCCGGAGGTATCAATGATTAAACATGAACTCCTTCGAGTTCAAAACGGCCCAGAAAACATCGTTGAGAACGAGTTCCACCTGAGCTTTGTCTTCTCCCACCGCATTCACTTGTGCCATCAACTGCTTCATTTCCTCAGTGGTCGGCTTTCGCGTAAACGCCCGGATGTAGACGTTTTCGATAATTTCGGCAGGAGTCCTGCCCTCAGCGAGAAGGGTCTTCACGACACTCCCCTGCTCAATCTTTGTTGTCACGGTTGGCCCGTTCAACAAGTGAAGGGCCTGGGAAAGACTCGGGTCCATTTTCACTTCACACGAACAAACCGTCTCGCGTGTTGCGCGACCGAAGGTTGTGAGGAAATAATCGGTCGTCTGTCCGTCCGCGATTTGAACAGCACGGGAGCCGAGAGGAAGGCCTTTGAACTTATTCTTCGTCTCCGTGACCTGAGTGATGGTATCCAGCATGACCTCGGCGCGCTGGCGGCGGACCCGGGCCCGGGCGAAATTGTTCATATCATCCTTATTCGATGGTGTCGCCTGAGTGGTTCGCTGGTATGTCGCCGAGTTACAAATATCGCGAACGAGTTGCTTGAAGTCGTAGCCGTATTCCCCTTCGAAGCGGGTCGCGAGGGCCCCGAGAAGTTCAGGATTCGAAGCCGGATTGCTGACGCGGACATCATCAACCGGGTCGATAATCCCAACTCCGAAAAAGTGTGACCAAACGATGTTCACAATGTTGGTGCCAAAGTAAGGATTATCGGGCGAGGCAAGCCACTCCGCCATGACGACCCGGCGATCTTTGCCTTTCACATCAGGAATGTCGCCACCAAGGAACTTCGGCTCCATGTTGCGCCCCCCAATGAGGTGCTTCACTTCGCCACTCCCGCGGTTGTAGATGATTTGCTCACGCTGATCGACACCCTCTTTGCGACCAATTTGCGAGAAAAACGCAGCCCAGCCGTAATAATCATCCATCGTCCAGCGGTCAAACGGGTGGTTATGGCACTGAGCGCACTGGAGACGCATTCCCATGAAAACCTGAGCCACGTTCTCGGAGAGCTTCAGAGAATCACGCTCGACCTGGTAGAAGTTCGTCGCAGGATTGGCAAAGGTGCCGCCCTGAGATCCAATCAAGTCGATGACCCACTCGTTCAGAGGCGTATTCGCTGCAATCTGATCGCGCAGCCAGCCGTTGTAGAGGAGCGCGGATTTGTAGGAAATTCCGAGAGCAATGTTGTTGTTGGAACGAATCTGAAGCAGCTCAGACCACTTCATCACCCACATTTCGGTGAATTCTTTTCGTTCAAGAAGTTTGTCCACTAACTTGGCACGCTTCTCAGGGTCCGTATCCCCCACGAATGCGTGGTAGTCTTCAACTGTCGGAAGCTGGCCCGTGATGTCGAGTGAAACCCGACGCAGAAATTCATCATCGGAGCACTCCCCGGAGGGCACCATCCGGAGCTTGTGGAGTTTATCGTGAACAAAACCATCAATGTAATTGTTCTCCGTCATCTCAGGGCGGGTGTAATCCAGCCCCTCGGGAATCACGATCGTTTGAATACCCACCGTCTGGGTTTCATAGCGGGCCATGATGAAAGCTTCACCCCGCTTGCCGGCGGTGATCTTACCCCACTCGTCTACTGCGGCGGTAGGCTCGTTGTTCGTTACAAACGCAGCGAGGTGAGTCACATCACGATCGTGCCCGTCCGAGTAGAGCGCACGAACGGTAAGCTGCTGCTCAGCACCCGATCCCTCGAGAACAAGCTTTGGAGGATATACCTCAAGCCCAACCACCGTTGGCAGATCCGCCTTCTCATCGTTCCTGGCACCATCAGCAATCCACTCCACCATCGTATTATAGCCATGCCCGCCCTTCTCCATCAGCTTTCCACCTGTGTGCGGAACCGCTTCGATGGATTTTTCGACAAGGAGTGATTCCTCGGGAATCGCCAGGTTAATTCGGTATCCGGCCAACTCACGGGTGAGTCTGAAGTGGTCCCCGTCCGGATCATAACCGAAGAGGGAAAGCATGAATCCATCCTGTCCGCGGGCGGAGCCGTGGCAGGCGCCCGTATTGCAGCCCTCACGCATGAAGACCGGCATCACATCGAGATTGAAACTGATCGGACGATCCACGGCCGCTTCCGTCACCGTGACCGGCAACTCAACCGAGTGTTCCGCCACCTTCACCGTCAGCTTGGTCGATCCATCTTTGACCGGGATAAAATGGTTCCTCGTCTTTAGATCAATCAGCGAAGGATCTTCAAAGTTGAAGGTCGCATTCCTCGTGACATCAACCGTGGTGTCATCATCGTAAGTCGCCATGACGACCACCGACTGGCTGTCCCGCTTTTTCTCAAGATTAATGTCCTTCGGAAAAGCTTCGAGCTTTACCAACTTCTTACCATTGTCCGCAAGAGGCTCGGCACCCTTGAAATCATCTTCGTTCTTCGCAACTAGCACCAACTCTTCAGGCCAGTGAGCGCCCTCCTTGATCCACTGACGCAACTTTGCAATCTCGTGATCATAGAGCTTTCGGCCTTCAGGCGGCATTGAATCAATGTCGTCATGAGGCAACTCGACCATCTCGATCATGAGGGAGTTATCCGGATCACCTTTGACAAGGGCGGGACCTCCATCCCCCCCTTTGAAAAACAGCGCGGATTCGTCAAATCGAAGCCCACCCTTCACCTTCGGCTCATGGTGACATTGAACGCAGTTGAACTCCAGAATCGACTGGATGTCCCTGGCGAAATCAATTTTTCCGGCAGCGTTCTCTTCAGCGTTTAAGGAAACAGCCGAAAACAGAGCAAGGGAAAGCGATAAGCGAGCGATGTTTCTCATGGTTGTTGAATGTGAGTGAGGGGGAGGACGAAAATTACTTAATCACTGAGCGGCAGCTTCTTTCTGCGCTTCGAGACGGAGTTGCTCAAGGCGGGAAAGCGGCTTCTCGGCAGGCTCATTTTTTGCCACCACTTTCTTCTCCTCGGCAACCGGCTTCGCAGCAACCGGCTCTTTCGGCTTCGGATCAACGCGGAAGACACCGCCCATCCCGACCCGATGAACCACAGGTTCGCCATTGTGCATAAGAGTTACGGTGCAAAAGAGATTCTTGTGCTGACCCACCGGTGTTTTATCCGTAGTTTGGATCGGCAACTTGAGATCGGACGTCGATTTGTCGATCTTCACAACCGGAACGGTGGCATGAGCCGGAACTGCAAAGAGCTGTACATCTGCCTGACCTTCGAACTCGCGAAGATTCTCGACTTCGGCGAGCATATCAATTGCTTCGCCCTGCTTCGCAGTTGCCATGGAGAGTTTCATCCCGACGAAAGGTTCCTCGACAGAGAGCTCCACGAACGGGGAAGCCGTCATCATGACCCCTTTTCCGGCGTCTGATTCAGCAACGACGTTGATATTCCACGTATTGATTTCAGCCGAGGCATTCGCATTCAGCTCATACTCCAGCTCCGTATCCTTTTCGCCGAAGGTCATTGTCGAAGGACTTGTGATTCCCGGCGGCTTCCAGAGCAGCCTCACGGTGATCTTTTTGTCATAGCCGTCCTTCCGGTGCGCGCGGATCTTCAACTTCTTCGTCCCGTCACGCACAAGAGGTGACTTCGGCTGGTCAATCGTGATGCTGTAGGGAATTTCCTCGACAACAGAAACAGGAAGCTTGTCATGATAGCGAGTATAGTACTCGACACCGTTCTGCGGTCCCCGGACGAGATCCAGGGCCTGCGTGAAAGTGCCTTCCACCGGAGATTTTTCGTCAGTGTTTTTCACCTTCAAGGTGTACATCCCTCCCCCGATCGGAGCATCAGGAGCCGCTTTCAGCAAAATTGGAAACTGGCTCACTGTCCTCGGAATGGTACCCGACTCCCAGGTCACTCCCGGAGGAAGCGAAGGCAGGTCGAAAACCAAATCTCCCGACATATTCCTTCGCGTCGTATTGACGACCATGGAGTAATAGCCTCCCCGCGGAATATCGAACTGCTTTCGATACTGAAGGTTGCGCCGCAGCATCTCAGGCATGGTTACTTCAATTGCAGGAGTAAAGGCCTCTGACTCGATTCGGTAGACAAAATCGGTACCACCACGCTTTAGCATGTCGGTCACCCGCACAAAATAATCACCGTCCTCGGTCGGCTTAAAATCAACCTGACTGTCCTTCGTTCCATTAGCGTCATCCGAGCCACCCAATGACTTAAACTGGCTGTCGTAAAGATTGAGGACAGGATCAACGGGCGAACCAATCGCGCTCGCGTAAACCCGGAAGCGGTAATTTTGCCCCCTCTTGCCGGTGAACTTGAAGTAGTCAATGTCGCCCTCTTTCTCCAATATCCCGTTGAACGCGAGTGGGAGGACACCGACGGATGCAAGATCCGGGCTGCGCATGTCGTCATTCTCTCCGCTTTCAAGCACATTGTCGTAATCACTCACCCGAACGAGGTTCGGAGAGGGCGGATAGAGGCCTTCGTGCTGCCCGAGAACTCCAAAAGTCCCCTCCTCGGTGGTCAGCGGCAACTTAGCCTTGGTTTTGTATTCCCCCGTCACGTCCCCGATAAGAGTAAACTCAACCTCTTCACCCGGCTTTCCACCGGCAGGATAGATAGCGGCAGGGCGAGGAAAAGTCCCGATGTGAGCGCGGTAGCGACCCCGCCCCTGATACGCCGAATCGCGGACTTCGACGATGTAATCTCCATCTTCGGGAATCAGGACGGAAAGGACTGACTCCTGCTTCAAAAGCGCCGATCCGTCGGCTGAAGCAATCTCAAAGCGATTCTTGTTCAGAATGGATACAAAGGGATCGATCGCGATGTTGTTCACAATATTGTTGATCCGAAGCCCTTCCACCTCAACCGAGAGGCGCTGCCCCTTCTTCATTGAAACGAGGTAGTAATCCGTCTCCTCCGGCTTCGCCTCTGCTTCAATCGTCACATTGAGATCGATTCTTTGAGGCGCATCAAAGTCATCGTTCGGCTCCACTTCATCGACATTCGGGAACTGAGAAACCCAGAAATTACGTGCGTAACTCATGCCGCTCTTACACCGGACGCGAACGTGGTGCTCGCCCAGACGACAGTCGGGTGCGATGACGAGTGTGGCTTCTACCTTTCGACTGTCAATCACCTGAAGATCCTTCGCAGTGATACCGGGATAATGGAAAATGATCTCCTCGGCGTCCTCCAGTCGATTACCGAAAAAAGTCACCCTCGTTTCCACACCCCGCTGTGCTCCGCGGGGAGTCGTGTTTTGAAGGTCAGGCGAGGCAGCCTCAAGCGCCGATCCTGCGAAAAGAGCAACCAGCAGTCCGAAGACTGCTGATGCTTTCGCGAATCGAGCGAAACAGGCCGCACTCTGATGAGACAGAATACGTTTCATAAGTTTCGGGATGAAAAATTCAGATCCTTACACCGAAGATTTGGCGATCAGCTCCTCGATCACGGAGCCACCATCAACGATTTCCATCGGACGCGGACCAGGGGCAATCAGCTCTTTATCCGCATTGATTCCCAACTGGTGGTAGACCGTCTTCGCGAATGATTCAACGTCGACCGGGTTGGTATCAGGCTCGGAAGCCAGGGAATCAGAGGATCCGTAGACAAAGCCACGTTTGATACCGCCACCGGCAAGCATCGTAGAGAAGACGCGAGGCCAGTGATCACGACCGTCAGTCTTATTGATCTTCGGGGTACGACCGAACTCGGAAGAAACCATCACGAGTGTGGAGTCAAGGAGACCGCGCTCATCGAGATCGGTGAGCAGTGTCGCCAGTGCCTTATCGAAATCAGGGACCTGACGGCCGATGTTATCTTTAATCTTGTCATGGTGATCCCAGCTGCCATAGGTCATCGTGACGAGACGAACACCGGATTCCACGAGACGACGGGAAAGAAGCATCCGCATACCGGCCTGATTTTTACCATAGCGCTCCTTCACCTTCTCATCTTCTTTCGTGAGATCGAAAGCGTCACGGGCTTCGGCGGAACCGATCAGGCTGTAGGCCTTCTGATAGAAAGAATCCATCGCGTCAATCTGATCCGCCTGTTCCATGTTGCGGAAATGGCTGTCCACCGCTTCCAGAAGCGTGCGACGACGCTCGAATCGAGCCCCGTCAACCCCGCTTGGAAGCGTGAGGTCACGGACTTTGAAATTCTTCAGGTCTGCCGGATCACTTCCAACGGAGAAAGGACCATACATTGAGCTGAGGTATCCGGTTCCGGCGAATTCGTTGGGTGTATTGGGAACACAGACGTAGGGCGGAAGATTCTTCCGGGGACCAAATTCATGCGAAATCACTGATCCAAAGCTCGGGAAGTCAATGGCCGGACTCGGCTTGTAACCGGTGAACATGTTGTGAGTTCCACGCTCGTGAGCCGCCTCACCATGAGTCATCGAGCGAATCACTGTCATTTTGTCGGCCACCTTCGCGAGATTCTTGAAGTTCTCACTGAACTGGAGTCCATCGACATTGGTGTTGATCGCCTTGTAGGGACCACGATATTCCGACGGCGCATACGGCTTCGGATCCCAGGTCTCCTGATGCGCCATTCCACCCGGCAGGTAAATGTGAATCAGGGACTTAGCTGCGCCCTCCTTCGACTCATAAAACTTGGCCTGCGCATTTGCCTCGACCTTGAGAAGTTCAGGGAGTGAGAGTCCTACGCCGCCAGCGAAGCCGACTTGAAGGAACTCGCGACGGTTAGCAAGACCGGAATTAAAGAAGCTTGAGCAGCCTTTCATGATAATAGATGGTGGGATGATAGTTCGTTGTCGAATTAATAGCTGAAACCCTTTTGCAACAAGAGGCGTCTTTGCGTAGAGGCGGAACTGCGGCGGATTCAAACGACCCGAAAGGGCCCCCTGAACCGCGCGATATCGCCATCCAATAACCCGCGACACACGCTCAAAATATCGTATATTTATCAGTTTTCACAACAAGAGAAAATCTCCTACCCTCGATTTCGGATCGTAACGTTCAACGGACTACTATGAAGAGAATCATTGCTCCCCTCATGATTTTGGCGGCTTCGGCTGCCATTCCGGCACTGACTGCCGATGAGAAGACCAAGGTCACCTACGCTGATCACGTCCTCCCCATCCTCGAAAACAAGTGCGTGAACTGCCACAACGCCGACGAGGCAAAGGGGGGGCTCGATCTTTCCACCTACGCAGCAACGATGAACGGAGGTTCCGGTGGAGACGTTGTGACTTCGGAGGATCCGGGATCCAGTCGACTCTTCACCCTCTCCGCTCATACCGAAGAGCCGTTTATGCCGCCAAAAGGAACTCCGGCGGACGAAAAGGAACTCAAAATTCTTTCCGACTGGATCGCCGGAGGTCTTCTCGAAACTTCCAGCAGTAAGGCCCGAAAGTCAGACAAGCCGAAAATTGATCTCAACTCCATCACTTCAACCGGCAAACCGGAAGGTCCCCCGGCGATGCCCGAGCACCTCATCCTCGAACCTGAAGTCCTCACCGAGCGGCCCAATGCCGTTCCCGCGATGGCACATAGCCCCTGGGCTCCGATCGTTGCCGTTGCCGGTCAGAAACAGGTTCTTCTTTTCCATTCGGAAGACTACGATCTTCTTGGAGTCCTCCCCTACCCCGAAGGTTTCCCGCAGACACTCTCGTTCAGCCCGAATGGTGCATACCTCTCCTGCGGCGGCGGACGGGCCGGAAAATCCGGTAACGTAGTCGCGTGGGACATTAAAACCGGGGAGCGTATCATCGAAGTCGGCAAGGAGTATGACATCGTCCTCGGTGCTGATGTCTCCCCTGACTTGAAAAGCGCCATCCTCGGCGGCCCCAAGCGGAACATCAAAATCTGGGACACTGTTGCCGGTGAGGAGACCAGCAGCATCAAAAAGCATCCGGACTGGCTTTTGACCGCCGCCTACAGCCCCGACGGCGTTATCTTCGCAACGGGCGGCCGCAACGGCGGGCTTTATGTCTGGGAATCGGCAACGGGGTATGAATTTTACACCCTCAAGGGCCACACTGCCGCGGTGACCGATGTGGCCTGGCGTTCTGACGGCAACCTTCTCGCCTCCTGCAGTGAAGACGGTCAAATCATCCTTTGGGAAATGAACGAGGGTAAGGAAGTCAAAAAGTGGGCCGCCCACCCCGGAGGCGCTCTCGCCGTGACTTTCTCCCCCGGTGGAAAAATCGCCTCAGTCGGCCGCGACAAGAAAGTCAAAATTTGGCAGGCAGACGGAAAGGAACTCAAGTCTATCACCGCTTCTGACGACATCGTCCTCAGCGTTGCCTTCAGCCACGACAACAAGCGAGTCTTCACCGGCGACTGGCACGGAACGATCAAGGTCTGGGACGTCGAAAACGGAGCTGAGCTCGCCACCATTGAGCCAAATCCCCCTACGATCGAAGAGCAGCTTGCCTACTCTGAAAAACGCATCAGGGAACTCACAGGGGAGCTGCCAAAACTGGAAGCGGGCATCAAAACTGTTTCCAAGGAGCTCGCTGACGCGCGTAACGCGCTCACTGCGGTCGATCAGAAAATCGCGGCAGCAACCAGGGAACGCGATGCTCAAAAGGCAGAGTTCGCCAAATTCGACGGTGCGGTGAAGGCACTCACCCCCCGGCTCGATCAAACGCAGAAGGCACTCACAGACCTCCAGGCGAAGACGAAGGCCGCAGGCGATGCCCTCAATGCCGCGAATGCCCTCGTCAAAACAACGCAGGGGGCCGCAACCAAGGCCGAGGCGAATTTCAAAACCCGGGACCAGAACTTTGCGACAGTCGCTGCGGCTTTCAATGCAGCCAGAGAGGAGGCTTCAAAGCCGGCCCTCGATCCCGAAAAGCAGAAACAGGTCGATCAACTCGCGGCCGCCCGCGTCAGTGCGGAAAATGCAAAAAAGGCAGCCGATGCAGCGCTTGCGAAAACGACGGCGGAACGGGATCAGGTCGCGAAAGCACTGAATGACGCGAAAGCCGCAGTCGCCAAATTCACAGCTCAGGTTGATCCGGGCAGGAAAGCGGTCGCCAACGCCGAAGCCATTTTGAAAAGTGCGACCGTCGAAAGAGCGAAAGCCGACGCGGCTCTGGTTGCCGCTTCCAAAGATGGAAAGATTCCTCCGATGGAGCTGGTCGACGCCCAGGCCAGCGCCAGTGTAAAGGAGCGCCAGGCGACTGCGGAGTTCGATCAGGCCAGAGCAAATCTCGCCACTGCCGAAACTGGCAGCAAAAAAGCTACGGACGCCGTCAACCAGCAGACCGCCAGGCTTGCCTCACTCAACTCCACGATTCAGCAGCAGACCGCGGATCAAAAAACGAAAAGTGACCTTCTCGCGAAAGCCGGTGCCGCCCTCAAACCGCTCCGCGATGCTCTCGCTGCCGTTCAGGACCGGAAAAACAAAGCTGCCGCCACCCTCGCCGCCCGGACAAAAGCCTATCAGGAAGCCGAGAAGCTTCGCAACGATGCCAAAGGCGGACTCGATGCCGCGAAGAAGGCCTTTGCAGACGCAAGCGCAAAAATAGCCGGGCTGCAGACCAACCTCGCCAATGCCCAGGCCGCAGAGAAGAAGGGAGCCGAAGCATTGGTCGCCGCGAAAGCGGAGCTCAACGGTGCTAAGGCCAAGCTTGCGGCGACGCAGGGAACTCTCAAGGCCGCGGAGGACGCCCTTGCTGCCGCCACCAGGGAAAAGGAAGGCGCCCAGGGAAGGGTCGATGCCATCGTGAAGAAAGAAGCGGAGACGAAGAAGTCCATCGAAATCGCAAAAGCCGAGCTGAAAGACAGTCAGTTTCTTGTCAAGAAGTGGCAGGCCGCCGCTATCAACCTCACCGCGAAGCTTGAGACCGAGGAACTCGATGACATGGAAATCGACCTCGAAGGTATGAAGGAAGACGAAGTGGAAGCGAAGACCGAAGTCAGCGAAGCAAGGAAAGCCCGGGCCGAGGCCGAGCAGACGCTCGCCGTGGCAAAGAAGGCGGTGAATGACGGCAACCAGCAACTCAAAGAGAAGTCGAGCACGGTCCTTGAGCGGGCACTTCAGCTCGTTGCGAATCGCGCCATCGCCGAACTCAAGGTCGATGCCGGGCTGGCACAATCTGATACCCCTCCCACCGAGCTTGCCGCGCTCTTCAACGAAGAGGATCCCGAAGCCCTCGTTCAGGTCGGCGACATGCCCGAAGAAATCGAAGAGGAGCAGGTCATCGAGACCGTCGCTGCCGAAGCTCTTGCGTACAAGTCCCGCGAAGAAATCACCGAGGAGGTGGAATCTCTGCGAAAACGCCTCCAGGATATCGAGGGTTTCCTCGCCACCACCTACACCGCCGCCGATGCCACCAAAGCAACGGTCGATCAGGCCAGTAAGGTCGCCCGGGAGACTCCGAAGGTGATCGAAGAGCGGGCCCAACTCGAAGCCGCTGCGGCAAAAGAACTGGCCGAAGCCGAGGCGGAGAGAAAACGCCAGGAAGCCGCCCTCGCTGGGCAGCAGGCCAAAATCGAGGAACTTCGGAAAAAGTATCTCGCTACGCTCCCGGAGCGGGAGTGATCCACGCTTCGCGTTGACAAAGACTCATGATTTCAGACAGGGTCCGGTCGTCGTGACTGGACCCTGCTTGCTTTGCGGGCATGAACCTCGAATGAAAGAGGCAGGAAGGTGGCGATGAACTCCGCCACTTCCGATACGAAGTCCCGCCCCGATTCGATCCGGAACAGACGGGAAGGATGGCAACCCCGGGGATCTTGGGTCACCTCATATACACGAATTCTACGTTCCAAAATCCGGACGGCGCCGCTACCAACCTCGACCACCTTCGCCGAAGAAAATGTATACCGGGAACGTCGTTTGGGATTACTACTGCCCCTAACTCCTGCCTCCTTATACTTATTCGCTTCTCGTCGGATTTGCTACTGAGCTTCTTACCTTCCACTTCTACTGTCGCAAAGGCATCGTGACTTCGATCCCACTGCCACTCTTTGCAAACGTGACCTCCTGGATCGCCGGAGGCGTCCTGATTACGATCCTCGGATTACTGCCTTTCTTCCCGCACAATGAATGTTCAGTCGGCGGAGGGGAATTTGGCAATGACATGATTCGAGCCTGCGCTTTCGCTCTCGGGATTTCGACCTTGATCGAGGGGTTCGTTTATTCGCGCACCGCATTCTCCCGTCCGTGGACCATCAGCATCATGGCAAATCTCTTTTCGTATCTGATCATCGTCTTAATTGATCAGCCGTTCGAAGGCTACCTGCGATTGTAAATCGGCGGGAGAGGTCTGTTTCTCCCCCGCCTGAAAAACCGGTAATGCCCGGGCTTCCTCGTGTATTCTGTATCTTCCGGGGTCAACCCTGCAATGCCCGTTGAGCCGGTCCTCTGCGAAAAAGGAAGGCCTTTCTTCTCCGGAATCCGATCAGACAAGCCGAATCTCAAAGGGCGAGTTCCCCCTCGCGGACAAAAGCTTTGTCCTCCGCTCGTCTTACTCCCCGAAATCCATGAGGATTTTTTTGAGGAGGTTACCAACGTAGCCGTCGATGCGAGGCGCGTTCTTACCGGGTTTGGTCGGCAACTCTTTGATCTCGGCCAGTCTCGAAACAGCCAGCTCATCAACGTAGTCGAGAGCGTTCACGGCGAGGATTGCTTCGTGAACATTGCCCTCTTTCTGATTCGCGAAACTCATGAGGACATCGAGCGCTTTTTCGTGGTCTTTTTCCTCACCAAAACGAATCACGCCTTCAGCGGCAACAATGGCGACGCTGGGGCATTCATCCTCCAGTGCGGCGAGAAGCGCAGCGTAGCCCGCTTCGACGCCGGCTTTTTCCTGGATCAGCAATCCGGTGGCTCCCCAGTAGCGGACGGCGAGGTCTTTGTCGCCGAGCAGTTCGATGATCGCAGGGATGTCTTCGGCCTTCTGTGAAGTCGCGAGCTGCGCGGCACGGAAAGCGGCATCAAAGTCATACTGCGCAGGGTCCTGTCCCATTTCGTAGGGAGTGGATCCTTTGCTGCGCTTGTGAATCTCCGCCTCGGGGAGGAAGCTGAGGTCGCGGATCTTCGTTTCCCACGCAATGTGGGCGGCACGCATTTTGTTGAGGACCTCCTCATGCCCGGCGGAACCAACGAGGTTGTTCACTTCGTCCGGATCGGTCTCAAGATCATAGAGCTCTTCGGTGGGCTTTTTCTCCCAGAAGTGGGACTGCGCCTCATTCAGTTTTCCATCGTGATACATCTGGTGCCAAACCTTCGTTGTCGGGGTCTGGAACATGTAGTCGATGTACTGCCCGTAGATACGATGCGGCATGTAGTGCCGCAGGTAAACGTAGCGCTTGCCGAGGACGGTGCGGACGAGGTCATAGCGCTCGTCCATGCGACCGCGAAATCCGTAGCTGTAGTCTCCACCTTCGGCCTCGAATTCTCCGGCGAAGGCGAGACCCTGCATAAAGTCCTTTGGCTCAATCCCGGCGAGGCTCAGCATCGTGGGGGCAAGATCGACAAAGCTGACCATGCGATCGCTTTTTCCACCGGCGCTATATTCCGCAGGGGCGAGTTCTTTGAACTTCTCAGGAACGTGAAGGAGAAAAGGAACGTGGAGCCCGGAGTTGTAGGGCCAGCGCTTGTTGCGCGGCATTCCGGAACCGTGGTCCCCCCAATAAACAATGATGGTGTTGTCGCTGAGCCCTGCATCCTCGACTTCCTTAAGCCACTTGCCGATCTCTTCATCCATCTGCGTGATGCGATCATAGTATTGCGCCCAGTCCTTGCGGACTTCAGGGGTGTCGGGATGATAGGCAGGAACCCGAACCTTCGCGGGATCGTGAATGCGAAGCTCGTCCTCCATTTTATTTCGAATCTTGGATTCGTGGGAAATCGTTGAGTTGAAGACGGCGAAGAAGGGCTGGCCTTCCGCCCGGTTTTTCCAGTGGGCCTTGTTGCTGCTCTCGTCCCAGACGTCGTCTGACTTTTCGAGATTGTAGTCCTCCTTGGACTTGTTTGTCGTGTAGTACCCCAACTGCCTCAGATAGGCCGGGAACATTTTAATCTCCGCAGGCAGTGGCGCATTCGAACGCATGTGGGGAGCTCCTGTCGCCGGAGGATAGATTCCGGAAATCACCGTGGTTCGTGCCGGCGCGCAAACGGGGGCGTTCGAACTGGCACGGGTGTAGAGAAGACTCTTCGAAGCCAGCGCGTCGAGGTTTGGCGAAACGGCATAGTCGTCCCCGTAGCAACCCAGGTGTGGCCCGTTGTCTTCGGAAGTGACCCAGAGAATATTGGGAAGTTCGGCAGCAGTCGCCCCTGCCGAAACAAAAACGGCAAGAAAGGTAAGGAGAGATTTTTTCATCGTTCAACAAATTCAGATTTTCTCCGGAAGGAGGAATGAGAAGGTTAGCGGGACCTGAGCAAACGCAAAAGCTGCAAAGGGCGCAATACAAATCAGCCTTTAAAAGCGGGGTTTTCGCGCGGAAGTTTTGCCTCTGTTTCTTCCAGCTGCTTCAAAAGAATTGTTTCCAGTTCTTTCACTTTCTCCGGCATTTCAGCGGCGAGATTCGTGGATTCGGAAAGGTCGTTTTTCAAATCATACAGTTCGTAGATCCCCTCCCAGAATTTGATCAGCTTCCAATCCCCTTTTCGCACGATGGAATACGGCCCCGGGTCGTGGCGATAGTGAGGAAAGTGCCAGATGAGTTCCTCACGACCCAACTGTGCCCCGCCGCCGCTTTTGAGATGATCGAAAAGCGACTTCCCGTCGATGGAGCGATCCGAAGGAAGAGGAACGCCGGCCATTTCGAGGAAGGTTGGAAAGATGTCGACTGAGGTCACGGGAAGATCACTGATTTTTCCCGCAGGAATCACTCCCGGAAGGCGCATGAGGAAAGGAACCCGGATGCCGCCTTCATAGGCATAGCCCTTTCCGCTGCGAAGCGGCGCGTTATCCGTCGGCGAACTGTCGCGATCGAGGCCTCCATTATCGCTCGTGAAAAGAATCACGGTTCGGTCGTCAATTCCCTGTTCTTGCAGCGCCGCGAGCATTGCCTCCATGGCGTCATCGACCGACTCGACCATAGCGGCGTATTTGGCATTCTGCTGCGTTTTGCCGGGCTTCGTTTCATATTTGGCCGCCACTTCCCCGATCGCCTGAATCGGCGTATGCACGGCGTAGTGGGAGAGCTGGATGAAGAAAGGTTTGTCCTTCCACTTGGCGATTAAATCGACGGCTTCATCCGCCTCGCGATGAGTCAGATACTCGCCGGGCTTTCGACCGGGCAACTTGTAGATTCCCTCGCGGAGGGATTCGTGTTTCCCTTTCGGCTGGTTGAACGGATCGAAGAAGGAAGGAGGTTGACCGTAATCACAACCACCCCGATTGACGGCAAACCCCTGAGATTCAGGATACCACTCAGGATCGCCGAGGTGCCATTTCCCAATGTAGGCAGTCTCATATCCGTTCTCCTTCAACATTTCGGCAAGGGTAACTTCGGAGTGTTCCATCCAGAACGGATTGGGCGGGCAGAGAAGTTTTTGTTTCGGGGAACCGACATATTCCGTTGGATTCGCGTCGGGTGTTCCGAGCCCGCCGCGCTGGAAACGGGAACGAATCCAGTCAGTCACGCCGAGACGGTGTGGATGCCGCCCTGTCTGCACCGCAGCGCGCGTCGGAGAGCAGACCGCGCAGGCAGCGTAACCGTTGGTAAATCGCATTCCCCCGGTCGCGAGACGATCAATGTTCGGCGTTTCGTAAAAGTCACTCCCCTGGCAGGAGAGATCCATCCAACCCATGTCATCGACAAGGACGAGAATGAAATTCAGGGGACGCTCCTCAGCCCGGAGCTGGGGGCTGAGCACAATCAGCAGTAGTAGGAAAAAGATTCGTTTCATTATTTAGACAGTCGGATATTCCCAGGGACCGCGGTAATCGCGGGTGAGGAGTGCCGCCGCCTCGGCGTCTCCGGGAATGGTTTCATTTTCTCCATCCCATTCGATGCTGCGGCCGACCTTGTAACTGATCATGCCGAGAAGGCTCATGTTCGTGGCTAAGTGCCCAATCTCTGCATCCGCGACAGGACGACGGGAGCGGTCTTCGATACACTCGATGAAATCGCGCCAGAGTGGCGGGACATTGTGACCGTCTTTTTCGTTATCAAACCTCGGATCCTCGTGAATCGGGGTTCCGCCTTTTGCGGGGTAAAAGGTCCAGCCATCGCGCCAACCCATGTGGAAGGTGCCTTTGTCTCCGTAAAAGTAGCAGCCCACCCTGGACTTCTCGGCGTCGTTCCCGCCAAAACGACGATGCTCCCAAACCGCGGTGAAGTTTTCGAATTCGTAGGTCGCGACCTGATGATCGGGGGCATCGCTGGTTTGCTCCTTCTCGTTCAGAATCGCCTCCCCTTTCACGGGACGCCCTCCGTGGGAGTAGACCCGCTTCGGTTGCTTTTCATCGGTCCACCAGAGGATTTGATCGAGCCAGTGAACCCCCCAGTCGCCAAGGGTTCCGTTCGCGAAATCGAGAAAATTCCGAAAACCTCCCGGATGAATCCGCTTGTTGAAGGGCCGCATCGGCGCGGGGCCGCAGTAGAGATCCCAGTCGAGATTATCCGGCACCGGTTCGTTCGGAGTGGGCTGTTCGAAGCCGCCCCCGCCATGGGCAAAAGCGCGGATCATACCGATATTTCCGGCTCCGCCTTCTTTGAGAAATTTCATCCCGCTGACGTGGTGAGGCCCGATGCGCCGATGCATCCCGACCTGGACCACGCGGTCGGCAGCTTTCGCCGCTTCCACAAGCGCACGGCTTTCACCGATGGTGTGCCCGGTGGGCTTTTCGACAAAGACATGAGCTCCGGCCTCAACGCAGGCGATCCCCTGGAGCGCATGCCAGTGATCGGGGGTCGAAATGATAACAATCTCAAGCTCCTCCTTTTCGAGCATCTCACGGTAGTCGCGGTACATATTCGGAAACTTCCCGGTCAGGCCATCGACTTCATCAGCCGAAACCTCGAGCTCGTCGGCATCGACATCACAAAGAGCAACGACATCGCAACTGCCGTCCTCGATCGCGACACGGAGAATATTCATTCCCCACCAGCCGGAACCGATCAGTGCAGTTTTATACTTCCTGCCGGATTTCGACTGGGCCCTGACCCAGGGAGCGAGTGAGACACCTGCCAGCGCCGTGGCACCGGCTGCAGTTCCAAGAAAATGGCGACGATTAAAAAGAGAAGACATGGATTTCGAGGGATTCTTTGAGAAAACGTTGCATGCAGCGACTGCTGACGCGACTTACGTAATGAAGAGTATGAAAGTCGCTTTCTACGATGCCAAGCCTTACGACGAGGAGTTTTTCACCCGGCAGAACCGCAGTGGAGAACTTGATTTTACGTTTCATGCTTTTCGTCTCAACGAATCGACCGCCATTACCGCACAGGACAATCAAGCGGTGTGCGTCTTCGTCAATGACAACGTGAACCGGGCCTGCCTCGAACTACTCTCAGAAAACGGAGTCCGTCTCGTTGCCCTCAGATGCGCAGGATTCAATAATGTCGATCTCGACGCCGCTGCGGAACTCGGAATCTCCGTCACTCGTGTCCCCGCTTACTCTCCTCATGCGGTCGCGGAGCATGCCATCACTCTGTTTCTGACACTGAACCGCCGTATCCACCGATCCTACAATCGCGTTCGCGAACTGAATTTTTCGCTGAACGGGCTTGTCGGATTCGACGTTTACGGGAAGACCGTCGGCATCATCGGAACCGGTAAAATTGGAAAACTCACCGCCCGGATTTTCCGTGGTTTCGGCACGGAGGTCCTCGCTTACGATCTCTATCCCGACGAAAAATGGGCGGCAGAAGATGGCATCCGCTATGCGTCGCTGGAGGAGATTTACGCAGAAAGCGATGTCATCTCCCTGCACACTCCGCTGACCCCGGAGACACATCATCTCATCGATGAAGAGGAGCTCAGGTCAATGAAAAAGGCACCCTGCCTTATCAATACGAGCCGGGGAAAACTGATCAACACGACCGCTCTCATTCAGGCGCTCAAAGACAAGCAGCTCCGCGGTGTCGCGCTCGATGTCTACGAAATCGAAGAAGGCGTCTTCTTTGAGGACCTTTCGCATGATGTTCTTCACGACGACGAGCTTGCGCGCCTCCTCACGTTTAACAATGTTCTCATCACCTCCCACCAGGGCTTTCTCACCGAGGAAGCTCTCAGCGAAATCGCCCGGGTGACCTGCAAAAACCTGATCCAACTGAGTGCAGGGAAACCTTTTCTGGAAGGGACTGAAGTCGAGCGGTAATGTCGCCTCATGGCTTCCCCGACCCGACTCCTCTTCGTATGCCTCGGCAACATTTGTCGATCTCCTTCCGGCGAGAACGTGATGCGTCACCTCATCCGGGAGGAAGGCCTCACTGATTTTTTTGAACTTGATTCAGCGGGAACGGCAGGATGGCACATCGGAAAATCCCCCGACTCCCGCATGACAGCAGCAGCGCGGGCAAGAGGCATCACGATGACGGGGCGCGCACGCCAGGTTCAACCCGAAGACTTTGCGACCTTCGACCATATTTTTGCGATGGACCGATCGAACTATGAGGACCTTCTCGAGGTCAGGAGTCAGTGCGGAAATCCCACCGCGAAGCTCCGGCTTTTTTGCGAACTCTGCGAAGAGCACGACGAGGATGAAGTGCCCGATCCCTACTACGGCGGTCCGGAGGGGTTTGAGAAAGTCCTCGACCTCCTCGAAGACGGCTGTGCGGCATTCCTGCGCGAGTGGCGGAAAGGGAATCCGTGATGATTCCGGATGAAATTATTCAAGTGTTAGAGAAACACGTGGACTCGGCCATCCTTCCGGAAACGGCCCGTTCCGTAGGCGGAGGCTGCATCCACGAAGCTCTGCTCGTCGATAAGGAGGACGGCGGGCTCCTCTTTCTGAAACAGGATACCGCTGAAACGCTTCCGCTCTTTGCCGCGGAGGAGAAGTCGTTGAACCTTCTCCGGTCGACGAACACAATCCGTGTCCCCGGGCCCATCCTGAGCGGGTCCGGCAGAGAAAAGGCATTCCTCGCGATGGAGGGATTGAAGATGTCGTCGCGTGCTTCCGGAGCGGCGCAGCGTTCGCTGGGGAAAAAGCTGGCGGCTCTGCACTCGCACTCTACCGATACCCGCTTTTTCGGGGCATCCTTTAACAACTACATTGGCGCCACGCCACAGTCGAATCATCGGCACGAAGACTGGGCCGATTTCTTCATTACCGAGCGGCTCACGCCCCAGTTCCGCTTCGCTGAAAAACGGGGAAAGCGCTTTGATCAGGAGGATGCCGTTCTTACCGCAATCCATTCGCATCTGCGGAGTCTTTCGATCTCTCCCTCTCTCCTCCACGGCGATCTCTGGGGTGGAAACGTCGGCTTTCTTGAGAATGACGAACCGGTGATTTTCGATCCGGCGAGCTACTATGGAGATCGCGAAACCGACCTCGCCTTCACCCGCATGTTCGGAGGGTTCTCAGCGGCCTTTTACGAGGCCTATCGGGAAATCAATCCGGCACCCGAACCGGTTCGGGAAACGATTTACAATCTCTATCATCTCCTGAATCACTTTACTCTTTTCGGAGGAAGCTATGCATCCAGCGCGGAGGCATCGATACGTGAGATTCTGAAAACGATCTGAAAGGCCCGGCATTCACTGAACATGGTCGACTGCGATCCGAGGAACCTGCTCATCATCCGACAGTCACCTGATCGAATCTCTTCTTCATCAGGAACAAAAAAGCCTGCTGACGCTCTCGCATCAGCAGGCTTTGTCGATTGATTGAGACTCAGGATTACTCAGCGTCTTTTTTGCCTTTTTTCCCTTTGCCGTCACCGCCTTTGGGACCTTTGCCCTTGCCGCCGGGACCGGGCTTGGCGAGTTCAGCCTGGTCGAGCTCACCGTCTTTATTGGTGTCACGCGCTGCGAAGACCTTGTCGAGCATGCCCTCTTTGGCTTTCATTTTTTCTGCCATCGGGCCGGCCGCGAACTCAGCTTTGGAAACCGTGCCGTTACCATCGGTATCGAGCTTCTTGATCATGGCTTCGGCGCGCTTGGCCGGATCCATGTCTCCCTTGCCTTTTCCTTTACCCTTGTCGCCTTCTTCGGCTTGCAGGCTGAAAGCGAGACCGGAAATGATGACGGTCGCGAGAATGAAGATTTTTTTCATGAATTTAAATTGGGTTTAATTGGTCGGAAGAATCTGCTCTCCCGTGGATGAGTGAACGCCGACCGGTCCCAATGGTTTCAAAAAAAGATCGTTATTTTTTCAGCGCCTCCTCCATGAGCTGGAAACCGCGATTCACGAGGCTGGTCCGGTCCTCAAGAAGACCCGCTGCGAGAAGCGCCTGATCGAAGAGCTGACCGGCTACCAACTTTGCCAGCTCTGGATTCGACTCCTGTGCCGCAGCGAGCGAATGAATAAGCGGGTGATGCGGATTGATCTCCATCTCCACCTGAATCGGAGGAAGCGGCTCATCGGGGTTCATCGCCTGCATCATCTGACGCATCTGGGGAGCCATACCGTGCTCCGGAGTCAGAACCGCCACCGGACTGCTGACGAGACGCTTCCCGGATTCCACTTTCCCGACAGATTCACCGAGTTGCTCTTTCAGGAATTCACAGAGTGACTTCACCGTTTCTTCCGGAAGCGCTTCACCGGCCTGTTCAATGCTGTCGTCATCTTCAAGCTCGAGCCCGGCACTGGCAGCGGAAACGAGAGACTTGCCATCGAATTCACGGAGGTGCTGAAGCAGATATTCATCGATGGTGTCGGTGAAAAAGATCACTTCGAGACCGCGGGATTTCAGGGCCTCGAGGTAGGGGCCCGCTTCGACGGCGGCGCGATCCGTTCCGGAGAGGTAGTAGATCTTTTCCTGCCCGTCTTTGGCCCGGGTCAGGTACTCCTCGAAGGAAGTCAGCTCGCCCTTCTCAGTCATCGAACTCTCAAATCGAAGCAACTTGGCGAGAGGCTCACGATGGTCAAAATCGACGACGATCCCCTCTTTCAGGAAGCGACTGAACTTGCCGTAAAACTCTTTGTATTTCCCGGCATCATCTTTGGCCTCTCCATCGAGAAACTTGAGGAAACGCTTCGTGACGACGCGGTTGAGCTTGCGAACGAGGCTGCTGTCCTGCATCGACTCACGACTGATATTCAGCGGAATATCGGCGCTGTCGATGACCCCGCGGAGAAAGCGAAGCCACTCCGGGAGAAGTCCTTCCGGCTTGTCGTCGATGAGCACGTTTTTGCAGTAGAGCGAAACGCCTGCTTCCATTTGACCCATCCCGAAAAGTTCGGTGTTCTCAGTCGGAGCAAAGAGAAGGGCATTGATTTCGATCGGCATGTCCGCACTGAAGTGCATGCGGTAACGCGGCTCATCGAAGGCCTTGGCGGTGAATTTATAGAACTCGTTGTATTCCTCCTCGGTGACCTCGGATTTCTTTTTCCGCCAGATCGCCTCGACGGTGTTGATCCGATCCTCACCCATGAGGATCGGAAAGGAAACGAAGCTGGAGTAGTTTTCGAGGATCTGCTTGATGCGACCGTCTTCGGCGAACTCTTCGCACTCTTCACGAAGCTTGAGAATGATCTGCGATCCCCGCTCGATTTCCTCTTCGGAATCTTCGATCTCGTAGCCGGTTTTTCCGTCGCTGGTCCAGACGAGGCTTTCACCATCCGTCCGCCATGACCGGGTACGGACGACGACCTCATCAGCAACCATGAAGGCGGAGTAAAAGCCGACCCCAAACTGACCGATAAGTGAGCTTTCCTTCTGCTTTGACTCTTCGAGAGCCTTCATAAAGGCCTTCGAACCGGAGTGAGCGATCGTGCCGAGATTTTCGTGCAGTTCGTCGCGCGTCATGCCGAGGCCGTGGTCGGCGATCGTGATCGTCTTCGCCTCCTTATCGACCGCGATCGTGATATTCAGCTCTAAATCCGGTTGGTGGATTTCATTCTCAGTCAGTTGCGTATGCCGGAGCTTCTCGAGGGCATCGGACGCGTTGGAAACGAGCTCGCGAACAAAGATCTCTTTGTCCGTGTAGAGCGAGTTAATGACAATATCGAGAACCTGGCTGACCTCTGCCTGGAACTCACGTTTTTCGGGTGCTGTTGTAGATGACATCGGTTTTTGAGAATTAAATTGAGAGGTGGGAAAATGGTGATCTCACGCCCGATGTCAAGCGATCCTACCGAAAGGATCCGTTTTCAAAAAACGCCGGAAGCGATGACTAGGGGTTGACCGGAGTTTGATTCCGCTGCGGGAGAAGTTGGAAGAGCTTGCGACGGTTCGGCTCCCCCCCGGTTTCCTCTCGGATGGACTCGCCGGCTCCCCTTTCTTTCTTCGATTCCCCGAACAGCCCCTGCCCGATCCGCCTGATCCCTTCCACGGGGATGTTGGTGATTTCGGTGATCGCCTGAGCCGGGATCTTTCCGAGATTGGAAATGTGCTTCGCTTTCCAAACCGGATCCTGAACCGTTCCCGTGCAGGAAAAGGTGAGCAACTCGCTCACCGGAGTGAGAACCGCTCTCGTAATTCCATCGCGTGGATTCACGATGGCTTCGAAATCGACGGACTGGTCCACGAGCGAAACCTGTCCAGCCGCCCGCACCCGGAAAGTGTCCGTGAAGGCCTCAAGATCGTCGGTTTTCAGCACTCCGTTTTCAATCGTAAGGCTGGCGGAGGCTTCCCGCGCGATGCTGTGTCCGGCGCTTTCCTGATTCGGATTTGCTTTCGCAATAGCTTTGGAAAGTGGCCCGAGAACGGGGATCGCAAACAGGTTGCCATTGGTGATTTCAAGCAGGCCATGCCCGTTGTAGGAGGCAATCCGGGCGGCATTTCCGGACAGGTTGAAAGTTCCGGCCACGCTCCCTTTCACCGATTCGGTATCCGCATAGAGCTTCGTGACGGCCTCCATCGGAATCCCGGAGATCTGCATGGTGGCATCGAAGGGTCGGTCTGGTGAGCGTACATTTTTTGCATCGTATTCGAGGCGCAGCTCGCCCCCGAGGACCTCCGCCCGCATCGAACGCAAGTGAACACGGCTGCGATCAACCGCGAGGGTTCCGGAAGAGTTTGTCAGCCTTAGTGTCTTTCCGATAAAATCGTATTCCGCGAGACCTTCGCTTTCGAACGCAATTTCCACACGGGTCCGCCGGGGTTCGTCCCCCACTTCTTCGGGGCGCCGTGAATCCAGTGTCCCCGAGAGTCTCACGAGAGGAGGATTCTCAAAACGATATGCGCTCAGTGCCTTCGAAAGCTTCGGGCTGAAGGCTTTCGCTCCGGCGGACAAAGGCATGGTCGATTCCACCCCTTTCACCTCCCAAAGCTTCAGCGCCGTGTTGTGCTGCGCCACTTCGGCATCAATGCGCCCATCCTCCCTCACCATGGCAATGTTTCGAAACCACTGAAGAACCCCCTCGCTCTCGAAATCGGCCTCCATCTCGATGAAATCCACTCCGTTGAGCGCGAAGTTCCGAAGATCAATCACGCCCTTATTTTCCCAGGTCCTCATGTCCCAGCTTCCGCCACGACCGGCGGCAGCCAGATAAACGGCGGAGGTATCTTCAAAGCGCCACGCATCAATAAATTTCCGCCCCCCTTCATCGAAAAACGGTCTGAAAATATGAGGATCCAGCTTGATCTCGGTCTGATACTGTATCGTTTCATCAACCCCGTACGGATCGTATTTCAGATTCAGGAAAGCAACGCCGGACTGATGATCGAGACGGAGATTTCGCAGGTAATACTTTTCTCCCGAAAGGCTGAATCCAAAATCGAGCCCCGTGAAAACGGTGCCCCGTGACACAAACCGTTCCGCCTGAAACTCCCCCATGATTTCCCCGGGAAAACCGACCTCCTCAGTTCCGAGAAGATTGCAATCGATATGACCCTGCGCTTTCAATCCGGGTGGATTGAAGAAAACAATCTCCCCGAGACGACGATCCTGCACAAAAAGGCCGGCCAGTTTGGGAATGTCTGCATCTGATTCCAACTGAAATTCGAAAAGCCCGGACGCCTCATTCCACCCCCCGGAGAGATTGAGCTCACCCTGCTCGTCACGAAGCACCATTTCTTCGATCTCCGCCGTGCGATCAAGACCGTCAAAACGGACCCGGCCCGACAACTCCTCAATCTCATAGGGCTGTCCTTTTTGCCGGAAATTCCCGGATTCAATCACCGCCTCTGCCGTAATCGTTTCCAACTCATCGAGATCGCCGCGAAACTCAATCGTGATCTGCGGACGATCTCCGACAAACTCATACTTTTCAAGTTCATTCAGCGTGGCGAGGAGTTGTGATCTTACTCTGAGGAAACGATCCTCCTGTGTCGCGCTTTCCTCCTCCTCATTTCCATCGAGACTCCGGGATGGGCGGATCAGGGTCCCTTTCAGATAAACATCGAGATCTGCGACCGAAGCTTCGACCTTCACGATCTCGATCATGCTTTCGGTAATCACAATACGGCCGGAGAGGCCCTCTACCTGCAGGCGCCGACCGTCAGGTTTCCCGGGTTCGAGGGGGAGCGACATTCGTGCCTCCTGAACATCGAGGGTATTGACGGAGACCTCCTTGTTCAGGATCCGGCTTAATTCGACATCGAGATACACATCGTTGAGGAACGCAACCGGCTGGGTCTTTTTCACATCCTGATAAAAGGTCACATCTTCAGCAACAAGTCCCCGAAAAGCTCCGAGCGTCACTTTTCCGATCTCAGTGTAATACCCGCGGTCGCTGAACTCATCCTCGATCAGGTTCCGCCAGCTCTCGGTGAATCCCTGCTTCCGCGCATAGATTGCCCCCCAGATCACGAACGCGGTCGCAATGAGGCAAAAGAAAACAAACAATCGACGTATCCAACGCATCAGAAAAAAGAACCGGGGAATCGGGGACCGGGATAATCCTCGAAATCATCCTGTTTCTCCAGAAAAAAGCCAGCCCCATCAGGGCCACACGGACAATAACGATTGGAGACTGGGAATCCTTGGGATAATCTCCCCGTTTTGACCATGAGAATCATTGCCGGCGAGGCAGGAAGCTTGAGACTCAGCGTTCCGCCATCCATCACCCGCCCCACAACCGACAGGGTCCGTGAAGCCATGTTTTCGTCGCTCGGGGAACGGCTCATCAAAGCAGAAGTCCTCGACCTTTTTGCGGGATCCGGCTCTCTCGGGATCGAATCCCTGAGCCGGGGCGCGAACTCCGCCCTCTTCGTCGACAAAAGCTCCGCCGCCGATAAAGCGATCGAAGCCAACCTCAGGAGTAGCCGGCTCGAAGGAGGACGCTTTGTAAGGAGGGACGTTCTCAGCTACCTGTCCACAATTCCGGAGGAGCACTTCGATCTCATCTTTGCCGATCCTCCCTATGCGAGGGACGAAGACACTGCCACGCTACTGGCCGCCCTTCTTGAGCACGAAGAACTCGCGAAGGCACTCAAACCGGACGGACTCCTCGTTCTCGAAAGCTTTGCGAAAGCTCCCCTTCCGGACAGCCCGCTCTGGAATGTTGCCAAAGAAAAGGTTTACGGGAAAACCCGCGTCAGTTACCTGACTTCGAACTCCTGATTCCATGCCAAGAGCTTTTGTCTATCTGATTTACAACAGCCTGCTGCCTTTCGTGCTGCTTCTGGGATTTCCTTCGTTTCTCATCAAAGGAATCCGCCGGGGCGGCCTGAAGCGCAATTTTTGTCAACGGTTCGGGTGGTTTCGTCCGGAGATTCGCGATGCCATCGCCGGAAAAGAGGCGATCTGGATCCACGCCGTGAGCGTCGGCGAAGTCTTTCTCGCCTTGAAAATGGTCGAGGCCATCCAGTCCCTTGAGCCGGATCAACACATCGTCCTCACGACGACAACCACCACAGGGCACGCCGTCGCCGACGAAAAAACCTCGGAAACGCTCACCGTGATCCACAATCCGGTCGATCTGCCCCGGGTCGTTTCGCGGGTTCTCGACCTCATCCAGCCGAAAACGATTGTCCTCGTTGAATCTGAAATCTGGCCCAACCTCCTCGCTGCTGCGGGGAAACGCGGCATTCCCGTCAAGCTCGCCAATGCCCGGCTTTCTCCCCGCTCCGGTCGTCGCTACGCGAAGTTCCGCTCCCTCGTCGAGCCGATCTTCTCCCAACTCGACGCCGTCAGTGTCCCGTTCGAAATCGATCGCCCCCGCTGGAGCGCCCTTGGCATTCCCGAAGGACGGATCGAAGTGCTCGGGAGCGTGAAATTCGATCAGGCGGGCGGAAACGAAATCTCTGATCAAAAAGTAGCCGAAATCCGCGCATGGCTCGCACTGACAGGATTCCCGGAAGGCGCCCGCATCCTTCTCGCCGGTTCGACCCATGACGGTGAGGAAAAACTCATCGCCACCGTTTTCTCCCAACTCCGCGAAAAGCAGCCCGATCTCGCGCTTGTGATCGTGCCGCGCCACGCGGAACGCGCTGCCGAGATTGTCGCCCGGCTCTCCGCTCAGGGATTCACCACCCTGTTGAAAGCAGGGCCCAACAGGGTTGAGTCACTGACCCAACAGGGTCCGGTCGATACCGCCAACCACGTCTGGGTCGCCAATACGACGGGAGAACTTCGAGCCTGGTTTCATCTCGCCAGTGTCGTCATCATTGGAAAAAGTTTTTGCGGTGAGGGAGGGCAGAATCCCGTCGAACCGATTCTCGCGGGCCGTCCCGTCGTTGTCGGGCCGAACATGCAGAACTTCGCGGAAGTGATGGATGACCTGAATGCGGTCCGCGGAATCCTTCAGCTGAAATCCCCCGATGAACTGTTTGAAGCCCTCGTAAAGACCTTCGAAGATGAGGCAGGAAGCAAAGCGATGGCGGAACGGGGAACTGAAGCCATGGCCCGGCACCTTGGCGCGGCGGAAAGAACCGCCCGCTTTATTCTCGGTGACTCATCAGGATCCGTTTAAGGTCAACAAATCCGTTTCTGGACAGACCGCCTCATCTCCTACACTCTATCGATTGTTGCCGCCCGTCGACGCGGGTTCCTTTCCATGTCTGAGCTTTCTGAATTTCTCTCTCAATGGTGGCCCGCCCTGCTGGCCTTCTTTGTCGGCGCCACGCCTTTCGGTTTTCTCGCCGGGAAAATGAAGGGCATCGATATCCGCGACCACGGGAGCGGAAATATTGGCGCGACCAATGTACTGAGGACCCTCGGGAAACCCATCGGGATCACCGTCCTCGTTCTCGACATTTTCAAAGGAATGATCCCGGTGATCATCGCGAAATCGGTGAGCGACAGTTCGTCACTCCACATTGCCACGGCGATCACGGCTATCCTCGGCCACAATTATACCTTCTGGCTCAAGTTTAAAGGCGGAAAAGGGATTGCCACCACGGCCGGAGCGGTCATCCCGATTCTTACGATACCAATCCTCGTCGCGATCGCGACCTGGCTCCTCTTTCTCAAACTGACCCGCTACGTTTCTGTGGCCTCGATTGCCGCGGCTCTCGCGATTCCGATTACCTTGAGCATTCAAAACCTAGTCTCCGGCCAATGGGACCGGGTCGTCTTCGGACTCGCCGCATTCGTCTGCCTTCTCGCGATCTGGAAGCACCGGGCCAATATTCAACGGCTTCGCCGCGGAGAGGAAAACCGATTCGCCCCGAAGTCTTCATCTTCTAAAACCCCTTCGTAAGCAATTCATCATGGAAAAAGCCGCTGTTCTTGGAGCCGGTAGCTGGGGCACAGCCCTGGCCCTCACCCTCGCAGACCGGGGACTCGATGTCGTTCTTTACGGCAACGAGCCGTCCATTGCCGAAGATGTGAATGTCAATCACCGGAATTCAAAATATCTCCCGGAGATCGAACTTCCCGCCAATATTCGCGGCTCGGTCGACATCAGGGATGCCGCCGGAATGCCGCTGATCCTTCTCGTCGTTCCCTCGCAGGTGGCCCGCATCGTTCTGAAGCAGCTCGCCGAAGTCGGAATCAGCAAGGACACTCTCCTCATCAGCTGCACGAAAGGGATTGATCCGGAGGACGGCAGTCTCATGCATGAGCTTCTTGAGTCGTTTTTCCCGGGAAATCCCATCGCGGTCCTCTCAGGGCCCAGCCACGCGGAGGAAGTCGCGAAGCGCATGGCGACGCTCGCGACGATCGGCTCTGCCGACGAGGCAATCGCAGAACAGGCTCAGGAGGTATTTCGGCTCCCCTGGTTCCGCACCTACACCAGTTCCGATGTCATCGGGATCGAGATAGGCAGCGTCGTGAAGAACGTCTTCGCAATCGCTGCCGGTGCCGCCGACGGACTCGGGCTTGGTGACAATGCCAAAGCAGCTCTCGTGACCCGCGGGCTTGCGGAGATGACACGTCTTGGAGTCGCCCTCGGTGCCCGCGAAGAAACCTTCCGTGGACTGAGTGGCATTGGTGACCTCATCGTGACCTGTTACAGCGTCCACAGCCGGAACAACCGGGTGGGTCGATATCTGGGTGAGGGCAGGACACTTCAGGAAGCGATCGATGCGATGAACCAGGTCGCCGAGGGAGTTCCGAACGCAAAAAACGCCTTCGAACTCGCCCGCAAACTCAACGTGCGGACCCCGATCATTGATCAGACCTACGAGGTCATCCACGAGAACAAACCCTGTGCCCGGGCGCTGAAGGAACTGCTCTCAAGGGATCCCCGTCCTGAGCACGACTAAGTCCCTTCGTCATGCGCTTTTGGCTGCTTCTTCTCCTGGCGCTCTTATCAGGCATCGGGCCGGCCCGGGCCTGGACGCACGTTTCCGGAGACCCCATCGAGGGAAAGCCGGCCGTTTTTCTCTACGAGGAAAAATCGATCTGGTTCGCCCGCAGCATGACGCAGGGCGACGGGGAGTTCGTTCCCGCCAAAGACCTATCTCTAAGGGACCGTCAAAAACTCCTCATCTCGCCTGTATTTTACAAAGGGTTCCCGGACAAACCCGCGTGGCCCCGCGAGAAACGGAATTTGCTCCTGCTCTGGATTTTTTCGCCGGTGGTCGCGCTCTATCTCGGTTTCTGGATCGCGGGATTCATCGTGACGCGAGAGTTGAATCCCGTCCGCGCACTCGTCGGCTTTGGCGGAGGCTGGATTCTGGGAGTCCTCATGTTCTCCGTCTATCTCTTTTTCTCCTCCCGTATTGGAGGCGGAGCCATGACCGTCCTCTTCGGGGCCGGAGTCGCCCTGGTGCTTCTCTCTTTCTACATCTCTGCCGTTTACAGCTGCGATATTTTCAAAGGTCTCCTCATCTTCCTCCTCCAACTCTTCATCGCCGTCCTCCTGACTTCGACGACACTGTTTGCGAGTGAGAAGATTCTCGATCAACACGAAGTGGAACGGTTCTGGAATGAAAAAGTATTCGCCCCCGTGGGACTCATCGAAAATCCGAATCCGTTTCAGTCAATAAACAGCGATTCCAGCGAGGCCTGATATTCAGCCATCCCGTCCGCATTCTCCGCAGGAGCCCAATTCGCGAACACCTTGTCCGACTCGTCGTAGGGTCCACGCTTGATCTCAAGAATCACAGTGTCGGGAGCGAGAGCCAGCACCCCGTGCCAGACACGGGCTTCAATATCAATAACCTCACCAACTCCGAGCCGGTGAGCGGATTGGACTTCACCTTCCCCGTCGAAAACAACGAACCCCATTTCCCCCTGCATCACGAGAATGGTTTCGCTCGCAAAGTCTCTCGGATGATGATGCGGTTGAATGTAGGTCCCCGGCTGCAGAAAATTCACCATGCGCTGAACGAGATCTTCCGCTCCCCGGTGCATCGGAAAGAGCATCCGCTTGCGGGGACTGGAGTGTGAGGCCGCGAGTCCTTCCTCCAGGATTTCAGGAGAAAGCCGGAAGACCGGACCGATGGGATTTTCAAGGGCCAACTTCATGCCCACGGAACGATGAAAGAAGGGCATTCAGCAAGCGAAATCAGCTCCGGTAAGCAGGACGGGGCGCACCTCATCACCGCTTCAGGGGCCTCTGCGGATACGATCTCCGCAAAAAGAAAATGAAAGAGGAGAAATTGACCTCGAAACTCTTCTTCACTACCCTCCCCGCCTATGGAAACCGCAACACCCCCTCCGATCGATCCCGGCCAGGTCCCCGGCCAGCCTGTGAAGTGGCCGAAAATCCTGGGAATCATTGCTTTGGTTCTGGGGATTCTCGGCATCCTCCAATCTGCGATCTCCCCGATCAGCCTGTATTTCGTCGACACGCAGATGGAATTAATGATTCAGCAGGGCGCCGAAGAAGAGAAGGTGACCGGCTACATGAAGCAAATGAAGTCCCTCTCCCTCGTCTCAGCCGTTTCCCTGGGATTGGTTGCGGTGGTTCTCCTGACAGGTGGAATCATGCTGCTGAAAAGAAACCCGAAAGGCGGGACCACCCTGCAGGTCTGGGCAGTCTTGAAAATACTCGCAGGAGGCTACTTCACCTTTCGCAGCATGGCGCTGACGAGGATTCAGATGGATTTAACCATGGGAATGGCGGGCACCGGAATGGGTGGTCGCGAAGCCGAAATGATGCAGAAGGTGACTGACTACGCCGTCTACGGCGGCATGATTTTCGGCCTCCTCTGGCTTGCGGCGCTTCCCGTCTTCTTCCTGATCTGGTTCGCACGTGAACCGGTGAGGCAGGAAATCGCCAAGTGGTGAAAACAAAAAGAGCGGGAGGTGAACCCCGCTCTCAATCTCGAATCTTTTCCTCTGCCTTATTCGGCCGGAACTTCTGCCGGCGGAGCTTCCGCTGCCGGCTCAGCAGGGGCCTCTTCTGCTGTGGGAGCAGCAGCAGGGACCGCCATCGCAGGCCTGACCGCATATTTCTTAAACTGCTCCGGCATCGCGTTCCGCCCGAAACGGAGGCTGAACATGTAGGCAAGACTCTGCATCTCCGCAGCGACCGAACTGCCTGCATTTTCAAGCTTTGGATCAGTCGACTTGATAAGCATGGACTGACCCATCGCCAACTTTGAGAGGAGCGCATCATTGCCGTAGGCAAGAGTGAAAGCCCGATAGTAATCATCAAGCGCTCTACTCTGATCCCCCTCGTTGTCGAACACCTTGGCCCTCAAAAATGCCAACTGAGCGAGCTGGGTCGTCGGCAGTTTCACGAAGTTCGGCGTCGCCAACAATTTCGCATCGCCGGTGACCGGCTCTTCGTAGGCAGCAAGCGCGGCCTTGAGGCCCTCGTAATTCTCCTCGCCGAGGAGAGACCACAGCTTCATGAATTCCAGGTCCTTCTGGTAGCGCTGATCCAGTTTCGTCTCAATTGTTTTTGCAACAGGAGCGTTGAGAACCTGTGCGAGAAGAGCATAGCGCCCCGATCGGCGAAGACTCTCCGCCTGGTAAAAGAGTGCTTCCGACGCGAAATTCTGAGGCACGTTCAGGATGATCGCATATTCGCGCGCTACTTGACCAAAAGCGGCGGCAGCTTCTGTGTATTGTTCCGCCGCGTAGAGCGCCCGTGCTTCCGCAAGGGCTTCGACGCGCTCTTCGAAACGGATCAATTTGTCGAGCCCGTCACCACGAATCTTATCGTAGGTGATGAGCTGTCCCGCTCCACCGGAGGTGGTCGCGAAAAGGATCCCGTTGTCGTTCGAATTCTGAACGTAGCCCTGCGGATTACCTCCCGCCACGAGGCCGAGAGTGGCCGGCGTTTCCCTGACCTGAGCCTGAAGTGAAGGAGCCAGACCCAGAACCGCGATCAGAATGATGTGTGGTAGTAGTTTCATCGAAAATGGACGTGAAATGAATTAGTTAGGGTCGGCCAACCCGAGCTTGATGAGAATCGTCTGCTCCTCCTCGGGAGTGATCTGCAGGTTAGTCTTCATGAGCTCGACGTCACGGCGAAGGCGACGAAGTGCTCCTGATGGCACGTCCTCATCGGTGAGTTCGGACCATTGGTAGAGGTATTTCCGGGTGAGTTCATACAGTGCCAGCTCCCTTGTCCGCTTTGCGGCACGATCAATTTCCGTCTCGGTCGGCATTTTCTCAAAATCAGCCAGACTGTTGGGAATGTAGCGCTCCCACGCCTGCGTGACCCAGTCGTGCAAATTGAAGTAGGCTCCTATCAAACCCACATAAGCCTGATTTGCTCTGAGCGGATCCTCCATCTCATCGTAGACATTCCCCAGAAGAAAGAGCGCTTCGGCCCGCTTCTGACGCTGTTCTTTAAAATAGTTTTTGTTCCGATTGATAACATCGAGCTGTTCAAGCGCATCAGACCACTCCTCGCTGTTGATGTGCAGCTTGGCCAGGTTCAGGTGTGCCTCAGGAACGAGCTCTGCATCCTTGTATTTGTTGATGACACGACGGAAGCGCTCACGAGCCGATTGAACCTTCCCGGGGTCGGCAGCGCGCATCTCGATGATGCCCAGTTCCATCTCAGCCGCCCCTTTGAAGGGATCTGCTTCCGGGTTGGTGCGGGTCAGAAGTTCGTCAAAGTATGGCACCCCGAGAAACGGGTTTTCCGTTCCGGCGAAATAGAGACCGATTTGCTGCAATGCGAACTCGGAGAGCTGTCGAATCTCGAACTTTTTCAGATCGTCGAAAACCTTGGCAATCTTTCCTTCGACCGCCGCATACTCCGGAGAGTCTTTCTCCATCTCCTTGCGACTTCCCTGAAGCACGATGACCTGCTGAATCTTCAACCAGGTGAGCAACGCCTGATTCGAAGGATCGATGCCCGGAAAGTCTTCGAGCGTCGCGAGCGTCTCATCAACACCCCGGATGCGGACCGAAGCCTGCGAATACGAACCGATCGCCTGGCGAAGCAGGGTAAGATCCTGCTCTTCCGGTGGCTTCTCCCCCAGAAGGAGAATCATTTTCTCCACCTGAGTCAAACCCTCTTCGCCGCGATCCGCAGCTTCGAGATGCTCAAGCGAGAAAACGGAAATCTGTGGCTCCCAACGGGTGCCTGAGTAGTCGGGGAAGAAGGCATCATACTGGGCGAGACCTTTCTCAATTTCGCCATTGGTGTAATACTGGTCAGCTGATTTCCAGAGCGCTTCCGCCGCGATATTTTTGTGATAATCAGCACGATCCGGCTCCGCGTTGATCGCCGACTTCGCCGCTTCAAATGCCGCGAGATAGGAATTGAGAGCGGCGGCTTCCCATTCCTTCCGCTGCTCCTCCTGCTCTTTGCTCTTCATCGTGCCGGCCTGAATGAGATAGGAGTCGCCCCGGATATTGAGAGTTCGTCCGAGCGTGACCGAGTCAGGGCGAACCGCTTCGAGTTGATCCGCTGCTTTGATCGAGGCAGGATAGTCTTCGAGGTTGAACCGGGCCACAGCAAGGTCAGCGAGTGCTTTGTCGAGGTAGGCTTCTGATTCCGGAAAAGCCTTGATGAATTCCTCGATATACTCGGCCGCTTCACGCATTTTACCGAGGACAAGGGAGTTGGTTCCGCGGAAATACATCACCATCTCTCGAGTCTGCCCGTTGGGGTAGTTGGCGATATATTCATTCATCGGCTCAGCGGCCGCCTCATGATCCTGCGTCGTGAAAAGCGCCAGCGAGTAGTAGGAATCAGCCAACTCGCGCTCCGGAGCACCCGGCTCGTATCGCTCTCGAACCCGCTCGGCAATGCTCTTGACCTGATCGTAGTCCTTCGCCGCAAAGAGTGACTGCAGCATGAAGGAAGCGACGTTGTTCTTCAACGGGTGATTCTCCGGAACTTCGCGGTTGAAGGCTTCGCCAAAATACCGGGCCCCGGAGTAGTCACCAAGGATCGAGGAAAGTCGCGAGGCTTCGTGAAGAATCTCACCACGGGCAGCTGCCGGAGCATCGGGAAACTGGGAAGCGAGATGCCAATAAACGACCCTCGCGGCCCGGGAATTCCCCATACGGTCATAGCAAGTCGCGACAAGACGAAGAGTCTCCGCATCCGGATGAAACTCGACATTTTCCATTGCTTCGATGCGATCGAGGAGTTGCTGATACTGCGAAGGGATTCCGGCACCGAGAGGGAGACGGGCGAGGCCCAGATTGATATCCTCTTTCACATCCTCGAGAGTCGGAACCATCGTGAAAAGCCGGAGCGCAAGCGGATAGAGCCCGACTTTGGAAGCCTCGAACCCGAGAACGCGAAGGCGATCGTAAAAACCAAAGCGGAACTTGTCGAGCGGCGAGAGGGCCAGCATCGACTCGTTCTCATCGAGAAAAGCATTCGCGGAATTCGAAATTTTTTCGATAGCAACGCCGTCACCACCGGCTGCCTCCGCCTGCTCAACCCAGGAAAGCCCGAGTTCGAGAAGACCCTGAACAAGAAACTGCGTTGGAATCCCCTTATCCTCTTTGTTGTCGAACAGCTCCTGAATTGAGGCAATGCCCTCGTCATTCCGACCGAGCTTCATGAGAGTCGCCCCGTAGCGTAATTTGTAGGTGCTGTAGATTTGCTCCAGCTCCGCCGCAGGCGGGTTCGAGGCCATATACTCATCATAGAGCTTCAGTGCTTCCTCATGATTTCCCAATTGCGCTTCGCAGAAACCAAGCTGAAAAGTCGCAAGACTCTTCCGCGCATTCGTCGAGTTGATTGGAGTCTCGACCCGCTCGGCGATCTCATCGGCCTGAATACAGGTCGTGAAAGCAGCCCTGGCGTCTTCCCAGCGCTGTTGCGGAAGGAGGGTGAGACCGTAATCGAAGAAAAAGCCTCCGGCCTGAGCCCCGTAATCCTCAAAGAGAGTTTCCGTTCCCCCGGCGAGATCAAAGAGTTTTTCAAAGGTCGCCGACGCTTCCGCCGGCTTTCCTGACATGTTTTGCTCGACCGCAGTCTGATACAGGCCTTCGATGCTTTCGTCATCCTGAGCGGAAATAAGCCCGGTCAGAGCGGCGGCGGCGAATACCGCAGTGAAATAGGAGAGCTTCCTGTTGCGAAGTATTTTCATTCTAAAATTTGTAGAGTCTGTTTCTCCCTGACTGCTGCTCGAGTCGACAGAGATACCCGGGACCGGATCAACTTAACCGCCCCTGTATTACTATTTTGAGCGGCACGAAACCGCGAAACTGTACAACCACCGACTGGAGCGGGGCATGGATCATTCCTCTTTAAACCCGGTGATGGTGACATTTCGAATGTCGACATCTTTGTCTGCAAGGGCATTAAGGACGTCAACGAATCGTTGTCCTTTCGCGGCATCATCAGCGGCGATGATCACGACCGGCTGTGAATCAGTCATCTTTGCGGTCTGTGCGTAGGTACGAAGACGATCAAGGAGCAGCGGCACTTCCCGTTTCTCCGGATCGGTGTCTAGAACCTCTTCGTTCAGCACTATGTGCCCGGAACTGTTCACATCGATCGTCATCTGATCGATTTCCGGCGGACTCGAGGAAGAGGTCGACTGGCTTGTCGGCATCGTCATGCCGAGGTCGGCCTCTTTCGGGTCGAGCGTCGAAGTGACGAGGAAGTAAATCAGGAGAAGGAAACTGACGTCAATCAGAGACGACATATCCAATGCCGGATCTTCCTCTTTGGGGGCTTTTCTGCGCGCCATATCGTTTTGGATTCGTTATTCGCCTCAGCGTTCAACCACGTAACTGCCGAAGATGACATCGTTGACCCCGGCGTCTCCGGCAGCCTGAACCACTTTCTTAATCACCCGGGTATCCACTTCCTCATCCGCACGGAGGTTGAGACGGGTCGGGATACTGTTGTTGTCGTTACGCTCTTTATAATTCCGCACGTAGTCCTCAATTGCCTCTATTGTGGGAAGCTCCTGTTCGCCCTGGCCCCAGATCGAACCGTCAGCGAGGATATTGACAACAACCCGCCCCGTCGCATTTTTCGCGACTTGTGCATTGGCTGCGGTTGGAGGATTCACGCGCTTATCAATTTCGACGATGATGAGGTGAGAACTGACCATGAAGAAAATCAGAAGCAGGAAAACGAGGTCGATCATGGACGACATGTCCATTTGAAGTTCCTCTTCATCGAGGCTCTCGATTGCTGCTTTGAGTTTTTCAGATGCCATAGTGTTCTTTCCTAAACTACGATTCGGTCAGGCAAATCAGCTTTCCGAAATCCCTTCCGGAACCTTCGCAAGCTGCTGGTCGGCATTGACCGTTCCCACTGCGTAATCAAGGCCTTCGCTCGCCACTTCCTGCGCTTCGCTAACCAGCTTGTTGAAGCGGTTTTTGAAAATGTAGAAACAGAAGATACTCGGAATCGCCACAACAAGACCACCGGCGGTCGTCATCAGGGCGAGCGAGATGTTTCCGGCGAGCGCACTCGGATCGGCACCTCCACTGAGTCCCATCGTGTCGAACGCAAGGATCATACCGGCGACCGTTCCGAACAGTCCGATCATCGGAGCGGCCTGGGCGATCACGGAGAAATATCCGATCCAGGACATGTAACGGGAATTCTCACGAATCGCAAAATCCGCAATCGCATCCTCCACTTTACCACGTCCAAGCGTTTCAGGATCCGTTGCATCAACGAGTGGATAAGCGGTCGCGACGAGACGTCCGAGGTAAGATGGGTCCTGTGCCGCAACATCAATCGAACTGCGAACCCGCACGTCAGCCATGTTCGCGAGGATCTCCTCTTTCAGGGCGCCCGGGGAAAACTTTTTCGCTGAAAGTTGCAGCGCATTGAAGACTGCCAGCGTGATCATGAGCACAGAGAGGATACCGATCGGAATCATGAACAAACCCGCGTCCACGATTTTGTCCATGAGAGTCTTACTCTCCGGCGCGGGATCGGCGTCCTGCGCCATGAGGTCGGGAGCAGCGAAAGAAACGAGGAGCAAAACACCCAGAGTGATGAGCCAACGCTTGGATAGGAGGAGTGACATCGTTTTTGACATAAGTAATTCTGTTGGTCTTTGGTAAAATGACAGGGGTTGTTCTTGGGATATTTGAGCAAAACTGTAAAGGAAAAAGCGAGAATTAATTTAATCTTTTTCTGCGACTTCGGGATCTCCTGTCATTTCAAGAAAGACCTCCTCCAAGGAGAGATCACGCCCTTTCGAAGTCTGCTCTAAAATTTCGTCCACTGTGCCAAGGGCGAGAAGCCTTCCGTGATTGATGATCCCGACACGATCGGCGAGTTCCTGAGCCACATTTAGCAGGTGCGTCGAAAGAAACACTGTGACCCCGGCTTTGCTTCTCGCTTTCAACTCCTCTTTTACGACCCGGGCGTTCTTCGGATCGAGACCTACCATCGGTTCGTCAATGATGATGACTTCAGGATCGTGCAGAAGCGCTGACGCAATTGCGAGTCTCTGACGTGTTCCATGACTGAGATTCTCGATACGCTGCCGTCCATAGGGCACGAGTGAAAACTGCTCCATCAATTCAGGGGTCTGCTCCTGCGCTCTGGAAGCATCCACTTCGAACAGGTCGGCAATGAACCCCATAAACTCCAGTGGAGTCAGCTTGTCATAGAATTCAGCAACGTCGGGAATGTAGCCGATCCGCCGTTTCGCCTCCATGGAATCCTTCTGGATATCAAAGCCACAAATCTCAGCGAACCCTGAAGTCGGCTCCATGAGCCCGGTAAGCAGTTTGATCGTCGTCGTTTTCCCCGCTGCGTTCGGGCCGAGGAAAGCAAAGAACTCCCCCTTCTCGATCTTCAAATCCAAATGATCGAGGGCGAGAAGATCTCCGTATCGCATCGAAAGGTTCTGAATCTCAATCATCGGACGGGCTTTCTTTCTTTTTCAGGTAGGCCTCAAGTGGCATGAGTATTTCAGAAACCGCTTCAAACCCGAAATCGGTTTCGATGCGGAGCGGCTCCCCCACTTCGCTGAGGAATACGCGCATCGCCTCGTCGTGGTCGCCGGAACTGAAAATCAGAAGGTAGGCCTGGAGATCCCGCCCTCCAAAGGTGAAATTCCCCATGCGCGCATCCACTTTGAGGCTGTCGAGCACAGACTCATCCAGCTCGCCCTTTCCTGCCATTGAGGAAAAAGGCAGCCCGTCCCCGAACGCCCCGGCAAGCGGCAGCGACTGCAGGGAGCCTGAGTTGAAAGAGTCCTTCGAGGAATCAAACCGGAACACCGGAATCTCACTCATCGAAACAGCGGCCTTTGTCACCATTGGCCTCCCCTCGAGGCTGACGTGAGCACTCATGTTGAGCCCGGGAATACGGACAGAAAAATCCCCTGAATCAAATTCAAGTTCCCGGCTGAACTCGGCCAATCCACGCCACGAAAGATCGATTCCCGGAAAATCGTTGGATGGATCAATCGTATCAATCGTTCCCGTCATGGAAAAGGAATTGACGAACAGCCCCGTCTTCCGATCATCCCCCGAACCGCCGGCAATCGTGATCTCTCCCCGGCGACTTCCGTTTTCGAGGAGCGTCATCCTCGTAGACTCATTCCAGGCGAAGAACACTTCGTAAACTTCTCTCGGATCGACCTGAGCCATTCTCGATTCCGGCGGGGCCCAAATGACGGCGCAAAGCCACCCGACACTGGCGAGCCAGAAGCCCACAATGGCGACAGTGACAATTCGGAAGAGCATTCCTGCGAGACTATCATGTTCCGGCCTGACGAAACAACTCTTCTTCGCAAGAGCCTCACGAATCAGCCTGATACAATCCTTCGCGTTGGCAGAAAGCGACAACCGAAGGAGACATCCATGAGAGGTGAGATTGGAAGTCTTTCCGAATCGCGCTGGAGGAAGCTGGATGAGAATACGGCACCGCGAGGTAGTTCCATCCCGGACGATCCATCACCGGATCTTCATTCCGGGTCATGATCACGAACCGGAGGAGTTCGCGCAGCTTTCCCGGTTCAGCCCACCGATCAATTGAATTCCACTGGTCACTACCGAGGATCCAGTACCATTCCGTTCGCGGAAAAGCGGAACAGAAGTGAGTCGCCGTTTCCCACGAATAGCTCGGCTGATTCCGATCAATCTCAAAGGTTGAAATCTCAACGTCGTCGAGTTCTTCATCATTCAACGCCAACTCCAGCATCGTTGCCCGCTGCGGCCCCGAGGCAACCGTGCCCGATTTAAACGGTGAGACACAGGCAGGCATGAAGAGGACCCGATCCAACTCCACGGCCTCCATTGCGTGCCGTACCATTCCGAGATGGCCGCGGTGAACAGGATCAAAGGAACCACCGAAAATAGCGGAACGTTTCGAAAGAGGATGAGACATCCCCGTATCCTAAGGCGAAATCTCAGCCTGAAAAGGGTTACTCAAAACTGAGATCCCCCTTACCGCGACGGCTGAAGGTTCGAAACGTCCGCCCGACTACTTGAAACGACCCCCGCTCCCTCGGGAGCGCGAGAACTTCCGGCTGGATTGCTTCAGCCGGTGGCCCGCTCTGTAAAGTGACCCGACTGACGCTGGTGCCGCCCTGATACTTCACCACGGTTTCGTTGCCCCACAATCCATTTGCTGACTCGTACAGCGTGAGTCCGGCAACCCTCAGGCAAAAGCGCGTCACATTTAATGACTCACTGGACTGATTGACAATCGTCACCGGGCACTGAATGCCCACCGCCGAGGTTTCGAGACCGGGTTGCTGTCGGGCCTGCGAAGTCAGCTCGTAGCAAAGCTCGCCCTTACCCGGCTGACCGAACCATGACTGCTCCAGAGAGACAGTCGGGAACTCGGCAAGAACCTGATCAATCCGATCTTTCACCCTCACGATGACCGTTGGAGGGATATTGACCCAAACCCGGGCCGACGCACCGGGCTCCAGCGTAAGCAGGATCTCCGGACGCACGAGGACACTGTGGTCAGGGAAGGCCGGGTGAAGATCAAGCTCGTCCACGCCTGTGCAGACCGCCCAGCGGGTCCACCCGATCGCGGCATCCTGAAGGTCGGACCCCATCTCCGAATCATCCAGAGTCGTCGACGCAAGATAGACCTCCCCGTCTCCGGAACTGAGTTCGATCAAAAGATTCCCCCAGTTGAGACGAGTTCTCTCCTGATCCGCAAGGGATCGACGCCCCCACGTGATCTGTCCGGTCTCGAATAGCATAGGTAAAACGTTTCACGGGAACCTTTTGAAATAAACGGCGGTATCAAGTATCCCTGAATGAGCCATAGCCAACGGAAGGCTTTTCTGATCCCCCTACTGCTACCGCCATTCTCACCTGCCCAGTGCCATGAAAAAAATTCTCCTCATCGCCGCCGCGGTCCTTCTCTGCCTGGTCATGTTGCTTCCACTGGCGACGCGATACCTCGGACCGCGCATGATTTTTGTTGATCCTCCGACAGGGCAACCGATCGGCGAATTTGATCTTCCCCGCTCTGAGACCTCACTCGTCGCGATCAACGTGGCGATCCCGGTCGAAATGATGACGACGCTGGCGAACTCAAAAGTCCCCGCCGAGTTCGAAGGAGGCGAGCAGAAGGATTTCCACCAACGCATCAAGCGGGGGCGCTACGCCTGGAAGGCAGTCCGCGGTGACATCGCCTTTGAAAACACCGGATCCAATCTCGCCTTCGCCACGCAGTTTCGTGGCGGGGCCCGGTTTCAAGGTGACATCGATGCAAAGATCGTCATGCTCCCGCTGAACAGCACCGTCGAAATCGGGGGAATCGTCGGGGGATCGATGACCCCGGTGGTTACTCCCAACTGGCTGATTGATCCGAAGTTCGTCCCCCGGCTTCGTCTCTCGGAAGCCAATCTCTCCATCGGAGGCCTCGGCGGCATCGACATCAGCAACATGCTGAACAGCACGCTGAGTCAGTTCGTCCAGAAAGAAGCCGCAAAGCTGATGCCGGCGCTGAGCAGGGAGCTCGACCTTCGCAGCGAAGTCGAAAAGCTGTGGTCCCAGGGATACATCAGCCAGTTGGTGAATGATAATCCGAACGTCTGGATCAGCATCACGCCGCAGGAACTTCTCATGGCCCCGATCAGCTACGCCGACCCCTCGCAGATCAACATGGCCATCGGCATTCGCTCGAACACATTCCTGACCAATCGCGACCCCGGACAACCGGTTGCCGCACCCCTGCCGGACCTCACCCCTCTCAGTGGTCCGGTGACCACGGATCTCAAACTCCCCATCATCGTCAGCGTCGCCGAACTGAACGAAGTCCTCGCGCAGGAGAACTTTGAGATCGACACCGGAATCGGCACAAAGATCGACATTCATGGCCTCGAAGCAAAGATTGGTCAGGCCGGACTCCTTGATTTGAAAATCTCGCTGCAGGCAGACAAAAGCCGTATCGGCCGCGGTGTGGCCGGCGACATCTGGGTCAAAGCACGACCCGTGATCGATCTTGAGGCGCAGACCCTCGGGTTTTCGCAGGTTGAACTGACCGTGGAAACGAAGGACAAGCTCACGACAGCAGCGACCTGGCTTCTCGAAGGAATTCTCACCAAAGGAATCGAGAGCCAACTGCGGGTCGACCTTGATGATTACAAAGAGGAAATCAACGAAGAGGTCCAGAAGGCGATCGCTTCGGCAGACCTTCCGGAAGGGCTTGATGTCTCACTCCGGAATCTTCAAATTAATTTGGCTGACATCTACACCATCACCCGACATTTTCCCGAAGGAGCGGAGGATCCCGGCGTGGTCATCGTGATCAATGCCACCGCAGACATGGAAACGAAGATCAATTCTCTGATCCTGAAACCAAACGACGCGCCATGAACCGGCTTGCCCTTCTTGCTCTTCCGGCAGCCCTCAATTGCTTCACGCTCAACGCTGAGCCCCTGCCGGGAACCAGCCCCCTGGAGTGGGAAGGTGAGGAATTTTCGGATCGGCTCATGCAGGAGGCCCATGCTTTCGTCGAAAAAATGATCAAAGAAGCTGCGCAAACAACGGTCAGGCTCCCGTCCGAACCCACAGAGCGCGACGCCTTTGTTCAGGAAAAACGCGAGCAACTGAAGTTCACCCTCGGGGTGGTCGATGAACGTCCTCCGGTCACCGCGGAATTCATCGACAATTCCACCGTCACGCTCGATGGCATCCCCCTCGGATCCCTCGTTGCGGAGGGGCCCGGATTCTCCGTTCATCAAATCCGCTGGACCGTCCTGCCCGGGTTTCCCGCAGAAGGTCTCTACGTCACTCCGACAGGAACCGCAACGATGCCTTCAGCACCTCCCGCGATGGTACTCATCCCCGACGCCGGGGAAACTCCGGAAGATATTCTCGGTCTCACTGCGACCCTGACAGGAAGACAACAGATGGGCCTCCGCTTCGCTGCGGCAGGATTCCGTCTCGTCATTCCAACGACACTCTCGCGCTGCGCTTTCCGGGGGGAACGCGGAGACGACGAAGCCGTCATCAAGAGTAATCAGACCCATCGGGAATGGATCTACCGGCAGGCCTTTCAAATGGGGCGCCACCCACTCGGCTATGAAGTTCAGGCGGCTCTTGCCGCCGTCGACTGGCTCCGGGCAGAGAGCCTCGCTGATACGATCACCGTCGCGGGCTACGGCGAAGGAGGAAGGGTCGCGCTTTACGCCGCGGCCATCGATGATCGCATTGACCATGGTTTCGTCAGTGGTGCCTTCGCGCCCCGCGAAGATGCCTGGTCCGAACCGATCGACCGGAATCTCTTCGACCTCCTCCCGCGCTTCGGCGACGCCGAAGTCGCCGCCATGATCTTCCCCCGCCCGCTCCTCATCGAGCACACGGACTTTCCGGTTTTCGAAACGCCGAAAGGAAGTTTAGAAACGCCCGCATGGGAAGCAGTCGAACTCGAATTCGACCGTATTGGCTCTGTGTTAGGATCATTGAGTGCCCCGCCGGGCTTCCTTATCCACGAAGCGAATAGAGGAGCACGGGCGGACTATCCTGCCGTGGCGGCCTTTCTCCAGACCATTGGAATCGAGCGCGAAATCAGCCGGACCCCTCCGATCGCACTCCTCATTGATTCGCGTATTGGATTCGACTCCGCCGCCCGCGAAAAGCGGATTCTCGACGGAATGCAGAATCATGTTCAAAGGCTCGTCGACCAATCCCTCGAAACGCGAAGGGAGTTCTACTTTTTTGAAGCGGAACCGGAGCTTCGCCCCGGGAAATGGTCCGTCGAGCGGGAGCACGATCAACTTTCTCCACTCAACTTCATCGAAGCCTCGGCCGGGTTTCGTGAGAAGTTTCAGGACAGCATTATTGGGAGATTCGATGAAGAACTCCTCTCACTCTCCCCGCAGTCCCGGCTCGTGAAAGAAACAGAAGAATGGTCAGCCTGGGATGTCGTGCTCGAGGTCTACCCGGGGTTCCATTCATGGGGCACGCTGCTGCTGCCAAATGATCTTGAGGAAGGTGAACAACGTCCTCTCGTAGTCTGTCAGCACGGACGAAACGGGATTCCGCGCGATCTCATCGACGCCGGTAAACCGGCCTACAACGACTTCGCGGCCCGCCTGGCGGAACGTGGCTTCATCACCTTCTCCCCCTTTAATCTTTATCGGGGAGAGGACGAATATCGATGGCTCGATCGAAAGGCGAACCTGATCGGAGCCACGCTTTTTTCCTTTATCGCCGCCTCACACGAACAGAACTTGAACTGGCTGAAGACACTACCGCAGGTCGATCCGAAAAGAATCGCTTTCTACGGTTTGAGCTATGGCGGCGAATCGGCAATGCGGCTGCCCGCGCTCTTCAACGACTACTGTCTCTCCATCTGCTCGGGGGACTTCAACCACTGGACGCGTAAAGTCTCCGATCCTGATTTTCCAAAAGGTTACATGAAAACGATTGAGTGGGAGATGCCCTGTTGGAACATGGGCAACACTTTCGACTACGGAGAGATTGCCGGCCTCATTTTCCCCCGCCCTTTCTTTGTCGAACGCGGGCACTATGACCGGGTTTCCGAGGATGAATACGTCGCGTTCGAGTATGCCCGCGTCCGCCGCCTCTACGCTGCCTTTGGAATGAGTGATCGCACCGGAATCGAATTTTTCCGGGGAGGTCATTCCATTCACGGAGAAAGTTCCTTCGACTTCCTTCACAATCACCTTGGTTGGCCACTGCCGGAATAGACAGAAGCTCACCCAATTCATGCGCCTCCATCGGCAAGAGATGCGGAGCAAAGACCGGCGATTATCCTAGCGTGGATAGAGAGCGGCCTCCTCAGCTGTCATGATGCAACGGGACTTTCATTTAAATCGCATGGAAAAATTTCTTCGCAGTAGACTTGCGGAGGAATTTCAGGGTCGCGATTTCCAGTTCCGACCTTCGCTCTCGATCTCGCGGCAGTGCGGCACCGGGACAAGCCGCATCGAGCGGGCTCTCGTCGAGTATCTCGACGTCGTCGATGAATCAGCAGTCCATGGTTGGGCAGGCTTTGATCAGTCCTTGATCGGAAAGATCATCGAAGACCATAAACTTCCCAACACAATGGAACCTTACCTCGCTGAGGAGGCCAAGTTTCCCATTCTCGAAACCCTTGAGGAAGCTCTCAGACTTCAGCCTTCGAAATGGACTCTCTTCAACTATTCGGCCGCGACGATCCGCACCCTCTGCCGCATGGGCAACGCACTCGTCGTGGGACGGGCCGGAAATTTCGTGACTTCAGATTTACCCAATACCTTTCATGTCCGGCTCATCGGATCAGAACTAAAACGCATCGCGCGCGTTCGTGAGCGTTTTCAGATCACACAGGATAAAGCGGAGAAACTGGTGCACAGGACGGATCGTTCACGAGCCAATTTTGTGAAGCGCTACACCGGAGCCGACATCGATGACACCGGTTCGTATCATCTCATTCTGAACACCGACAATCTCTCGTCTGACGTCATTGTCAGGATCATTGGTGATTCAATCATTGAATGGGCCAACGAAAATGAGATATCAATGAAACAGCTTCGCGCCCTTCCCGCCCCTCTCGTCTTGAGCCGATCCCGGCAATAAGCTCCGGGACTGCTCCGATTTCATGAAAAGGCCACACTTCAGGCATCTTTGCCTGTCCGTAATCGCCCTCACCATTGACGTCGCTATCGCTGACGAACCTGCCCCGGGGCAGGTTTCCTTTGCAGAGGATATCAAGCCACTGCTCACTGAAAAATGCGTGCACTGTCATAACCGTAAGACACTGCCTGAAGTCTTCAGTTTTGAGTCCGCAAAGCGTGCTTTCGTCACGCTGAAATCCGGCCGGGAAGTGATCGTTCCGGGAGAACCTGAGAAGAGTCTTCTCATCATCGCACTGAAGTCACCGCACGGTCATGAGAAAGCGATGCCTATGGTGGGGCCCCGTCCGACAGAGGATGACATTGAACTCCTCAGTGAATGGATCAAACAAGGTGCCGAATGGCCTTCCGGCCCGGCAGGCAGGATCCGTCCCCCGTTTCGAGCAACGGAGTGAATCTGTCTCGAACTCTCAGGATGTCTCGACTCGACTCAAGGCAGCCTCAAACTCTCAGGCTTCAGGCCGCTGACGCACCCGAAAGGTTTGCTCTACCCTGGTGATCACGGAACCGGGTCGGTGATTGACCGACATACTTGAGGAAGCTTCGGTTGAACTGCGAGATGGATTGAAACCCGACATCAAAGGCGACTTCGGTGACACGGGCCTGCGGATTGAGAAGGCGGCGCTTGGCCCACTCGATGCGGCGGCGGTTCACAAACTCTGTCAAGGTCATCCCTGCAGATTGCTTGAAGACTTTGCAAAAATAGTAGGGACTCACTCCGACGTGTTTCGCAACACTTTCGAGGGAAATCTTGTCTTCGAGATGGGCATTCACATATCGCTTCGCCTTCATCACGACCTCGGGCTCGGCGTTGCTTTCCTCAATGAGGAGGCGATTCAATAGATCGGATACCTGAAGCGCAAACGCAGCGAGCAAGGTGATCGTTCCCTCATACTGCTCTTTCGACATGACCCTCTCGGCGCGCCATGATCTCTCGAGGTCTTTCCGCTCCTTCGCGGAAAGACGCAGATCGTCGAAGCATTCCTCCAGTGCCCCGGGAATTGCACCGGGCTCGGCGGTGAAAACCTCACCGGTGCTGAGGTAGGCAAAAGCCCGATCCCCGGAACGAATTGGAATGAGTGATTCCCTCATCCCCGCAAAGCAGGTCCTCGTCGCGGTCTTTGCGGAAGACTCCCGCTTCAAGACTCGCTGAGCATGCTGACATTTTCCGCAGCCGCCGTCACCGGAATTCAGCTTGCTGCAGAAGTCGCTTTGATGCGCGCAGGCTTCTGCTTCGCGGCCGATTTTCACTTCGTCGTCGGCGGGAATAAGGGAGAGGTTCATCCCTGTCGCGGCTGAAAAAGCCTTCCGATAAGTCTGGAAGAACGGCGACTCGTTCAGCTTCGCAAAAATGCGTTCATCGGCTAGGGTATTGGTCTCTTCAACGTTCATGGGCATCCAGGGGTAAACTGATGCTCGAACAATAGGAGGCTACAGGGTCCGGCGAAATTGGGGACTGTCCTGAACTGCTAATAATGGAATTCAGCAGGTCGCTTACGAGATTCCCGTATGCATCACGACTGAGATTCGACCCAGCGAATCGCCGAATGGGTCAATTCGGCCGCATCACGAAGATTGAGTTTCTCCTTAATATGAGTGCGGTGCGCATCGACGGTCCGGATGCTGATCCCCATTAATCCGGCGATTTCCCGCGAGCTTTTTCCTTCCCCGATAGCGCGATAGACCTCAAGTTCCCGGTCACTCAGCGAGGAAACCGAAACGCTGCTCCCCCCGCCGGCAATGACTTCCATCATCCGGGCGGTCATTTCGGAGCTGAGAAAAATCCCACCGCTCAAGACCTGCTTCACCGCTGCTTCGAGAAGATCGGGAGCGCGATCTTTCATCATGTAGCCACGGCCGCCGGCACGAAGCACCCGCTCGGCGTAGACTTCTTCATCATGCGATGAAATGACGAGACACTTGATCCTCTCGTGGAGCACTCTCAAATCCTTGATCAACTCCAGGCCGCTACGATCCGGCAGCGAGACATCAACAATTGCGAGATCAACCCCAATCGATTGATCGAGAAGGTGCAGCGCTTCAGTCGCCGACCCGGCTTCTCCCGCAACCTCGACTCCATCGATCGATTTAATCAACTGGGACAGGCCGAGGCGCATGATCGGATGATCATCCACGATAAAGACCCGTGCTTTCGTTGTTTCGCTCATGCGATAGGAAGTCGTAAACTACACCGAATTCTTGTGCCGTCACCGGGACTCCCGTGAAGATCAAATTCCGCCCCGATGATTTCAGCCCGCCGGCGCATGGTGAACAGCCCCATCCCCGAAGAGTCATCGTCAGGCTTCATGCCTTTGCCGTCATCACGGATAGACAACTCCAATCTTCCATCAGAAAATTCGAGCCGCACTTCAATCTCTTCACAATCACTGTGCTTGATGGAATTCGCCAGTGCTTCCTGAACGATGCGGTAAAGCTGGATCGAAACATGTGACGGCAGATCGTCCAGTCGGCTGTCATTTGACAACTGAGCGACACAGGCGACCCCGTAGACATCTCGCTGCCGGGAAACCAACTCATCAATCGCCCCGCTCAAGCCCTGCGTTTCGAGCACGGTTGGAACAAGACCTTTTGCAATTTCCCGGGTCCTGACCCCTGCCTGAGCAACCATTTCGGTCACTTTCCTGAGCAGATCCGCTTCCTCCTGATTCTTACTCCGGAGTTGTTGCTCCAACACTTTTGTGAGACAGCCGATTCCGGAAAGCTGCGAACACAAATCGTCATGCAAGTCCTGACCGATACGCCGCTGTTCGTTCTCACTGATTCTGACAATTTCGGCCTCCAGCTTTTTCTGCTTCGTGATGTCGCTCGCACAAAAAACATACCCTTCCATTCCCGACTGAACCATCGGAGTGACTTTCGCCCGAATGTAAAGATCTTCACCGGAACGGGATTCACACTGAATTACCTCCTCCGCCATACCGTGCTCTTCAATTGCGGGAATAATTCGATCATCGAAGGGCGAGCCGTGACTGCTCGGACAAATTTCCCGTATTGATCGTCCGAAAATTTCCTCTGCACTCAGGCCGAATATTCTCGTTGCCCCTTCATTCCAGCCCTCGATTCTACCACTTTTATCCACGTAGAAGACTGCGTCGTGAACATTCTTCAGGATCTCAGCCTGGAACTTCAGGCGCTCTTTTGCCTTCTCCTGCTCGATGGCATATCGAATCGCACGCTCCAGCGTCGACGCGCTGACTTCCCCTTTGATGAGATAATCAGAAGCCCCCAACTCCATGGCGGACTGATCCACGGCATCGTCACCCTGGCCCGTCAGAAAAATGGTGGCCCGATGAAGTCCCCGACTCTGAATTTCCCGGAGCAAATCAATGCCCGTGTGCGCCCCCAGCCGGTAGTCGAGAAGGTAGGCATCATGCGAGCCCTCTACCAGAGCATCGAGCGCATCCTCGTAGTTATCCGCCCAGTCCAGCTTGAAAGAGCGGTTCTTGATGTCATCCAACAGATCACGATTGAGGATATACTCGTCCTCATCGTCGTCGATCAACAATACCTTCATTTCCGTCCTGCCGCGCCGCGAGGCTGTTGATCACACCGTTGTCGGAAGCTTGACCATTTCCAGCCAGTAGCGTTTCAATCCATCGGCCAGTTCCACCAGTTGATCAAAACTGGATGGCTTCGTGATGAAAGAATTCACCCCCAGATCATAAGTCTTCTCGATGTCGTCAGCGGATTCAGAGGTCGAAAGCGCCACAATAGGAATCCGACGAAGCTTCGAATTCGACTTAATAAGGGTCAGCGCTTCATGCCCGTTGACCCTTGGCATGTTGAGATCCAGAAGAATCAAATCAGGAGCAGGACATTCCGACCCTCCGGAAAATTCCCCCTGCAGAAGCAGATAATCGAGCAGTTCCGCCCCGTCCTCGACATAGCGGAATTCGCCCTCAAAGCCGCATTGCTCAAAAGCTTCACGAACAAACTCACGATCATCGGGATCGTCATCCGCCATCATCAGAATGCACTTTTTCAATGGTTTCATGATTGAGAAATCTCTCTTTGCTTCGGTTGCTCCAATGGCAGCGTGACTACGAACTCCGCACCCTCTCCGGGACGGCCAAAAGCAGTAATCGTTCCGTCATGACGTTCCACAATTTTCTTACATATTGCGAGTCCTATCCCCGTACCTTCAAATTGCTGTTTCCCGTGGAGTCGCTGGAAAATTTCAAAGATCCGGTCCCGGTATTTTTCTTCGAACCCGATTCCATTGTCTTTCACCCGCAGTTCGACCCCATCACGTTTCCCCATTTTCACCGGAGCAGCGGAGATTCTAACGACCGGGTTCGCATCCATCTTTCTGAACTTGATGGCATTTCCGATGAGATTTTGAAAGAGCTGCATCATTTGTGCCTCGTCGGCGGTTACCGTCGGCAAATCTCCGCTCACCTCAATCCCGGACGATGACTCCTCGATCGCCAACTCCAACATCGAGATCGCTTCAGCAACTGACTTATTCAAATCGACATTTGAGAATGGCCTGCCCTTCGTTTCGACCCGGGAAAAAGAGAGCAAATCCCGAATCAGGCGGTGCATGTTGTCACTCGCTTTTACCATCCGGTCGAGGTAATCACGCCCTTTTTCGTCGAGTTCATGATGACAGAGGGCACGAAGCCGCTCCCCCATCGTCCTGATCTTTCGCAGCGGCTCCTGAAGATCGTGTGAGGCCACCGAGGCGAAGCTCGCGAGCTCCGCATTGCTGCGCTCCAACTCCTCGGCGTAACGCAAGAGCGCTTCGTCCGATTGCTTTCGCTGCGTAATATCAATGATCGAGGCGAGGACATAGGTTTCACCCCCTTCCGGAATGGGGGTCAGGGCTATCTCGACTGGAAACTCTTTTCCGTGTTTCCCCACCGCGTAAAGATCGCGCCCCGCTCCCATCGCCCGTGTCTTGGGGTCGCCATGAAAGCTGTCGCGAAGCCCGGCGTGGTGGCCTCGATATCGGGTTGGAACCAACTCATCGATCCGCAGCCCGACAAACTCTTCACGGGAATAGCCGAAGAGTTCTTCCGCCCGCTGATTCACCATCGTGATCACCCCCTCCGGTGAGGCTAAAATGATCCCGTTCGGTGCAGATTCCACTACGAGCCGGAATCGGTCATTGGCCTCCAGTTCGGCGACCCTTTGTTGCAATTCCGAGATAACCCGGTCCTGCGATTTCTGCTCTTCCTGAAAACTCATACGATGACGATGGCGCGCGCTGCGAATTCTCAGCCCGCATGCCCTTTCGGAATCAACCTCATGCAGATTCCGAACTCCTCCACCAACCATTCCCTTATTCCCCCGAAGCAGTCAATAGACGCAGACCAAAGTTCAATAGAAGGAATGACATTTCGCAGATTTTTGAGATGATGTCGCATGGACATCAAGAAAATCCTCGTTCCCCTCGATGCCTCAATCTACACCGATGGGGCCACCGAAACTGCGATCCGACTCGCAAAAGCGCATCATGCCAGCGTCACCGGGGTCGCCGTCCTCGATTCTCCGGAGATCCGATCCAGCATCATCCCGGCGGTCGGCCCCTATTACCCCATGATGGTCGATGCTGTTCAGGAAAAGATTCAGCACGCCGACCAGATTTTGAGGGAAACCCTCGTTCGTTTCTCTCAGGTGTGTGAGGAAGCCGGAGTCGAGCATGAAGAAACGGAATACGAAGGCATTCCTGCGCAGAAGCTTCTTGAATCGTCAATCTTCCACGATCTCGTCGTGCTCGGACTCGAGACCTCGTTTCACTTCGAAACCCGTGGAGGGCGGGGAGACACCCTCGACAAGCTGATCGATCACACCGCGACTCCCGTTCTCGCCGTTCCTCAAACCGGCGCAGCAAACCCAGGGAAAGTCATGATCGCCTTCGACGGAAGTTTCGGTGCCTCGCGAGCCCTGCGGGACTTCGTGGCCTTCGCGACTCCCTTTGATCCCGAGATCACCGTGGTCTCTGCAGATCTTCCGGCGGAGAAGTCAGCCTTCCTCCTCAGTAACGCCGTCGCTCTCCTCAAGTCTCACGGCTTCAGCCGGGTGCATTCCAGGGCAAGCGAAGCGACAGTCGAGGAAACCTTCACCCCGGAATTCGTCGCGGACACTGATCTCATTGTCGCCGGCATCCATTCACGGAGACCGATCCGCGATATGTTCACCGGCAGCTTCACCGCCAGGTTGATCCGTGAGCACAACAAACCGCTTTTCCTTTCTCACTGAGGGAGAAAGGGAAACTTTGTCCGCTTCACCTTAAAGACCCAGCACCGCAAGAACCCGGGCCATTTTGCCGACCGAGAGAACAAGGCCGGGATGGTCATCTTCCCACTCTTCGAGATGTTCTTTCAACGAGTCCCAGCTGTCTGAGGACTTCTCCTGCGTCCGGACTCTCGCCGAGGTGCCACTGATGGTCTCCTGCACCCGTCCCAGCGCGGGGTGCTGATCAATTTCATCGAGCGCGTCTTCGAGCGATTGCAATGCCTCACCCGTTTCGTCGTCGTAGGCATCAATCGCTTTGAGGGCTTCACGGATCTCTTCGATTTCTTTCTTCATGTAAAATAGGGGGGGTTTCGCACAGAGTATCACTCACCATAGCCCGCAAGCGAGCCTTTGTAGGCACGATCAAGAAATACGACGAGATCGACCAACTGACGGGCACTCATATCCTTCGTCAGATCAGGCATGAGGGCTTCAATACCGCCGCTCAAATCGGACTCTGTCAGGATCGCCCGATACTGCTCATTGACAACGTGCTTTGGATTGACAATCGCCCGGATTAAATCTTCGTAATTTTTCACGTACCGTGGATTAGCTCCCAACTCCAGTTCGAGGATTTTCTCACCTTTCGGTTCCGCGAGATTTGCCCCCGCGACCGTATGACACTTCACGCAGTTTAAGGCGACAAAAGCCTTCTCTCCAGCCGCGACATCACCTCCCGGAAATCGAAACAGCGGCTTGTCCTCAGCAGAGAGAGAAGTGGCAGCCAGCGCTGTAAAGGATGCAGCACAGACGAAGCGAGCGAGCGGATTTCTTTTCATGATATGGCACCCTACCCGTTCTCAAGATTCGATGCCGCGCGTCAGTTGTGAGTGACCGCGCACTGCTTGCGGGATTCTCAAAGATGATTCATAGCGGTCGATGGCGGATTGCGCTGCGATCCAGGGCTCCACGTAAGTGTCATTCGCGGTTAGAAGGAGGGAGCCTGTAAAGTTGTTCTCGGCACAGAGCCTACTGATCGTGTCGAGATGATCCCAATCGTTGCCCGGGGGCAACTCATTCGCCGATTTCGGAAGCCAGTGAATCGAGCCCCGGCTCAGCCAGATTGTTATCGGCGCTCAGGTTCGTATCGGGCTCAGGAAACCGGAGGTACGGAAGTACGACGGTTCGAATTTTCTCATTCAAGACTGATGCGGTGGCGGTAGCTGACATGTTCGTAACCGATTGGGTTCCTTTGATGTAAAATTCCCGTTTCCCGGAAATGCATCGAAGTTAAGCTTAATTTCGATGCTTATATTTAATTACCATAACAAGCATTCCGGGATGAAACTCATATTCTTGAAATTAATTATAATTTTGATGAAATAAGTCCACTTCTTTCGTGATGACAGCCGATCCCGATACTGTTCTGATTACACCGGTCCCGCCCGCCCCCATTCTCCATGAAACAGCGAACTTTGCTTTTCCTCTCCCTGCTACTTCTTGTCGGGGCGGCTCCGCTTTTGCGGGCTGAGGAAAAACTCACGACTGCCCGGGAGGTGCGCTCATTGACCGGAGTTGAAGCGGAAGAAGGGAAACCGGTCGAGATCACCGGGATTGTTATTTTTTCGGATCCTCCCGCCACCGCTTTCCTGCAGGACGAATCCGCCGGGACCTTTTTCCGAATCGATGGAAGACCGGCACCGGTAGCCGGAGACAAGGTTCGGGTCTCCGGTCGCACCTTTCCGGGGCTTTTCCTTCCCGGTATCGAAGAAACTGAATTTGAGATTCTGTCCCGGGAACCCCTCCCCCGCCCCATCGAGGCCACCTACGACGACCTCCTTTCCGGAAAACTGCACTACCAGCGCGTCGCCTTTGAAGGCATCGTCCGGACCATCACGCCGGAGGAGGAAGGGGTCAGCCGTGTCAGTCTCGCGAGCGGATCACGGCTTCTCGAAGTCCGCGTTCAGGAAGCCCTTTCCCCAATCACTCCCGGGGTGGACAGTCGCGTCCGCGTGAGCGGTCTCGCCGCCGGGCACATCAATCACCGTCGCCAACTCGTCGAACCCTACCTGAGGTGCATGGGCTGGAGTGAATTCACGATCCTGAGCCCGGCCAAGCCGATCAATCAGGTTCCTTCGGTGTCTCCACAGGAGCTTCTCGGTTTCAATATTGAAGGCCGCGCCGAAAACCGCGTTCGGATCGAAGGAGTCATTCTTGCCATCTTGAACCGGAAAAGGATCTTCCTCCGAAACGGGGAGACCGCGATCAGTGCCACCTTGTTGAACCCCGATCCTGACCTCCGGACCGGACAGACCGTGGAAATCATCGGCTTTCCGAAGATGGATCAATTCAGCGCCAGTCTCGCCGATGCTTCTGTGCTGGACATTGGAACGGATCTCAGCAAGCCCTACCCCGTCCCCGTGAGTGTTGACGAAATCTTCGAAGGAACTTTCGATAATGATCTCGTTACCGTTGAGGGGACCGTCAGCGATTGGTATCGGCTGGGCAAAGGAGGTGTTATCGTGCTCCGGGACGGCGGGGAGACCCTCACCGCAAACCTCCCCGAACTCCCGGCCGAACTCCGTGCCGGAGTCACCGCCGCGCTCACCGGAATCACACGCGTCGAAGCCACGACGGGAACGGAATATCGTTCCCGTCCGGAATCGGTTTCTCTCACCCTGCGAAGCGCGGACGATTTCCAATTACTCCGCGCTCCAAAATGGTGGACACCACAACGACTCGCCGCCGCCTCCATTTCCTTTCTCGCAGCCACCTTCATTGCCGGCCTTTGGATTCTACTCCTCCGTCGTCAGGTCAACCGCCAGACGGAAGCTCTCAAGCAGAGCATTCAACACGAAGCAGCCCTCGAGGAAAGGCAGAGACTCGCCCGCGAATTTCACGATACCCTGGAGCAGGATCTCGCGGGACTCTCCCTTCGCCTCGATGCCGCCAGTGCGAAAACCGAAGACGGAAAGATCAGGGAATTCATCAGCGGTTCGCGAAATCTGGTCACCCGCATTCAGCATGAAACGAGAAATCTGGTCTCAGACCTTCGCGATTCGGGGGAAGGATTCCGGGACTTGAATGAAGCCCTCTCCGGCATTCACGAAGACCTGCCGCAAAGGATTGGCCCCACCCTGAAGTGGGACCTTGTCGAGATCGATCCCCTTCCCTCCCGAACCACGCATCATCTCAAAATGATCGCGAAAGAGGGCATCACGAATGCGATCAAGCACGCCGGGGCGGAAACCATCACCGTCTCCACGTCATGGATGAAGCAGGAACTCACGCTATCGGTTTGCGATGACGGTTGTGGAATTCAGAAGGTGGAAGACACGCTCGGAAAAGCGGAGCACTTTGGATGCATGGGCATTCGCGAACGCGCGAGGCGCATCGGCGCCGAGGTTTCGTGGGAGATCCCGGAAGATGGCGGAACCTGTCTCATTTTGAAACTATCATTGAATCATGTCTGAAGCTTCCATGATTCGCATTCTGCTGGTCGATGATCATTTCATCGTCCGTAGCGGACTGGTCGCCTCCCTCGAGTTGGAAGACGATCTCCAAGTCGTCGCGGAAGCGGAACGGGGAGAAGACGCCGTTTCGCTCTTCAAGTCCCACGATCCGGATCTCGTGCTCATGGATTTGCAGCTCCCCGGGAAGAATGGAATCGAAATCACGGCCGCACTCTCTCGTGATTTCCCCAATGCCAAGGTCCTCATGTTCTCGACTTTTGCCCGCGATGACGAAGTCAATGCAGCCCTTGAAGCAGGAGCGCTCGGCTACCTTCAGAAATCAGCGGAACGAGACGAACTCGTCGAGGCGATCCGCTCGGTCGCTTCTGGAAATCTTTATCTCACCGAAAACCTCGCAGAACGCCTCCGGGATCTCCGGAGCGGTCCTAAGATCACGGTCCGCGAACGGGAGATTCTCGCTCTCATCGCCTGCGGCAGGGCGAACAAGGAGATCGCCGAAACGCTGGGAATTGCCGAGGACACCGTGAAACGCCATGCCAGCAATGTCTTTCAAAAGTTCGGGGTGAATGATCGTGCCGGGGCCACCGCGGAGGCGATCCGTCGCGGCATTGTCAAGATCGAACCGTGACCACGCCACCCCGAAAGTGGTAGAGGCGGGAGAGTGCAGAACCGGCCGTTTTCTGATCCAATAAAAAGGTGAAAGTTCCGCGCCTTCTCTCCTTCAGCCTCTGCCTGCTCCTTTTCTCTCCCGGAGTTCAGGCGGAAGATTCAGGGGAACCGATCCTCGAATGGAAGTTTGATGACACCATCGCGCCGGGAGTCTGGAAAGGTAAAGCCGGGCACGTCAGCGGGAAGGGGCCCCGCGCACCGATTTACCCCGGACATCCCTCGGACAATCTCGCGGCCCGGCTTTCCGGCAAAGACGGCTACCTCCTCATCAAGGACCATGAAAAAGGGGGCACGGGAAATGTGCGCTTTGCCGTAGGCGAAACCATCACCCTTGAGAGCTGGGTCAAAATCGAATCAATCAGCGACGGCAGCATGGCCTACCTTCTCGGCAAAGGACGACACGGAGATCTTGGCGAAAATCTTCCTGAGATCAATCAAAACTACGCGATCCGCCTCCAGGGAGAAGGTGGCGCAGCCCGGCTCGGCTTTCTCTTTTCCAGCATCGACAAGGCAAAAGGGGATGCGCGCGAGTGGCACCGCTGGTGGAGCGATAGCGCCGTTCCTTCGTCCGGCTGGCATCACATTGCCCTGACCTACACCTTCGGGAAAAGCCGGAGTCTCAAGGCGTGGATCGACGGCCGGGAGGTCGAAGGTCGCTGGGACATGGGCGGCGCAACCAATCTCCCCCCCGTCACCGACGCAGACGATCTCGTCATCGGAACCGGGAATCGAAGGACCGCAGGGGAATCCTTCTCCGGTTGGATCGATAATCTCGCGATCTATCGCGGAGAACTCGACCCGGAGGTTATCCGGAGCCGCTACCGGTTCAATCCTCCGCCTCCTCCCGTCACCCGGGAAATGCTGACGGATAACGAGGTCCTGATTCAAATCAGCGAAAAAGGCGTCCCCGCCGCAAACCACTGGCCGGAATTTCCCGAGGTCACGGAAACATGGAAAGAAACTGCCTTCGGTTTTTCAGAACTGCCTCAGCAATATGTCAGCACCGGAGTGCGTGGCGACCGGGCGAACCCCTCACACTTCCGCGCCGCTGCACTGGTCAATCTCCCGGCAGGACGACACCGGATCCTCCTCCGGGGGAGGGGCGCTTCCCGTCTCTTTATCGACGGGGAGAAAATTCTCGAAACGCCCTTTCCCGGCCCGGACACGAACGGCCACGGCCAGGTCTCGGAGCAGGATGAATATCTCGACCTCGGTCCTGACTTTCGCTTCGCCCCTCCCGGCAACCGCGAGGACTGGATCACTTTTCCAAGCGACGGGAGCGAGCATTTCGTGATCCTCGAAAGCATGATCGGAGGCATCGCGGGACGCTCAAAGCGCCGCCCCGAAATCGGGGAACTCGTCGTCGCCCTTTCACCGGAGGGTTCGAAATCCTGGCAGATCCTCACCCCTTCGGCCACCCTCATTCCCTACACCGATGAAAGCTGGGACGCCTATGAGGAAAAGAGAAATCAATGGCTCTCCCGGACGAATACTGCAGCCCGTGCGGAAAAGCGCAGCGAGCACGCCGCCTACTGGCAGGGCCGTCGCAAGGCCGCTCGAGACTGGCTTGCGACCCTGCCGCCTCTCGAAATTCCTCCCCTCCCCGGAGGCATGCCCGCGCACAACGCGATCGACCATTTCCTCGGCCGGGAGATCTCCCGCGCCTCAGCGACCGCAGCAGTTGATGAATCAAGTTCCGTCCACTATTTCGACGACATCCAGCCGCTCCTTGAAGCGAAATGCTACGACTGCCATCGCGGCGGTAAAGCCAAGGGCGAACTCCGCCTCGACCTGCACGACCGCGCCCTCGCCGGGGGGAACTCTGACGGCCCTGCGGTGACCCCCGGTGACATCGACCGCAGTTCTTTGATTTATCGAATCACTGAAGACGCCGGTGACGACATCATGCCACCAAAGGGCGATCCGCTTTCCAAAGAGGAAATCGCCCTCCTGACCACCTGGATCGAGGAAGGTGCACCCTGGCCGAAATTTGACGTCGAACGCTTTACGCCGACTCCTCTCGCTGACGACCTCGCTTTTCTCCGCCGCCTCACTCTCGACACCGTCGGAGTCCCCCCGACCGAAGCGGAGATCGAAACTTTTCTCGCTGCTCCGGAAGAGAGCCGTCGCACCGCAGCGATCGATCAATTCCTCGACGACCCCCGCTGGGCCGATCAGTGGATGGGTTACTGGCAGGATGTCCTTGCGGAGAACCCGAACATCATCAACCCTACTCTGAACAATACCGGCCCCTTTCGCTGGTGGCTCTACGAATCGCTTCTCGACAACAAACCGGCCGACCTTTTTGTCACCGAGCTCATCCGCATGGAGGGCAGTGAACGCTTCGGTGGACCGGCCGGCTTCGGAACCGCTTCGCAAAACGACGTCCCCATGGCCGCGAAAGGGATCATCATCACATCCGCCTTCCTCGGGGTCGAAATGAAGTGCGCCCGCTGCCACGATGCGCCTGCTCATTCCTGGAAGCAGGAAGACCTTTTCCAACTCGCGGCCCTCCTGAAAAAATCACCGATCGAAGTCCCCTTAACCAGTAGTGTGCCGATGGACCGGATTCACCAATCAGGCCGCGAGCCACTCATCGAAGTGACCCTCGCCCCCGGATCCGAAGTGACTCCCGCCTGGCCTTTCGAACAATTTTGCAGCGAAGAATCCGCTCGCGCTCTCGCAGAAAATCCCGACGATCCCCGCGATCTTCTCGCTGCGCTTATCACCGCACCGGAGAACGAACGCTTTGCGCAAGTCATCGCGAACCGGGTTTGGCAGCGCCTCATGGGACGCGGTCTCGTTGAGAATCTCACCGACTGGGAAATGTCGTCTCCTTCTCATCCGGAGCTTCTCAGCTGGCTTGGCCGTGAACTCATCGCGAACAACTACGACCTCAAATCTCTCGCCCGGCTCATTCTTCAATCCCACGCCTACCAGCGCGCGATTGATCCAACCCTCACCGAAACGAGCCCGCTTTTCATCGCGCCCTCCCCACGCCGTCTCAGTGCCGAGCAAATTGTGGACTCACTTTTCAGCGCGACCGGAAAACCTTTCGAACTCGAAGAGGTCAGCCTCGATATCGACAGCGTTCGCGCCCTGAATAATTCGCTCAGTCTCGGCAAACCGAGACGCGCCTGGATGCTCGCCTCGACCTCGAACGAGCGCGACCGCCCGAGCCTTTCCCTCCCGAGGATTCAAGCCGTCTCAAGCTTCATGGAAACCTTCGGATGGCGCGGCTCGCGGCAGGACCCCGTAAGTCTCCGGGACACCGAAGCGAATGTCCTCCAGCCCGCGATCCTCGCAAACGGCACCATGGGCGTCTGGCTCACGAGACTGAGCGATGATCACGGCGTCACCTCCCTCGCGCTCGAAGATCAGCCGCTCGATGTCTTCATTGATCGACTCTACCTCCGCCTCCTCACCCGCGGGCCTTCTCCCGCCGAACGCGATCGCCACCGTGAGTATCTCGGCGACGGATTTGACGAACGAATCATCACCGAAGCAGATCGCCCGAAGCCCGTGCCCACGAATCGCAAACCGGTTCGCTATGTGAGTTGGTCCAATCATGTCGACGGTCCCGCAAACACTCTTGCGCAGGAAAAAGAAGCCGAAGCCCGCGCCGGTGACCCGCCCACAACCGCCCTCACGGATGACTGGAGGTCCCGACTCGAAGACGTCCTCTGGGCAATACTCAACGCGCCCGAATGGATTTACAGCCCCTGATTCAAGCAGCCTGAACTCATGAAAACCAACCGCCGGGATTTCCTCAAACGAAGCACCCTTCTCGCAACAGGAGCGGCCGCCCTACCCCTTGCCGCGAGCAACGTGGCGCATCATCCGAAAGGCAAAGCGGAGCACTGTATCTTCATCTGGCTCGGCGGCGGCATGGCTCAGATCGATACCTTTGACCCGAAGGCGAAAGGAAATTCCAAAGCCTCCCCGAGACTCGCCGGCTCTGAATACGACCGCATCGACACCTCTGTCCCCGGAGTCCAGTTTTGCGAACACCTGAACCGGACTGCGAAACTCGCCGAACACCTCACCGCCGTCCGCACCGTGAATCACCACGTCATCGACGAGCACGCCTTCGCGACGAATCTAGTCCACACCGGCCGCATGATCAGTGGCAGCATCACCTACCCTTCGATCGGCTCCATCGTCGCTCATGAACGCGGCGCCGCGAGTTCCGACGTCCCCGCCTACATGCTCATCGGCTACCCCAACGTGAGCCGTGGCCCCGGATTTCTCGGCGCCAGGTCGGGTTATGTTTACCTGACCGATACCGAAAGCGGACCTGCCGGTTTCTCACGTCCTGCCGACGTCGATCCAAAACGCGCGGCGATGAGACAAGACCTTCTCCGCCCGCTCACCCAGCAGATCGAGCATGATTCCGTCGTCGGCCAATACCGTGAATCGCAAGAGGAGGCACTCCGCCTTGCCGGCCCGGACTTCATGCAGCATTTCAAACTCGACGAAGAACCTGCCGATCTCCGCAATGCCTACGGTGGTGAATTCGGTCAGCGTTGCCTTCTCTCCCGCCGCCTCGTTCAGGCCGGCGTGAGATTTATCGAAGTCTCACACAACCTCAATTTCATGAATGGCACGGGATGGGACACCCACAATGAGGGTCAACAAAACCAGCATCTTCTCATTCAGGAACTCGACACCGCGCTCTCAGCCTTGATCTCCGATTTGAAGTCGAAGAACATGCTCGACAAAACTCTCATCGCGATCGGTACCGAATTCGGGCGCCCCGCTTCCTACGACGGGCGCGGTGGTCGTGGCCACCAGGGAACCTGTTTCAGCCTCGTTCTCGCCGGCGGCGGCCTGAATCATCACGGGGCCTATGGTGTGACCGACGAGATGAGTAGAAACATTCTCGAGAACCCGGTCTCGATTCCTGACTTCCACGCGACGATTCATGCTGCGATGGGAATCAATCCTTCACGGGAACTGTTCGATGGCTCGCGCCCCGTACCGATCACCGATCAGGGCACGCCGATTGCGAAGATGTTTGGGTGAAACAGATCACTACCAAATCGATTTGATTCGATAGAATTTGAGGGACTTCACCTTTCCCTCGCCCAACGCCGTTTCAGTCGAATCGATGCGCTCTGGAGTTCGGTGAAGGGATGGACCCTCATGGTGACACGTTTGCTTTATTTAAAATTGAGTGGTTTACCTTCTTCGACATAACCCGCCGGCCTCACTTCAGATCCAGGTTTTCCGTCATCTCCCAGTTTCTCAATGTAGGATTGTGTCAGGCTTCGCATGCGGTCAATTACGTCAGGGTGGCTCCCGGCAAAGTTGAAGGTTTCGCCGGGATCCGTCTTCAGATCAAAGAGGGCACCGCGTTCGATGACGAGTAGTTCCTCCGTTCCTGCTTGCAGGAAGCGGGTGGGCTTCGGGTAGTACTTCCAGCGCCCCTCACGCACAGCGTGGAGTAAAACTGCATCCTCATCCCGATACTGGTGTTCCGAGTCGAAGTAACCGTAGTAGGCAAATGTGTTTCGGGGGGAAGTGGTCGGCAGCGGGGTCCCGAACAAGCAGCTGATGTCGACTCCATCGATGGGGACGGGCGGCTCGAACGCATCGCCTGTGAGAGCGGCAAAGGTGGGTAGGAGATCGAGGGTAGAGGCCATCAAGTCCGTGCTGCTGCCTGCCTCAATCGTTCCCGGCCACCAGCCGATCGTGGGGACACGAAATCCTCCTTCGGCCGGAGTCGCTTTGCCGCCGCTGTAGGGAGCATTCGAGGAATAAGGTGGCTTTCTTCTCTTCGTTCCGGGCCTTGGTGGGAACAAGCCGCCTCCGTTATCGGAGGTGAAGAGAACGAGCGTGCGCTCGTCAATTCCCAACTCGACAAGACGGTCCAGGATCTGCCCGACCGACCAGTCCATTTCGGCCACGGTATCGGCGTAGAGGCCCTTGCCTGTTTTATCGAGAAAGGCAGGACTGGCCGCGTGGGGTCCGTGCACCATGTTGTGAGACAGGTAAATGAAGAAAGGATTCTCCTGATGGCGTTCGATGAAGGCGATCGCGTATTCGGTAAAACGCTTCGTGAGGTAGCCGAAGTCCTCTGGATTCAGGTCTTCGATGACAGTTTCGTTCTCGACCATGGGAGGAGGCAGGTTGAATGGTGCAGCTTTCACACCCATGTCATGTCCATTCGGAATGCCGAAGAATTCGTCAAAGCCCTGCCGGGTTGGGAGAAAGACAGGCTGATCGCCGAGATGCCACTTACCGATGCAGGCTGTAGCAAAACCCCGATCTCTGAGAACTTCAGCGATGGTGATTTCGTCAGGATTCAGCCCTTTGCGACTTCCCGGCCAGAGAACGCTGGCGTGCGGAAGTGGATCCCGTGTTTCGTTGAAAAGCATACTGATTCGAGCCGGGTAGCTGCCTGTCATGATCCCCGCCCGGGACGGCGTGCACACGCTGGAAGCCGAATAGAAACTGGTGAAGGTGCGCCCCTCCTCAGCCATGCGCGCCAGGTTGGGAGTCGGGTGGCGATCACTGAAAGGTTGAATGTCGGCGAACCCAAGATCATCGATGAAAATGACAATAAAGTTGGGGCGGGCCGCGTTCGGCTGATCGGCAGCATAAAGTGCCCCCAGCGGCGCAGCTGACAGGGTAGCAAGGATCGCAATGAGTAGAGTTTTCATTCGGTGGCGATTTTCCAGATACGATTCTCCCGTGCTTCTAGGTATCCCTCGTTGGTGGGTTTGATTTTCCAGATCTCGACTTTCCGGATCGTCGTGGGATGAGAGAAAGTGTAGGCATCAAAGCCAGTTGCATCCTGCCAGTCCATGTCCGCCGCCACGACCGCCTGTCGATTGTTGACGAACACTTCGACAAAATATTTATCGATGAAGATACGAAGCTCCACATCCTCGCCTTCCGGAAGATCGGCGACCTTGAAGGGCGCTTCGGTTCCGCCGACGCGCAGGGTGCCATTGTTCGGCTGGAAATAGATCGATAAACCGACGCGATTCTCACCGCTAAAGAGACGGAAACCAAAGCGCTTTCGCTTCGCTTCTTCGCGATCAACAGTGATGCGAATTTCGTAGGAATCACCCTCCAGCTCCGCGATGCGCGTGGTGCGGTTCTTCCAGTCGATACCTCCCTTCGGCTCGGGTATAGCAACCACAATATCTTCGTAGGTAACGAGGTCGAAGCGCTGCTTCTCCAATTCACGAAGAGGGGCTATGCGCAGGCCTCCATCCGCACCGAGACTCAATTCGCGCGGCAGGGATTGAATCGATTTATCCAGCAATACTTCATCCGCCGTAGATGACCAGGCCCACATGACACGTCGACCATCCGGAGTGAGGACGCTCTCGGGGGCGAAAACATCGCGGCTTTGCAAACCGAGGTTATTTAGATCCTGACCCTCTTGTCGCCAGTTCATTCGTCCGTGGGATTCGGGCACGAACTGTTCGGCCTCGGCATCCCAGTCACCCAGATAATAACGGCAGCCGAACTGATGGCTGATGCAAAGCATCATCCATTTGTCGCCAATCGGAAAGAAATTGCCACAGGAGATGTCCTCCCCGAGAACGACTTCATCCAGTTCGTGTTTCATGAAATCTCCTACATAGGCCCAGCTCTTGAGGTCCGTGGATTTCATGAGCGGCTGCTCTCGTCCGCCGGAGTAGGCGTAGTAGGTTTCGCCGATTCAGAAACAATCCGGATCCCAATATTTTATTTCCAGTTCTTCTCCATCTGTAAATTCAGGCTCGATGGGAAACGGGGGCTCCCAGGCCGTGATCTGGTGGTCTTTCGCAATAGCGATCTGGTTGCGCCTCGAGCCGCCGCCGTGGTAGATCACAGCGGGTCTGCCGTCCTTTGTAATAAAGCCGGTGCCGCTGCACATGGTATGCCCCGTGAAGGCAGGTTGCAGCTTCGTCTTCTGCCAGGTCCAGTGCAGCATATCCGGACTGGTCACATGAATCCAGGAAAGGCCCCTTCTGATATTTCCCTCA
>JARGOP010000012.1:0-8501 GCA_029233965.1 Verrucomicrobiales bacterium | reverse complement strand
TGGTAGATGGCCCCGTTCGGGTCTGCCGGCCTGCTCTCACCACCCGGGTGCATGAGGTGGAAATTGAGTGCGAGGGGATCGGGCTGATCTGCCGAGGCAATCACGGATGACGACAGGATCGAGACAATCAATGCGGTTTTGTGGAAGTTGCTCTTCATGTTATTGCTCTGGAAATTCACTTTTTTAATTCATGATGAGACGAAAGGTGTTGCATCGTCAGGATGCCTGTTCAATCCCAAGGTCACGCTCGATCTGCTCAAGGCGGCGTCCTTTCGTTTCGGGGACCATCCATTTCACCCAGCCAAGCTGGAACACCATCATGATACAGAAAAAAGCGAAGACGGCTCCCGGAGCGAACGCGGTGACCATCGACGGGAAGTAGAGAGTCAGGAGCGCGGCGAAAATCCAGTGAGTGGAACTACCCAGAGACTGGCCCTGTGCCCGGTGACGATTCGGGAAAATCTCGGAAATGAAGACCCAGATAACGGCACCCTGACCGACCGCATGGGCAGCGATGAAGGCAAAGATGCAAAACGGGACGATGCCAAAGTTTTCGGTGAAAAAGGCCCGGGAACACAAACCGAGCGACACGATGTAGCCAAAGGATCCGATGTAGAGAAGAGTCCTCCTTCCGAGTCGATCAATGAGCCAGAGTCCGAGAAAGGTGAAGATCAAATTGGTGACTCCAATTCCAACGGACTGAAGCAGAGCTGCCTTTTCATCGAGTCCGGTGAGTTCAAAGATGCGGGGCGCGAAGTAGAGAATCGCATTGATGCCGGAGAGTTGATTGAACAGGGCGATAAAAAAGGCCAGGAGAATGGGCATCTTCAATCGAGCAGTCCAGAAGCCGCCCTTGTTCGCTGGTTCCGTGGCGGCATTCAAGATCTCATCTGCCTTCGAATCAATTTCAGCATCCGATGCCTCCGGATGGATCATTTTCAGAACAGCAGTCCCGGCGGGACGATCTCCCTTCCTACCAATGAGCCAGCGTGGACTCTCGGGCAGCCCGAAGCACAACGCGGCGAAGATGAGAGCCGGAATGGCTTCCACCCCCAGCATCCAGCGCCAGGCATCTTCGCCGAAGCCTCCGAGTAGCGCATTCGATCCGAATGCGACGAGAATACCGAAGACAATGTTGAATTGAAACATGCCTGCGAGTCGCCCCCGCTTCTCTGCCCGGGCGATCTCTGAAATGAAGAGCGGAGCGGCTACCGTCGAGATGCCGACTCCAATTCCTCCGATGAATCGCGCGATCACAAATGAAGTGGGATCGGTTGCCAGCGCGGACCAGATTGCAGAGACAAGGTAGAGGATGCCAATCCAGAGCAGCGTCTTCTTTCGACCGAACCGGTCCGTCGGCCACGCGCCGATGAGTGACCCGAGTACGGTCCCCCAAAGCGCGGCGCTCATCGCAAGACCGTGAATAGCAGGAGTTAAATCCCAGAGTTTTTGAATCGTTTGGTCCGCTCCGGAAATAACAACGGTATCAAAACCAAAAAGAAAGCCGGCAAGAGACGCTGTGAGAGACCAATAAAAAAGTCGAGATGTCATGCTGATGTCAGGGTACTTAATCGGTGGGGGCACCGGAGAGCAGTTGCTTCTGGACGGAGGCAGCTGCTTCTCGGCAAAGGTTCCCTAATTTCAGAAAATGCTCAGGCATCACTCGAAATGCCGGACCGATCACGGTCAATGCAGCGACTGGAAAATCGTATTGATCGAAGATCACGGCACCGGCACAGCGAATCCCTTCGATCCCTTCCGCTTCATCCGTCGCAAACCCGCGTTCCCGCACTTCGAGCAAATCCGCGACGAGCAGCTTCCGGGTTGATCGTGTCGTTGGTGTGAACTTTTTCAGCTTCACCGCATCGAGGTAAACATCGAGATCGCGCTCGGGAAGCGCTGCCAGAATTGCTTTGCCGGGGGCGCAGGAATAGGCGGGGACACGCGATCCAATTTGCCCCGCGACCTTGATCGGCTGGTCGGACTCACACTGTTCCAGGACGAGAATCTTCTGATCCACGAAGGTCACGAGCTGCGCCGTCTCTCCTGTTTCATCCCGCAAATTTTTCAACGCCTCCCATGCGCAGACGACAAGACTTTTGTCGTTTATCTGCGGGCGCACCAATTCACCAATCCGGTTCGTGAGCACAAACCGCCGATCCTTCTGCCTCTCCAACCAGCCCCGCTGCACCATTGTTTCGATGATCCGCATCGTCGAGTTCAGCGGCAAATCGAGCTCACGGGCAAGGTAAGAAGCGCTCTGTCCACCCCGATGCCGCCCCAGCAATTCCAAAATTGCGAGCGCACGATCCGCCCCGGGCGAAGCAGCGTTGTCTTGGAGGCAAACAGGTTGAGCTGAAGTCATTTTAATTCCGTATTTGGAATTAGTTCCTTATTTAGAATATTAAATCAACTAAAATGCAGTTTTCCGGGTGATGGAGAGTGATTGATTCTGCTGCGGAGAAATCCCGACTGCTCCATCACTTCCCGCCAAGCTTTCCGAGGTTGCGTCTCCCCGGGCCCACGTTCGCGGGCGTTAGATTCAAAAAACGGGAGAGATGATCAATATCCAGTTCACAAAAAGTGCCCGGCTCTCACGATTCTTGAGCTTCAAGAAAACGACTTGATTAAGAAGTGTTGCCCGGGCCCATTTTCCATCCTGCGGGCTCACATTTGATTTTCGTCGATCCGGCTGAGTGTCCGACTATTCCGCCGACACAAGGTCGGCAAGTCGCACCAGTGTCCCGAAGACTTCTTTCCCATCCATGTCCAGGATCCGAACCTCAATCGCTGTCTCTTTGCCCTCCCACTGAATCTTGATTTCCCCGAAATTTTCGCGGTGAAAGGTGGATTCAGAAACTCGAAACCGGTTTTTCGTCGGGGTCCCGCGCGGATGGATCTGGTTTAAGCTGCTCGAGGTAAAATCGTAGACTGGATAAGGAACATTTTCGGTGACACGGGAAAATTCGGACCAATGGCGATCTCCACTGATCACAAAAACCCCGTTGGCCTTTGTCCTCGCGATGACGTCGAAAAGCCGCTGACGCTCCTTCGGTAAGTTCGCCCAGGTCTCCTGACCCGAAGCTTCCGGAACCACCTGAATGCCCGAGCCAATGATGCGCACCTCGGCGGGTTTTTTGAGTTCCTTTTCGAGCCATTTCCACTGTTCCTCACCCAGCATCGGAACCGGGGCATCGGGCTCGGGATAGTATTTTCCACCGACCCGTCGCTCGCCGATTTTCAAAGGCCCTCGAAAATACCGCGTATCGAGCAGGATGATTTGCACGCGCTTTCCCTCCGGTCCGAAAATCTTCGCATCGTAGACCCCGGCTCGTTTTCGCCGCGGAGAATCAGCAGGGTCATTCCAGAAATCGACAAACACTTTCTGTGCCTCCTCGCGCTTCGGATACTCCGCACCGGCATCGTTTCTGCCATAGTCGTGATCATCCCACGTCGCGAAAACGGGACAGGTCTTCAGCAATTTGGCGAAACCGGAATCGCTCTTCAGCGTCGCGTACTTCGAACGCATCTCCGCCATGTCCTCCGTATCGGCATAGATGTTGTCGCCCAGAAATAGAAACATCTCCGGTTTCCGCTTTATGATCGTCTCGAAAATCGGCATGGGTTTGTCCTGCTTGATGCAGGAACCGAAGAGGATTCTGGAAACCGCCTCCTCCGCGTGAAGAGCAGATAGAAAAATAACTCCAAGACTCACGAAAAAAAATAAAGAACGCATAGAATTACTGACTGCCACGGTTTTCGGTTTCCCCGACTTCGTGGATCCTGTCAATGTTGCTCACTGATTTCAAGCCAAAGGACATGCTCGACAGAGCACTCATCGTGATCGATTTCGGCTTCGAACGTGACGCGACTGATGATCGACGCGATGATCGCGGCGGACAGTTTTTCCGCAGGATTTCGACGTTCTCAGCGTCGAAGGGAGCACAATGACCGTGTTCGATCTAGAGAGTTCCGCCACAATTCCGGAATGGTCCCATGGATTGCACCAGCCCCCCGCGCAAAACAGAATAAGGTGTTGCTTTCCCAGTTGGTGAATCTTTGCGGGGTTCAACTTTCTGATTTCAGTAAAATCGATCCGGGCTTCGTGAAGAAACTTGAGAGTACCGGATCGAATCAAAGCATCGCCCCGGTTTCCTCTGTTCGGGATGAAAACAACTCGCTTCCCCGGGCACTGTGATCGAATGGTCTCCTTCAGAATTTCAAAATGTTCTTCCAGATGACCGGATGCCTTTGGTCGAGTTCCCCCGAACTGGTTGACCGCGTATAAAAGTCTGACAGAAGTCCTCCCGGCGTTGGAGTATCTCGCCAAGAACGGGGGCGGGGCAGGATGAGATGAGGACGGAGGGGGAAGGCAAAGCACTCCTGAATCCAGGTGTCCATGCGCAGGGCTGATTCGCGCTGTTTCTCTCCAAGTTTTTCGGCAGTTCTCTATCCCCGTCGGCAGGCGGAGAGCGCCATCGAATCGACACCGGGGAAGCTACCCATTCGCCGTAACGATATAACAGGAACGTCCGCGCCAACCTGCGAAGGTGGTGGCAATCCCGATCATCATTGCTTTCCCTCTCCCGTCGCCATTTCCGCAAATGGTCGCCGCTGGATCGACGGGTACATTGCCGTTCTTGCCGTAGAGCTGAGCAACTCTTTCCCCGACGAACGACAACTCGAGAAGACGATCAATTTATCGCAAAAGATAATCCTCCGGCAGCCGGGAACGAGGATCAACGGACTTGGCCCGGAGTTCGCCCTGCTTTGACTGTATCCCAACATGCCGGGGAGATTCATACAATCCCTAACAAACTTATAAATAAGCTATTTGGGCAACAGCCCGTTGACTGTTGCCCCCTGTTGCAGCGGCCGGGAATTGCTCACCGTGGCGAACCGTCGAGGGCGAGGTCAATCTGAAAAAAATAGCCGAAGGAATCCTGACCGAGATTCATGTCCGGAGTGGCCCCCAGTTCCGAGCTCTTTTGCTGAACTAGCTCCAGGCATTCGTCGAACTCCCTGATCGTAGTGAAGCGGGGCTGGTATTGCGTGGTGCGATTGTCGCTGAAAATCGGATAGATCGTGAGGCGGCGTGTCCCACTGGCGCCTTCTTTTATCGTTTCCAATTTCACCATCAGGCTATAGGGATGGGAATCCATTTCCCGGTAGCGGCCTCTGGAATTGAAGACGAAGTTGCCGATACTGTAGAGAATAAGCCGGTTCCGATATTGCTCGATTTCCTGGAGGTTGTGGGCGCCGTGTCCGATTACGAGGTCAACTCCGGAATCTACAAACTCTCGAGCAAGGATCTTCTGAGGCTCCTGTCGCCACTGGTAATTTGCACCCCAGTGGGGGAAGGCGACGATCAAGGCATCAGGATAGCGGTCCCGGATCATCTTCACCGCGGTTTCAACGTGCTGCTTCCGGGCCGAAGCCACTCCCGCCTTCCTGTTACGGGCGTAAAACTCGTACTCCCTCGCATAGGATTTGATATACTGGAACACGCTGATAACGGCGGTGACGTTTTCGGGGTGCCCGGCATCCCGTATGATGACAGGGCTGTAGGCTTCGCGGATATCCCGCCCTGCGCCGAACCAGGTGATTCCCGCCCGGTCGAGGAAATCGACCGTATCGACAAGCCCGGCCGCCCCTTGGTCCATGGTGTGGTTGTTTCCGAGAGCGGCAATGCGGATGCCTGCATTGCGCAGAAGCAGAGGGGTTTCCCGGGGAGACGACCAGTGATTGTATGGTTTGCCCACGAGGCCGCCTTTGTCCGCAGTGATCGGAGTCTCGAGATTAGCGATGACCGAACCGGACGACTCCAGCAGTGGAACGAGCTTCCGGAAGGAGTAGGAATATCCCCGCGTTTCCAAAATGTTCTCTCTCCCCTTCGACTCGCTATCAAGAAAATAACTCTCTCCCGGGTGGGTGTCGCCGACAAAGAGAAGGGACGATTTTCCTGTCTCGGTTTCGACGACTCGAAAGGCAAGTTCCCCGCGGATTGAATCAATATTCCACAAATACCATGGGATCAGGATTGCAAGGAGAAGGCACCCTGCCAAGGTAGCGAAGAAAAGGTGGTTCGTTTTCATTACTTCCTCCGAAATCGGTATTTCCGGGCTCTCCGGCGAATCGCTTTCACGAGGTCGTCGCGCCCTGCTTCTTCGAGGAGGGGGAGAGAATCCAAAAGGAGGTTCAGTTTTCGCCTGTTGTGTATGGGAATCCTTCTAATTTTTTCAGGCGAAACGTCCATTCCCCGGAAGGCGTCGACCTCATCGAGCCGGCCGAGACCAATCAGCACCAGCATCGTGCGAACGCATTTTTCGCAGCTGCCGCAGTTGATCTTTCCTTCCCCGGGGATCTCAATGTGGTGGCAGGGCTGCATCCATCGCCGACCGGCTTCCCAGTCTGCGAGGAGGGCCACCTTCTCCGACCTCCGCATCTCGTCCTGGTCGCTCTGGACGGTCAATGCGCCGGTGGAGTAGCCAAAGTTGGTGAGCGGGTGCATCGCGCCGGGGGGCGGATCGGGGCCGTCACCATCGGAGGAGAAAAGGACCCGGTCGAAGCTACCCTGGAACAACTGGGCGGCGGCGATGTGCCCCGCCCCGAATCCGACTTTGGTCCAGGCCCGGTAATCCGGTGCAATCCTTCGGACGTTTGTTCGCACGGGCAGAAGATCGAAGTGTTCCTCTCCGGCGAGTTTCCCGAGCCTTTCGAGGAGGGATTCGAACGTCCGAAGACGATCATCGGAGGGCCCTTCTTCGGTCACGTCGTAGGTGCCGATGCCGAAAAGGGTGATACAGGCCCGGATTGAATTGGGATGCCCGAGGGGATAGTCGAGGCGATTCCGGCGGAGCGAGGCGAGTCCATCGACACCGCCCGACAGCATGCTCGCGAGGTGACGCTCCGGGGGGGGGCTTCTCGCAACGAAACCTTCGGTAGGTTCCATCGAAACCCTTTGCACGTTCGGAAACCAGCGGGAATACACCTCATTCAGCGCTTTGAGGCCCTTTTCGAGCCTCGTGCAGATCGCACCCTCGACGATCAGGCGACGTTCCCCCAGCCAGCCTGCGAGGGGCAGGCAGGCAATCACGAACGGGTCGGGCGAGGGATGGAACAGATCGGCCGTCTCACCGTCCGCCTCAAAGTAGAGCCTGTCCAGCGAATGCTCTGCTTCTTCCCAGTCCAGGTCCATGCTTACGGTCCGCGTCCCGCCATCGCGATTGTCGCAAAGATTGGAAATTCTCATCGTTTCGCAGTTAGTGGCGTGATTCTTTTTCTCACCGAACGGCTCACTCTCTTCATGGTCCGCTGGAAACGGCTCTCCGGGCGGACCTTTTCGCTCCGCTCCAGCATGCTCTGAAGGGTGGTTCGGAGCCTCGGGTTGGCCTGGCGCTCATCCAACATCCGAATCGCATTCACGAACCGGTCCCGCTCATGTTTCCGGGTGGGGAGAGCCGAAGCCTCGAGGATGTCCAGGTCGATCTCGGCTGGAAAAGTGGAAATCTTCTCAAGGCACCCAAGAGACTCGAGGACGAGCATGGTCAAGAGGCACTTAAAACATCGACCGCAGTTGAGTCCTTCTTCAACGGTATTGTAACAGACCCGAAGATGTTCGGCTACCGGAGGCCACTCGGAGATGGCCCGGATCTTCTCGAAACGGCTGTATTCGACCGAGTCGTGAACAATTTCGACCTCGCCGTTGCTCCAATGCCGATCGAGTTCGGGATGGGAGCCCATGGGAATGAGCTGGTCCCGGGCAACGCTGGAGGGAATATAGATGCGGGAAAACCCGGGAGAAAGGAGGAGCGCCGTTGCGGCCAGACCCGCACCGAAATAGGCATCCAGCCAGCTCACAATCCCGTTGCCAAAATCGCGGAGATTGGTCTCGACCTCGACCAACGTGAGATTCATCGTTTCCGCAACCTCGCGAGCGTTTTCGGCCGACCTTTTCCTTCGCCGCTCATCATCCAACGGTATGTCGAATCCGTGGACGAAAATCAGATGAGTCAGCTCGCTGGCATGATTCTTCAGGGTGAAGAACGAGTCTACACCTCCCGAGAAAAAGGCCGCTGACGGCCGGGCGGGATCGCAATGCGGTTCCCGGTCGAGTCGAGCCTCGATGGACACCCGGCGGAATTCACGAAACCAGCCGGAGATTACCGTCTCGACTTCGTTGACGCCGTCGAAGAGAGTCTGCGAGATCGAACCGTCGATGCGTATCTTCTTGTTCCTGCGCATCGCAGGAATGAGCGCGACGGGAAGAAAGGGTTCGACGCTCGCATTGATCGTCGACGCATCGGTTCGAAAAAAAACCTCCTGCTGCCTTCGCGGCATTTTCAAGGTGGCCCGCAGAATCTGCTTTTCCCCCGAGATCCCACGCTCCACCCCGCTGATTTCGAGCACACTCATCTTACAGGCTATTCTGCGAAATTGCTTTTTCAACCCCAACGTTCCATCACTGCGCATTACCCCGGGTTGGAGGGGTACAACGCCTT
>JARGOP010000146.1 GCA_029233965.1 Verrucomicrobiales bacterium | reverse complement strand
CATGACCGCAGTCCGGGCAGTGAAAGCGGGTAAATCCCTGAGCGAGATCACCGCACCGGTAGAATTTTTCAATGACCTCGACGGCCTCGGGGCGTAGCGGCCCATGCGCTTTCCGGTATGAGGATTCGTATTGGGACTGAAATTCATCCCATCCGTTGTGGATGATCTGCCAAAGCGGCGAGGCGCGAGGACGGCGCGGGCGATAAATGGATGCCATGAGTGTTCATATGAATACTAATGGCTTTTCTGATCAATACTGTTCATATACGCAGTTGTGGTGCTTTGTAAGATCTGGGAACTTTCCCGAAATCCTGACTTTTCGAGGATGCGGAACTTGCTTGGTCCGTTGTTCACGCTTCGATCCGATACCCGATTCCGGCCATGGCCGCGCGCTCAGGACATCTTTCGAGAGAAGGGAATCTGACTAGGGTAGTGGAACTGCAATACTCAGGATAGCGAAAATAAAATTGCTTTTTATTATATAAAAAGTAATTTTAATTCATGCCAAAGGTTCCGATCCAGACCGGCGTTGTCGCTCAGGCCGCGTTGTCGCACTTCGCGTCGCTGCTCCGTGTCCGCCGGAAGGAGAAGAAGCTGACGATCAACGAACTTGCCGACCGGCTCGGAGCCTCCATCCCGACGGTGCGCAAGATGCTGAACGGGGCTCCCACCGTGGCAATCGGCACCTACTTCGAGGCGGCGCACATTCTCGGCGTGCCGCTCTTTGATCCGGATTCGGACCGTTTTGCCGTGACAGCCTCGAAGACCGCGGAGATCGAGTCCCTGCTGCCGAAGCGAGTCGTGAAACGCGAGGAGGACGTCAACGATGATTTCTAGCTGCTTTGTCTGGAAGTGGTTGCCCGGAGCCACGGATCCGGTCGTGGCAGGGGAAGTGCGCTTCGACGATCGAGGGCAGCAGACTTTCGTCTACGGCCGGTCCTACCTGGAGAGATCGATTGCCGAACCGATCTACGAACCGGAACTGCCTCTTCGCCGCGGAGTGCATGATCCGGTCAGCGGGCTGGACCATTTCTCCTGCCTGCGTGACTCGGCTCCCGATGCCTGGGGGCGGCGCGTCATCGAGAACCGTGTCTTCGGGCGAGAAGAGGCTGAGGCGGGAAGGGACCTGGAGGAGGGCGTCTATCTCCTCGAATCCGGGTCGGACCGGACGGGGGCGCTGGATTTCCAGGAATCCGCGACCGACTACGTTGCCCGGGACACGGATTTCGCCTCGTTGGAGGATCTCCAGAAAGCGGCCGAGTTGCTTGCGACCGACCAGCCCATTCCCTCCGACCTTGAGCAGGCGCTGCAACATGGGACCAGCATCGGGGGAGCGCGGCCGAAGGCGACGATCACGGGCGAGGACGCCAAATACGTCGCGAAGTTTTCCATCTCTACCGACACTTACCCGATCGTGAAGGCGGAATATGTCGGCATGATTCTTGCGGAACAAGTGGGATTGAATGTCGCGACGGTGTCACTCGATCAGGTGGCGGGAAAGGATGTGCTATTGGTGAAGCGCTTCGACCGGGACAAGTCCGAAGGCGGATGGAGTCGAAGGGCTCTCGTGTCGGCCCTCACCGTGTTGGGCCTCGATGAGCGCTGGGCTCGTGAAGCGACTTACCCGGATCTGGTGGATCGCATTCGGGTCGATGGAGTCGCGTTCCGTAAGGACGCCACGGAGCTGTTCTCCCGGCTCGTGTTCAATGTCCTGATCGGAAACACCGACGACCACGCGAGGAATCATTCCTTCTTCGTGGAAGGGGCGAACCTCCGCCTGACCCCTGCCTATGACCTAACGCCCTTTCCCCGGGCGGGAGGTGAGGCCGGTCATGGAATGAAGATCACCCGCGCCAGCAATCTCTCGAGAATCCGGCTCTGCCTCGATGCGGTGTCCGAGTTCGGATTGTCGGAAGAGGAGGGGAGAGCCATCGTGGAGAGTCAGGTGCGAGCTATCATGGAGCATTTCGACTCGCTGTCCAGAGAGGCCGGGATGACCGCGCCGATGCGCGAGCGGTTGCGGCGACGTGCCGTGCTGAATCCCGATGTCTTCGCCGGATGCGAAGAGCTGAATCCAGGGGAATGGTAGGGCAGCTCGATGTGGTGGGCGAAGCGGATGGACAATCAACAACCGATAGCGCGTCAACTCGACAACTGTGCATGAAACTGTGTACGAAAAGCACTCGGAGAGCACGTCCAAGCAGTGGGACAGCACGCGCTTGCAGCTCGCTAAAACCCGCCTAAAATACTGAAAAACAACCCCTTATCAGACCGAACCCAACCGGAGGAGGTCTTCTAAGGCCATGAAGAGAAACGGGTTAGGATTTTATCTCATTCGAAAATCCAATCGTGTAGACACTTATTGTAGACGCTTTCGTGTCACGGGCTGAACTCGGGTCTCCACCAAAGGTTGTGGACTTTTCTATTTTTGGTTCTCCTCTAAATTGTGTGGGGTGAAAGGTCGAGTCCACCGCAGTGGAAAAGGACGCGGATCCTCAAAGTGCGGAATTTCGGGAGGCCTCTGGCGTTGCTCTTGAGCATCT
>JARGOP010000086.1 GCA_029233965.1 Verrucomicrobiales bacterium | reverse complement strand
GCAGCATATCAATCCGGAGGACGAAGTCTCCCGGAGTGAAATGGAGGGATGGCTGCATGCCTCGCCGCGAAAGTGGTTGTTGAAAGCGAAGCGTAACCGCATAAGATGCGCAGCATATCAATCCGGAGGACGAAGTCTCCCGGAGTGAAATGGAGGGATGGCTGCATGCCTCGCCGCGAAAGTGGTTGTTGAAAGCGAAGCGTAACCGCATAAGATGCGCAGCATATCAATCCGGAGGACGAAGTCTCCCGGAGTGAAATGGAGGGATGGCTGCATGCCTCGCCGCGAAAGTGGTTGTTGAAAGCGAAGCGTAACCGCATAAGATGCGCAGCATATCAATCCGGAGGACGAAGTCTCCCGGAGTGAAATGGAGGGATGGCTGAGTCCGGTTTAAGGCGCTCGATTCGAAATCGAGTGTAGGGCAACCTACCGTGGGTTCGAATCCCACTCCCTCCGCCATCAAAACACCCCGGACCCGGCGAAGCGGGTCCGGGGTGTTTTGATTTACGGTGCAGGGTTCGAACGGAGTCGACTCGAAGCGAGCCGCCGCGAGCGAAGAGATCTCGTGAGCGGAGCGAATGAGATAATCCCACTCCCTCCGCCATCAAAACACCCCGGACCCGGCGAAGCGGGTCCGGGGTGTTTTGATTTACGGTGCAGGGTTCGAACGGAGTCGACTCGAAGCGAGCCGCCGCGAGCGAAGAGATCTCGTGAGCGGAGCGAATGAGATAATCCCACTCCCTCCTCCATTTGAATGGAGCCCCACTTACTGTTGAACTCCGGATAGGCGGATCGATTGTGCGTGAGAATAATACCTGGCGTGACATTATTCTTTGAAATCGGGAAGGTCACCTCGATTTCCCCCGCCATTCATGAATCGTTTTTTACTCCCGGCCGCGTCTTTCATCTGCTTTTTGACCGTGCTGGCGGTGAGTGGCTATAGTTCTGAGCCCCCGGGGAAACCCAACGTCATTCTCGTGATGACGGACGATCAGGGCTATGGAGATCTCAGTTGCCACGGCAATCCGATTCTAAGGACCCCGCATCTAGACGCCCTGTACGCGGACTCAGTTCGCTTTACCGATTTTCATGTGAGCCCGTTTTGCACCCCGACGCGTGCCGCGCTGATGACGGGAAACACGCCCGGGACCACCGGTGCTTTTCGCACCAGTTCAGGCCGAACGATGATGCACACCGATGAAAAGACGGTCGCGAACCTTTTCGGCGAAAATGGCTACGCTACCGGAATGGTCGGCAAATGGCACCTCGGCGACAACGCTCCGCACCGACCTCAGGATCGTGGATTTGACGATGTCCTCTGGCACCGTTGTGGAGGCATCGGACAGGCCTCGGACTACTGGGGGAATGACTATTTTGATGACACCTACGAGCGGAACGGGAAATTCGAAAAGTTCGAGGGCTACTGCACCGATGTCTGGTTCCGTGAAGGGATGCGCTTCGTCGAGGAGAACAGGGAAAAGCCCTTCTTCCTCTATCTCGCTTTGAATGCTCCGCACGGGCCCTACTTTGTCCCGCCGGAGTGGGCGGCTCCGTATGAAGGGAACACGGATGTCGCCAATGCGAATTTCTACGGCATGATTGCGAACATCGATCACAACATGGGACTTCTTCGTGATCATCTCGATGACCTGGGAATCGCGGAGAACACGATCCTGATTTTCATGACGGACAATGGCACCGCCGCCGGGGCGAAGTTCGAGGGACTCACTTCGGAAGCGATCGTCGGCTACAACGCGGGAATGCGTGGAAAGAAGTCGAGTGTCTACGAGGGCGGGCATCGCGTTCCGTTTTTCATTCACTGGCCCGAAGGAGGGCTCGAAGGAGGCCGGGACATTGAGACTCTCGCCGCGCACATCGATGTGTTGCCTACTTTAGCGGATCTTTGCGGAATTTCCGTGCCGGAGGGCTACGATCCCGACGGTCTCTCGTTGCGCCCCCTTCTCGAAGGTGAAAAGGATGAGTGGCCGCGCGCTCATCTCATTGAGCAATATATCGGGGGAGCCTATGCTAAAGCCTTTCCACCGAAACCCTATGAATACACGGTGGTGATGACGGAGCGCTGGCGTCTCGTGAACTCGGACGGGGAGTTTCTTTTCGACATCGAAGCCGATCCGGCGCAGCGGGAAGACCTCAGTGAGCCATATCCGGAGGTGGTCGCTGAACTGCGTGCTCTTTACAATCCGTTCTGGGAGAAAATCTCCCCACGTCTCACGCCGGTGCGGATCGATCTGGGAAATCCCGCCGAAAACCCGACCGTGCTTTGTTCGCAGGATTGGTACATGAGCGAGGGCAATCCGCCGTGGAACTTCGGACAAATCAAGAGGCTTCCGAAAGTAACCGGCCCCTGGATGGTCGCAGTGAAGCATTCAGGAAGGTATCGGATCACGCTCCGGCAGATGCCGGTCGAAGCCGATCTACCGCTGAAAGCAGTCCGGGCAAGACTTCAAATCGCCGGAAAGGAAAGGGAATCCGAAGTTCAAGCGGGGAGCAAAGGCGTCGTCTTTGAAATGGAGCTCCCCGCCGGAGAAACGGAACTGATGACATGGCTTTACGATAAATCAGGAAAAGCGGGAGGAGCCTACTTTACGGAAGTGGAATGTCTCGACCTCGCTGAATAAATTTGTTTCAACCTCTGCCTAATTACCCCATGAAAATCCCTCACCTTGTTCTCCTCGCGCTTCTCATCGGCGGCGTGAGCGCCACGGTTGCTCACGCTGACAAGCAGCCGAACATCATCTTTATCATGACGGATGATCAGGGCTACGGCGATCTCGCCTGCCACGGGCATCCTTTCCTGAAGACTCCGAATCTGGACGAACTCTACACGCAGAGCACCAGATTCACCGATTACCACGTCAGTCCGACTTGTGCACCGACCCGGGCCGCGCTCATGTCAGGACGCAATCCTTTCGAGGCGGGCGTCACTCACACCATTCTGGAGCGCGAGCGCATGGCCCCTGGATTGCCAACCGTGGCGGAGACGCTCCAGTCGGCGGGATACGCCACGGGGATTTTCGGGAAATGGCACCTTGGAGAAGCGGATGAGTATCAGCCCGGAAGTCGGGGCTTTGATGAAGTCTTCATTCACGGCGCCGGCGGAATTGGTCAGAATTTCGATGGAAGTCAGGGCGATGTTCCCGGCAACGACTACTTCGATCCCACGATAAGGCACAATGGCAGGTTCGTGAAAACGAAAGGCTTCTGCACCGACGTCTTCTTTCAGGAAGCGCTCGGCTGGATTCGTGAGCAGAAGGACAGGCCGTTCTTTGCCTACATCCCGACCAATGCTCCCCATGGGCCTTTCATTGTCGGTGAAGATTACAAGGCGATGTATCGCGATCAGGTGGAGGATGAAGATACTGCGGCCTTCTTCGGGATGATCACCAATATCGATGAAAATGTCGGTCTTGTTATGGAGAAGCTCGATGAATGGGGGCTCGCGGAGAACACCCTCCTCATTTTCACGACGGACAATGGAAGCGCCAAAGGATCAAGAATCTTCAATGCAGGGATGAAGGGTGGAAAAGGCTCTCAGAATGAGGGCGGCTCCCGGGTGCCTCTTTTCTTTCGCCTCCCCGGGATGACGAAAGCGGGACAGGATCTCGATCAGCTCGCCCGGCACATCGATATTTTCCCCACCTTTGCGGAACTGGCCGGAGTGGATATCTCCGAACTCAAGCTGGAAGGCCGGAGCCTCGTGCCTCTTCTGAAAGATCCTGATGCAAAGTGGGGTGATCGTGAGCTCTTCTTTCATGGCGGCCGTTGGCCGAAAGAAGGGGCGAGCGGAAAGTTCGGCAAGGGGGATTCCAATCCTGACAGCTACCAGTACAAGAGGTTTGCAGTGCGGAGTGACAAGTGGCGCCTCGTTGGAACCGACGCTCTTTACGATATCGAGAACGATCCGGGCGAGACGGGCAACGTGATTGCTCAGCATCCCGAAGTCGCCGCGAAACTGCTGAAAGCATATGACGGGTTCTGGGCCGGGGCGCGTCCCCTCATGGTGAACGAAGATGCCCCGCTTGATGTCGAGAAGCCGTTTGAGGCAAATTATCTGAAAGAAAAGGCTGCGGGTGGAATTCCGGACTGGGTGGCACCGGAGTTGTAGGTCGCTTTTCCTGACTCGGATCCTTTGCCATCTTGAATGCCATGAATCATCTTTTTCTGTTCGGGGCCGCTTTCGCCGGATCAGTCTTCAGTCTGTCCGCGACGGCTCACGGATCTGACCGGCCTGAGAAGCCTAACGTGGTTCTTATTCTCACCGATGATCTCGGCTGGCAGGATGTGAGGTGTTACGACATCGATGAGCCGACCCCGTATGAAACGCCGAATCTTGATGCGCTGGCGAAGAAGGGGGTGATGTTTTGGCAGGCCTATTCACCGGCGCCGACCTGTGCTCCTTCCCGTTGTGCGATCATGAGCGGCAATCATCCCGCGCGGGCGCAGAAAACCCATGTCGTGGGCGGTGCTCCTCCTTGTCCCCGCAATCACCATGTCCGCATGATGGATCCATGGTACAGCGGAAGAATGCCGGCGGATGAAATGACGCTGGCGAGGGCGCTGGGCCGGAACGGCTACACGACCGGTCACTCAGGAAAGTGGCATATCGCGATTGAACATCATGCCTTTCCGCAACCGATGGACGTCGGATTTGACTGGACCCGCTCGGACCGTGGAGCGAGAGCGGCAATGGGAGATCGTCTTGCGGGTTTCGCGACGACGGACGTGAATGATCCCTTTCGGCTCGATGAGGAAGGGTTTCCTTTTCATCAAACGAACGAGGACGCGCTGACCTTTTTGAACGAGCACAAACAGAACCCCTTCTTCCTCTACTATGCGACCTGGCTGGTTCATTCACCGATTCACACCCGTTCGAAAGCGCTCCTGGAAAAGTATGTCAAGCGAACAGGAACGGACCCGGCGGAAACACCCGGGAAAGAAGTGCCGGGGCAGAAGAACCCCTTCTTTGCGGCGATGGTCGAGGAGCTCGATCACAATCTGGGGGTGATTTTCGACTACCTCGAGGAAACCGAGGATCCGCGCTGGCCGGGTCACAAGCTGAGCGAGAACACCTATTTGATTTTCACCTCGGACAACGGTGGCATGGAGGGCGGACCGAAGGAACGATACACTGACAACAATCCACTCGACATGGGCAAAATTTCCGCCAAGGAAGGCGGTACCCGCGTTCCTTTGATCATTGTCGGACCCGATATTCCGGCAGGTGTGCAGACCGATGTGATGGCGAATGGTCTCGATTTTTATCCGACCATTTTATCCATGACAGGCTCGGCCTGGCCGGAGGGAAAGAAGCTCGATGGTTGCGATCTTTTGCCGCTTTTACATGGCGACCCGACCGATCCAGACCTCGTCACGGATGAGGACGGGACGGTCCGGGACACGATGGTCTGGCATTTCCCGCACGGAGTTGCACTGGAAAGCACGATTCGGGTCGGCGATTACAAACTGATCCGGAACTACGACCATCTCGAGAACCCGGCGACGCCGGAGCTGGAGTTGTTCCGTCTCTACGAAACGAAGGAAGGCAAGCAGGAGCGGGTTGATCTGGAAGAAGCGGTAAATCTCGCGGAAACTCTACCGGACCTGACGGGAGAGTTGAACGATAAGCTCACGGCAGCGCTGACGGAAATGGAGGCAAGTTATCCCTACTATTACCCCGGTTCGAGCGCAGATCTTCCCGGTAAAGAAGCGGTGTGTGTCGTGGTTGAACACGCGAAGCAGGGGCGGGAGGTTAAGTTCCGATTCGAAGAAAAAGGAGCGGATGTTGTCAGGGCGGACCTGATCTACACGCTCAATGGCGGTGAACCATACGAGGAATGGTTCCGTCAGTCCGCGCTCCTTCACGAAGGCGGAAAAGTCAACGCGGAACTTCCCGACGGGACGACACACTACTATCTCAATCTGGTGGATGAAAATCAGTTTCTCCGCAGCTATCCCGAAGTGAATCCAGAGAATCGTTCTTTCGCCGGATCGGCCTTGAGCGTGAATGGCAAACCCCTTGCGCAGTCCGTCAAGCCCCTGAAAGGGGACCGGAATGTTCCGTTCAACCGGTGGGATACGAATCAGGATGATTTGTTGAGTCTCGAGGAATACCTGACGGGTCAAACCGGCGGGAATCTTGAGAAACGCTTTCAGAATTTCGACAAGAACGATGACGGGATCGTGACCCGAAAGGAATATGTCATCGACTCTGCCAGATGATTTTTGCTACCTATCTATCTTCATGAAAAATCCGGTAACCCCCACAACCCTCGCCCTTGCCCTGTCTCTTCCGTGTATTGCCCTCGTCGCGAATGCCGGTGTGATCATCGAGACGCAGGAGGAATGGACCGCTGCGGTTGAATCGTCCGAAGGAGTTTTGATCGAAGACGGAGTGGTCACCCCGAAGGAAAAATCAGGGACGCTGAAAACGAAGCTCGAATCGTTCAGTGAAAAGCGCTCCGCACAATCCTTGCGTGTGGCGCAGTCTCCGATCTGGCAGAACTGGATTCCGACCGAAAATCTCGGACCGGCCAATCTCAGTGACGCTCCGGTCCTTCTCACGATGGGACCGGAAAACTACTGGATGTTCGGAAGATATGGAAGCGGGCAGCCACGGAGAAAGAAAGGGGAGAAAGCGCCGCCAATGGCAAAATTCACTCCGGAGCCTGCCACTCTCGAAGGTTTCGACATTCCCCTGGAAACCACCCGGTTTCCGAATCAATACAATGCGCCCGGAGGCCTCAAGCCCGGTCTCGGCGGATATCATGCGTGGCAAAGTCGCGACATGAAAAACTGGGTTCACCACGGTCCCGTCACCGAAGGATTCTCCAAATGGGTGACCAGTGCCGAGATGGTCGATGGGAAGGCGCTGATCTATTATGACTTCCCCAACGACCAGGATCCGCACGTTTACGTCGACAGTGACCTGACTGATGGAGAGCCCGGCGAGAATATGGGCATTGCCGTGAAAGACCCTTCCCACGGTTCTGATGCCGGATTCATTCGTGATCTCGCCGGCAATATGCACGTTATCATCGAAGACTGGAGCCCCATCAATGCGAGCAAGCGTTCCTGGGATTCCCCGCTTGCCGGTCACGCCGTGAGTTCTGACGGGCTGAGCAATTTTGTGTTCGGGAAACCGCCTGTTGATCAACGAACGAAGCCGACGGGTGAAACGGCGACTTACAATCACCCTCACTGGGCCAAAGAGGACCCTGACAATTACAAAACCAGCGTCGCGGAATATGAGGTTCACGAACCTGAGCAGGAAGCCTACGGTGACTGGGCCGCCATCGCTATCGGCGGTCAGTATTATCTCTTTGCGGATTATGATCCGGAGCACGGAGCTACGATGAGCACCGCCTGGTTCACTTCCTCCGACATCAATGAAGAGTTTGTCTTCTGTGATCATATCGGAGAGGGGCACCCCGATCCTGACGTTGCCTTTGCCGGGGGGCAATTCTATCTCGCGACTCAACAGAAGACTGATTATGTCAGTCCCGGTCCCTGGGTCGAAACGGTCGAAGTCCGGGTCGGTGTCGATACCGACAACGACGGCTCGATCAATCAGTGGAGCGATTGGACCGAAGTCAAAGAAAGCTACGACTATATCGAAGGCTTTTCGAAGCAGGTGAAAAAGACTCCTGCTGAGATGGATTTGTCAGGGTTGCCTGAGGGTTTCGGCTTTCAGATCGAAGTGAAGATCACGGACTCTACGGAGAATAAGTCCATGCCGATGATTGAGAGTCTCGAACTCTCGTTCGAATAGACCGAAGGCAGGGTGCTTCCCATTCCCGGTTTCAGTGGCTCGTCGGGTTTTCTCATCTTGAAGAGCCGACCGGGTATCGCCGGGGGCTGTCACAAAGATGATTAAAATTCAGGTTTCGGAGAAGTGAGGAACATTTGGAGGTGCCCCTGGGAAGTAATCGAGGATGCAGGGACCCGGAGTCATGGAAGTTGCAAGGTATCCTCAAAACGTTTGCCCCTTTTCCTCGAACGCGTCATCGGGATATGATTTACAGTGGGTTCTCATCCATGTTTTCATCACCCTCCGGCAGGAAGTCTCCGGGATCAGCCGAATGTTCTCTATTACAAATCCAGGACCACTTTTCGTCAGCGTCTTGCTGAGCGCCTTGCTCCTCTGTCCGGGTCGTTCGGTTTTTGCCGGGGACTTTGTCGTCGATCTTCTTCAGAAGCATTGCCTTCAATGTCACGGAGAGGACGGAAAAGTGAAGGGGAAAGTGAATCTGCTGGAGATCAGAAATACGGCAGCGCTGCTGGAGCATCCGGAATTGCTGAAAGAGCTTGTCGCTGTGATCGATTTTGAAGAGATGCCGCCGGAGGATGAGCCTCAGATCGAGCCGGAAACGCGGAAACAGTTTTTGGCGAAACTGGAGCAACTCCTCGAAGAGTCAGTCTCCACGAACGAAAGCTTCACCCGGACCCCGATCCGGAGAATGAATCGCTTTCAATACAACAATGCCGTCATCGACCTCTTCGACCTGAAATGCAACGTCTTCACCTTGCCGGAGCGCATGATGCGGGAGCACAAGGGCTACTTCAAACCGGCGAGCGGCAAAATGGACGACACCGTGAATGTCGGGAGCCGACCGCTCGGAAAGTCCCAGATGATCGAACCCCGGCTCCTGGGGGTGGCGGCATTTCCCCAGGACCTTCGCGCTGAGCATGGTTACGATAATCAAGGGGATCACCTCTCTCTTTCTCCGTTGCTCATGGAGGAGTTTTTGAAGCTGGGCCAGTCGATCACCCGGAGCAAAGACTTCGAGCCGAAAAATGTCGGGATCTGGAGAGCCTTTTTTCTTCCGCCGGATTCGGACGCCGATGTTGCGGCGGAAGTGCGGGCGCGCCTCGCACCGTTCCTGACAAGAGCATTCCGGCGTCCGGTGGATGAGTCTGTCCTGGATCGCTACACCGGCTTCGTTCTGCGGCAGCTGGAGTCCGGAGTCGAGTTCACCTCTGCGATGAAAGCGGTCGCGGCGGCGACGATTTCGTCTCCGAAGTTTCTCTACCTCTATGACCGGTCGTCTGAATTGAAAGGCTCAGAGCCGGTCGACGACTTTGAGCTGGCTTCACGTCTCTCGTTTTTTCTGTGGGGCAGTCTGCCTGACAAGACGCTGCTTGATCTCGCCGCTGCGGGAAAGCTTCGCGATAAAGAGGTGTTTGGCGGAGAGATTGACCGGATGCTGAGAGACAGAAAGCTGAAGCGTTTCTGCGACAGCTTCCCTGCCCAGTGGTTGCAGCTGGAGCGCATTATTTCCTCAGTGCCGGATCCGCATCATTTTCCGGATTTCTATTTCTCGAAGTATCGGGACAGCATGCACATGATGCTCGAACCTTTGCTTCTCTTCGAGACCGTCTTGATTGAGAATCTTCCGATTACCCAGTTTATCGACTCCGACTTCACTTACCGTTCCGGCCTCCTGGAGGAAGCCTACGGGGAACTGAAAACCAGATTGGATCCTGCGCAGGTTACCGGTGACAGAGTCAATCAGGGTGGCGTGACCGTCTTGAGATTTGACCGCGTTCCGGTGACCGACCGGCGCAATGGGGGGCTCATCACAAATGCGGCGGTGATGACGATGACTTCGGGTCCGGAGCGGACTCAGCCGATCACACGTGGAGCCTGGTTGGCGACGGTGATCTTCAATAATCCGCCGAAGCCTCCGCCCGCCGATGTGCCTGCGTTAGGTGAGAAGCCTCCCGAGGGCGAAGAGCATTTGACTCTGCGGGAGCGCCTCACCCGGCATCGTGAGCGGGCTGATTGCAAAGGCTGTCATGAACAGATCGATCCGCTCGGTTTCGCGCTGGAGAACTATGATCCGATCGGGAACTGGCGGACGATCTACGCGAATGACCGGGAGGTCGATATGGAGGGCACCCTGTTCCGGGAACATGAGTTTAGCAGTATCGCCGAATTTAAAGATGCGATTCTCGCAGAGAAGGACCGGTTTGCCCGGGGCCTGGGCGGTCATCTCATGTCATTCGCTCTCGCACGCGAACTCGGTCCGGCGGATCAGATCGCTCTCGACCGGATCGCGGAAGCGACCGCGGCGGATGAATACAGAATCCAAACCCTGCTCAAGGAAGTGATCCTGAGCGAACCTTTTCAAACGAAAGCCAATCCCAAACAAGCCGCTGCGGTTGCGTCCCGTCAATAGGGTTGCCTCCGTGACTCAACCCTCTTTGCCGCATTCAACTCTGAAACGACGATGAAAATACGTTCACGAAGAAAATTCCTCCAGGGACTGGGCGGGTCGATGCTGGCACTGCCCTGGCTGGAGAGTGTTGCTTCCGCTTCCGAGGCGAAGCCGGTCGCCCGGAGGATGGCTCACTTCTATGTTCCCATCGGCGTGGTGAGGCGGGGGTTTTTCCCGGGAGAAGCCGATTCGGTCATTCCCAAGGGAAACCTCGGGAATGTCATGAAGTCGCTCGGGAAGCAGGACCCGAACTACTTTGTGAAGCCGCTCGGGGAGTTGACGCCAACGATGGAGCCACTCGCGAAGTTCAAAGATCAGATCAATCTGATCACCGGAATGGACCGGACTTTCCAACAGGGCACGGACGTTCATGCCCAGTGCGCCTCGTGTTACCTGAGCAGTGCGGAGCCCTACACGATTAAAGGCACGGCGTGGCCGCTTGATAGGACCCTTGATCATCTCGTCGCGGACGTGGTCGGAAATTCGACTCCGTTTCGCACCCTCGAGTTCAGCTGCAACAGTCACAAGGATAACAAGGAATCGATCTACTTTGATAACATCTCGTGGTACGGGACCGGCCATCTCGCGCCGTCAATTCGCGATCCGAGAAAGATGTACGAGCGGCTTTTTTCGACCCGGGAGATCGATCAGTATCGCGACGTGACGGATTTGGTGCTCGAAGATGCCAGGTCCCTGCAACGCGAACTTGGATACGCCGACAGTCAGAAATTTTCCGAGTATTTCGAATCGATCCGGGCCATCGAAACGCAGATGGACCGTCTCGAAAGGATGAAGGCGGAACTGGCCAATGTCGGCTTTGAGGAGCCTCCGGAAGCCTATCTTCCCCGCGGTGAATACATCAAGCTGATGGGCGATCTCATGGTTGTCGCGCTGCAGACGGGGCTCACGAACGTGGCCACTTTCATGGTCGGGCCGGAGCGGTGGGATACTCCCTATCTGTTCGAGGAAATTTCCGACAAGCCCTTGAGTCATCATCAGATGTCGCACAATCAGACGAAGATGATCGATAAACTGCTCGAAGTGGACCGTTTCCACATGGAGCAGTATGTGTATTTGTTAGAAAGAATGAGCGGCATCGGGGAATCCGACGGAAGTTCCCTGCTCGATAACACCCTCTTCACCTACGGTTCCGGTCTTGGCGATGGCTCGACGCATCAATACAACGACTTGCCGATCATCATGGCCGGCGGAGGGAAGGAGACGAAAACCGGGCAGCATATCAACATGCCGGAAGGGACTCCGCTTGCGAATCTCTGGCTGACGCAGGCGCGCATGATGGGCCTCACGCTGGATCGATTCGCCGACAGCTCGGCCGAAATTTCCGCAGTCAAGGCGTGAGAAAGTGCGTGCCTGAACCGTTTTTTAAATCCCGATGAAATTACTACTCCCCAACTTTGCGCTTGCTGTTGCCTTCCTGATTCCGTCCGTTTGCTTTGCTGAAGACTCGCTCGCTCCCTACGCCACGGAGGCGGAAGTCCCCGGCAATGTAGTCGACTTATGGAAAGACGTGGACTTTCGCAAGGATCCCCTCGAGACAGAGATCGTCAAAGAGTGGACCGAAGATGGCGTGGTTTGCCGGTATGTGATGTTCACTGTCGGAACTTTCAAGGGTGAGGCCTCACGTATCGCCGCCTTCTACACCTTTCCTGAGGGCGCCGGGAAGGTTCCGGGTGTGGTTTGGGCGCACGGCGGCGGTCAGCGCGCGGATTTGGAACACGGCAGGTATTTTGCAAAGCATGGCTATGCCATGGTCGACATCAACTGGGGTGGACGGGAGATTCTCGAAGGAGTGGAAAAGAACACCGACTGGGGGGCGATTGATCCCAGCCAGGGGCCGCAGTTTTATCCCGGGGCCAGGCGTCAGGGAACCAAGCTGAACCTGCTTCCCGATGAATTCACGATTGATCCTGTGCTCAGTCCCCGAAATGGAAACTGGTTCATGCTCGCGTATGCGGGTCGCCGCGCGATCACTTTTCTGGAACAGCAGGAGGAAGTCGATGGAGACAAAATCGGGTTCACCGGTTTCTCGATGGGCGGGAATATCACGTCTTATGTTTCGATCGATCCAAGATTGAAGGCGGTCGTTCCCATGGTGGGTGGCGCTGGATTCATCACCTCCGATTCTCCCGGCATTCCTGATTCCGGAATGGCCCGTGGATTCAAAGATCATGTCGAACTGTTCGCGAACACGATGGAGTCGCAGTCCTACTATCCGCACACGACCTGTCCGGTGCTACTCCTCAGTGCGAGCGATGATTTTCATTCCCGTTTCGAGTTCATCTATCAGTGCATGGATGTTTTGCCACACGAAAACTGGAGAGTGAGCCAGCACATGCACCTCAGTCACAATCTCGGGCCGGAGCAGTGGATCTTGATGAATCTCTGGTTTGATAAGTATCTCAAGGGACAGCCGATTGAAATCCCGCAGACGGCAACGGTGGTCTTGAATGCAGCGCCTGACAAGGGAACGGCGACTCTGCAAGTCACGCCGGACCGCGCTGATAAGTTGGTGGCGCTCGACGTTTACTACAGTCATGATCCGAACCCGAAGTCCCGATTCTGGATTTCCGCCGGGTCGATTGAGAAGGGCGGAGTGTGGACCGCGGAACTTCCGGTCCGCGAGGAACTCCCGCTCTATGCTTTTGCGCAATGCACCTACCCCCTCGAGGAAACCGTCGTCGCCTTTCAGGGGACGACTTCGAGTTTTTCGATCACTTCGAATGAGGCCGCCTATCTGCCGGAAGTGATCAAGGCGGAACGCCTTTTCGAAGAAGCGAAACCGGAGGCGGTCTTCACTGATTTTACGAAAGATGGATTCAGAGACTGGGGATTGAGTTCACGGAGTGGTATCACGACCTACAAGTTTCGTGACCCGCGGGCAGCAACCCCTTCGCCTGACACGGTCATGAAAGTGACCGCCAAGGTTCCTCGCGGGCAGTTGAGTTACCGGTTTCGCATTGCGAAGAACAATTATATCACCGGCGTGAAAGATCCCCGGGAGAACTACTCGGTTTCCCGCGAAATGAAGGGGCCCGGAGTTCAGGAGATCCTGCTGAAAGTGTCTGACTTTGTGGATCGCGAAAAGGCCGCCATGGCCAATTGGGAAAACATCGCGACGTTTACTTTCGAGATTTACGATGGGGAAGCGAAGGAGAGTCTCCAGTTCCGGGATGAGGAGAATGCGTCGGTGATTTCGCGAATCGAATGGGTTCAATCGCCGCCGTCGTTCGGGCGTCAGGTTTCGGAATCGGGTATTTGTCATTCCTTTCTCATCGCCGGCAACGAGACGGTAGTCGTGGACGAGGATGGAAGTGTCCAGTGGAAGACTGCGGGAAAAGCCCGTGACGGGTTTGTTCTGGGTAACGGAAATATTCTCGTCTCGATCGGCAATGTCGCGAAAGAGATGACCCCGGATGGCGACGTGGTCTGGAGCTATGCGCTGGCGAAGGAAAATAAAGAACTGGGCACGGCGGTTCGTCTCGACAACGGGAATACCCTCGTCGTCGAGCGAGGGGTGAAACCGCGTCTTCTCGAGGTGACAGAAGCAGGGGAAGTCGCGGTAGAAGTGCCTCTGCAACCCGAAACCGATAACGCGCACATGCAGACGCGGATGGCGCGAAAGCTTCCCTCGGGAAACTATCTGGTGCCGCATTTGCTGGCTTTCAAAGTGAAAGAGTATCAGCCCGATGGGACCGTGGTGAATGAAATCAAAACGGACCTCGAACAACTGGGTGGCCGTGAAGCCAGGAACTGGCCCTTTACCGCGATCCGGCTCGATAACGGGAACACCCTCGTGAACCTGACGAACGGCGATAAGATCGCCGAGTTCGATCCGGAAGGAGGAGTGGCGTGGGTGGTCACGAACGATGACGTCGGAGGACGCTTTGCGGATCCCTGTGGCGGACAGCGATTGGCGAACGGAAATACGATCATCTGCAGCTACGGGCAGAAGGATCCGGAGAAGCCGAAGCTTCTCGAAGTGACGCCGGAGAAGAAGGTCGTCTGGGAGTTCTTTCACCCTCAAGTGAGGGCGCACGAAGTTCATGTCTTGACGACGAACGGGGAGCCGGAGGGAATCTTGAAGTAGGGCGCGCGATAACAATTGGGAAAGGTCATGAAAACTAAATTCCGAAGCATTCCGAAAGTCGCCATTGTTGCGTTGACTCTACTGTCAGGAATGGTGCAGGGATCGGGCTTCGACGAGGAGGAATGGAGTGTTCGCTGTTGGAACTCAGAAGCGAAACGCTGGGAGGATCGCGCTCTTGAGGTGATGACCCTGCGGGAACACGAGGGTGTGACCGAAGTCACGAATAGCAGCGGGGTTCACCGTCATGCTCACCTTGTCTTTCCGGCAGATCTCTCAGGGGATTTTACCTTCACGATTGAGTTGCGCGGTGGCTATGAGCTTGGCTTTCTCAATCGTGAGGGAAAGGATGAGATGCTTTATCTTGAACTCGGTGAGGGGAACGACTTCGAAACGTTCACACTCAGTCGCAAGGGAAGCCGGATTTCGATCGAGCGAAACGGCCGGGTCGTTCCGCTGGTTCATTTCCGGTTTGACTACGGCGAAGATTTTCTGATCACGCTGGCAATCAAGGACGGCGAGGCTGCTGCGATCCGTTCGTACACGTTTCATCCTCGCGGGTGACCTCGCGGGTGACCTCGCGGGTGACCTCGCGGGTGACCTCGCG
>JARGOP010000011.1:93906-100184 GCA_029233965.1 Verrucomicrobiales bacterium | reverse complement strand
TTCTCTCACCGATGCGCGTGAATAGCCGTGAATGAACTTGAATCGGAGTCTCCGCCATACCGCTTCATCAGCCCGGATTCACGACAATTCACATTCATTCACGTTCGTCCGTGATATCTCATTTCCGCAGCATCAGATTCTCTCACCGATGCGCGTGAATCGGAGTCTCCGCAACGACGCTTCATCAGCCCGGATTCACGCTCATTCACGTTCATCTGTGATATCACAAAAAAACACATCACCTCCTAACCCAACATTACCCTCACCATCGACTTCCACACCTCGCTGCGCGGAATCTTCACTTTCTCCCGCATTACCGCTTCACACCCCACCGCCCGCAAACCGGCCGCAGTCTTTTTCGCCAACTCCATCGGCAATCGCGTGCAGAAAGCGGCGCGATAGTTTCGAATCGGCGCGGCGTAGGTGTCGCTGAGACTGAGAAATTCCTCACACTGACTCAGCCATTGCTGAAAGACGGGTTCAACAAATTTCACGCCCGGCTCCGTTGATCCATCCCATCCCGCAGCTTGTAATTCATTCCCCGGAAGATAACAGCGCCCCCTGGGAAGATCTTCATGAAGATCGCGGAGAATATTGATCAACTGAAGCCCCTGCCCCAGCTTTCTGCCCTGCACCAACATGGCCGGGGCTTTGTCAGGACTGGAAAACCCCGCACCCAGATTCGTAAAGCCCACTTTGGTCCAGAATTCGCCCACGCATCCGGCGACCCAATAGGTATAGCGAAGGAGCACCTCCCCGTTGTCGCAGGCGGTGATTTCCCCCTCTGGAAAAAACGTCGTGTCCCAGATCTGTCCGTGAATGATGGTGAGGATCACTTCACTGAGGTGGCTCTGATTTGCGGGATCCACCGCCTTATACCACGCCACCAGCTCGTCCGTTCGTTGCAACAATTCCCTCTCGCCCGCGTGAGTGATCAATGGAGCGATCGCGGAAATACCGTCGCAATTCGAGCCCGGCCTCCCCTGGATGACCTGTTTGATTCCTTCTAGATTTTCAAGCCGCTGTGACCGCTCGACGCCTTCTGCATCCGCTACGGTATCGGTGAGGCGGGCGAGCAAATACCCGAGCGCAACCGGCTCCCGCATCGCGGGGGGAAGGAAACAAATGCTCAGGTAAAAAGACCGGGAAACGGATTTGAGCAATTCGAGATTCGGCTGGGAAATCATACGCGAGGAAGCGAACCCCTAAATCATGACTACCACAACCGGATCTCCAGTCTCAATCGAGTGGTTGGGCTGAAGCCGAACCAGACAGTTCGCCTGACTGAGCCCGAAGATAGCGTGGGACTGTTGTGTTCCGGACAGGCTTACTTTTCCGTTCCGAAAGACTCCCCGCAAATAATGCGGCCGGTCGCCGACATTCGACATAGGTTCCTCCGCCACTCCCTCAAGGTGATGTTCCTCCACGCTTCGGTCCCCGTGCCCGAGCAAAGCACGAATCACCGGCTTCACGAAAAGGTGAAACGTCACGAAGGAGGAAACCGGATTTCCCGGCAATCCGAAAACGGGAGTTCCGTCAGGATAATGCCCGTAGACAAAGGGTTTGCCCGGCTTGACTTTCACCCTCCAGAAATCAGTGATCACTCCGAGTTCGTTCAGCACTTCTTTGACATAGTCACGCTCTCCCACGGAAACCCCGCCGGCAATGACGACGAGATCCGCAGCCGCGAACGCGTTGCGAAGCGCTTCCTCAAGAATCTGCCGATCATCGACCGCGTGACAGGGAACCCCGACCCCTCCCGCCTGCTGAACTGCAGCCTGCAACATGGGCGCGTTACTGTTGTATAGTTCGCCCGGCACGAGCGGGGCTCCGGGTTCGACCAGTTCGTCCCCTGTCGTCACGATCTGGACCAGCGGTTTCGCGTGGACGGGTATTTCAGCAATCCCCTGCGACGCCAGTAATCCAATGCGGGCCGGAGTGATGAGATCTCCGCGGTTCAACAGTTTCTGGCCGGCACAGACATCTCCACCACGTCGGCGAATGTTCTCTCCGGCGACAACTCCTTCGATAACCCCGATGGCGGAGCCACTCCGCTCAACATCCTCCTGCATGATCACCGCGTCCGCCCCTTCGGGAATCGGAGCTCCCGTAAAAATACGAATCGCTTCTCCCGGGTTGAGACGGAGACGAAGATCGACCCCTGCAGCCTGCTCGGACAGCGCCACCTCCAGAGACTTTCCAATTCCCGCTTCCTCCGCGCGAACCGCATAGCCGTCCATACTCGAATTATCGAAAGGAGGGGAATCGACCACTCCGATCATGTCCTGAGCCAGAACCTGATCCAGCGCGAGTTCGATCGGGACCCAGGTCACGGCTCCCGGCTCAACTTTTTCGAGGATCCGTTGCAGCGCTTCCGATTCGTCCAGCATGGTTTCAAGCAAATAAGGTTCGGACCGGAGTGTCAATTCGGATGTCAATCTGCGCTTCACATTCGCCCTGCGAGCAGCTCACGCTGGAAGATCAATTCCTTCGGCAGATGATCGTAAAGGTCGAGATAAAGATCCGCCTCGGAGAGGAGTTCGCCGCGGAATTCCTCCTGACTCACGCTCATGAGCTCGGTGAATTGCTCTTTCGTGAAATCGAGGCCTTCAAAATTCAGCTCATCATAACGCGGCACCCAGCCGAGCTGCGCTTCATGACCTTTGGCGCGCCCCCGGACCCGATCGAAGATCCACTCGAGCACGCGCATGTTTTCCCCGAAGCCGGGCCAGAGGAATTTCCCGTCCGCCCCTTTGCGGAACCAGTTCACGTGAAAGATCCGCGGCAGGTCATCGATGTGCTTTCGCATCCCGAGCCAATGGGAAAAATAATCGCCCATGTTGTAACCGCAGAACGGCAGCATCGCGAAGGGGTCGTGGCGGATTTTTCCGATCGCACCCTCAGCGGCAGCGGTCATTTCCGAGCCGAGGTTGGCGCCGAGAAAAACCCCGTGGACCCAGTTGAAGGCTTGAAAAACGAGTGGCATCGTCGTGGCGCGGCGTCCGCCGAAAATGATCGCATCGATCGGGACGCCCGCCGGATTCTCCCAGTCAGGGTCAATCGCCGGACACTGCGAAGCCGGGGCGGTGAAGCGTGAATTCGGGTGAGCCGCCGGAGTTTCCGAATCGGGAGTCCAGGGATTGCCTTGCCAGTCAGTGAGCTTCGCCGGAGGCTCTTTCGTCATGCCCTCCCACCAAACATCGCCGTCTTCGGTAAGCGCGACGTTGGTGAAAATCGTGTTCGCCTTGAGCGAGGCCATCGCGTTCGGATTCGACTGCTCAGAGGTTCCCGGCGCGACGCCGAAATAGCCGGCTTCGGGATTGATCGCGCGGAGTCGTCCGTCGGGCCCGGGGCGGAGCCAGGCGATATCGTCTCCGACCGTGGTGACTTTCCAACCCTTCGCGGCATAGACCGGCGGCGGCACGAGCATCGCAAAATTCGTCTTTCCGCAGGCACTGGGGAAAGCGGCAGCAACGTAACGCTTCTCTCCCTCAGGATTCTCCACCCCGCTGATGAGCATGTGTTCCGCCATCCAGCCTTCGTCACGGGCCATGACACTGGCAATGCGCAGGGCGAGGCATTTCTTCCCAAGAAGGGCATTGCCGCCGTAGCCGCTGCCGTAGGACCAGATTTCCCGGTCCTCGGGAAAGTGGACGATGTATTTCTCCTCGTTGCACGGCCAGGGGACATCCTTTTGATCCGGCATCAGCGGCATCCCGACAGAGTGCACGCAGGGGACGAACGCTCCGTCGTCGCCGAGCTTATCGAGAACCGGCTGCCCCATCCGCGTCATGAGCTTCATGTTCACCGCGACGTAGGGGGAATCGGTGATCTCGACCCCGAAGATCGCCATGTCCGAGTCGATCGGTCCCATGCAAAACGGGATCACATACATGGTGCGCCGCCACATACAGCCGCGAAAGAGGTCCGTGAGGGTCTCTCGCATTGCCCCCGGTGCGACCCATCGATTGCTCGGCCCCGCATCGCTCTGGCGGACGCTGCAGATGAAGGTACGGTCTTCGACGCGGGCGACGTCTTTTGGATCGGACCACGCGAGGTAGCTGTTGGGACGTTTCTCTTCGTTCAGCTTGATGAAGGTCCCGGCCTCGACCATTTCGCCGCAGAGCCGGTCATATTCTTCATCCGACCCATCGCACCAGACGACATCACGAGGCTGGCAGAGTTCTCTCAGTTCTTCGACCCAGGCAAGAAGCCGGGCATGTGAGGTGGGGGCATCGGGCATGAGAAAGCCTAGCGACTGCGCCGCATTTGTCGAGAGATACCCCGACGGGGAATTGGGAAATCCTGTGCAGAAATTGCGGATCCCGGTGAACGCGTGACATCCGGGAGAACAAAAACTCAGGTCTTTCGCCACCTTCGATAGTCCAGGTAGCGAAAGGCGTGAACCTCCCGGGCGTTTCTACGCTGATTTTGCGTTGGAACTGTTTAGAGAGAAGCCTTACCAGTCACACTTCCCATGTTCACCCTCCTCAAAACCGATACTCAAACCGCAGCGCGCCGTGGTCGCTTGGTGCTTGCTCATGGCGAGGTCGAGACTCCGGCCTTCATGCCGGTGGGGACAAAAGGGACTGTGAAATCGGTCCACCCGCAGGAGCTCACGACCCCGGAGCTGGACTGCCGCATCCTTCTCGGGAACACCTACCACCTTTACCTCCGCCCCGGCACCGAGGTACTCGACGAATTCGGCGGGCTGCACAATTTCATGCAGTGGGACCGCCCCATCCTCACCGATTCCGGCGGCTACCAGGTCTTTTCGCTCTCCAAGCTGCGCAAAATTTCCGAGGAAGGGGTCCGTTTTCAAAGTCACCTCGACGGCAGCCCGCTTTTTCTGACCCCGGAATCCGTCCTCGAGATCCAGCGATCCATCGGCAGCGACATCTGCATGATCCTCGATGAGTGCCCTCCCTACCCCTGCGAGCGGGAGTACGCCGCGAACTCCCTCGCCCTCACGCAACGATGGGCGGAGCGGGCGCGCGAGTGGATCGAGGCGCATCGTCCTCCCGGACAGCGCTACTTCGGAATCGTCCAGGGTGGCTGCTACGGTGACCTTCGGGAAAAAGCGGCCCGCGATCTTGTCGACCTCGACTTTGACGGCTACGCAATCGGAGGTCTCTCCGTGGGAGAGCCTGTCCCTGAGATGCTCAAAGCTGCCGACGTCGCCGCTCCGATTCTCCCTGAGAACAAGCCACGCTATGCGATGGGCCTCGGGCAGCCGGATCAGTTGCTTGAACTCATCTCCCGCGGCATCGACATGTTCGACTGCGTTTTACCCACCCGGGTCGCCCGGAACGGCACCGCCTACACCGCCGACGGGACGATCAACATCAAGAATGCGAAGTGGGAAAAAAGTCAGGAATTGCTCGCCCCGGCCGGTGAAACGCACCCGCTTTGCGACGGATTCACGCGGGGCTACCTCCGTCATCTCATCAAAAACGACGAAATCCTTGGTCTCAGGCTCCTCACGCTCCATAACGTCACCTTTTATCTCCACTTGATGAAACGAGTTCGTCATGCTATAGACGGCGGCACGTTTGCCGATTTTAAGGCGGATTTTATCAGCCGATATCGAGGTGAAAAAATCGACGCCTGAACGCCAGGCGTCTTTTTTTGTCTCACAGACCAGTTTTTTAAGAAGAACCAACCATGACAACCCTCACTTCCATTCTCGCTGAAGCCGCCCCTGCAGGCGGAGGACTCGGCATGTTCATTCCCATGATCCTTATCATGGTGATGTTCTACTTCATCCTCATCCGTCCCCAGCGAAAGCAGCAGAAAGCCCAGGAAGAAATGCGGAAAAATGTCCGTGTGGGCGACAAAGTCGTTTCCATTGGAGGGATTCACGGGATGGTTTCCGGCATGACGGACAAAACAATCTCCGTGAAAGTTTCAGACGGTCTCAGCCTGAAATTTGATCGCAGCGCCATTGCCTCCGTCGAGTCCAAAGGCGGCAAAGCCGAGCCTGAAGCGAAAGAAGAAGCCACCGAAGAGGAATCCAGAGACTGATTCCGACCGGACTCAACCCCACTGAGGGTTTCAAACCCTGTTCAATCCCCGACCTAACCCTGTTGGATCCGCGCAAACGCCGGTCCGACCTTCCCATTTTCCCTCATGCCAGCTAATTCTGAAACGGAAAAAACCGCCGAAACAGTCCAAGTCGAAGCTGCCTCCACTGATTCGGCCTCCGGAGTGGTAACCCCGGATGCGACCGCCACCGAAACGACCGCACCGATCATTCAAGACGCGCCCTCAACCGCGCC